>NZ_CAJYOJ010000042.1 GCF_913776295.1 uncultured Pedobacter sp.
ACCATGTTGTTGATTCACTGGATATCAGCGGGCTGATCAACCAGTACAAGGGGGGAGGAACAACAGCTTATCATCCACGGATGTTGTTGAAGATCTTACTGTATGCCTATAGTGTTAAGATATACACGGGGCGCAGGATAGCAAGGGCTTTGCGGCAGGACATTCACTTCATGTGGTTATCCGGTATGAGCCGGCCCGATTTCCGAACGGTCAATAACTTTCGCAGTTCAAAAGCAAAGGAGGTAATAGAACAGCTATATTGCCCTAAGCTACAATATCTTATCGAAGGAGAAAGAGCAATAAACGGATAAATTACTTTCTTTGCAAGGCTTGTATCTTTCCAGAATAATGAGCTATAAACTGGTTTTTAGGTTTATACTGATTGGCGTAATGGCCTGGTTCCTCAGTATTATCGGTTTTATCAGTGCAGCAATATTGGTTTCTTTTGATCCGGTTGCAGCTATATGGTGGATTGTTGGCGTCACTGCTTATCTTTTCTTTTGGTTCGCAGTGATTCTTTTGATCATCAGATTAAATCAAAGTTCTGTACACAATGCCCTTTATCTTTTAGGTACATGGTGTTTTTTCTTAGTTCTTTTGCCCGCTTTATGTAATGCCATTGTCCGTTTATATTATCCTATTCCCTTGAAAACCGATGCCGCTGTTGCATTAAGGGAAAATAGTGAATCGGTTTGGGCCTTGCCGCGTAAAATTCTTATAGACACCTTTTACCTGAATAACCCAAAATACAGGCATTTAAGGACGACTTCAGATACGAGCGAAAACAGTAATAAACGTTTTGCAGCCTATTACGATCTTTTGGGACGCCGAATGACAGCGGTTGCTAAAAATTATAACCAGTATTCTGAAAAACAAAATGCTGTAGCCAATAAGCTAAGCTGGATTAATCCGGCAACGAAAACTCAGTATATATTGAACGGAATCTCTGAGACCCGACTGAAAGATTAACTCTCGTATCAGGGCCAGGTAAACGCTTTTCAAAAGAAATGGGTTGATTTTATGAATGATTACATCATAGCAGATAAAAAGCTAAGCCTAAATGATTTAAAAAACTTACCTGAATTCAAATTTAAGTCAGCAGATGATAAAAATCAGCAGATTCTGCTTGGCATTTTATACCTGTTTGCTGTCGGTGTATTCATTATCTCCATTGCCACAAAATTCCGTATTAAAATTTAAATCACACAACATACAACCAATCAATCACACCAAAAAAATGAAGAAAAAGTTTTACATCATCTTGTTCTTATTGACTTCGATACAACAGGTTTATGCCCAGCACGAAAAGCGGAGTAAACTGGTACAGGATTCTACTGCCAAAGTACGCCAGCTTAACGAAGTCCGTATCGATGGTCAGAAAGCAATCAAACTAAAAAAAGATACTTTATCTAATAGTTTAAGAATGCAGGTTCCGCTACTACAGATGCCACAGAATATTATCAGCATTTCTTCTGCGTTGATACAGCAACAAGGCGGGTTACAATTAAAAGATATGGCCAGAAATGCCAGTGGTGTATATTTTGGGTACAACAGTTCACCTTTCGATAACTCGGCGTCGATAAAAGTGAGGGGATTTAATGCTGCAACGACTATTAATGGCATGCCCAACCGATTGGTTTTAGGTGCAACGCTTGATGATGAAGCACTTATCGAGAACCTTGAATTTGTTAAAGGACCAGCAGGATTTATCAGTGCATTGGGCGAGCCAGGCGGAACGCTGAATATTGTAACGAAATCACCTAAAGAAAAATTGCTCAATGTAATGGTCACAGGAGGCAATTACAATTTCTTTCGTGCTACAGCAGACATCGGGAGTGTTTTAAAAAACAAAGGATTTTCGTATCGCTTCAATACGGCTTTTCAGCATCAGGATTCGTACCTCAACTATATGAAAACGACCAAGTATGTCATTGCACCGGTATTACAATATAATTTTAGTCCACGTACTTTTTTAATTGCGGAATACAATTACATCCGTGGGGAGGTAAAGAATGGCTCTTCCATCAATAAATTACGTCAGGATCAAGATGTATTGCAAGATCCGATCAGCTTAAATTTCAGTGCAGGAATCGGTTTGCCCCTAAGCGTTTCACAAACACACACCTTCAGGTTCAGTGCCGTTCATAAATTCAACGAAAACTGGCAGCTTACCTCACAATCGAACTTTGTGAAGGCACCTGCCAACCAGTGGTATATGGTATCGGCTAACAACCGGACATCTATCAGTTTTAATGCGCAAGGAAAAACCAATCGCATTGCCAGCAATTCCAATATATTGGGCGAGACCTATAACACCAACCTGTTTTTGTCGGGTAAATTTAAAACGGGTACATTTAAGCACACACTATTGATCGGTAGCGATTATACTACAGGTAAAGATTCGCTATCAACCTATTACGGAAGCAACTCCTTCCCTTTCGAAAGGAATAATCCAAATTTTTACGTAGATGCAAATACTGTGGGCATCACTAAAAGATCGATCAGACAGGAAAATCACATTCACTATTCAGCAGCCTATGTTTATGATAATATCGCTTTTGACAAATTTTTGCTGACCGTTGGCGCGCGTTATACGGATTACCGCAACCGAAATATTTTAACTACCACAAGAGGTCCGCGTGTGCCAGATTATTACAGGCAACATGCTTTTTCGCCACGTGCTGCATTCAGTTTTATGCCTGATTCAACTTCATCGGTCTATTTTCTGTACGATCAATCATTTGTTCCCAAAACGGGTCAGGTGGTTACCGAGACTACTGATGGGCCACAGGCCGGGCAAAAGACGGTTACCGCATCAAAACCGGTTGAGCCTGAGCTGGGCAATAATTATGAATTGGGTATAAAAAAGAACTGGTTTAACGGCCGTTTATTAACAACTGTAAATGGTTTCCATACGGTAAAAAGAAATGTGGCGGCAAGAGATTTCAGAAGTTATGCAGCTGCTGCCGGAGCCATAGCCTATTATCTTCAATTGGGTGAGGTAGTAAGCAATGGTTTTGAAGTGGATATAATCGGCAATATTACCGATCGTTTATCACTGATCACGAATTATACCTACGTAGATGCCAGAATAACCAAAGATAATAACCTCGATCCGACGCCTGATAACCCATCGATTGTAGGACAGAAGATGCCAGATGTACCACAACAAGTATTTAATACCTGGCTACAATATAGCTTTCCCGTGAGCGGTTACCGTAAAATTTCTGTTAGCGCAGGACAAAGCACCATTACCAAACTTTCTGCAATCAGTCAACGAGATACCTACCTGCCTAACTATACTAAATTTGATGCTGGCTTGAGTTTTAGCAGTCCAAAATATATGTTCCGGATAATTGCAGATAATTTAACCAATAAACGCTATATGGCATCCGGCGACATTACTACGGATTTTCCGTATTCGGGCAATAATTATTTCTTTGTTGAAGGAGAACCATTTTCCATCAGACTTTCATTAGGCGTTAAATTTTAAGCTATACACAATGTTAGAAGCCATTGGATTAACCAAAAAATACGGGGAACATATCGCTTTAAATAACCTGAATCTAAAGGTAGAAGCCGGAGAAGTATTTTGTTTGCTCGGGCAGAATGGAGCCGGAAAAACCACTACCATCAACCTTTTTCTTGGTTTCACAGCAGCCAGCAGTGGAGAAGCCAGAGTAAACGGTATGGTGGTTAGCCCAGATAATGAGCGTACAAAACAGTTTTTAGCATATATTCCAGAAGTGGTGATGCTTTATGGTCATTTAAGCAGTATAGAAAACCTCGATTTTTTTAGCCGTATCGCAGGTTATCAATATAAAACAAGCGAGCTTGAAGCATTTTTGCTTCAGGCTGGCTTACAACCGGAGGCTTTTCGTAAACGGGTGGGTAATCACAGTAAAGGGATGCGGCAAAAAGTAGGGATAGCCATTGCGGTAGCTAAAAATGCCAAAGTTATTTTAATGGACGAGCCTACAAGTGGCCTCGACCCAAAGGCAACAGATGAATTTAGCGAAATTGTGAAACAGCTCTCGCGGGATGGACGCAGTGTTTTTATGGCTACTCACGATATTTTTAATGCGGTTAATGTGGGTACCAGGATTGGGATTATGCGTCAGGGATCTCTTGTACATACGTTAGCTGCCAGTGATATTTCGGCAGCAGATCTTCAGAAATTGTATCTGGAAACGATTTGATTCCAGAAAAATCGTCATCCCAGGGTATCAATCTGGCGTAACCCCTGATCCGATAATTATCGGATTTATTCGAGGGGCTTTATTTACCAGGTTTAATATTCTGCGATGACGAAAAATGGTTTCTTTTACTTTAGGAAAAATTCTTGGTTTAAAGATCCTTCATTGCCTTCAGGATGACACTTCAAAATTATATCTCGTAACTATATACTGATCTTATCGTATCTCTTAAGTTATATTTGGAAGCCATTACCTCTCCATAAGCGCCGGCACTCCGGATCGCAAAGATATCGCCTCTAAACGATTCAGGTTGTTCCACTTCTTTGCCAAAACAATCAGTGCTTTCGCAAATTGGGCCAACGATATCGTATTTTACGACTTCAGACTTCGGACTTCCGGCTCCGGACTGACTAAGATTCTCTATTTTATGATAGGCTTGGTACAAGGCCGGACGCATCAATTCGGTCATCCCCGCATCTAAAACCACAAAATTTTTCTTCTTTCCGTTTTTAATGTATAATACACGGCTAATTAACGAAGCCGACTGACCAACCAATGCCCTACCCAATTCAAAATGTACTTCCTGCCCGGGTTTAACGGCTAAAAATTCGTTAAAAATCTTGAAATAAGATGCAAAGTCCGGAATCTGGTGATCAGGATTATAGTAATCTATCCCTAAGCCGCCACCAACATTTAAAACTTTAAGGTTAAATCCTTTATCCTCAAACCATGTTGCAAATTCATTTACGCGTACGCAAAGGTTTTTATACACGTCGAGATTGGTAATCTGCGAGCCGATATGGAAATGGATGCCAATAAATTTAAGGTTTGTGGAAGCTTTTAGGGTTTCTGCACATTCAGGTAAATCCCATGAATTGATCCCGAATTTATTTTCATCCAGTCCGGTAGTAATGTTGTGGTGTGTATGTGCATCAACATTAGGGTTGATTCGAATGGCTACCTGAGCGGTCTTACCTTTTTTTGCCGCAAGCTCGTTTAATACCTCCAATTCCTGGATAGATTCTACGTTAAAACAGAAGATATCAAGATCCAGGGCCTCATTAATTTCCTTATCTGATTTACCTACCCCGGCAAAAACAATTTTGTTATGGTCGAAACCAACCTCAACCGCTCTTCTTACCTCGCCAGCACTTACACAATCTGCTCCAAAACCAATCTCTTTGATCTGATTTAAGACCACAGCATTGAAATTTGCCTTGAGGGCATAATGGATATGAAATTGATATAGAGCGGCAGCATCTGCACAGGTACGCAGAGTTTTTTGCAACAGATCGGTATCATAGTAGTAAAAAGGCGTTTCTATATTGTTAAACTTTGCTATATCTTTATCGGCGAACATGTTCAAATTCCTTATTATAATTTTAATTTTATTCTTTGGGCTAATTTATTTGGGTAATTACCTGGATTTAAAGCATGGAAGAATTACCCGGAAACAATACAATGGGAAAATCCGATTTTTTATCGTATTACTGCTATTAGTCTTGTTCCTTTTATTTATCAAAAAATGAAGATAGCGGCAGCCCTATTTGTTATTCTTATTCTTTCTGCAGGATTGTATAACTCTTACAAAAAATATAGAAACGGGTTATTACCAGCAAACTTTATGGCTTTTCATTACCTCATCGGATTGCTAGTTATAGCTGGTGCTTTTTTCCTCTTATTCGAATAATCTGTTATGCAAACTTCTTAAAGCCTCTGTTTTATATTCGCTTAATATTAAAAGTGAAACATTATAATTGCTTCCGCCATAAGAAATCATACGAATCGGGATATGTTTTAAACCTTCTAAAACCCTGCTGGCGAAACCATGTTTCTCTGAACCGAAGTCGCCCACTACACACACAATACTGTGGTTGGTATCTACCTCAACAGTTCCAAAACTTTCCAGTTCTTCAATAATCTGCGGCAAGTGCGCCGTTTCATCAATGGTTAACGATACCGCAACTTCAGAGGTTGTAATCATATCAATCGGTGTTTTGTAACGCTCAAAAACCTCGAAAACACGGCGTAAGAAACCGTAAGCCAACAACATACGGCTCGATTGGATACGGATTGCGGTAATTCCATCTTTAGCGGCAATTGATTTGATTTTGCCTTTTTCGCTGTTATGGGTAATTAAGGTACCTGCAGCCGACGGTTCCATTGTATTGAGCAGACGAACCGGAATTTTATATTTCTGCGCCGGGAAAACCGATTGTGGATGCAAAATTTTTGCTCCAAAATAAGCCAGCTCGGCTGCTTCATCAAATGATAACTGCGCAATTGGTTTCGTGCCTTTAACAATACGTGGATCATTATTGTGCATGCCATCAATATCCGTCCAGATCTGCACTTCTTCGGCCAGAATGGCGGCACCCAATAAAGATGCGGTATAATCGCTACCACCGCGGCGAAGGTTATCCACTTCACCAAAACTGTTGCGACAGATGTAACCCTGTGTAATAAATAATTTATTGTCTTTATGCTGCTCCAGCAATGGCATTAAGTGTTTTGTAGTAAACGGAATATCAGGCTCATTATCTTCATCCGTTTTCATAAAATCCAAAGCGGGCAACAGTACCGAGGGTACGCCGATAGATTTTAAATAAATATGGTATAAGGTGGTAGACAACAGCTCACCTTGTGCCAATACTACTTTCTCTTCGATTGAAGTGAAAATATCATTTGCTAAGCCTGACAGGAAATTGAAGTGATAATCGATCACTTCGTTGCCCTGCTCCTGAAATTCGGCGGCAGGCAATAACTCCACCACAAACGTTTTATATTTTTGATATAGGTTTTCTACACATTCACTTCCCTTCTTCTTATCTCCAGCTAAAAAATGCGTTGCAATTTCTACTAAACTATTTGTAGTACCGGATACGGCTGATAAAACTACAATCTGCTCTTCATTTGGATTAATGATATCCAACAACTTCGTCATGCGCTCAGGACTACCTACAGAGGTACCCCCAAATTTTAATATTTTCATTTACTTGCCAATTGTTTTAAAGGGTAATAAAACGATCAGGTTTTTATTCCATCCTATGGTTTAAAAATGATGATGATTTTATTTATTTATAAACTGTTTCCAGCCATGATCAAAAGCGGTAACCTTTCTGGTTTTGCAACTATTTTAAAAAAGTTACAATCGCCTCATATTAGTACTGGATTTTCTTTATTATTGTATCGGGGCGTGAAATTAAGCAAAAGCAGCTTAAAAGCAACATCCTCAACAAAATAAAATTTGGAGGTGTGGAAATAAATCGGTTAATACCAAACATCATCCCTTAAAATTTGTTCAACACCAGATATTAAATTTAAAAAAAAAAGCTCAATGCAGGCAATTGACCAATCAACACAAGCCACCATTAATGAGTGGTTAAATGGAAATTATGATGAAAATACCAAGGCTGAAATTCAGTCCCTTGTAGATAAAAATGCAACAACCGAATTAACTGATGCATTTTATAAAAGTTTGGAGTTTGGAACAGGCGGTTTACGGGGCATTATGGGTGCAGGTTCTAACCGGATCAATAAATATACCATTGGTACAGCCACTCAAGGCCTTGCCAATTATTTGAACAATAAATATCCTGGTGAAAAAATCAGCGTGGCCATAGCGCATGATAGTCGCAATAACTCTGATTATTTTGCTAAAATTACCGCAGATGTTTTCTCTGCAAATGGCATCCACGTTTATTTCTTTTCAGCATTAAGGCCAACTCCGGAATTATCCTTTGCGGTACGTCATTTTGGTTGCAAAAGCGGTGTGATGTTAACTGCGTCACATAATCCTAAAGAATATAACGGTTATAAAGCTTATGGTGCTGATGGCGGTCAGTTTACTTCTCCTGATGATAAATTGGTAATTGATGAAGTGAATAAGATTAAAAGCATAGATGAAGTCAGATTCGACCGTGTTGAGGCCAATATTCAACTGATTGGTGAAGATGTTGATCAATTATATTTAGATGGTATCGCCGCACTTTCGATTTCTCCGGAAGCAATCAAAAGACAGCACGATCTAAAAATTGTTTATTCTCCTATTCATGGAACAGGGATTACATTGGTGCCTAAGGCATTGCAACAGTTTGGATTTACCAATGTTACCATTGTTGAAGAGCAAAGCAAACCTGATGGAAACTTTCCAACTGTAGTGTATCCCAACCCTGAAGAAAAAGATGCATTGACCTTAGCGATGAACAAAGCGAAGGAAATAGATGCGGATTTGGTTCTGGCCACCGATCCCGATGCTGACCGTGTGGGTATTGCCGTAAAAGATAATGATGGCGAATGGGTACTGCTTAATGGTAACCAAACGGGCAGTCTGTTAATTAATTACCTACTTTCGGCCTGGGAGGAAAGTGGTAAATTAGACGGCAACCAGTTTATTGTAAAAACCATTGTAACTTCTAACCTGATTGAAGAAATTGCAAAAAAGAAAAATGTAGAATGTTACAATACCCTCACAGGATTTAAATACATCGGCCAGTTGATGACGGAACTGGAAGGTAAAAAATACTTTATCGGAGGTGGTGAAGAAAGTTACGGCTATTTGATCGGTGATTTGGTTCGCGACAAAGATGCAGTGGTTTCTGCCGCTTTCATTTCTGAAATGACGGCTTACTATAAAGATAAAGGTGCTAGTTTATACAATGCCTTATTAGATATGTATGTAGAATATGGCTTTTATAAAGAAGATCTGGTTTCGCTGACCAAAAAAGGTAAATCTGGTGCAGAAGAAATTAAAGCCATGATGGTGAAATTTAGAGAAAATCCGCCTGCAACATTGGGTGGCGCTAAAGTGTCGGTGTTAAAAGACTACGAACTGGGGCAGGAAACAGATTTGGCAAGCGGAAAAGTAACCAGATTGGATTACCCTACTTCGGACGTTTTACAGTTTGTTACCGAAGATGGTAGTATTGTTTCTGCCCGTCCGAGTGGTACAGAACCAAAAATTAAATTTTATTGCAGCGTAAATGCACCTTTGGCAGATAGAAAAGATTTTAATTCGGTTAATGCAAAGCTTGAAGAGAAGATCAAAACGGTTATGGCTGATTTACAGGCATAATTTTAATGCTTAATTGTAGTTGTAGTTGTCACATCGAGCTTGCCGAAACGCCTTTTAAACATTCACAAGAGGTTCTTCGGCTAGCTACCTTTGACATGATCTACTAGTCGGTCGTCATCCGATAGTAATCGGATCTTGTGCATTGGGAAACCTAATGAAAGCGTTTTAAGATTGCCATCAAGCTGGGAATTACGATTTCTTTTTTAGGACTTTATAACCTCAACTGGTCTTAGCGTCTCGCTAAGACCTTTAATTCCTATTTAGGGACGGATTAGTAGGGAGGATTTCGATCAATGCCTTTTTACCTTATGTTTCCAATAGTGAGTGTTATAATTCTTATACTTCTTCTATATCGGGACTTGGTGATGTAAATTTATTTGTCAGAAGTCAGGAGATCTGGTCAGCAGGTATAAAACCGACAATTTTGAACGCTGAACTTCTGAGGTTTTAAGTAATGAACAATGCAAGAGTTCAAAAATTACGGTCGAAATATGTGATGCATATGTTCTATCCGCCCAAACATCCTACTTTCGGTCATCTGACCCCGGACTTTTCCAAACATTAAAGATCTAAATAAATACCTCGTATATTTACATTTTAAAATCACATTATGAATAAAGTCACTATTTATTTAGCTATACTTCTCCTGGCTGTTTCTGTATTTACGGCCTGTAAACAAGAGAGAAAACTCCCTTTTTATGGCGAGCGACACGCAGAAACCGTGAAAGATGCCGCTGGTGTGGAGAAAATTGACACCGTTTACCAAACTATCCCAGCCTGGTCTTTCCTGAACCAGGATAGTGTGATCACAACAAACAAGGCTACTGATGGCAAGGTTTATGTGGCCGATTTCTTTTTCACCTCCTGCACCACCATCTGCCCTACCATGCACCGTAATTTAATGACGGTTTATAATGATTTTATAACCAATCCCGATGTAATGTTTGTATCACACACGATTGATTTTAAATACGATAAGCCTCATGTTTTGAAAAAATATGCACAGAAATTAGGCGTTGATGGTCCGAAATGGCTATTTCTTTATGGCACTAAAGATAGTGTGTATACTTTGGCCGAAAAGAATTACTTAGTCGCCGTTGGCGAAGACAGTACGGCCAAAGATGGTTATATCCACCAGGGTTATCTGGTATTGATCGATAAAGACAGGCGGATCCGTGGTGCTTATGATGGTACGAAAGCAGATCAGGTGGAACAATTAAAAAAAGATATTCCGGTTTTACTAGCGGAATATAAGAAATAATAAGTCGTCATCCCGTCCCGATAGCTGCCGGATTGGGATGACGATTTTCACAACAAACATCCATGCGCAAATACATTATCAATGCCCTCCTTTTTATTTCCCTGGTTGCCATAATTGTTTCCTGCCAGAATCAGGAAACCATTGATCTGCAAAATTACATGTCGAATGGAAAAGATATCTACAAAGCTAAATGTCAGAACTGCCATGGCGAAAATGGTGAAGGTTTGAGGCAGTTAGCGCCTCCGTTAACTGATTCCGTATTTTTAAAGGTAAATAAATCCCGTTTGGCTTGTTTCATCAAAAATGGCGCAAATGAATCCTTAGTTGTTAACGGTAAGGAATATAAGGAAAAAATGCCTGCTTTCCCGGAACTTGCTGATATTGATGTGGCGCAGGTAATGGTTTATATTACTAATTCTTTTGGTAATAAACAGGGATTTGTCCCTTATTCGCAGGTTTCGAAAGATTTGGAGAATTGTAAATAAATATTATTTCGGATATTTAAGGTATGACAACGATAACTCTTCAAGTTCCCGATAGCTTAGGTAAACATGAGCATGATACAGTACGTTTCATCGCAGCCAAACTTTACGAATCCGGAAAATTATCATTAGGTGAAGCGGCTGCTATGGCTGATTTGCCTAAACGAACCTTTTCTGATTTACTTTCTAATTACGATGTTTCGTTAATAAATTATCCTGTTTCAGAAATGTTAAATGATGCAGAAAAAATATGAAATTGTAATCGTTGATACTACCTGCTTCATTTTATTAGAAAAAATTGGTGAGTTTAATCTTCTAAAGTATCTATTCTCAAAAATAGTCACCACAACCTTAATCGCTAAGGAATTTGGTTATCCTTTACCTGATTGGATTGAAATCAGAAGGCCACAAAACACTTCATTTCAAAATTCCTTGGATCTTGACCCCAGTGAAGCAAGTGCTATTGCATTAGCAATGGAATCAAAAAGTTCTCTTCTTATTTTAGATGATAATAAAGGAAGAAAAGCAGCTGAACGGTTATAGCTGCTTTACATCGGTACATCAGGTATAATCTTAAGGGCAAAAAATGTCGGCTTGATTACTTCAGTTAAACCTATCTTTCAAAAATACAACTGACAAATTTAAGATTTTCTCAAAAAGTGCTGAATGAAATATATGAACTAGCAAATGAATAATATTATATCTATTGTCATAACAATTATAAAAACCCATCTTTGCAAAAAATGCAGGTTATTCTATCGCTGTTTCGAGTAAAATCGAAAGAGAGGAAAGTCCGGGCAACGCAGGGCATCCCGCTTTCTAACGGAAAGGGGTTCAGGAATGAAAACCTGAATTACGGATTAGTGCAACAGAAAATATACCGTCCCGGTTTTACATCGGGATAAGGGTGAAAACGTGCGGTAAGAGCGCACGAGCATTGCAGGCGACTGCAGTGGTTTGTAAACCCCGGGAGTTGAAAGACCAAATAGGCTAACGTACGTAGGGCTGCCCGTCCGATGTTAGTGGGTAGGTCGTTAGAGATAAACGGCAACGTTTATAGTAGATAAATGATAGAGTTCCTGAGCAATCAGGAAACAGAACCCGGCTTATAGACCTGCATTTTTTTATTCTTCCAATAGAGTACGCTTGGCTTCTCCAAGTTTAACTTCCTCTTCCTCATCTAATACAGGAAATTTCAGATCAAGGCTTTTTAACTTATCTTCAATAATTTCACTTATGGCCAGCCGTGCAAACCATTTCTTATCTGCAGGAATGATGTGCCAGGGAGATGCAGCCGTACTGGTTTCATTAATAGCATGTTCGTAAGCATTCATATATTTATTCCACAACGCCCGCTCTTTGATGTCTCCCGAAGAAAATTTCCAGTTTTTGGTCGGATCATCAATTCGTTCTAAAAAGCGTTTTCTTTGTTCATTCCGGCTCACATTTAAAAAAAACTTTAAAATAACGGTGCCATTGGCCGTTAGATGGTCTTCAAAATTTTTAATGCTCCTATAACGCTGTTCCCAAAAGTTTTTATTGATTTTTTTAATATCGCTAAAGCCAGCAATATTTTCGTTTAAAATATATTCAGGATGTACCTTGCAGACCAAAACGTTTTCATAGTGCGAACGGTTATGGATCCCTATCCGGCCACGTTCAGGCAGCGCATTATAATGTCTCCATAAAAAATCGTGTTCATATTCTTCTGGTGTAGGGGTTTTAAAACTATAAACCTGGCACCCCTGCGGATTTAGCCCACTCATTACATGATCAATCGCACTGTCTTTACCAGCAGCGTCCATCGCCTGGAAAATAATCAGAACAGCATGTTTACGGGAAGCATATAACTTCTCCTGTAAATGGCTCAGCGCTATTTTCGAATTTACCAGTGCATCTTTAGCTTTTTCTTTGTTATACCCGCCTGTAAAATCAGTTTTATGGTCTTTTAAAGAAAATTTCTGGTCTCCCTGTACAATTAATCCTTTAAATTCGTTTTTCATCATGATATATTATTTCCAGATAAACTGGTGCATCCATAATTTAAATATAGAACTAAAAAATAAGTAAATTAAATCCGTTAATTTGCATACAGAGTTTTTTATATTTAATGCCACAGCTTTTACCTAAAGATTATCTTATCCAATATGTTTAAAGAGATAAAATACAAGTACTTACGTTATTTCGCAATAGTTTTATTTTTCATAATAATTTTCTTTTCCGCCCTGCAGTTAAACTTTTTATGGTTATTTGGCTATTCGCCAAGCGTTCGGGATATTAAAGCACCTACCCTGCGTGTGGGTTCTGAGCTTTACACTGCAGATGGAAAACTGATTGGTAGATACTTTAAAGAAAACAGAACGCCGGTAAATTACAATGATATTGCTCCGAGCGTAATACATGCGCTGGTTGCTACCGAAGACGTGCGTTTTTATAAACACTGGGGTATTGATA
This sequence comes from uncultured Pedobacter sp., assembly GCF_913776295.1. GTDB lineage: Bacteria > Bacteroidota > Bacteroidia > Sphingobacteriales > Sphingobacteriaceae > Pedobacter. The sequence goes on from NZ_CAJYOJ010000042.1 coordinate 13,468, forward strand.
TACAAGCCGTTGGCCGTGCAGTTATTGGTTTAGGAAAAGATGGCGGCGCCAGTACGATCACACAGCAACTGGCCAAAAACCTTTACCGTATACGTTATAATAAATCGCAGGGAGTATTGGTTAAAATCCCTCTGGTAAGAACCTTGATTATAAAGTTGAAGGAATGGATGACAGCGGTAAAATTAGAAGCCAACTATTCTAAAAATGATATCATCACGATGTATCTGAATACCGTATCTTTCGGGAACAATGCTTACGGTATCAAAACGGCCAGTCGGATTTACTTTGATAAAGAAACAAAAGATCTGGCCACTACAGATGCAGCGATGCTTGTAGGCATGTTAAAGGGCACAACCTTGTATAATCCGACCAAAAACCCTGTAAAGGCTTTGGAAAGAAGAAATGTGGTGCTGGCACAAATGAACAAATACGATTACCTCAGCAAAGATAGCTTAACTCAGTTATCAAAGGAACCTGTTAAATTAAAAGAAGGTAAAATGCAGGACGGCAGTGACGGCGATTCTTATCTGAGGGCAGCTGTGGCAAAATATTTAGAGAAATGGTGTACTGATAATGGTTACGACCTTTACGAAGATGGATTAAAAATTTACACAACCATTGATTCCAAACTGCAAAAATATGCTGAAGAAGCGGTTGCAGATCAGATGAGGATTTTGCAGCGCAGGTTCTATAGTGTGTGGGGCAATGAAGATCCGTGGTACGATTCGGAAAAGCAGAAGGTTGATTATCCGGACAGAGCAATGAAAAACCTTCCCATTTATGCACTTTTACAAAAGAAGTTTCCCAACCATCCGGATTCTGTGACTGCCTATTTCAACAAAAAGAAAAGAATGCAGATTTTCACCTATAAAGGAGATCGCGATACTTTGTTCTCTACCTTGGATTCGATCCGTTATTACGGCAAGATCATGAATACAGGAATGATGACCATGGAGCCTGCAAGTGGTAAAATTAAAGTTTGGGTTGGAGGTATTGATCACAAGTTTTTCAAATACGATCACGTTAACCAGGCTAAACGTCAGGCAGGTTCTACCTTTAAACCATTTGCTTATTTGACCGCTTTAGAGCAAGGGATGAGTCCTTGTGATAAGTTTACCGATAAACCGGTTAAGATTGCTTATCAGGACAAAGGCGAAACGAAATATTGGGAGCCAAAAAATGCCGATTATAGTGTTTCTTACCGTGAAATGAGCTTACGTTGGGCAATGGCAAAATCGGTAAATACCATTACCGCACAGGTAACCGAAAAGGTAGGCTGGGACAATGTGGTAAAGTATGCACATGAATGTGGTATTGATAGCCACTTAGAGTCTGTACCATCTGTAAGTTTGGGATCAAATGACGTTACCGTTTATGAAATGGTAAAGGCTTACGCTACCTTTATGAATAAGGGGATCAAAACAGATCCCATTTTGGTCGAAAAAATTACTGATCAGGATAACAATTTAATTGATGAGTTTAAGCCTAAAACTAAAAGGGTTTTAACAGAAGAAATCGCCTGGTTGATGACCTATATGTTCCGTGGTGGTATGGAAGAACCAGAAGGTACCTCACAGGCATTATGGGAATGGCCAGACCTGTTCAGAAAAAATAATCAGATTGGCGGTAAAACAGGTACCTCATCTGATTATGTAGATGCCTGGTACATGGGACTAACCAAAGATTTGGTAACCGGTGTTTGGGTAGGTTGCGACGAAAGGACGGCCCACTTTAAAAATGGCGAACAGGGAGAAGGCTCCAGAACCGCACTACCTATTTTCGCAAAGTTTATGGAAAAAGTATACCTCGACCCGAATTCAGGTTATACTTACGGTCCGTTTCCAAAAGCAACGGTTGATATCACCAGGACTTACAACTGCCCTAGCCCGCGGATTATCAGAGATACGACATCAACAGACAGTGCAGTGGTAGATTCTACTGACTTTGCCGTACCTGAAACAGAAGAAACCACTATCCCTGTTACTGTGGAACCGGAGGTAAAAAAAGACGAAAAGAAAGCTGAACCTGCTCAAACGTCTGAAACACCAACAGCTCCATTGACTAAAAAAGAAGAAAGAGAGCTAAAAAGACAGCAACGACGCGAAGAAAAAGAACGGAAAAAGAACGAAAATAACCAGCCCTAGTTTTATTCCGGCAACTAACCCGTTATATGATCCATCTTGTCCGGTAAAAAAGCAGTTATTTAAAAATTGTTAAAATTTCAATACTTTTTTAAACAATTGCTATTTTTATTTCCAAAATTCCAACCGTCCATTATTATAAATTATTGAATCATTAATAAAATTATATATGAAAATAGGCTCTACTTTATTAAGGCGATATTTTTCTTTGTTGCTCCTGCTTATTCTTTCGTTTTCAGTTAAGGCCCAATACTTCGGACAAAATAAGGTTAGGTACAAAAAACTCGACTTTAAAGTTTTGCAAACCCCCCATTTTGAAATCTATTATTATATCAAAAATGAGAAACTTTTAAAACGTTTTTCGCAAGATGCCGAAACCTGGTACAAAATGCATCAGGAAGTTTTCAGAGATACCTTTTTAAAGAAAAATCCTATAATCCTATACAATAATCACCCCGATTTCCAGCAGACGACAGTACTTAACGGAGAAATTGGAATTGGTACTGGCGGGGTAACCGAAGCATTAAAAAACCGGGTGATTATGCCGGTTATGGAGTTAAATAGCCAAACCAGGCACGTTTTAGGCCATGAGCTGGTTCATGCTTTTCAATACCATTTGCTGCTGGAAAAAGATTCGATCAGTTTAGAAAATGTTGGCCAAACACCCTTATGGATGGTTGAAGGTATGGCGGAGTATTTATCAATCGGAAAAAAAGATGCATTTACTTCCATGTGGATGCGCGATGCCATGCTAAACCGCGATATTCCTTCATTAAAAGATTTAACCAATTCCAATAAATATTTTCCTTACCGTTATGGTCAGGCATTTTGGACTTACATCGGGTCCCAATACGGCGATACCACCATTGTTCCGCTATTTAAAAATACGGCCAAATATGGTTATGAAAACGCCATCAGGTATACCTTCGGCTATGATGATAAGACATTGTCGGGTTTATGGAAAAATTCCATAGATGCACATTATAAGCCAATGTTAAAAGCTGATAGTTCACAGATTAAGATTACCGGTACAAAAATTATTGATAATAAAAATGCCGGCAATATGAACGTTGCCCCCGCCCTTAGTCCGGATGGAAAATATCTGGCTTTTATGTCTGAAAAAGACCTTTTTGGTATAGATTTATTTCTGGCAGATGCAAAAACCGGTAGGATTATCAGGAAACTCAGTAGCCAGATCTCCAATGGACATATCGATGATTTCAACTTTATAGAATCGGCCGGGGCATGGTCTCCAGATAGTAAACAGTTTGCCTTTAGTATCTTTAGTCATGGTAAAAACCAGATGATGATCATTAACGTTTCGAACGGAACAACGGTTTCTCAAACAGCAATGGGCCAGGTACAACAGTTTGGCAATTTAACCTGGTCGCCGAATGGAAAAGATATTGCTTTCTCCGGTATGGTTGAAGGGCAAAGTGATATCTTTTCTTATAATCTGGATACCAAAATAGTTACTCAGATAACAAACGATGTATATTCTGATTATGCGCCAAGTTATTCACCTGATGGTAAAAAACTGGTATTTTCTTCAGATAGAGCAGCCATTCAGGCCAATGTAATTAATGCCGTGCTTCCCATAAACCTTGCTGTTTATGATATTGCGACTAAAACGGTAAGTAATTTAGATGTTTTTCCGGGAGCAAACAACCTGAATGCCCAGTTTTCATCAAACAGCCAGAACATCTATTTTCTATCGAATAGAGACGGGTTCAGGAATTTGTATAAATACAATTTTGCCGACAACACGGTTGATCAGTTAACTGATTATTTTACGGGAATTAGTGGAATTACCGAATTTTCTCCCGCAATTTCAGTTTCTACCACTGATGATATTGTTTATAGTTATTATCGCTACCAACGTTATACCTTATATAATGCTAAGCTAAATAGTTTTAAAGCAAAAAGAATTGGTAATCACGAAGAAAATTTCGATGCTGCTATTCTTCCGCCAATGGAGAATATAGGCGTGAATATCATTAATTCTAATTTAAATAATTTTGACCGTTTCGAAAAAATAGTAGCCGATTCGATGAAGACGGTACCTTACAAACCTAAATTCAGGTTGGATTATCTAGCAAACAGTGGCGTGGGTGTTTCCACCAGCCGTTTCGGAACCGGGGTTGCTGGTGGTGTTGTAGGCATGTTCAGCGATATATTAGGAACCAATCAAATTATTGCCAATATTTCTGTAAACGGTGAGATTTACGATGCCGGTGGGTTGGTCGGTTATATCAACCAGAAGAGCAGGATCAACTGGGGGGCTGCCGTGTCGCATATTCCTTATGTGTCTGGGTTTAGGTCTTATGGCTATCAGAACATATCCACAGGAGATAATACCACTATAAATGCACTTGCAGACAGAACAGATATTATCAGGACGTTTGAAGATCAGCTTCAGATATTTGGAGCTTATCCGTTTAGCAAAATACACCGGTTTGAGTTAGGTGGTTCATTTTCGCATTATGGTTACAGGATTGACCGATATAGCAATTATTATAATTCGGCTGGTTACTATATAGGTTCAGACAGGAGCAGGATTTCCAACGATGTAGCATCTAATGATTACGGCATTCCATTTAATTCTTTTACCTTATATCAGTTAAATGCCGGATTTATAGGCGATAATTCTATATTTGGTCTTACCGGCCCTCTGGACGGTTTTAGGTATCGGGTAAGTGGTGAAAAATATTTTGGCACCTATAATTTTGCGGGTGTAACAGCCGATCTTCGTAAATACTGGAGGGCTAAGCCGGTAACGTTTGCGGTAAGAAGTTATAATACCTTAAGAATTGGTAAAGATGCCGACAGGCTTTACCCGATGTATCTTGGTTATCCTTATCTGATTAGGGGTTATGAATCAAACTCCATTTACAAAAGCACTTCCGCGCGGTCTTCAGAATCTTTTGATATTAACCAGTTAACAGGAAGTAAAATAGCTGTTTTTAATTTTGAAGTTCGCCTGCCATTTACAGGACCTAAAAAATTAACGGCTATACCTTCTAAGTTTTTATTTTCTGATCTGAATTTATTTTTCGATGCAGGATTAGCCTGGACGAATGATACCCAGGTAAAGTTTAAAGGTGAGCCCACTTATACCACTGAACCTGTTTTAGATGCAAATAAACAACCGATTGTTGACGATAAAGGAAACCCGGTTACCTACCAGGCTACAACTGAGCGTGTACCAGCGATGAGTGTTGGCATATCTTTAAGGGTAAACGTTTTTGGTTATTTTGTACTGGAACCTTATTATGCAATACCTTTTCAAAGAAAAGATGTTAAAACTGGAGTATTCGGCTTAACATTTGCGCCAGGATGGTAAGAATCGTGTGAAGACTGCTTGAATGTTCGAACAATTAAAACAGCTATTGATACTTTGATCATTAAACATCTATCAATGCTTGAATGACCAGGTGTCATTCAAGCATTTTTTATATTAGATCATGATTTCGATACTTAATCTGTAAGCAACAGGTTTAAGCCGATTAAGAGAGGCTTGTAAATGATAGTTTAACCTGATTGTTGATATTACGGTGTAGCAGGATATTTTCGAAATCAAGGCCTATGGTCAAATCAATCCAATCGGGATTACAGGATCTGACCAAACGTTCTTTTTGCATACGCGTAAAGCGGCTAATGGATTTAAAGCGCATCAAAGCCTGTGCTTCCGTTTTAAACTCTTCAAAATAAACCAGACGGGTTAATTGCTGCCCGTTATCAAAAAACAAGTTTGGCATCTGTTTGTAGAAATCAAGGGTTTTTATCAAATCTGAACTCATGCCTACGTGCATACTTGTACGATTTCTGTCGGTAACGATATAAACAAACTTTTTCATGATCTTATGTTTAAAATTTAAAACTAAACTATTTAGTATACTTTCTTGCAAATCAAAATAATATTACTAACTTTATGAGCATAAAATTACTAACTATTTTAGTAATTCCAAATTTATTTTAAAATTTATTTTTATGTCAAATATTTCAAATAATTTAAAGTACCTCAGAAAGAAAAAAGGCCACACACAGCAGAATTTCGCTGATATTATGGAAATCAAGAGATCGCTTATCGGAGCTTACGAGGAAGACCGCGCGGAACCTAAATATGATTTGCTAAAAAAAATAGCCGACTACTTTGATCTGACCATTGACGAATTCATCAATGAAAAAATATCTGACAGCTGGAGACCTAAACCAAAAAGCCAGGGATCTAACCTGAGGGTACTGAGCATTTCTGTTGATCAGAACGACCGGGAAAACATCGAACTGGTTCCGGTTAAAGCAAGTGCGGGTTATTTGAACGGTTTTTCAGATCCTCAATACATTAGCGATCTACCTAAATTTCAACTCCCTTTAGCTGCATTAAGACAGGGCACTTTCAGGGCTTTTGAAATCATGGGCGATAGTATGTTGCCCGTTCAGCCGGGAAGTATCATAATCGGCGAATATCTGGATAACTGGAACGAGGTAAAAACCGGTGAAACCTATATTGTAATCAGTAAAAATGAAGGTGTAGTATATAAAAGGGCGGGCAACCGTTTTAGAGAAAATAAAGATTTAAAATTGATATCAGATAATAAGGTATACGATCCCTACACCATTGCTGCAGACGATATTCTTGAAATATGGAAAGCCAAAGCCTATATCTCTACATCATTACCAGAGCCTGCACCTGATCCAACCATGGAAACGCTTACACAGATGATGGCGCAGATGCAGAAGTCAATTTCCCAGCTAAATAAAAATTAACATTTTTTTAACAAGTGCCGATTAAACCGTTTTCGTTTTGATGTATCTATTCATTAACAAACACATAAAAAACGTAACATGAAAAAGGCAATTTTAACAATAGCAATTGCAGTAATGGGTTTAACCACTGCATTTGCTCAAGACACAACAAAACACGTAAGACGGGCAATGCCTAAAATGACTGCTGAGCAAAGAGCAGAAAAGGTAACGTCGAGATTGGAAAAACAGCTTAGTTTGACCAGTGATCAAAAAAGCAAGATTTACGCCATCGAGTTGGAAAATGCCAGGAAACTGGAAGCCTGGAAATCTGGTGATAAAGGCGACATGAAGGGCAAGATGAAAGAGCGTAAAGCCGCAATGGATGAGCAGAAAGCTAAAATAGATGCGGTGCTGACTGCAGATCAAAAAACTAAAATGGATGCTTTCCGTGCCGAGGCCAGAGAAAGAGGTGAGAAAATGAGAAAAAACATGGGTGCCAGAGGTAAAAAAGATAAAGAACCGGTCGTTTCTAATCCTCCTTCACAAGGATAAACCGTAAAAAAGTAATTAATTATATTTTTGAAAGCGTTTCGATTATTTGGGACGCTTTTTTAATTTTGGGCGATGCGTAAAGTTGAACAGTTTATTGGGGATAAGCTTCAGGAACGGAAAGCTAACTTTTTGATCAGGAATTTATCGACAAACATCTCTCCTGTTGATTTTTGTTCTAACGATTATTTAGGCTTTGCCAGATCTGGTGAATTAAAGACAATGATTGATAATTGCCTGGCCTCCATGCCTGATTACCTGAACGGAGCTGGTGGTTCGAGGTTATTAAGTGGAAATACCAGCTTCACGGAAAAGACAGAAAAGTTCATCGCCGATTTTCACCAGGCTGAAAGTGGATTAATCTTTAATTCCGGTTATGATGCCAACGTTGGGCTGTTATCCAGTTTGCCACAACGGGGAGATACCATTATTACCGATGAGCTGATTCATGCAAGTATTATAGATGGCTGTAGATTAAGCCATGCTACGCGTTTTAAATTTCATCATAATGATATAAACGATCTTGAAAGCAAACTGAAACTGGCAAAAGGAAATACATTTGTAGTGGTAGAGAGCGTTTATTCTATGGATGGTGATGTGGCTCCGTTATTGGCCATATCAAATCTTTGTGAACGTTATGAAGCCAACCTGATTGTAGATGAGGCCCATGCTACTGGTATTTTTGGTATAAACGGCCAGGGATTGACCAATCATTTTAACTTAACTGAACGCGTATTTGCGCGTATTGTAACTTTTGGAAAAGCAATAGGTGTACACGGAGCGATCATTTTAGGAAATAAAAACCTGCGCCATTATCTGATAAACTTTGCCAGATCATTCATTTATACAACGGCTGCCCCCATTCATAATATTGTTGCGGTTAATTGTGCATATCAGTACTTATATAAAATTGATCATCAGTTGATCAATCAAAAAATTGCGTTGTTCAGAAAAACATTAAAAGAACAGCAGATCAAAGCGATTGATAGCGAAAGTACCATTCAGGGTATTTTGTTTTCATCAAACGAAGCAACCAAACAGGCCGCTGCCAACTTGCAAAGCAAAGGTTTTGATGTTCGGGCCATATTAAGCCCTACAGTTGCAACAGGCAAAGAAAGACTTAGAATTTGCCTTCACACTTTTAATACCGATGAGGAAATTATCTCATTAATTAATCACCTTAAAGAATCGAATTAAATGGATAAATATTTTATTACAGGCATCGGAACAGGCATCGGAAAAACATTGGTAAGCGCTATTCTTACAGAGAAGCTAAAGGCCGATTACTGGAAGCCGATCCAATCTGGAGATTTAGAAACGAGCGACAGCTTAACCGTTAAAAATTTAATCAGTAATCCTGATACAGTTATCCACCCTGAAATTTACAGATTAACACAGCCCCTATCCCCGCATCTATCGGCCAGGCTGGATGGAATTGAAATTGATCTGCAAAAAATCGAAATGCCGATAACGGATAATAACTTGATTATTGAAGGTGCGGGCGGTTTGATGGTGCCTTTAAATGAAAAAGAATTGATTGTAGACCTGATCAAAAAACTGCAGGCAGAGGTGATATTGGTTTCCCAGAACTACCTCGGAAGTATTAATCATACCCTATTATCGGTCAATCTGCTTAAACAATATGATATTCCGATTAAAGGAATTATTTTTAATGGTGCCGAAAATAAGGAGACTGAAAGATATATTCTTCAATATACTAAAATAAAAAAATTAGGATATATACCTAGCTTAAATCAGATTGATAAAACGCATGTTGCTTCAGTTGTAGAAAATATATTGATGTAAGTAATAGGCGTTGGTCGAGATTTGAAATCTCGACCTAATTGAGGGTTGGTCTTTAATCAACTGAGGGATTACAATTTCCGACAAGCAATTATTTCGCCTGCACTAAAATATCCGGATAATCAGAAATAATTCCATCTACCTCTAAAGCTTTCAATTTCTGAATATCAGTTAAAGTATTTGCTGTCCAGGGAATAATTTTTACCCCATCGGCATGTGCCTTTTTAATCAGTTCTTCGTTTACCATTTGCCACACCGGACTCAAAATAAATGGCTTAAAACCAAGATCGGCTATATTCTCTTCATAAGTTTTTTTGTTCGCCACTAAAAAAGACGTCTTCATTTTCGGGTATTTCTCATGGATGATCTGAATGGTTCTTTTATCAAAAGATTGAATCACTACAAAATCTGAAATCTTTTTCTTGATGATCACATCCATCAAAAGTTTAACAAATTCGGTTGGTTTAGGGTTGGTAATACCATCTCCGTTTTCGCTGCATTTAGTTTCGATGTTATAGAAAAACTGTTTACGTTTATTATTTTTAATGTCGCGTTGTACGGCATCGATCAAATCAGAAAGCAAAGGCAAATGTGTTTTTATTTTTTTCTGTTGAGGAAACTGGGCAAAATATTTCGTACCCAGGTCAAACTTTTCAATGTCTGAATAATCCATTCCAAAAATGCAATATTTCTTTGCATCTGTTGCAGGGATATCTTTCCCATCAGGCGTAAGCATAAAGGCGGGGCTCAAATAATCATCATGTGTAACCACCACCTTACCGTCTTTTGAAATGTGTGTATCCATTTCCAAAGTGGTAATGCCATCAATTTTCATGGCGTTTAGCATGGCCTCGATGCTGTTTTCAGGCATTAAGCCTCGCCCGCCACGGTGTGCTTCAGCACTAAATGCCGGAAATTTAACCTCCTGGCATTGCGATTTTATGGCCAATGAAGCCAGAAGAATAATTGCTGCTGTTTTTTTAAGGTTCATATCAAAAAAAGGAATTTTAAAAGGTCTTGGTAAGTTAATGAACTGTTGGATGGTGACATCCAACAGCACAATAAACTGTCGGACAGCAATATCCGACAGCACCATTAATGTATATTTTTTTTTGGCGTCAGATGTTTCCACCTGATGCGTTTGTTCCGTCAGATGTTACCATCTGATGGAATTGATTAAAAAAATTAATTTCAAAGATCACCAACTGCTGGTACCTCTTGCCGTCTGGCCGGCATAATAATTAAGCATCAACTCCGGCTTCAAATTTTCATCCGAAACGATCGGTGGCTAACACCTCTTTTAGTGGCGTCAGATGTTACCATCTGATGCGTTTGTGCCGTCAGATGTTACCATCTGATGGAATTGATTAAAAAAAAATAATTTTAAAGATCACCAACTGTTGGTACCTCTTTCCGTCTGGCCGGCATAATGATTAAGCATCAACTTCGGCTTCAAATTTTTCTCCGAAACGATCGGTTGCAACTACTTTTACTTTTTTAACAGCAGGCGCAAAATGGGCCAAAAATAGATGGTCAGTAGATACAGGTTCAACAAATGGCCTTGGGTTTGGCAATTTATCACCTTTATAAAGTTTTACCGATAAAGGATCAAATCCCTCCTGAATAGCCAAAGTCCCCATCGCTTTTCCATCCAGAAAATATTCAACTTTCCATTCCGGATCATAATTCCAAACATTGGCAATCAGCCTTTTCTGATTGGTCAGCGTATCAACGTAAATACTCAGCTGTTTTTTTCGGTCTTCACCGGTGGACTTATAATACCATTTCAAATCTGTACCGTTAACCTCATAAACGCCATAACCACGCGGTGTTCCGTCGCCACAAATGGGGCCCGTCCACCAGCCACCGCATACGGTGCCATGATTATGCTCATAAATGCCATTTTTAATTACATTTTTATTAAAATGTGTGTGGCCAGACATGATATGCACGTTTTTGAAATCTTTTAAAACAGCGTAAAAATCGTCATTGTTTTCTACAGAGTTGTGTACTGGAATATGGAGACAGATGATGAGCAGCGCGTCTTTTGGTACAAACTGTAAATCTTTGGCGAGCCATTCTAACTGTGTTGGCGTAATGTATCCATCATAAGTTCGTTCTACACCTAAATAACGTACATCATCCAAAACCACATAGTGAGCCTTTCCCCTATTGAAAGAATAGTATGTTGGCCCATAATGTGCTTGAAAACTGCGGTCGGAGGTATCGTCATCACCCATCCGGTAATCCATATCGTGATTGCCGAGGCACTGGAAAAAAGGGATGCCGATTTTCGCGATAGCTTCATCATAGGCTGGGAAAAGTGCTAGGTTATCCCACACCAGATCGCCAACACCAATGCCATGCACAGGCGTTTTTCCCATCCCTTTTACCACTTCAAGAGTATCTGGTACAGAAGTTTCCATCATTTGCTGTACATCTTTTTTCGTTTTTACCTGCGGATCGGCCCAAATGATAAAATGATGTTTATTATCATTCTGTTTAAGCGGTTTAAGATCGAAATTTAATTTACCTGCTGTATCCGGCTTATAGTAGTGACGGGCAATGCTGCTTTCGGTTTTAAATTCATAACCTGACGGCGTACTGATCCATACAAAACGGGCCAGTTCATTTAGTTTTAGTTCGTAATGACCACTTCTGTCAGTTTGTACTACGCTATAGCCATCAGAAATAACAACACCGGCTACGGCTTTGCCCTTACTGGTTACGGTACCGCTTACGAGGCCATCAACAGCGAATAACGATGAGGGAAAGGATTTTAAGCTAACAAATAAGGTAGAGGTTAATAAAGTTGATTTTTGTATAAATGATCTTCTGTTCATGTTCATGCAAGTTAATGTGTTGATGAGGTCCAAACCCCAAAGAAAATTTATCATATTCTTTGGGGTGGTATAATTTATTTTAACCGGGTTGGTGGAATGGTATCTGTTCGGATATATTCTCCGGTTACAGCATTTAAAATTCTCACCAGAGATGTTCCTTCTATATCTTCCAGCGTTGACGAGGTGTTAAGATCGATATCTGATTGGCTTCTGGCTTTTACCCATTTGCCCAGTGAAGGGTTATAGATGCCGCCAAGTTTATTCCAAAAACCTTGATCGGCAGGCAGCTGATAATTGAAGCACAGCGTATTCTCTCCACTTTTGTAATATGGCTGGGGAGCGAGTGTAATTGGATTGATCTTATCGTAAAAGTCGGTATTGGCGATTTTGTAGCCCACTGAAGGCGCATTGTACAAACTGCCACCACCACCTATAAAAATCACATCGATTGGTGCTGTATTCACATTAACCGTAGTGCCTTCAAAAATGGCAAATCCTGATGCATTTCCAGAATTGGCAAATAAGCCCGAAGTATACAGGCCAAAACCATCGCCATTACCAGCCGGCGCTTCGGCGGGGGTGGCCAGGGTGTAATTTTTAGCCCTGATCCAATTGGCTGATGCGATTGATTTTGATTTCGATCCATTGATCATTTTAGATGATCCACCTACATAAAAGAACGTGCCTTTAGCGGCTTTGCCAGAAGTTAAATCAAATTTATACGTTCTGGCTACTAACCCGGCAGGGTTTTTTAAGGCATCAGCACCTGTTGCCCAACCTTTTATCGGGAACACGCCTGTTGGTGAGGATGCACCCGCGTTGTTTGTAACTACTACGCAGAAAGGAGTTACTGAAAAATCGATATCCCTGGTGGCCATAAATTGCATGTATTCATAGTTCCCGTCTCCGCCTTCTGCATCAGCCATGTAACCCGTAATAATGGCCGAAGCGATATCTGGTGTAGAACTTAAGGCAACTGCATCTTTAATAGTACGCATTCTATGATGCGGCTTCAATGTGCCGTTTGCAGTAACGGTATTAAAGATGATACCATAATAATTTCCGTTGAAATTAAGTCCGCCCGTGTTGGCGAAAGTGGCAGTTGCTTCTGTGTGCAGGGTAAAATTATCAAAGCCATCATTAATGGTTTTATCACCTGCATAAGTATCATTCGGGCCGGCGCCGGGCTCAAATCCGGCTTTTACAATTGCCACCAGCGTACTCTCATAATCGTTAGGTTTAGCCAGGATAAAACTACTGCCTACCCGGTTAGGTGGAATGGGTACATTGGATGCAATCTTAGTAACAGCATTGGCTGGAACACCGGTAACCTGCAAAATTCCATCTACTCTTTTTAATACGGCACCTTCAACTTTTATCCCAACAGAATCGCCCGGAACGTACTTCGAGGCATCGGCGCCGATTTGAATGGAGATACCCCTGATTAAACCTAAACGCCGCCTATCCTGTATAATAAGCAGTCCGGCAGGCAGGTTTTTACCGGAATGATCAGATATAACCACACCAGTGATGCTGCTTGAACCAAACATGTTCTCGCTGGTAAGCGTAACATCCGAACCTTTATAGAGATTCCTTAAATCATACAGCGGTACATAATCACCTATAACACCGCCAGGATAATTTGATTTCTTACATGCTGACCATGTTAAGGCCAGCGAGAGAAAAGTTAAGCTATAAAATATTATTTTTTTCATTTTGTTCATTTTTAATGATTGGTTACGGTTTTTGCCACCACACGTTTGTGTTGATGGCGTCGGGCCCCTGTTCTGCCACTGCCAGTTGGTAATTGGTTGGATTTGCAGACTGTACGTAAACCGGATAGGTCATCCGTGCAGGCATGATACCGCCATTTCTCAAACCTGGACCTTTTGGTAAAACCGGATGACCGGTACGGCGATATTCGAACCACTGTTGCATATCGACAAGAAACAGTGCGAAATATTTCTGCAGGTGGATCTGTTCCATTTTGCCTTCTGTAGATTGTGTATTGTCCCAATCGATATCGGCATCGGTAACATATTTGGTAAAAGCTGAAGATGTAGTTGAAGTGGAAAATGCCGGTACCCAATAATTAATCGCATTCGCAATACCAGCATTGTAATAACTGGCCGCCGAGCCTTGGATCCATCCTTTTACTGCTGCCTCTGCCAGAATAAATTGAAGTTCAGCGTAGTTCATCAGGATACCTGTTTTAGACGATTGTTGTAACGACCTGGCTCCATAAGTACTGCTTCCTAAGGCTTGATCGTAGGAATAAAAGTAAGCCTGTTTAACCACTCCGGCACCAACGGCGTAACCGCTTGGCACCCCTGAATAGCCCTGTAGCCCTTGTGCAATTCCTAACCGGTTGGCGCCACCATCGCCATTTGGCGAATTGGCATCGATACGTGGATCTGCCCAATCTCTTAAGTGCTCGATAAAAAAGCTTCCAATCGCCGGCGATCGGAAATCCTGTACCCTTATCCCATTGACATAAGGATTAACATAGGGATCGGTTCCGGTTAAGCCGGTCCATGGTAAAGTTGCCGATTCGCTGTTGTTTGCCATAACCGGATAATTGCCCGGATTGGTATCGATAATTTCTTTGATCTTGGCAATTGCCAGTGCAGAAACTTCTGATTTTCCAGATACCCTAAGCAGCAACCTTAAGTACAACGAGTTACAGAACTTACGCCATTTTGCTATGTTGCCTTTAAATACCGGGTCGCTTGATGGGCTTATCGCCACGCCTGAGCTTAGCAAAGTGTTGGCTTCTTCCAGTTTCTTGAACATATCCAGATAAATATCCTTTTGTTTATCAAATTTGGGTTCTAAAACACCTGTACTGCCCTGGTTGGATTGAAAATACGGGATATCGCCATAAGTGTCTGATAACATGGAATAAACCCATGATTGGCAAACCAAAGAAATGCCCTGGTATGATTTATTTTCCATACCTGGTTTACTTGCTAGTTTGTAGATATCTTTAAAGTTGGTCAACTGAACATACCAGGCATTCCATAAATAATCAGAAAAGGTACTTCTGTATTCGTACCTAAACACTGTTCCATCACCATCGCTGATGCTAACCGTTACCTGCATCAATTCGTTATTGAAGTTGCGGTTACGGATCATGCCGCTGGTAAGGGTATTAACCAGGGCCGGTGCCAATAATTTATCAGGTGTGGTTGACAGGATATTGATTGGATCCGTATTGACTTGCTGAAAATTTTTATCGCATGATGAAAGTGTGGTAGCAGACACCAGTACAGCTGCGATAATTTTATATAGATTCTTTTTCATGTTTAAAAGATTATATGCCAATTGATAAATTGAAACCAAAAGTTCTGGTTGATGGGAATTGACCGATCTCAAAACCCGTAACGATATCAGAGCCGCTAAGCGTTCCAAATTCCGGATCGAACATCGGCCACGGCGACCAGATGAAAAGATTTCGGCCATAAACCCCGAAGGTTGCAGCAGAGAGGCCAATCCTTTTAAGAAAACGTGGATTAAACCTATAATTTAAAGAAGCTTCCCTAAATTTAATAAAATCGGTACTGAAAGTGCTGCCCTCCGCATTATCTGTTCCCGCGTGCGAGCGATAATATTCGTCAATATCATAAGCAACTGTGGTATTCGGAACATAAGAGCCATTTGCCAGCTGGACCACACCATTACCCACAATACCATTATATCTACCAGGAAGTGTACTGGTTAATTTACCCTGCTCCACCATTTTGTAGTTTAATAAAGAATGTGCAACGGCGCCTACCTGCGCATCAAACAGCACGTTTAAACTGATATTACGGTAAGCAAATGTACTTCCAATACTGAATTTGTATTTAGGCATGGTATTGCCGAGGTATACGACATCATTGGTGATTTTGGCAAATCCTGTGGTAGCATCATAAACTACATTGCCCTGTGGATCGCGTACATATCCCCTGCCATATAAATCGCCCATGCTGCCACCCACTTTGGCCACAATCTGGCCACCTGCAACCGGACCGGTACGTAAAATGATAGAACTATCCGATAATGCTTTGATGATGTTGGTATTCGATGCAAATGTGGCATTCATCGTCCATTTAAAACCACTTTTTGTAACGATTGGTGTTCCGTTTAAGGCCACCTCTACTCCCGAGTTGTTTACCTGCCCGGCATTAATCAATGCCTGGTTATATCCTGTTGAGCGGTCAACTATCCGGGTTAAAATCTGGTTTTTGGTATTGCCTGCGTAAACAGCCACATCAAATCCTAACCTTCCTTTAAATAAACTTACTTCAGTACCTACCTCGTAAGTGGTGGTTTTAAGTGGTTTTAAGTTTTCGTTTGGTAAAATGGTTGGGTTTACAAGCGCGCTGTCGGGATAAGTACCGTTTGATGCCAGAGAATAAGTATAGGCTGTACGGTAAGGTGTGGTACCGCCGCTGCCAACCTGTGAAACTGAAGCCCGTAATTTAGCAAAACTGATTGCTTTGGGCAGTTTGAAGAATTCTGAAAGCACAAAACTGGTGCTAATTGCCGGGTAGAAAAAACCAACATTGTCTGTTCTGGTAGCAGTAGCTAATACACTGCTCCAGTCTTTACGTCCGGTAAGCTCCACATACCAGTAGTTTTTGTAGTTGGTAGATAAAACCCCATAAAAACTATTAATCCTGTATCGGCTGGTATCTGGAATAGAAATTAATGGGTACAGATTGTTCGTTAACTCATAGATATTTGGTACAATCAAACCGTCGGCACGTAGATCCGATTTATTATATTTATTTCGTAACTCACTTCCACCAAAAGTAGCATTGATGCCAAAGTTTTTATTGATTTTTTTATCATACCTTAACAAGAAATCGATGTTAGTTTCTTGCGCATTGATGTGCTGCTGCCGGGTTGAACCTTTAGGTAAACGGCTACCCGCATCGTAAGGACGATCTTGTGCACGTTTCTCATTTGAATAATCGATACTGGATCTTAATAATAAACTTAATTCTTTTGTGAACTGATAGCTGGCCTGAATATTTGCAGTAACATTATTACGCCCTGTTCGGTTAATAAATTCATTAACCACGGCATAAGGATTCTCCGGGAACGAACTGAAAGGGTATTTAATTGATAAATTTTCTTTGCCAATCGCCCAATAATTTTTGATCCAATCTAAACTTGCATTCGGCTGCCAGAAAATAAACCAGTACATTAACGATTGATTACCATAACCTGCGCCCGGAAGGTTATCGCTAAACCGATTGCCGTAGTTGATTTTAGTGGCAATTTTTAACTTAGAGGTTACATCTGTATTGGTTGATAAGGTAAGTGTAGTACGTTCGATACCAGTGTTGGGTACGATCCAGGTATTATTCTGGTTGGTAACCGAAAAGCGGGCCGTGGTATTTTTATACCGGCCATCTAGGCTCAGGGAGTTGGTTAAATTATCACCAGTGCTGAAGAAATCCCTGATCTGGTTTTTGTAAGGTACCCAAGGCGTTCTGGTTTTACCTGCAGTTTGCGTAACCGGATCGTATTGGAAAAACATTTGGCCATCAAACCGAGGGCCGTAGGCAGAACTGGTTCCGCTTGTACTCGATCCATCGGCACTAGCACCGTAAGAATAATAGGCTGCACCATCTAATCCCTGACCATACTCATACTGCATATCCGGCCAACGGTTAACTTTTTCAAAAGATCCGTTGGAAGTAAATCGGATGTTAACTTTTTTATGTTTTGAACTGCCTGACTTGGTGGTGATAATGATCGCGCCGTTTGCCCCTCGCTGTCCGTAAAGGGCGGCAGCTCCTGGTCCTTTTAATACAGTTACACTTTCAATATCCTCCGCGTTGATGTCGTTAATTGAACTTCCGTAATCAGCCGGCATATTATCACTGCCTGTGCCATATACGCCGTCAGAACTGTTGGCTGTACGTCTGCCACCCGAATTATTGATCACCACTCCATCCAAAACAATCAAAGCTTCGTTATCGCCTGTCAGGTTATTCTCGCCTCTTAATATGATCTTATTTGAACCCGCGGGACCACTGTTCGATCTGATCAGGTTTAAACCGGCAACCTTGCCCGAAAGTGCATCGGTCCAATTGGTAGAAACAGCTTCAGTTAACTGGTTGCTATCAATTTTAGTCACCGCGTAACCTAATGCTTTCTCTTGCCTTTTGATACCTAAAGCAGTAACTACCACCTCGTTTAATGAGTTATCTGCCTGTACCATTTTAAAATTAACACGCGTGGTTGTCCCATTGTTAACTTTTACCTGTTGATTTCTGGCAATTTCGTAAGAAATAAATCTCGCTTCAATAGTATAAATGCCTTCGGCTGCATTTAGATTATATTCACCGTTGTTGTTGGTTTGTCCAACGATATTCAGTTCAATAATTTTAACGGTGGCGGCCGGAATGGGTTCATTGTTTTCATCCACAACCCTCCCGCTAACCCGACCTATACTGGTGTTTTTTGCGGTAATCAGGATATTACCCGTACCACTGGCTTTATAGGTAAAAGGCATACCTCTTAAAAGCAGATCCAAAATTTCAAAAACAGATCTTGTTCCCCTGGAAACATACACTTTTTTCTGATCATTGAGCTGATTATTATTGTAGGCAATATGATTGCCGCTCAGCTTTTCTAATGTTTCAAAAGCTTTTTTTAATGTCATGCCATCCGCTTCGAATAAAATTTTTTTATCGCTTTGTGCATGGGTATATAGAGAGAAAGAGAGCAGATTCAACATCGTTATGGCTATGATTACCATAATTTTTGAGGGATACTGATGGAAGATTTTAATCCACCTGGTATTAATTTTCATATCTTTACTAAGTTTTACTTTGTCAAATGAGTATACAGTTTTCAGGGCTTGAAATGTGTCCAGCATTTCGAGCCATTTTTCGGTTAAGTAATTTTATATCATATCTATTTTTTGGTTTGCCGTTAATAAATGATTACTTTATTTTCATAGATTTCATATTTTGAATCAGAAAGCCTGGCAATGACGTCCATGATCTGCTTTACTGAGCATTTATCAAATTTTGCGGTAAGTTTTATCCCTTTTAAGGTTTCCTTTTTAATTTCAACATCAAGATCATATTCACGGGCAATCACCTCGGCGATCTCGCTCAGGGGTTTATCGTAAAAAAAGATTTTATATTCCCTCCAGCTTTCAAAATCGACTGCGTTTACCTCTTTTCGGGTAAACTGTCCATCATTCTTATTGATGCTGATTTGCTGATTTGGTACGAGGAACTGTACATTAGGCATTTTTCCCTGGTTTTTAAATACTACCCCTACTTTACCCGTTTGCACGGTAACGCTGATGTTTTTTGAGTACAGATAGGCATTAATATTAAATGACGTACCTAAAACCGTAGTACTTACGTTTCCTGTATAAACAATAAAAGGTTGTCTGCTGCGGTGTTGAACATCGAAAAATGCTTCGCCTGCTAAGTAAACGATGCGTTTACCTGTGTTAAAATTTAACGCGTACCGGATTTTTGTATCGCCATTTAAATATACGTTAGAACCGTCGGGCAAGGTCACCAGTCTTTTCTGCCCCCTGGGATTATAAATTTCATGGTAAGCAACAGCTTCCATTTTTTTTGGATGGAAATTATTAAAA
The DNA here is from genome assembly GCF_913776295.1 of uncultured Pedobacter sp. GTDB lineage: Bacteria > Bacteroidota > Bacteroidia > Sphingobacteriales > Sphingobacteriaceae > Pedobacter. The sequence goes on from NZ_CAJYOJ010000042.1 coordinate 33,168, forward strand.
TAAATGATTGGCAATAAAGCAATCACCACAATTGCGGCTGCTATTGTAAGATAGATGCGGTAGTTAGTTTTTCTGACTGTTGCCGGTTGTTCAGCACTATTTTTGATATGCTGTTGGACGGCCGACCAGCTTTTTTGCTGATTTACAGGGTTGTTCAAAGAATAATCCGCTGCTTCAAAAGCCTGTAAGGTTTTTCTGAAAACCTGCTGGTGTTCGCGGTTGCTTTCCACCCAGATTAGTAACTCATTTAAATCGTCAGTTCCGATGGTTTTCTTGCTGTAGTGTTCTATTAATCTGTAGTAACGTTCGTCCATTTAGTAATGCGGTTCTGAACGTAAGACAGATTAACCGATACTTATACGTAGCGAAAAACATCAAGTTATTGTTAAGAAATCGTTAAGTATAAAGAGTTACACGCGGTCTCAAATCAAATAATGCCTGAAAGAATGATTAATCAGGAAAATATGAGTGTTTGTGAATAAAGGGGCTTTTTACAGATCTTTATGCCCGGATATTGCTGAGAGCACCTGCCTAAGTTTAATAAACCTTGTTGCCGGGAAGAGCTTTCGATTCTTCATCTGAAACCGTACCATAAGCTTAATGGAAGGCCATTACGGAAAACTGTATCTGCTGCTTAAAGCTGATGAAAGTAATATTTCGATGAATGATCTTTTGAAAACGATTAGGATCATCTTAAGTGTGGTACGAAAAAATAGATTTAAATAGCCGAACGGTCGGTAGCGAGCGATCGAAAATTTTTAACGGCCTGATAAAGTAAGGTTTCTACAGTTCTGATCGAGATACCTAGTAAATCTGCAATAATGCTTTTCTCGAGCATATCGATGCGGCTCATTAAAAGCACCTCCCGCTGCCGGTCTGGTAACCGTTTAATCAACTCCATAATTTCGGAATAAGATTCCCTGCTGGCAAGCTGTTCGTGCGGATTTAGATAGCTATCCGGATAATCTAGCGAATCTTCACGATCATTAATACTTAAAATATGGAATTTTACCCGTTGAACTTCATTAAAGGCTAGATTTTTAGCCGCGGTAAACAGGTACTTTTTGATTGACCTGATCTGCAGTTCATTTCTTTTGTCCCAGAGCTTCATAAAAAGATCAGCAACAAGCTCTTCAGCCCTATTGTGATCTTTAATATAGATAGTGATAAATTTGCATAAGGCAGGATAATACCTGTTGAAAAGCGTTTCTAATGCAAGGCTGTCCTGATTGATCATCAGAGACATTAAATCTTCGTCACTTTTGCTTAAGTATACATCCTTCATCTTGCCAGCAAAAGTAGCCAGACAACGTTACGCTAATATTAAGCAAACTTATATTTTAGGTTACCTATGTATTAATTGTGTTGGATTGGCAGCTGAAAAAGTGTTTTTTATACAAGCTGTTCAGAGAAAAATTACGCTCTAGAATGATCAATCCTACAACCGGTAATATTAAAAATTCGATAATGTCAAAACTGTAGAAAAGATAACCGAATACCAATATCAATCTGAAACATTCCAGGTAATAAATCCACTTGCGCTGCTCCAATAACGCACCAATGTTAATCAGCGTAACCAAAATAAAAATTGCTATGGCTATTTTATGTATTGAGGTTAATGATCCGTAGAGCATGGTAGTACCTGTAAGCATGGCAACTACCACAATTAACTGGATATTTAAATAAGTTTTAAATTTGGGGTTGGATTGATCTTGTCTTCTTTGCTGAAAATAGCGCTCTTCCAAAGCAGGCCTGATATTTTGATCCATCAAGGCTGGGCTGCCAAAGATAGCATTCCATTTGGCCCTGAATCCATTTGCGCGCCTGTAGGCTTCGCCTATTTCCAGATAATAATGAAAATGCTGCCAAAGGAAACTGTAACTTTTGATCGGGTGGGTTAAGCCATATTTCGGCGCTTCTTCTTCTTTTTGGAAAGTACCGAAAAGTTTATCCCAAAAAACAAAAACGTCGCCATAGTTTTTATCCAGGTATTTATCATCCGATGCATGGTGAACGCCATGTAAAGAAGGCGTAATCAATATATTTTCCAACCAGCCCAACTTACCAGCTAATTGCGTGTGCGTAAAAAATGAATAAGCTCCGTGGGCCAACAGTATAGTGATGATCATATTAGGATGAAAACCCAATAAGGGTAATACGCACCAGAATACATTTCGGAAGATGGCCTGGATGGTGGTAATCCTGGCTGCTGCCGATAAATTAAATTCTTCACTTTGATGGTGGACAATGTGCGCAGCCCATAAAAAATTAATCTCATGCCCTAGCCTGTGATACCAGTACCAAACAAAATCGGTAGCAAGCAATAGCAAAATCCATACATACCATTTGGTAGAAATGTCGAAAATGGCATAGTTGGAATAAATCCAATTATACACCTGATAAAAACTTGCCGCGATGAATAAATTTAATAACCTTTCGGCAATACCCACGCTAAAATTTGCAACGGTACTCTCATATTTAAAAATTTTAGCCTTCTTTTGGTGCTGGGCAATCTTAAATTCAATAAACACAAAAATAAAAAATGCTGGAATAGCAAATGCAAGGTAGTTTACCGTCATAACCGTTTATATCTTTTTTAAATTAACAGAACAAACTTAAATATATTCTACTAAATATATAGATTTTATAGTTTATATTATTTTAACTAACAAAATCAATCTTCATTTAATATTTGCCATTTTAATTTATTTGTAGAACTTCGAAATTATAAATAAAGCGTTATGGCTACAGAGAAAAAAGTTGAAAACAACAATATATTATCGATTGATATTGGTGGTACAAGTATAAAAACAGTTCTTTTGGATGAAAACGGTAACATGCTTAATGAATATGTTAAAAGCAAAACTCCGCCTGAAGCTACACCTAAAGATATTGTTAACGGAATAGTAGAACTGGTTAAACCTTTCCCACAAACGTTCAACCGCATTTCGATTGGTTTTCCAGGGTATGTTAAAAACGGCATCGTTAAAACTGCACCTAATCTGGCGAAAAACAAATGGGAAGATGTTGATCTGGCACAACGTGTGGCCAATGTACTGGGGCATCCCGTACGCTTGGTAAACGATGCCGATCAACAGGGCTTAGGCGTGGTTGATGGCAAAGGTTTTGAAATTGTTTTTACGGTAGGAACAGGCTTTGGAACCGCACTACTGTTTGATGGCGAATTACTGCCGCATTTAGAACTGGCGCATTTTCCCATAAATAAAGAAGAAGATTATGACGATTATATCGGGAATAAGGCCTTTGAGAAAATTGGTGCTGAACGCTGGAATAAACGTTTAAAAAAGATCATCGAAGTTTATAAAACGGTTTTCAACTATGACGCTTTATACATTGGTGGTGGCAATTCTAAACACATAGATTTTAAATTAGAAAGCAATATTAAAATCGTAACCAACAGAGATGGCATTAAAGGTGGGGCGAAACTCTGGAAACTTGCCGATAAGTACAATATTTTTACTGTATCGCCAAAAAAATAGCACAATTCTGAATTCATTGTTTATTACAATCTTTTAACAACAAAATCTGCAATATTAATTTGTAAACCCTATTTTTGGGTGCACTCAAAAAAATAAAAAATGGCAAATAACGATTCGAAAAAATATAAATTGGGCATGATCGGTTTAGGTACCATGGGCCGAAACCTTTTATTAAATATGGCTGATAAAGGCTTCTCGGTTACCGGTTACGATAAAGACACCAAAATGATCGCTAAGCTTGAAGAAGAAGGCAAGGCACATCAGCTGGAAGGATTTGATGATATAGAAAGCTTTATTTCAAGCTTACAAACTCCGCGTACGCTGATTTTGCTGGTACCTGCAGGCCCGATTGTAGATAGCGTTATTGCCGAATTGAAACCACTTTTAAGTAAAGGTGATATCATCATCGATAGTGGAAACTCGCATTTTACCGATACCAACCGCCGTGTGGATGAGCTGGAACGAGATGGCCTGCACTTCTTCGGAATGGGTATTTCTGGTGGCGAAGAAGGTGCACGTTTTGGTCCGAGCATGATGCCAGGCGGCGATAAACAAGCTTATAATGTAGTTAAAGATGTTTTTGATGCTGTAGCTGCAAAAGTTGGAACCGACCCTTGTGTAACTTACATTGGTCCGGGCGCTTCCGGCCACTTTGTTAAAATGGTACACAATGGTATTGAATATGCCATTATGGAACTTATTGCCGAAGTATATGGCATCCTTAAAAACGGATTAGGTTATTCAAACGAAGAAATTTATAAAGTATTCAAAAAATGGAATGAAGGCAGGTTGCAATCATTCTTATTGGAAATTACGGCCGAAATCTTCCTGTTTAAAGATACCGATACACAAAATGATCTTTTAGATCAGATTAAAGATGAAGCACGTTCAAAAGGTACCGGAAAATGGACTTCAGAGGTTTCAATGGAACTTCAGTTACCTGTACCAACCATTAACGAAGCAGTTTCTAACCGAGATTTATCTAAATTTAAAGCCCTTAGGGTTTCTTTAGAAGAAGCATTCGGTAAAAAAGATACTAAAATTGCGGTTACCGTTGAGGAGCTGGAAGATGCATTTTATTTCTCGATGATCAGTGCTTATGCACAAGGGATGCATTTACTGGTTCAGGCATCAAAAGAATATCAATACGATTTACAGTTGCAGGAAATTGCCAAAATCTGGCGTGGCGGCTGTATCATCAGGGCTAGATTCCTGGAAGATATTTATCAGGCTTATGACAAAAATAATGCTCTTGAGCATTTATTTGGTGATAACGGTATTCAAAACATTATTAAAGGTACTTTATCCGGCACCCGTAAAACAATCAGTGCCAGTATTAATGCCGGTTTAGGTATACCTGCTTTTGCTTCAACGCTAACCTATTTTGATACGATTACCACAGGCCGCATGCCTTCAAACCTAATCCAGGCGCAAAGAGATTTCTTTGGTGCCCATACCTTTGAGCGTATTGATAAAGAAGGTGTGTTTCATGCCGATTGGAACAAATTATCCTAAATAATCAGACTTAAGAACATAAATCATAAAATGAAAACCAAAACCGCATTAAACCCGACCATTTTTGTCATATTTGGTGGAACAGGCGATTTAAATAAAAGAAAATTAGCACCGGCCCTGTATAACCTGTTTATGGAGGGCTACATGCCCGATCAGTTTGCCATTATTGGCACAGGAAGAACTGAATTTACCGATGATAGTTACAAAACGGCTTTGGAAGAAGCTGTGAATGAATTCTCCCGAACCGGAAAAGTTAAAAAGGATAAGTGGGATGATTTTGCCAATACCATCCATTACTGCCCTACCGACTTTGCACAGCCGAAAACTTTCGAAAATTTGAAAGCTGCGGTAGAAAAATATCAAAAAGAGTTTGGTACAGGCACACAGGTTATTTTTTACCTGGCAGTTGCGCCTAACTTCTTCCCTATTATTGCGGAGTGCTTGCAGAAATATAAATTGACACAGGATGAAGACAATAGCCGTATCGTTATCGAGAAACCTTTTGGCCACGATTTAGAATCGGCAAAAGAGTTAAATGCATTGCTAAGCACCATTTTCACCGAAAAGCAGATCTACCGGATTGATCACTACCTGGGTAAAGAAACCGTGCAGAATATGATGGCTTTCCGTTTTGCCAATGCCTTGTTTGAGCCGTTATGGAACCGCTCATATATCGATCACGTTCAGATTTCGGTAACCGAACAATTAGGCGTGGGCGATCGTGGCGGTTATTATGAGGGATCTGGTGCTTTGAGGGATATGATCCAAAACCACCTTTTGCAATTGCTTTGCCTGGTTGGTATGGAAGCCCCAATTAATTTTGATGCAGATGAAATCAGGAACCGTAAAGTAGAGGTTTTGAGAGCAATGCGCCCTTTTTCTGCAGAGGATATCCGTTTTCATACGGTCCGTGGCCAATATAGCAAAGGCTGGGTTGAAGGCAAGGAAGTTCCGGGATACCGCCAGGAAAAAGGTGTTGATCCTCATTCGAATACCGAAACTTTCGCGGCAGTTAAATTCCATATTGACAACTGGAGATGGCAAGGTATTCCTTTCTATTTAAGAACAGGAAAGCGCCTGAACCAAACCTCATCGTTAATTACCATTCAGTTCAGAGATGTTCCACATCAGATTTTCTCATCAGGTGTAACCGAAAACTGGCAGCAGAACAGGCTGGTAATCAGCATTCAGCCGGAAATGAGTATCCGTATGCAGGTACAGGCGAAAAGACCTGGATTAGATATGGTTTTGAACCCGGTTGATATGGTATTTGATTATAAAGGCACTTATGAAGGTGATACACCAGAAGCTTACGAAACCTTATTGCTGGATGCCATGATGGGCGATCAAACGCTGTTTATGCGCGGCGATCAGGTAGAGGCTGCCTGGGAATTGGTAATGCCGATTTTAAATACCTGGGAAAGTAAAAAATCGATCAACTTCCCGAATTACCCTGCTGATAGCTGGGGACCAGAAGAAGCTGAGGCCCTTATCGCAAGAGATGGTTTCCACTGGTTCAACCTGCCATTGAAGAATAAGGAATAATTATGTGATGGTTCATGGCTCAATAGTTTATAGCCATGAACCATCAACTATTAACCAAAATAAAATGAATCTACTTATCTATAAAACATTAGAAGAACTAAACCAGGATCTGGCTGATTATGTAATTAAAATTGCAGAAATGTCTATCGAAGAAAACGATCGCTTTAATTTCGTACTTACGGGTGGTAGTTCTCCTAAAGCACTTTATCATTTTTTGGCTACCGAAGGGAAGCATAGGATTGACTGGGAAAAAGTGTATTTCTTTTTTGGCGATGAGCGCAACGTTCCCGCCAACGATGATAACTACAACGGACTAATGGCCAAAAAAACTATTCTAGATCCGTTGGGTATTAAAGAAGATCATATTTTTTATGTAGATACAACCCTGGCACCAGAAAAAGCAGCTATTGAATATAAAAAAGCAATTGACCAGCATTTTAATGGCGAAGACATTATTTTCGATTTAGTCCTGCTCGGCATGGGCGATGATGCGCATACCGCTTCAATTTTTCCGCATACTACCTTAGTAAAGGATGAAGAAGTGAATGTAGCAGCGGTTTACGTGCAAAAACTAGATACTTATCGGATCAGTTTTACTGCACCATTAATTAACCAGGCCGATAATGTTGCTTTCTTGGTATTCGGGGAAAATAAAGCAGAAGCATTGAAACATGTAATTGGTGATGCCGAAAAAAATCCTGATCTATATCCTTCCCAGTTAATTGATCCGATTGACGGTAAACTAACCTGGTTTACTGACGAGGCTGCGACGAAGTTACTTGAAGACTAAGGGATGACATTGTCTGAAGAAAAACATCTATCAGACTTTTTAACAGGAAAAACGGAATATACCCTTGGATTATTCCGTTTTTTTATTGACCAGCTGGCCGAAATCGGCGAAATTAAACTTCGTACCACCAAATCTATGATTGCCATAGAATCTAAAACGCCCTTCGCGTAAATTACGCAGTTGGGTAAAAATTTTGTACACGTGGTTATTCCTTTCGATCAACCATATGAGTACAACCTTTGTTTCACTAAAATTGTACAGGTTCCGGGAACTAATCAATTTAACCACCATTTGAGGATTTTCTTTGAAGAAGATATCAATAACGAAGTGAAAACATTTTTTAGGATAGCGATGGAATGATGCCATCTTGTGGCTGGATATTTCGCGAATTCTGGCCTACATCGTATGAACCGGAAGTGCGCTAAATAATTCTTTAATTTTGGAGCATTGTTAATGGAGACTTTAATGGCGTATTTACATCAACCAAAAATAAGTTATCAAATTTGTATAAATAACACTATAAATATCTTTCATCCCCAGTGAACAAAATATTCCATTTATAATGAATAATATTTTATATTTGTATTGAAAGATATATAGGTATGCTATTAGAGAGTCAAATTGGGTCGATTCTGGATTCGCAAAATGATGCATTTTCGAATAAAAAAATGGGACTGCAAAGAAATAATTTACCAAAATTAAAGCTAGTAGAAAACTTTGCTTTAATAATTACAGGTGTAAGAAGATGTGGAAAAAGTACGTTGCTGTATCAGCTATTGAATAAAAACCAAGAAAAAACACTTTTTATAAATTTTGAAGATACACGATTTGCTGGTTTCGAAACAGATGATTTTGTTAGGTTATTATCTGAAATAAAAAAAAGAAGAGTAGAAACACTATTTTTTGATGAAGTACAAATACTCGAAAACTGGGAGTTATTTGTAAGACAATTACTTGACGACGAATATAAAATTGTAATAACTGGATCCAATTCAACACTATTAAGTAAAGAGCTGGGCACAAAGTTGACGGGAAGGCATTTATCGACTGAATTATTTCCTTTTTCTTACGAGGAATTTTTAGCGTTCAAAAAATTAGAAAACACAGCTGCTAGTTTGCAACGGTACCTGCAAAATGGTGGTTTTCCTGAATACCTAAAAACTGGAAATGGAGTAATATTAAACCAGCTTTTAGATGATATATTAAATAGAGACATTGCCATTAGGTATGGTGTTAGAGAAGTGGCTACCTTAAAAAAGCTGGCAGTATATCTTATTTCAAATATTGGAAAACCAGTTTCCGGCAATAAACTAAAAGAAGTATTTGGGATAAGATCAACAACAACCATTCTCGAATTTTTCTCTTACTTAGAAAATACTTATATCCTGCAGTTTGTTCCTAAATTCAGTTATTCGCTTAAAATACAAATGCGTAATCCAAAAAAAGTTTATGCAATTGATTTAGGTTTATTTAGTGAAAATTCAATAGTTTTTTCTGATGAAAATGGGAGACGACTAGAAAATGCGGTATATCTGTATCTTAGATCAAAATATTCAGAAATCTATTATTTTCAGGATAAGAAGGAATGTGATTTCGTTGTGATGGAAAAAGGAAAAGTGAAAGAGATACTGCAAGTATGTTATGAGTTAAATTCTGAAAACTTGGCTAGAGAGATTGCAGGGCTGACAGAAGCTATGTCCTTTTTTAACCTTAAAGAGGCAAAAATCATTAGTTTCAACCAAAGCGAGACATTCAGCCGGGATAATCAAACCATTTATATTATACCTGCTCATGAATTTATGATTAGGTAAAAAAATCATTAATTTCTTTGCAAAAGGCAGATTCAAATTAATAATACTTTTAGGGTGGTTTGTGTCTCCACAAACCACAACCCAATTAATCTAGCTTCTCTTCTATTAGTAATTTAATAATCCCGTCAGCCATACCCACTTTAGGGACATAAATCTGTTTTATACCGGTCCATTTCATTAAGGTCAAATAAATCTCGCATGCCGGGATAATTACATCTGCACGATCGGGGTTTAAACCCAGTGTATGAATCCTTTCTTTTAATGAATAACCGGTTAATTTGTTATACATCGAATTCAGTTTCTGTAATGATAAAGGTGCATTTTCTTTCTCATCCGACATACGGAACAATTTATTGATATTGCCGCCGGTACCAATGCCGGCCAAATGCTTATTGGCCTTGGTATGTTCTTTCACCCAATCTTTCATCTCTTCCCAGGTTTCTTCCTTATCCTGGTTATCAAGCATTCTGATGGTACCGATATTGAAAGATCTTGATGCTTCAGGAGCTCCTTTTACGAAAACAGATAATTCTGTACTCCCTCCCCCCACATCAATATACAAGTATGTTTTATTCTCGTCTAATGCTTCTTCGATATGATTGGCGTAAATGATGTTTGCTTCGCGCTGTCCTTCAATAATTTCTAAAGTAACATCAGTTTCTTTTTTAATCAGCTTTACAATGTCTTCACCGTTGCGGGCTTCGCGCATGGCCGAGGTTGCACAGGCTAAATATTCAGAAACATGATAAACATCCATTAAATTCTTAAAAGCAGCCATGGTTTTGACCAGATCTGCTGATTTTTTCTCTGAAATATATTGGTCCAGAAATGCATCATCTCCCAATCGGAGTGGCACACGTATAAGGGTATTCTTTTTATATTTATATTTTCCGTCTTGTTTGCTAATATCGGCAATGAGTAACCTCACTGCATTCGAACCGATATCTATAGCTGCGTATCTCAACATTATGATTGATGCTTGGTTTTTAAATAATTATAAATATCTACCTGCGCCCTTATCTTTCTGCTTAGTCTGTTTTTATGGTATTTGTTGTTGTTTGAGGTATTAATCTGCCTCGATTTGGTATTGTCTTGTAGTTGCAGGTCGATAATGTCCTGAATCTCCTGTTTTACATCAAGGTCGAGCACAGGAAAGCCGACTTCAACGCGATGCTCGAAATTTCTGCTCATCAGATCAGCGGACGATAAATACATGTCATTTTTGCCATTATTACCAAAAATATAGACCCTTGCATGCTCCAGAAACTTATCGATGATACTAACAGCGGTAATATTTTCACTAAAGCCCTTTACCCCTGGTACCAAACAGCAGATTCCGCGTACAATGAGCTGAATTTTAACCCCGGCATTGCTTGCATCATAAAGTTTAGAAATAATGCCTTCATCAGCCAAACTGTTTACTTTTAACATAATGTAAGCCAGTTTACCCTGTTTGGCATTTCTGATTTCACGGTTGATAAAATTAACCAGTTTAGAACGGCTCTCTAGTGGAGAAACGATCAGGTGTTTGAAGCCTCTGGTTACGGTACGCTTGTTCAATGCATCAAAAAGTTTAACCAGATCGTTAGTAATTTCCTTCCTTGTAGTGAAAATGCTGTGATCGCAGTATAAACCTGCGGTTTTCTCGTTAAAATTTCCAGTGGCCAGGTTTGCATAATAAACAGGTTTATCTTTTTCAATCCGTTTAACCAGGCAAATTTTAGAGTGTACTTTATAATCCGTTAAACCATAGTTTACTTTAACACCTTCTTCCATTAATCGGCTTGTCCAGTAAATGTTAGCCTGTTCATCAAAACGGGCCTTAAGTTCTAACAGAACGGAAACAGTTTTACCGTTTTTAGCTGCGTTGATTAGGGCATTGATTACCTTCGAGTTTTCGGCTAGCCGATACAATGTGATCTGTATTTCAGTAACTTTTGGGTCAATGGCAGCCTCACGCAAAAACAAAATGATGTAGTCATAAGATTGATAAGGTAAATTGACTAAATAATCCCGTTGCGCAACCTTATTAAACATGCTTTGTGTTCTATGCAGTCCATGAACCTTCAGTGGTACGTTCGGTGCATATTCCAATTCCTTCTTGCCTACATTTGGAAAGGCAATAAAATCGCCAAACTTATGGTAACGGTTACCAGGTATTAAACTTTCAGCTTCCAGCTTAAGTTTATTAACCAGTACGGTAAGCATATTCAGCGGCATTGCCGAATCGTAAAGCAGGCGCATGGGTTTTCCCTTTTTGCGCTTCTCTAAGCTGTTTTTTAGATCATCAATAAACTTATCGCTGATGTTTTTATCAATATCCAATTCAGCATCCCTGGTTAACTGGATCGAATAAGCCTCTAAACTATCATAGGTAAAAACATAAAATATATCATCCAAACAATACCTGATAATATCTTCGGCGAGAATTATAAACTTCAGATCGTTTGTTTCGGGCAGTACCAAAAACCGGGGTAAATTTGGGGGAATTTCAATAAGTGCATATTTTTCCTTCACTTTTGTTTCCTTTTTCGAAAGTTTAACAAAAAAGTAAAGAAACCGGTCTTTCAATTCCGGAAAGGGTTTGTCCATATCCAGCATGATCGGAACCAGGTTGGATAAAATTTTATCCCTGAAATGATTTTTAACGAACTCTCCCCTGCTTACATTCAGCTGGGTATCATTTAAAATAAAAATTCTGTTTTGAGCAAGTTCATTAATCAAGGTAGCTTGAAAAAGCTGGTCGAATTTTTTTTCCTGTTTTACAACAATGTTTTTAATCTCATTCAGAATTTTCTTTGGATTAAACCCCAGAAGTGCTTTTGCCTTATCATTCAGATTGGTTAAACGGCTTATGGTAGCCACCCTTACACGGTAAAACTCCTCTAAATTGGAAGAAAATATGGATAGAAATTTAATCCTTTCAATTAATGGCACTGTTTCATCTGCCGCTTCCTGCAGTACACGTTCATTAAAGTAAAGCCAACTGATTTCGCGGTTAAAAAATGGAATCTTCTTATTGCTCATTTAAAAAATAAAAAATCCCTGCCAAACAGGGATGTTCAAAACTGCATATTAATTTGTTAAATCGATGTTAATTCATTTACATGTTAACGTTAACAAATTTATTTTTTAGTGCTTGTTTTTACAATCTTGTTAACTGCAGGAGCAGGTTTCGCAGTGGTTTTTTTTACAAGTTCTGCAGCTTTTTCTGGCGCTTCACCTACAGTTTTTTTTATTGTCCCGGTGGCCTTTTTCACTGCTTCTTTCGTTTTTGTTACCGGTTTGGCCAATACCTTTTCTGCCTTTTCTTCTGTTTCTATCGCCGTAACTTTAATACTTTGCACTACTGGTTTTGCTTTCTCAACCGCCTTTTTTACTACCTTTTCGGCAGATTTTTCAGATTTATTGATGGCCTTGGCAACAGGTTTTTTGACTTCGTTTGCTTTTTCTTTGGAAGCGTGTAACAAACCATCAATTTTTTGTCCCACGTCTGCTTTAACAATGGTAAATTTTTTTGTTAGTTTTTTAGCAACCCGCTTACTGGCTTTGCCCACCTCCGTACTAATTTCCGATACATCATGCCCTAAACTTTTAATTACGTCTAAAAATTGAGCGGTAATCGACTGCTCAAGTTGTTTTTTAGCTTCCTTTTTTATGATTTTTTTTTGAGACTTTGGTTTAGTGGTTTTCATATTATTTTCGTTTTTTTGTGAGAATGGATTAATTTCTCTTAAATCTACTTATTTTTTTACTTTAAAGCTAAAACCATGCCTTCTTTTGATATTGTAAGTAAAGTTGATGCGCAGACATTAGACAATGCCGTTAACAATGCTAAAAAAGAAATCCTCAACCGATTCGACTTTAACGGATCAAAAAGTACGATTGATCTTGATAAAAAAAACAATGTAATTACCATTGTTACTGAAGATGATATGCGTTTGAAAGCTATTGAAGGCTCCATCATTTCAAGGATGATGAAGCAGAATTTGGATCCGAAAAGTCTAAATTTTGGCGACGAGCACCAGGCCTCTGGCAATATGATCAGAAAAGAAATCAGTATCAAAGAAGGATTGGATAAAGAAGCTGCGAAGAAAGTGGTCGCAAAAATCAAAGCCAGCGGTTTAAAAGTTCAGCCAGCTATCATGGATGATCAGGTTCGGGTTACGGCAAAGAAAATTGACGATTTGCAGGCCGTAATCAGCCTTTGCAGAAACGAAGATTTTGATCAGCCCCTACAATTTATCAACATGCGTAATTAGGTTGATCAGCTAACTGCTAAAATCTGTTAATGGTGGCGGATAATCTAATAATTAACTGATTAAATAACTACCAGTATCAACTATGGAAATCAGCGAAAACGGTTTTATATTTTCTGATCAAAAAGCACTTTTAGACCACGAGGCTATACATCATTATTTAAGTGTTGAATCCTATTGGGCCAAAGATATCCCCTTAGCTACCGTAAAAAGATCCATAGAAAATTCACTTTGCTTTGGTATCTATAAAGATCAGGAGCAAGTAGGCTTTGCACGTTGGATAACTGATAAGGCAACATTTGCCTGGCTTTGCGATGTGTATGTTAAAGAAAATCACCGTGGCTTGGGCTTATCCAAGAAATTGATGTCATTTATGATATTCCACCCAGACTTGCAAGGCTTAAGGCGTTACCAATTGGCTACGCTGGATGCACATGGTCTTTATGAGCAATTTGGCTTTTCACCCATTCAAGATCCAGAAAACCAAATGGGCATTGTAATTCAAAATGCATATGACGGGGGGATCTGAATAAGATATGAAAAACCTTTTTCCATGTCTATTGTTTTTCATACACATCAAAACATAGAAAAAACATGAAAAAAATATTTTTATGGTCTACTGCTTTTGCCCTGGCATTTTCCTTTCAGGCCTGCCAAACTGCAGACAAAAAATCGGCAACCACTAAAGACAGCGTGTCTGGCGATACCACAATGGTAAACGGGAATCACGTTGTTGGATCTGAGAGTACCGAATCAGGAGTTGATGAAGCGGGTGCTACCTTTTTAAGAAAAGCAGCTGTAGGCGGTATTATGGAAGTTGAAGCGGCCAGGATTGCAGCAAAGAATGCAAAAAGCGCAGAAGTGAAAGATTTTGCTGCCAAAATGCTGGCTGACCATACTAAAGCCAATGCGGAATTAAAAGCTTTGGCCGTAAACAAAAAAGTGATTACTCCTGATGCCCTGCCAGCTGACGAACAGATTCATTTAGATGGAATGAAAAAAATGACTGGTTCAGCATTTGATAAACATTATATGGAGATGATGGTTACCGATCATGAAAAAACAGTGGCATTATTTAAACAAGGTGCGGAAAACCGTGATCAAAGCATTAAAGAATGGGCCGTTAATACTTTAAAGGTGATAGAATCGCACGATGAAATGGCTAAAAAGATTGCTGCTGGTTTAAAATAGATCGGTTAGTATTCAATAAAAATGAGTCGTCATTTCGAGCGAAGTGCAACGAAGTCGAGAAATTTGTCTAGATAAATTTCCACTCTGCATTGCTTCGGTCGAGGTGACGACTTTTTCTATTGGTGACCATATCAAAATGGCAATTTAAATATGCCTGAAAGAATTAATTTTATTACAATTTCGTTCAATAAGAAATTAAAATTAACTTTCGTCGTTTAATACAAAAATACATAAATGAATAAGAGTAGAATATTTAGAGCGTTGTTCGGTATTGCAATCGCGGGTGCAGTACCAACTTTATCTCATGCACAAAAAGCCAATTGGCAAAACCTTGACTTAAAAAGTGACAGTACATTTGGAATCAGTACCGAAAAAGCCTATAAAGAGCTTTTAAAAGGTAAAAAATCTGTAAAATTAATTGTAGCCGTAAATGATGGTGGTGTAGAAGCTACACATGAAGACTTAAAACGGATCATGTGGATAAACACCAAAGAAAAACCTGGCAATGGTAAGGACGATGATAAAAATGGTTACATCGATGATATTAACGGTTGGAATTTTATTGGAGGGCCGAAGGGATCTGTAAACTTCGAAACGTTAGAGTTAACGCGTCTGGTTCGTCGCGATCAGGTACGTTTTGCAAATACCACTGATGCTAATGTAGCAGAAAAGGATAAAAAGGACTTTGAAGCATTTAAAGCTGAAAGAGCTGAGTTAGAACAAAAACTGGCAGAAGCAAAAGAAAATTTAGCCGGTATTACCGGTTTTAAAACAGCCTTGGATGCTGTAGTGAAAAAAATCGGTAAAGAAAATCCAACGGCAGAAGATTTTCAGAAGTTTAAGCCATCTTCAGCGGTGGAAGGCAGAATTCAGAACGTAATGAGTCAGCAATTGGAAAAAGGCAACTTTAAAGATTTTTACGAAGACCAAATTAAGGAAGGATTAGATTATTATACCCGCCAGGCCGAATATAATTTAAATCTTGATTATGATCCACGTTCAATAGTTGGCGATGATCCGAACAATGATCAGGAACGATTTTATGGTAACAATGATGTTGCTGGTCCTGATGCCATGCATGGTACACACGTTGCCGGTATAATCGCAGCAGATAGAACCAATAAACTTGGTATTTTGGGTGTAGCTGATAATGTAGCCATTATGGGTGTTCGTTGTACACCAAACGGTGATGAAAGAGATAAAGACGTTGCAAATGCGGTACGTTATGCCGTTGATAATGGTGCAAAAGTAATTAATATGAGTTTTGGCAAAGCATATAGCTGGGATAAGGCCATTGTTAACGAAGCAATGAAATATGCGGCATCTAAAGATGTATTGATTGTTCAGGCAGCAGGTAATGAGAACAAGAACATCGATGTTGAAAATAATTTTCCTAACCACAAAGATTTAGATGAAAAAACCATTGCCTCATGGATAACCGTTGGTGCGTCAGGTCCGAAAGATGATGAGACACTAAAAGCCAGCTTCTCTAATTATGGTAAAAATCAGGTAGATGTTTTTGCGCCAGGTGTACAGATCTATTCTACGGTGCCAGGTTCGAAATATAAAAATTTGGATGGAACCAGTATGGCGTCGCCGGTAGTGGCGGGTTTAGCCGGCTTAATCCGTTCTTATTATCCAAAGTTAACGGCAGCACAGGTAAAAGAAATTATTGTAAAATCGGTTACTAAAGTGAACCACAATGTGGAATACGCAAAAGGTGAAGGACCAGATGCTGAAAAAGTATCTGTTCCTTTTTCTGATCTTTGTATCAGCGGTGGAATTGTGAATGCTTATAATGCATTGAAGTTAGCTGCCACTTATACTGGTAACTAGTTTCCGAAATAATTTTATTGATCATGCTGAGCGAAGTTAATATCTTCAAACAGAAGCAAAAAATGCGTTCCATTGTAAATTGGGACGCATTTTTTTTGCTGATTAAAACAAAATTTTACCTTGATCCGTCATGCTGAATTCATTTCAGCATGTTTTAACAGAAATACCCTGACATAAATTACCTTCGGTGAGCTCGCCAAGGCTCGGTTCAGGGTGACGACTGCTTGAGCGAATGACTACGCCAATATCTTATCTGGTGTTATGGGCAATGTTCTGATTCTTTTTCCGGTAGCATTAAAAACGGCATTGGCCACTGCAGCAGAAAAGCCGATCAACGCAATTTCGCCCATACCTTTTGCGCCCATCGGATTGATGTAAGGATCTGGTTTATTGATGAAATGGACATCGATTTCAGGAACATCAGCATTGACCGGAACATGGTAATCAGCAAAATTGTTATTGATATATCTTCCATAACGGTGATCGATTATTGACTCTTCAGTTAAAGCCATTCCTATACCGCCAACTGCACCGCCTACCATCTGGCTTCGGGCTGTTTTCGGACTTACGATAGTACCTGAATCGCCAACAGAAACAATTTTACCCATTTTCACTACCCCCGTCAGGCTGTTTACCTTTACCTGTACAAAGTGAATGGAAAACGAATACATCGAATACTGATCTCTTTCCTTACCGCCCTGACTCTCTCTGGTGATTTCGATTTGCGGGAGATTATTCTTTTTCAATACCTCAACAAAATTGGAGGTAGCATCCATATTTGAATTTGCTGCGAGTTCGGCGATGGTAGATTTCAGGGCTACACAAACATCATTCACAGCCGAGCCTACCGTAGATAACGTTGCCGAACCACCCTGACTTGGTGCCGGTGGTAAGGAGGAATCTCCCAGTTCGAATGTAATTTTATCTACAGGAATATTCATCAATTTATTGGCAATTAAGGTCATACCGGTTCCTGTCCCAGGACCAATATCACTGGTTGCACTTTGTAGAAGCAGCGATCCATCAGCTTTAAGGATACCTTTAACGCTGGCTTTACCCCTATTGGCGTTGAATACACCAACACTCACCCCATAACCAGTTTGCCATGCTCCTTCCACCAAACTCCCCGGTTTATTTTTGCGGTTTTTCCAACCTATTTTCTCCGCCCCGATTTGATAAGCTTCTTTAATATTTTTACTCGAAAAAGGTTTATTTTTCTGCTGATCAGTTTCCGGATCATTTTTAATTCTAAACTCCAGCGGATCCATATCCAAGGCATGCGCCATCTCGTCAATCGCGCTTTCGAGCGCAAAAGCTCCGGTGGCTTCTCCTGGTCCGCGCATCCATATCGGCACTCCCAAATCAACCGGTACAATGGCATAAGAAGTATTTACATTATCGCATTGGTACATAAACTTCGCCATGTTTACTACACCTTCGGTAAAGTTTTCGTAAGCGGAAGTTTCGCCGTAGGCCCTATGCGTAATACCTGTTAATTTACCATCCCTATTTGCACCTAAGCCAATGGTTTGTATTGCTGCCGGACGATTACCCACCATGGTAAACATTTGCATTCTGGTAATTACTAATTTTACAGGTTTGCCAATATGCTTGGAGGCCATTACTGTTGCAATTTCCAATGGCCAGGTTCTCAATGCCATCCCAAAGCCACCACCTACAAACTCTGAATTCACCTGGATATTTTCCATTGGAATTTTAAAAACGTTTGCAATGGTACCCTGCGTAGCTTTTACTCCTTGTGTTTTGGCATAAACCGTAAGCTGGTTATTGGGGCGCCAATCGGCAATAATTCCATGTAATTCCATAGGATTATGTGTTTCAATGGGTAAAAAGTACCTTTCTTCCAGCTTTACCTCTGCAGTTTTATAAGCATTTTCTTCACCCCGTTTATAGTCAGCCTGTCCCTGAAACTTTTTAGCCTTCGGATCTTTCAGCGCTTTTTCAAAATCGGTATTAAACGTTTCTTTAGCGTAGGTAGCTTTAACCAGCGAGGCGGCATGAGTTGCTCTTTCAAAGGTGTTTGCCACCACGATAGCGATGGGTTGTCCATTGTAAAAAATCTTATCGGTATAAAAAATTTTCATCTGTGGTCCACCTTCCTGCTCGTAGGCAGCAGCTGATGGCTTATTTAAATGTGAAATCACTGCAATTACTCCCGGAGCTTTTTCGGCAGCTTTAGTATCAAGGGAGGTAATTTTTCCTTTTGTAATGGTACTGGTCACCAATACACCGTAGGTTAAACCCGGCAATTCATATTCAGCAAAATACCTGGCTTTACCCGTAACTTTCAGGAGTCCGTCTACACGATCGTTATCGTCTTTCAAAATGTTCTTTTCCATAACTAAGCTTTTGCTTTTGCAAGGCTTAATGCCTCGATAATTGTATTAGGGGCCAGTTTTAACTTGAAGTCATTTCCTCCAAAGCTTTTTGCATCTTTCATAGCCAATTGTGCAGCCTGATTAAAATTGGTTAAGCTGGCTTCTTTTCCTCTTAAGAAAAGCTCAGATGCAGTTAAACGCCAGGGTTTATGTGCTACACCGCCCATCGCTATCCGAACATCGGTGATTTTATTATCGACTATTTCAAATGCTGCCGCTACCGACACCAGTGCAAAAGCATAAGAAGCCCTGTCTCTAACTTTAAGATAATGGTAATTTTTGGTCAGGTTATTTACCGGGATTTCTACACCCATGATCATTTCATCAGCCTTTAAGTTATTGTCTAACTGTGGTGTGTCTCCAGCCAGGCGATGAAAGTCTTTAAATGGCAATTTCCGTTCACCTTTTGGGCCGGCCAATATTACTTCAGCGTCTAAAGCCACTAAGGCTACGCACATATCACTAGGGTGAACGGCAATACATTTTTCTGAAGTTCCGAAAATAGCATGCATCCGGTTAAAGCCTTCTATTGCCCCACATCCCGTCCCAGGTTGGCGCTTATTACATGGCATTTCGATATCATAAAAATAACCACAGCGTGTACGCTGCATCATGTTGCCGCCAACAGTAGCTACATTTCTCAGTTGCGCTGATGCTCCAGCCTGTAAAGCCCATGAAAGTAAAGGTAGTTTTTCTTTGATCAGCGCATGATCTGCAACGGCCGTATTAGAGGCCAGCGCACCAATATGGATTTTATTCCCTGCCTGTTTGATTTCTTTTAGCGGGACGTGGTTGATATCAATCAGCTTTTCTGGTGCAGTAACACCTCTTTTCATCAGATCAATTAAGTTGGTGCCGCCTGCAAGGAATTTGGCGTTTTTATCTTTACCCAGCAAAGCAATTGCGGATTTTGCTGTGGTTGTCCGGAGGTATTGAAAATTGATCATACGGTTTGACCTCCTTCCTTTACTTCAACAATCGCATCAACGATGTTAGGGTAAGCTCCACACCTACAGATATTTCCACTCATGTATTCGCTTATCTCGTCCCGGGAATTTGTATGGCCTTCACGCACACAGGCTACTGCCGACATGATCTGTCCAGGCGTACAATAACCACATTGAAAACCGTCGTGTTTGATAAAGGCAGCTTGCATAGGATGTAGCGTATCGCCATTGGCCAAACCTTCAATGGTGGTAATTTTTTTTCCCTCATTCATTACCGCCAGGCTTAAACAAGCGTTTATTCTTTGCCCGTCAACATGAACTGTACAGGCACCACACTGGCCATGATCACATCCTTTTTTAGTGCCCGTTAAGTGTAATTCTTCGCGCAGATAATCCAAAAGTGTCACCCTTGGCTCAACTGTTGTTTGGTAAACTTTATTGTTTACTGTAAGCTTTAATGGCATTTTCTCAAAAAGCTCTGCGAAATGTTCATCAGCATTATTTTCTGCTGCTTTAATTGCGACACCCGGTGTTAAGGCAATCGCTGTAATGAGAGAACTTTTTTTGAGGAAATCGCGCCTGCTATCGCCCTGATTTGGTTTCTGATCGGAAGATTTCATAGTTGGATATTTATAAGTCGTTGCGTTACCAGAATCTTTATTATGATAAATTCTTTCATGAAAATTTACCGGTTTTTCCGGTATTTTCATCTTTAAATTTAAAATAAAAACTAAAGCTAACTTCCTAAAATCGGTAAGTAAAAGAAAAGTTACGCCCAAGGAATAACATCAACACGATAAGAACCAATTATTTCAATAATTGTTCGAACTGGTGTTCTATAATATTGCCTTTTTTATGCATCTCGATTATACCTGAGCACACTGTTGGTTTTATGAGAAAATTAAATCAAATTTACCGTAGTGATGATCATGGATCAGATTGGAATGATGATCAGTTTATCTAAAATCGTTTTCCTTTAAGCACCCTGATTGGTGAACCTTCTGCTAAAAAAACAGAATCAGGCTGAGCACGATTTAAGAAAGCAAAATCGTTTCCATAGTTTATTCCAAAATCGACGTTGATTTTATAACTTTTTACAGGATAAGTTTGCCAGCGCGGATGTTCTACCCCGTATTCAGAGGTTTTGTTGAAACCAATATCGGTGTAACCCCAATAATGCTCGGTAATAAATTCTTCTTCGCTGCCGGCGCTGATTTCTTCTGCCTGGGCATCGGCAATGATCTGAAAATTATTCCATGTTTTATTTTTCCAGAGATAATCCACCTCAAGCTGGTTTTCCTGCGTTATCCAAACATGTTTCATTGGCAAAGTTTGATAATTTTCTTTATAAACGGTGTTGGCAACAAATGTTATTGCCGGCAAAGGAACAATTTCTTTAATAAAAACAACTCCTCTTTTCCATTCCTTAACATCTTTATACCGAACATAAAAGCGCAGGTTAACTTCCTCAAAATTAGTATGGAATGGAATACTAAAACCCTGTAACTTTACATTGGTAAACATAAAACCAACTAAGCTCACATAGTATTTTCCATTCCAGGTATCTAGTTCGGTATGCGGAGGAAGATATTTCAAAAGGATTTTCTCATCTACCGCATATTGCGCAAGTGCCAACTTTCGCCATTCTGCAGTTAAGAAAACCCCTTTGTTAGTTCCCATTATATAATAGCTTGTCTTAAGCGAACTAATCTGGCTAAGGTTTCTTCCAGCAAATCTAAGTGAAGCATGTTAGCGCCATCTGATTTTGCATTGGCAGGATCTGGATGTGTTTCTATAAATAAACCATCGACACCAACTGCGATAGCAGCTTTGGCAATGGTAGAGATGAGTTCTGGTTTACCACCGGTAACTCCGCTGCTTTGATTAGGCTGTTGTAAACTATGTGTACAGTCCATTACCACCGGAACGCCAAAACTTTGCATTTCAGGTAAACCGCGATAATCTACAATCAGATCCTGATAACCAAAGGTATTTCCGCGATCGGTTAAGATTACTTTGTTGTTACCGGCTTCTTTTACTTTCTCAACCGCGAATTTCATCGAACCAGCCGATAAAAACTGACCTTTTTTAACATTTACTACCTTTCCGGTTTCTGCAGCCGCAATTAACAGATCGGTTTGGCGGCACAAAAATGCAGGAATCTGCAATACATCAACATAAGCAGCGGCCATAGCTGCTTCACCGCTCTCGTGTATATCGGTAACGGTTGGCACACCAAATTCTCTTCCAATCCTTTCCAGAATACGTAAAGCTTTTTCATCACCAATACCCGTAAACGAACTTCCTTTGCTCCGGTTAGCCTTGCGGTACGAACCTTTAAAAATATATGGAATCTGCAGTTTATCAGTAATGGATATGATCTTCTCAGCAATTCGCATGGCAATATCTTCGCCTTCAATAGCACAAGGACCGGCCATTAAAAAGAAATTTCCCGAGTCTGTATTTTTTAATTTATCTAAATAGTTTAACATGTTTGAGATTTGAGATTTGAGATTTGAGATATAAGACTTGAGTTTTTCTCAAATCAAATGTCTCAAATCTCCTATCTAGTTTTTAGTTTCCTAATTCCGACATAAATTTGATCCGCATCAATTGAATTTCTTCGCGGGTGTAATCGGTTTCGCCCAGCTCATTAAGTGCTTCGTCTATAGAATCGCTTTCGGCTGCTCTGAAATAATCAAAAACTTCATCCTGCCTATCATCATCAATTACTTCATCGATAAAATAATTTAGGTTGAGTTTAGTACCCGAATTTACAATCGATTCAACTTCTTTCAGGATTTCTTCATAAGTAATACCTTTTGAATCAGCAATGTCTTCTAAACCAATCTGCCTGTCGATATTTTGAATGATGGAAACTTTCATCTGCGATTTATTGGCCTGTGTTTTAATAATCAGATCAATAGGGCGTTCGATATCATTATCCTCTACATATTTTTTGATCAGTTCGATAAAAGGCGTACCAAATTTCATTGCTTTACCCGAACCTACACCAGAAATCTGGCGAAGTTCTTCCATGGTAATGGGATAATGGGTACACATTTCTTCTAAAGACGGATCCTGAAAAACCACAAATGGCGGAACACTTTTTTGCTTGGCAATTTTTTTACGCAGCTCTTTCAGCAATGATAAGAGATGGGTATCCAAAGCGCCTGTCCCTTGTTTTATATCATCATCATCATCGTCAGTGCCATTCCCAATTGGTTCATTTAATATGAATTTAAGGCTGTAAGGATTAACGATGAAATCTTTTCCCTGCTTGGTTAATTTCAATAAGCCATAATTATCGATATCCTTAAAGAGGTAATTATTTAAAACAGCCTGGCGGATGATTGATTTCCACATCAGCTCACCGTCTTCTTTACCAATTCCAAATTCAGGAACTTTACTATGCTCATAAGCAATGGTTTGAGCCGTTTCCAGACCCAAAAAAACGTTTAGCAGATGTGCGTCGTCGAATTTCTCTCCGGATTTCTCGATAAACTTTAATAGGGTCAATAACTGACTTTCCACTTCGAACTGCTTTTTAGGCTTCTTGCAGTTGTCGCACATGCAGTTACAGCCCGTTTCGTTAAAGTTTTCGCCAAAATAGTGAAGAATCTGCTTACGACGGCAAACACCGGATTCGGCATAATCAATCACTTCCTTTAATATCTGTGTGCCAATCTCTCTTTCAGATACGGGCTTGTCTTTCATAAACTTGGCTAATTTATCTACATCTTTCTGAGAGTAGAAAGCAATGCACACCCCTTCGCCGCCATCACGTCCGGCCCTACCCGTTTCCTGATAATAACCTTCCATGCTCTTAGGCACATCGTGGTGGATGACAAATCGAACATCTGGTTTGTCGATCCCCATACCAAAAGCAATGGTTGCCACAATCACCTCCGCATCTTCCATCAAAAATTTATCCTGGGTTTCGGCTCTAACCTTAGGATCCAAGCCTGCATGATAAGGCAGGGCACTGATTCCATTTAGGTTTAAAGCCTCGGCAACTTCCTCTACCTTTTTACGACTTAGGCAATAAATAATCCCTGATTTACCTGGATTGGACTTTATATATTTTATAATTTCTTTGGTGATGTCTTTTTTAGGGCGGATTTCGTAAAATAAGTTTGGCCGGTTAAATGAGGATTTGAATAACGTGGCTTCCGTCATCCCCAGGTTCTTCATAATATCCTGCTGTACCTTCGGTGTAGCGGTTGCGGTTAATGCTATAATCGGAATATTATTTCCCAGTCCTGCAATAACCTGCTTAATCTTACGGTATTCAGGTCTGAAATCGTGTCCCCATTCAGAGATACAATGTGCTTCGTCAACGGCAACAAAAGAGATTTTAATCAGGTTTAAAAATTCAATATTATCCTGCTTTGCCAAAGACTCCGGCGCAACATACAATAATTTAGTCTGACCGCTCAAAAGGTCAGATTTAACTTGAGTGATTTCAGATTTGTTTAAGGATGAATTAAGGAAGTGAGCAATACTATCATTTCCACCAAAAGCCCTTAATTGGTCTACCTGGTTTTTCATTAAGGCGATCAATGGAGAAATCACGATTGCCGTTCCCTCGCTCATTAAAGCGGGCAACTGATAGCAAATAGACTTCCCTCCGCCAGTGGGCATAATAACAAATGTATTATTGCCTTCTAAAATATTGGTAATGATCGACTCCTGATCACCCTTGAAATTATCAAACCCGAAGAAATTTTGTAGGTTATCAAATAACGACTTTTTCACGTCCATTTTGTGTAATAAAATATGCGATGCTATTTTTGTATCCAAAATAACATAATTTTACAAGAATTTCAAGTATTAACAAACAATTTTTTTCTCTTTGAAAAGTAAAAAATCCATAATCCAATCAGCTATAGGCACTTTAGAGCTTGAAGCGGCCGCAATATTAAATGTAGCCAAGAATATTAACGACGATTTTGAAAAGGTCGTATCCAGGATTTTAAATGGTAAAGGACGGGTGATTGTAACGGGCATAGGAAAAAGTGCTATAATTGCGCAAAAAATGGTGGCTACTTTTAATTCAACCGGTACACCTGCCATTTTCATGCACGCTGCAGATGCGATTCATGGTGATTTAGGGATGATCCAGGTGGATGATATCGTCATTTGCCTTTCCAGGAGTGGAAATACGCCAGAAATAAAAGTGCTTATTCCCTTATTGAAAACAGCTGGCAATCTGCTGATCGGCATGGTTGGCGAATTGAATTCTTTTTTGGCAGAGCAATCCGACCTGATCTTAAATACGGCTTTCGAAAAGGAAGCCTGTCCGCATAATTTAGCACCAACAACCAGTACCACGGCTCAATTGGCATTGGGCGATGCCTTAGCCATTTGTTTGTTGGAATGCAGGGAGTTTAATGAGTCTGATTTTGCTAAATATCATCCAGGCGGATCTTTAGGGAAAAAACTGTATTTAAAAGCGCGCGATTTAGCCTTATCCAATGAAAAACCAGCTATACATCCCGCTGCATCAGTGAAAGATGTATTGATTGAAATTAGTAAAAACCGTTTGGGTGCCGTTGCTGTTGTAGATACCGACGATCAGGTGCTTGGTATTATTACTGACGGCGATATTAGGCGGATGTTGGAAAATAATACTACTATTGCAAACTTAAAAGCGGAAGATATTATGGGCAGGACACCGAAGAGTATACAATTTGATGCTTTGGCAGTTGATGCACTGGATATCATTAAGGAAAACAATATTACCCAGTTGTTAGTTTTGGAACAAAATACTTACTTTGGCATCATCCACTTACACGATATTTTAAAAGAAGGCATTGTGTAATTTTAAATTATAAAATGAATAAAAACTATTATGCATTAATTATGGCAGGTGGCGTTGGAAGCCGCTTTTGGCCTGTAAGTAGAACCGAATATCCAAAGCAGTTTATTGATTTTTTTGGTGTGGGTAAAACGCTGATTCAAAGCACCTATGAAAGATTTCTGAATATCTGTCCTCCGGAAAATATATTTATCGTTACCAACGAAATTTATACTGATCTGATTAAAGAGCAACTACCCCTTTTAACAGATAACCAGATTTTAGCCGAACCTTTGATGAGAAATACGGCACCTTGTATTGCTTATGGAAGTTTAAAAATCGCAGAACTAAATCCTGACGCGACCATTGTAGTTGCGCCTTCAGATCATACCATTGCCAATATTGATGGTTTTGTGGCGTCTATTGAGCAATCTTTAGAAGCGGCATCCAAAAATGATTGTTTAATTACCTTGGGGATTAAGCCAAACCGTCCTGATACGGGTTATGGTTATATTCAGCATACTGATTATGTGCTTAATACCGATACCGATCTGCATAAAGTTAAAACCTTTACCGAAAAACCTAATTTAGAATTGGCAAAATCATTTTTGCAAAGTGGTGATTTTTTATGGAATGCAGGCATTTTTATCTGGTCGGCTAAAGCGATTTTAAGCGCTTTTGAAAAATACCTGCCAGATATGTATGAAATATTTAACGTTGGAAGAACTGAATTGAATAATGCCAGAGAAAAGGATTTTATCAATAATGCCTATCTTCAATGTACCAACATTTCGATAGATTTCGGAATCATGGAAAAGGCAGAAAATGTTTATGTCCTTCCATCTGATTTTGGATGGTCTGATTTAGGCACCTGGGCCTCTATCTATGAAATGGCTGAAAAAGATTATGTGGGTAATGCCGTTATCCCTTCAGATCAGGTGCTGATGTTCGATTCGTCGAATTGTATGGTAAATGTTCCGAAAGATAAACTGGTGATCTTGCAGGGATTGCACGATTACATCGTGGTTGAAAACAATAATATGCTCATGATCTGCTCCAGAAACGAAGAGCAAAAAGTTAAAGAATTTGTTGCCGAAGTTAAATCCAGATTTGGAAACAAGTTTATATAAACATGTAGGACGGAAGATGAAAAATGGATGATGTGGCATGGTTGTTAATCATCCATTCTTCATTTACAACAAATATACTTTATAGGCCCTGAAACAAGTTCGGGATGACGAATCTGGTTGGATTCCACCATCCATCTTTCCTTTTCCATTTTACATCATTTACATCCTCTGCCTTACGGCTTCATATAAAATTACTCCGGCAGCTACCGAAACATTTAATGATTCAATTTTCCCGGCCATGGGTATTTTAGCTAAATGATCGGCTACCCTCAAAAGGTCGTTTGAGATACCTTCGTCTTCTGAGCCCATTACAATTGCCGTAGGCATGGTATAATCCGGTGTATAAATAAAATCGTTGGTTTTTTCGGTGCAGGCAACGATTTGTAAACCACTGTCTTGTAAAAATAAACAGGTTTTATGCAGGTTTGCGTGGCGGCAAATTGGGATGCTAAATAAGGCACCTGCAGATGTTTTAATCGCATCAGCATTGATCTGCGCTGCGTTTTTTAACGGAACAACTATGGCATGAACACCCACGCAGGCGGCCGTACGTGCTATTGCACCCATATTGCGAACATCAGTTACGCTATCTAAAACTAAAATTAATGGCACTTCGCCTTTTTCGAAAACAGCAGGGATGATGTCTTCAATATTTTGGTAGGTAATCGGAGAAATTACAGCAATTATACCTTGATGGTTTTTCTGCGACATGCGGTTCAGTTTCTCCACCGGAACCGGGTTTAAAGGTATTAAAGTATCTTTTAGAAGGGCTTTCAGTTCCAGAAAGAGTTCGCCTCCCAGGCCGCGTTGCTGATAAATGGTTTCAATGTCTCTTCCTGCTTTAACGGCTTCTATAACGGCTCTGATGCCGAATACAAACTCATTATTCTCTTTTGCGCGTTGCGGTCTTCTAAAATTATCCATGTTTCGAAATTGTTAGGCAAAAGTATTCAAATAAAATGTTTTGACCCCAAACAATGTGTAGCTTATTAACATTTAATTGTTTAAAAATTTTACGTCTTTATAAATTCGATAAAATTTAATCTGATTAGGCTTCAATTTGTTAACAAACGGCTAGTAACTAATTCAAACAACCCCATCAAAATTTGATTACTTTTGTAGAATGAGTATCGATAATGAACAAGGCGGAAAGAACAGCATGACTGCTAGAAAAAGCAGATTAAGTAATACCATAAGTTCACAGGGGAAAATCCCCCCACAGGCGTTAGACCTGGAAGAAGCCGTCTTAGGTGCATTGATGCTCGAAAAAGATGCCTTATCAGCGGTAATCGATGTTTTAAAACCAGAAGTTTTTTACAATATCGCGCACCAGAAAATCTTTGAGGCGATTCATATTCTGTTCCAGAAATCGAAACCGGTAGATATTTTAACCGTAACCGCCGAGCTTCGTACTTTAGGGGCATTAGAAATGGCTGGTGGTGCTTATTACATCACTCATTTAACCAACCGTGTTGCTTCGGCAGCGAATATAGAGTTCCATGCGCGGATTATTTCTCAGAAATATATTCAGCGTGAGCTGATCAGGATTTCGACTGAAATCATTACCAATGCTTACGAAGATACTACTGATATTTTTGATCTTTTAGATCAGGCGGAGAAAGGACTTTTTGAAATTGCCCAGAATAACCTGCGTAGAGATACGCAAAAAATGGATGATATCATTAAACAATCGCTAGCTACACTGGAGGAACTTCGTACCAAAACCGATGGTTTAACAGGGGTGCCAACAGGTTTTACTGGATTAGATAGAATAACTGGCGGCTGGCAAAAGCAAGATTTGGTAATCATTGCTGCCCGTCCGGCGATGGGAAAAACCGCTTTCGTATTAACCTGTGCGCGTAACGCTACCGTTGATTTCCAAAGACCTTGCGTGGTATTCTCTCTCGAGATGTCTTCCGTTCAGCTGGTGAATCGTTTAATTTCCGGAGAAGCGGAGATTGAGCAGGAAAAAATCAGAAAAGGAAATTTACAGGAATGGGAATGGCAGCAGTTACACAGCAAAATTGGCCGTTTAACCGAAGCTCCCCTGTTAATTGATGATACGCCTGCATTAAATATTTTTGAGTTCAGGGCAAAATGCAGAAGATTAAAGTCACAATATGATATCCAATTGGTAATTGTCGATTACCTGCAGTTAATGCATGGTAAAGGCGAAGGAAAAGGCGGTGGTAACCGTGAGCAGGAAATTGGTAGTATTTCAAGGGCACTTAAGTCAGTTGCAAAAGAGCTGGATGTACCTGTGCTGGCGCTGTCACAGTTAAGTCGTGCTGTGGAAAGTAGACCTGGTTTACAAGGTAAGCGCCCGATGTTATCCGATTTACGTGAGTCGGGTTCCATTGAGCAGGATGCGGATATGGTATTGTTCTTGTATCGCCCTGAATATTACGGTATTACAGAAGATGAGCAAGGAAGGTCGCAGGCCGGTATCGGTGAGGTAATCATTGCCAAACACCGTAATGGTGAAACAGGAATTGTACCACTTAAATTTGTGGGTAAATTTGTGAAATTCCAGGATCTGGAAGATGATTTTAATGCGCCGCCAAGTTCATTTGCTGCCGATCCGTCCGCTGGAATGTACCCTTCACAGGATTTTGAAAAACAAAGCAATGTGATTATCCGTCCGTCAAAAATGGACGATTATAATGATGATGATCCTCCTTTTTAGGAAATTCCACACGCACTAAAATGCTCCAGAATCTTGATGTCACACATATCATTTTTATGAGATAATTATTACTCTTGAGGCGACAGACTTCAATAGATTGATCGTCATTCCCACGCGCAGTCGGGAATCTTAATCTTTAGGCTTATGGCATCAAGATTATCTTCGATGAGCACTCCGTGGTTCCCATC
Organism: uncultured Pedobacter sp.; assembly: GCF_913776295.1. Classification (GTDB taxonomy): domain Bacteria; phylum Bacteroidota; class Bacteroidia; order Sphingobacteriales; family Sphingobacteriaceae; genus Pedobacter. The sequence goes on from NZ_CAJYOJ010000042.1 coordinate 62,765, forward strand.
CAATAGCCATCGGATCAAATTGGGAATGATGATCCCACGTCATGTGTTAATTCATTTAAACTCCTCTGTCATTCATTTTTTTCTGTGTAATAAACTGCATAAAGCATAGTAACAAGCATTTCAGCTACATAAATGGCCAAATATTAGTCACTGGCACCAAAAAAGGCCTAACGGCAGCGAATTAACCGATCTAAACCCGATAAAACGAATGCTCCCGATTCTTCATTCTACCGTGTGGACACATCTTTTGCTAAGTTTCAGGGATATTTTTGATTCTCCATCCAATATTTATTTCAGCGAATTTTTGTAGCCCAATC
>NZ_CAJYOJ010000043.1 GCF_913776295.1 uncultured Pedobacter sp.
TAATAGCCTCAGAAGCGTATGATTCTGATTTAAGACTGGCAAAATCAGCTAATTTTACATTCTTCATATTACTGGCAATCATTGTACTTTGATCGGCAGTACCATTTAATTTTAATACCGCATCCTCCTTAACGATGGTATACAAACTGCCTGCTGTTGTTTTAATTTTCGCAGTGGCGCTCTGGCTTAAAAATAACTGAAGATTTTTTACATCAAAGTTATTGCTGGTGATCACTACCGATTGACCATAAGCTTCAATCCTTTCCAAATCTTGTACGGTAATATTAAGCGTTACCTGGCTGGTTTCCATCGAATTGATAAACAAGGTTTTTCCATCAGTGGTTACCGAAGTTTTTGCAGCATCGTAGTCGCTTGCGCCTGCTACATTTTGTTTATCACCTTGTGTTAAGATCAGTTTTACATTGCCACTTACCCAGATCCGGTTGAATGTAGATAAGGAAGAAGTTTTTGTTTCTGCTTTAACAGGCTCAGCGGCAAAAGTGGCCATGGCTGATGAAGTGAATACTGCTGCTGTTAATGCTACTGCGAAGAAGGTTTTTGTCAAGGTTTTCATATCTTTAATATTTTAAGTTCTTGTTATTGTTTTGTTATTAAGACGCAGTTGAGCCGTAAACGTTGCAAGCGAAAAGCTGGTATTATACCATTGTAGGCAACCAATAGACCAACGCCCGTAATTTCTAGACGAACGCTCCTTAAATTTTACCACGATCGTGCTTAATGCTGATGATTCCCCAACGAATTTTTGTAGGGTTATTTTCATTCCATCGTATGCCAGAAATTCAGGTGCTTCCGTGACGGAACAAATGGGCATCTAAAAAGTAAAAGAGGGTATTAAATTATTGCTTCCGGCAATGCCGGTATTATGAAGCTTTTTATTTGATTATTCAGAGCCCATAAAATAGATCTGGAAAAGTTCATGGTTAATAATTTCCGGTTTAATATCTCCATAGAAAAATCCGCCCAACTCACAGGCCGTAGTCTGGCAGGGTTCAAGCGCGATTTTCAAAAAACATTCAGTCTTCCACCTCGCCAGTGGCTGCTCTCCAAACGGCTTGATACGGCAAAATTTTTAATTGAACATAAACATCAAAAACCTTCATCCATCTACCTGGATTTAGGTTTCGAAAGCCTTTCGCATTTCTCGCATGCCTTTAAAAAGAAATTTGGATTGGCACCAGGTGATTTTATTCACTCCTGAAACAGATAAACAGGTACAATTTTCATGCATGTAGCGTCCGTGGTTTATCGCATGCCATTTCTTGAAAACCAAAAAGGATTAGCCCCTATGTTAGCACTACTTTTCTAACAACCATGTTTTTGCAGCAGCAATTACGCGGTCATTTTTGGTATTAGATAGGTCATCAATAAAAACATCGGGTTTAATATTTTCCGGATAGCCTTTACCTGTTCGGTCGGCTACATAGGTTCTGGCCAATTGCAGCTGGTCGCCGTTGGAAAGGTTAAAGGTATAATTAGCTGTGGTATAGCCGGCAGAAGTTTGTCCAAAAGATTTAACATTGGGCAGTCCCAGTAGCGAAACTGCTGCCATTTCGCCACTACTCCCGGTTCGGGCATCGAGCAAAACAGCGATTTTTGCGGAATTATTTTTAATTTTATATGTAGAAATGTCCGCTGGCTTGCCCGAAATTTTACCGTTTTCATTTGGCCAGGGCCGCTTATTTTCCATGCTTTCAGATGATACAAAATAACCTGCGGTACCATCAGCAACGAGGGCATTCAGCCCGGCCAGCATAGGCCACATGTTACCGCCTGTATTATGACGCAGATCTACGATCCATCCTTCAACGGCGTTTTCGGTATCTAATTTTTGAATGATCCGACGGATGGTGTCGGCAAAATGAGCGTCTTTCGCTTCATTAAAGCTCAAACACCTTGGTACCTTAACCCAGGCCACTCCAGCTCCCAGATAGTCTCCCTGTGGTTGTTCTGCTACTGGTGCCTCGGCAATCTGTTTCATCCTTTTTCCGGAAATAAAAAAAGAGTGTTTATCACCGGCTGCTCTTAGCTTACCTGTATAGAAATTATACAGAACCTGCTTATTGGTAGAGTCGTTGGTGGTTAAAGATAATATTTTGCTTTCCTCCTGTATGTTCCGCCAATCCAATTTGTCGCTAAACATCGAATTATTTTTCAGTATGTTGAAAATCTCTTTATTCAATTTTACTGTAGTACGGCTCGGTAAGTTGCTTTGGCTATAACCGGGAATCTGAAGTATAACGCATAAGATGATCAATAGATAGGCATGGATTTTCATCAGTTTCTATTTAAATTTAAATTTTTTAGAACTTTAAGTATTGCACATATTGAAGACGCGAAGTTAAAGAAGAAGGTTGCAAAGGAGGTGTGTAAAAAGGTTTGACAGGTCATTGGCACCTGAGAGTTACCAATCTAAAGGGCGTATAACTGAAAACAAAAATTTCAGGTTCTTCGATCGCTAAGGATAAGTTGTGCATTTCGATATCGCCTCTAAACATTAAAATCTTCTGTAGCGTAAAGGTAATATCAGCAAAAAGCCCCTTTAAATGAAATTTAAAGGGGCTTATAGCAGTGGTCCCGACGAGAATCGAACTCATATCTAAAGTTTAGGAAACTTCTATTCTATCCGTTGAACTACGGGACCATTTTATTTTTCAAATATCGCCTTCCTGAGGCAGATTTAAAATATTTTTCTCTTTTAATTGCCTCATTCCTCGTTGGAAATTCTTCATAATAAAAAATTATGAAGGGGAGATAAGCCTTATTTGACTTCGTCTTACCAGCGTTGTGTTCTTTTAATCGTTTGTCTAAATCTTCGCAATGTCCTTTATAAAAATAATCAAAGCGTAAACTTTTAATTACATAGGCAAAGTAACTCATTTCTAAAGTTTAGAAAACTTCTATTCCCTGCCCGACTACGTCGTTCAGGTGGGTATCCGTTGAACTACGGGACCATTTGTTGCGCAAATATAGTAAAAGTTTCGTCTCAAGAGAATTCATTTCATAAGGGTTTACCCCAATGAATTGCATTTAAACAGTTAAAGAATTAACTATGAAGCTCATCTATCCAAATTATTACGCATTTAGACACATTAATAAAAACTGTACTACTCACCATAATAAATCATTTCAATAACTTCATCTTTGTCTGATCAAATTGATTAAGGACATGAAACTAACAAAAAATAAAATCCTGATTACAGGAGGTGCAACCGGAATCGGTTTTGGATTGGCTGAAAGGTTTATCCAGGAAAATAATACCGTAATTATCTGCGGACGAAGGGCATCAGCTTTAAAGGAAGCCGAAGAAAAACTACCCTCAGTTATCACCAAAGTATGCGATTTGGCAGTTGAAGCAGACCGGATTGAACTGTATAACTGGATTGCTGAACATCATGGCGATTTAAACGTATTGGTTAATAATGCGGGTATCCAAAACTGGATGAATATCAACGACAACGACTTTTCCGAAAAGGCAGGTGCGGAAATTACTACGAATATTGTAGCGCCACTCCATTTAACAACATTGTTCTGTCGGCTCAATTCGTTAGCTACCATTATTAATGTAACATCGGGATTGGCATTTGTACCTTTAGCAACAGTGCCTGTTTATTGCGGAACTAAAGCATTTATGCGATCTTTTACACTCTCGCTACGCCATAGTCTTAAGGCTTCGGGTATTGAAGTTATTGAAATGATTCCACCAGCATTAAATACCGATTTGGGCGGTAAGGGGCTACATGATGAATATCCATCGGTAAGCGACTTTGTGGAATCGGTATTTAAGCAGATGGGAGAAGGCAAAACGGAATTAACTTTTGGCACCAGTACAGATAGGGCAGCCGCTAACAATGAGACCATAGCTGCCTATTTTAACCGGATGAATCCTTAATATCAGAAATCAGCTTACGTTGAAATAAATCAATAAAAAAGCCATTCGGATGACCCCGAATGGCCTGATCTTTTTAACATAGCTAAATACTACCTGATTATACTACCTTCCTGGAATTTTTCTGCAGGCGCCACAAAAGTGAGTTTGCCTTCCGCATTCTCGGCCATTAAAATCATGCCTTGCGATAAAATACCTTTAATCTCCCTAGGTGCCAGGTTGACGATCATACTAACCTGTTTACCTACAATATCTTCGGGTTTATAATACTCGGCGATGCCGGAAACGACGGTTCTTTCATCTATACCTGTGTTAACTGTTAACCTCAACAACTTTTTGGTTTTCTCTACCTTTTCTGCAGCTACAATGGTGGCTACCCGGATGTCTATTGCCGAAAAATCGTCGAACTGGATATTTTCTTTTGCCGGGATAGCAACAACGTTGTTAGCGGCATTACTAGCTTTGCTTTGATTCAATTTCTCGATCTGGAAGTCGATCTCCGCATCTTCAATTTTATCAAATAAGAGTACTGCCTCTCCAATATCGTGACCGCGCTTTAAAAGGTTAACCGTACCGGCATCATTCCAATCATGACCACCGTTTTTAAGCATTTTCATCAACTTTTCTGCCGTGAAAGGCATGAAAGGCTCAATCAAAATCTGAATATTGGCGGCAATTTGAAGTGCAATATGCAGGATTGTCCTTACGCGGTCTTCATCCGTTTTAATCAGCTTCCAGGGTTCGGTTTCAGCCAGATATTTATTGCCTAAACGGGCAACATTCATCACTTCAGACAATGCCTCTCTAAAACGATAGTTTTCGATCGATGCAGAAATTTTAGCAGGGTAACCCGCTAACTCATCAATAACCGCCTGGTCTACTTCAGTAATTTCCATACAGGTGGGTACAGCGCCTCCAAAGTATTTATGCGTAAGCACCACCACCCGGTTTACAAAATTCCCAAGTATAGCAACCAGCTCATTATTATTTCTCGCCTGAAAATCTTTCCAGGTAAAATCATTGTCTTTAGTCTCAGGAGCAGTTGCTGTTAATACATACCGCAATACATCCTGTTTTCCTTCAAACTCTCTTAAATACTCGTTTAACCAAACGGCCCAATTTTTAGAAGTCGATATTTTTTGTCCTTCCAGATTTAAGAATTCATTCGCAGGCACATTATCAGCCAAGGTATATCCACCATGTGCCATCAACATCGCCGGGAAAATAATGCAATGGAAAACGATATTATCTTTACCAATAAAGTGGACTAACTTGGTTTCGTCACTTTTCCAGTATTCTTCCCAACCACATTTATCATTTTCGTAGCTACTGATGTAATATTCTTCTGCTTTAGGATTCCACACATCAAGCTTGGCGTAGTTACACAGTTCTTTGGTTGCAGAAATATATCCGATAGGGGCATCAAACCATACATAAAGTACTTTACCTTCAGCATCGCGGAGCGGAACACGTACTCCCCAATCCAAATCTCTGGTCATTGCCCTTGGCTGTAAACCTGCACTTAACCAGCTTTGGCATTGGCCGTACACATTTGGACGCCATTCTTTATGGCTTTCGATATAGGTTCGTAAACGATCTTCATATTTATCCAGCGGCAGAAACCAGTTTTTGGTCTCTTTTAAGATAGGTTTATCGCCAGATAAGGTAGATTTTGGATTGATCAGATCGGTTGCATTGAGTGTAGAACCGCAGTTTTCGCATTGATCGCCATAGGCATTTTCGTTACCACATTTCGGACAGGTACCGGTGATGTAGCGATCGGCCAAAAACTGTTTCGCAGTGGGATCGTAATATTGCTCGGTAACCTCTTCGGTAAAAACACCTTTATTATAAAGGGTTTCGAAGAAATCAGCAGCCGTTTGGTGATGGGTAAGCGATGAAGTACGGTGATAGATATCGAAAGATACACCAAACTCTTTAAATGAATCGCCAATAATTTTATGATATTTATCTACCACTTCCTGGGGCGTAATTCCCTCTCTTTTTGCTTTTAAAGTAATGGGTACACCATTTTCATCAGATCCACAGATAAATTTTACATCACGTTTATTCGATCGTAAATAACGGGCATAAATATCTGCAGGGATATAAACACCTGCAAGGTGCCCAATATGAACCGGTCCGTTTGTATACGGAAGCGCTGCAGTTACGGTATATCTTTTTATTTTACTATTATCCAAAACAATTTTTATTAATTTGGCAAAGATAAGTGTTTTGAAGATGATTAAGCAGCCCCCGTATTTAAAAAAAGGAGATAAGATTGCGCTGGTATGCCCGGCAAAGAAATTACCCAAACCTATAGATCAGGCCATAGCGCTATTGGAAAGTTGGGGTTTAGAGGTTGTGATTGGTGATAGTGTATACGCCAGCCACCACCAATTTGCGGGAACCGATGCTTTAAGAACCAGAGATATTCAGCGTTTTTTAGACGATCCATCGATAAAAGCAATCATTTCGGGCCGTGGAGGTTACGGTACCATCCGGATTATTGATGACCTTGATTTTACGGAGTTTAACAAAAAACCAAAATGGTTTGTAGGTTTCAGCGATATTACGGTTTTGCTATCTCATTTGATTGCGCAATGTAATTGCCAATGTATACATGCACAAATGCCTTACACCTTTGATGAATCAACACCTGAGGCATTACTGTCGTTACGGAAGACTTTATTTGGTGAAAAGCAGGCCTATTCCTATCAAAGCGTGTTTAAGAACAGGGCAGGAGAGGCAAGCGGGGTTTTAATCGGAGGCAATTTAAGTTTGCTCACCATGGTACAGGGTTCGGTTTCGGAAATGGATTTTACCGATAAAATACTTTTTTTGGAAGATGTAGGCGAACAGGAATATGGTATTGACCGCATGTTGCGTATGCTGAAAAGGGCAGGCAAACTAAAAACCCTAAAGGGCTTAGTTATTGGTGCCTTCACTGAAATCGAAGAAGAAAAGATTTCTTTCGGGCAAACTGCTGATGAGGTGATCTGGGATATTGTTAAAGATTACGGCTTCCCGGTCTGCTTTAACTTCCCAACAGGGCATATCAACCATAACCTCAGTATGGTTTTAGGCGCTGAGATAAATCTAAAAGTGGAGGCAAATAACGTTCAATTTAAATATTTATAAAATGGCAATTTTAGACAATTTAGGAAAATACCGCAATACAGGTTTATTGCTGATCCGTATGGGTTTAGGTATCATGTTTATCATTCACGGTTTCCCTAAACTTGCTGGGGGTCCGGGTGGCTGGACTGAATTAGGCAAAAGTATGAAAGTAATAGGTATAGATTTCATACCGATATTCTGGGGCTTTATGGCAGCAGCTACAGAAACATTTGGCGGTTTCCTTTTGATCGTAGGGTTGTTTTTCCGTCCGGCATTAATCTTACTGATCTTTACGATGCTTATTGCTGCCTTAGTTCATTTTGGCCAGGGAGATGGTTTACAAGGTGCGAGCCATGCCATCGAATTAGGCATTGTATTTATCGGGTTGATTTTTATTGGGCCCGGAAAATACAGCGTAGATAAGAAGTAGGCTTACCTGCGTAAAAGTTTAAAGAAAGGCTTGAAAAATTTCAAGCCTTTCTTTTTTTATAAACTATCCGGTAACGTTAATGGTGAAAAAGCGCTTTACCGTTTGGCCATTTCCAAGTGTTGCCGTAACCGTTAAAACAACCGATCCGCTTGTACCAGACGTTGGAAGCGGTGCATCAGCCGTACCACGTAAATCTTTTACCAATTTAGTAAAGGTATAAGAACCACCGCTTACTGTTGCCGTGCCCAGGTTATTGATAACTGTACCTGTTGATGTAGTGAATGAAAGTGTTCTTACATCTCCACTATAGGTAATTAGAATGTTCACCGTTCCGGTTCCCTTAACGGTTGGCGTAGCAGCAGCATAACTGGAGTAAGTACCCATAACCGTACTCGTATTCCCTTCAAAAACAATAGTAGCAGGCGCATCAAGTGTTTCTGGTTGTTTCGGATCTTTTTTGCATGAGGCTAAACCTAGAGCTGATGCAAGTAATATGATTAAAATTCTTTTCATGGTTATTGTCTATTTATCCCAGAATACAGATTTTACAAATACTGAAGGCCGGGAAGGAGTGTTAGGATTATAACTTCTTTCGTTAAATGAATATGGCAATATACGCGGAACAGCGGTTGCCGGAGTTACCGGGGTTAATAATGGGAAACCAGTTCTTCGCCAATCTGTCCAGGGCTCAATGGCAACGCCGAAATTAGATACAAATTTTTCTTCAATAATTTTTTGTAGGGCATTACCCGTAAGTAAAGTTCCATTTGTTGAAGCCAGATACGTAGCTAAACCACTGTTTACAGCAGAAGCCTCTGTGGCATCTGAAAATTCTGTTGCGCTGCCAAATGAAGCTGTTATACCCGCTTTATAGTAAGTATCTGCTGTTACCAAATCGTTTCCTCCATTGTTTCTGGCATAATATTCTGCTAAAATCTGGTTTTGTTCGGCAAAAGTTAGCATTCTGATTGGTGCTTCACCAGAGTATACTCCCGCTGATAGCTTCCCTCTAAGATAAGTACTCATGCGTGAAAAAGCTGTACTGACTACAACATCACCATTTCCATTTACGGCGCCAACATACGTGGCTCCCTGTAAGGTAAAAAATGAATTTCTTCGGCTATCGTTTTTGGCATTCATCATATCCACCAATGTTTTACTTGGAAAAAATTGATTTGGCCTTGAGCCTTCAAATTGATGTATAGGATTCGTCTGATTGGCTGAAGTTAAAAAACGCATCTGAAAATTATCGGCATTTGTTCTTAACAGCTTGTTGTTAGCCAGAATAGCTAATATTCCTGTTTTGGCCTTGCTTGCATCAGCAGCTGTTCCATTTACAGAGAAATAATGAATATACATTCTTAATTTCAGTGCATTTCCAAAACGCTCCCATTTATCCATATCACCACCATAGAATAGATCATCGGTTGTTGGTGCCAGCAAAGATGCTTTTTTAATATCGGCAATACCTTCGTCAATTAAGCTAAATAAATTATCGTAAATAGTAGAAGAGCCATCAAATTTAGGTTTTAGGTTCGCTTCATAACCAATAGCTTCTGAGTATGGAAGATCTCCAAAAGCATCCACATGTGTTTGGTAAACATAAGCCTTTACGAGTTCTGCAACACCAGCATATTTAGGGCTTGTTGCCTTAGTCTTCTCAATCACTTTTTGCAAATCTGCCAATGTACCTGCAAAAGTAGCAGCCCATGTGTTATTGACATCGCTTTCACCTATTGCATATTTATCATACTGTGTTGGCTGAGCAGAACCCCCGCCTTGTGCAGCAAACTGTTGAACCCATAACGAAGTAAAACGATGTATATCGGAGCCCATTGTAAAGCCCAGTCTACCTTGTGCTGCCGGTAAAACCAAACTTGCATCCGGATCTTTCAATCGGGTGGGATCATCATTAATGTCTACAAATTTCTTACACGAGCTGAGTCCTGTTATGGCTAATACCAATCCAAACACAATTTTCTTTATATTAATTTTCATATTTAAACTCTCCTATAATACTAAAATGATAATTTTAAAAATCCACCATAGGTTCTTGTTTGAGGCTGACCGTTATACTCAATACCCTGGCCATTGCTAACCCCCAAAAGATTGTTTTCTGGATCTAAGTGAGGAAAATTAGGCGCATACATCAACAGGTTTCTTCCGGTTAACCCCACATTGATTCCTTTTATAAAGCTTAGTTTGTTTAATAATTTGCTTGGAATCCGATAAGACAGTGTTGCTTCACGTAACCTGATCCAGGAACCATCAAATACGGCATACTGCTGGGCAGCCGAAGAATATAAATCACTGTAATATTGCTCCGCTGTTATTAAGGTATTATTCGGTGTTCCATCTGCATACACTGCATTGTGGACATATAAACGATCCCGGTTACCGGTTTCGGCTGCAACACCGTACCTTCTTAAATCGGTAATGGTTCTCGAATAAATATCACCACCATAACGTACGTCTGCAAATAAACTCAATGATAAGCCTTTATAAGAGAAAGTGGTATTCACACCTCCAGTCCACTTTGGATTTGGATCTCCTATTGGCTGTAGTTCTGCCGTGTTGATCTGGCCAGAACTTAATCTACCATTCGCATCCACAACATCTTTGCCATTAAGTTTCTTAAATACCTGGCCAAATAGGGTGCCGTATTGATATCCGGTAACGATGCGACCTTGCGGATTGGTGAAGCCACCATTACCTATAAAAGGAACACCAGGTGCTAATTCGACTACTTCATTTCTCCCTTTAGTGAAGTTTACGGATAGATCCCAGTTAAAGTTGGTACTTTTTACCGGTGTTCCACTGATCAGTAGCTCGATACCATGAGCTTTTAAGGTCCCGGCATTTAACAGCGTACTGGTAAAACCAGAAGACGGTGCACTAGGTACAGAAAATATAATGTCGGTACTTTTGGTGCTGTAGTACGCAACATCAAAACTCAACCGGTCTTTAAAAAGCTTAGCTTCCAATCCAATTTCCCTTGAAGCTGTAAATTCTGGCTTAATATTGATATTACCCGCCGCATCAGAATAAGTCTGGCCATTAACTCCATTGAAAGGGAAAATGAGATTCGGTCCAAAACCATCAGAAGGACCTGCAGTTCCATAATACGTTCCTGTACTATAAACAGGTGCTTCTCTACCTACTTTGGCATAATTAGCCCTAATTTTCAGGTAGGTTAGAATGTCGTTTCGCTTTAACTCCGGAAAAGCTTCTGTTGCGATAAAACTGGCGTCTAATTTAGGATAGAAATAACTTCTTTTATCAGGTGCAAAGGTTGAAGAAACGTCTCTACGCCCTGTAAATGACAGGTATGCAAAAGATTTATAGTCTAAACTAATATCGGCATATACCCCTACCAGGCTTTGTTCCGTTATGGACTGAAAAGGAACGTAGGTTAGGGTATTGGAGATATTATAATTATGGGCCGCCTGTATACCATTGCCCGTAACCTGTAACTGATCTAATCTTCTGTAATTAATCTCATTACCCAATAAAAATCTGGCGCCAAAATCTTTCCAGAACCTTTGGTTAGCCACCAAATTGAAATACGAACTTACCTCCCGCCGGTTTGTTGTGTTATCAATGATAGAGCCGGTTCTGCTCGCCGATTGGTTATTATTTGCCGATTTTTCGTTGATTGTTTTGGATACGTTGGTATATTGATCAATACCGATTTTATAATTCGCACTTAACCAGTCGGCAATTTTATAATCTAAACCAACGTTACCAATAGCACGATCTATCTTTTGTTTATACAACACATATTTAATGGACCATAGCGGGTTATCTGAACCTAAAATATTATAGTAAGTATAACCTGCATTATTAACACGGCTTGTAGGAATGTTATTTAACCCTGCAGGGGTTTCGAAAGGATAATTTGCCAGGTTATAGGTTCTGGGCAATGTCATACCATCGAATAGCGGATTGGATCTCGCATTACCTGTAGGTGTACCAACAGCGTTATTATGAATGTACTGAATTGAAGAACTAATGGTTAAGTTTTTATTCAGCTGCGTACTTGCATTAACAGTAAAGTTATTTTTCGCTAAAGTGTTATTATCAATATAGCCACTCTCTTTAAAATTTCCATAATTGAAGTAGTATGTTGTTTTTTCGGTACCACCAGAGAACGTAACGTTATTCTGCAGGTTATAGCCCCCTTTAAAGATATCCTTAACGTTATCCGGATAAGCGGTGAGGGTTTCCGGATTGCCAAGGTAATTCGTAACGGTTTGTCCGGTTATTTTAGCACCCCATGACATCTGCGAAAAAGAATCGTATAGTCCGTTGGTTCCCTGAGAATATTGATTTTGGTAATCTGGTAAACGATTAACTTCTATGTAATTATAATTACTGCTTAACTCCACTCTTCCGGCCTGTCCTTTGCTGCCTTTTTTAGTGGTTACAATTACAGCCCCGGCAACGGCCCTGGAACCATAAAGTACTGCCGCAGCAGGCCCCTTCAATATCGTTACTGACTCAATATCATCCTGGTTTAAATCAATACCCCTGTTCGAATTTGTACTTCCGGTATTTACAGATTGGGCACCCCCGCCATTATCGATCGGAATACCATCCAATACCCATAGCGGTTGGTTCGATCCGGTAAAGGTAGTGGCCTGCCTGATATTGATATTTGCTGAAGCACCCGTTGCACCACCTGTTGATAGAATTTTAACCCCCGCAACTTTGCCGGCTAATGCATTTACCACATTGGTTGACCGGCCAGCAGTTAATTTTGAAGCATCAATTGTGGTGGCTGCATAACCTAATGATTTAGCTTCTCGCTTCTGGCCTAATGCTGTTACTACCACCTCTGATAAAGACCTGGAATCTGACTCCATTGAAATATTAATTACGCTACCCCGTATAGCGACCTCCTGAGTAGAATAACCAACAGAAGAAAAAATCAAAGTTTTTGCTCCCGCATTAACTTTAATTGAGAATTTACCCGCTGCATTCGTAGAAACGCCGGCATTCGACATGTCTTTAATCCTTACACTTACACCAGGGAGAGGTAAACCGTCTTCACTGGCCTTAACTGTTCCTGTGATTGTCCTATCTTGTGCTATTGCCGACGTGGTAATAAACAACGAGATGAACAAACTTTGTAGAAGTTTTTTCATAAAAAGTTTAGTTTAGTTAATAATAATACAATATAAGATTTAGTATTTCGTAATACAAATTTTACAAAAATAAATTTCTCACTTCAATAAAATAGGTGACACTTTGTATACTGAATGTCAGGAATAAGTAATGTATTGGGAATACTAACGCCGAAGCAATTCTGATTGGTATTGATTAAATATCAGAGAGATAGACAAAAATAACCGCAAACCATGCTAGAAAAGGGCATAAAAACCATAAACACTTAATAATTAAGCCGTAAACAAGCTATAATTTATCGAAAAAGATACAAATACATTAAAATCGGATTAGAAATATTACTAAATCGAAACTTATTATTCTTTTTTTAAAATAAAACCTGTACGTAAAAAAAAAGAGGGAGCAAAATTTTGTCCCTCTCTTTTTTAATGATAAATCAGAATTACGGATTTTGCCCGCCAGGACCGATAGCAGGGTTTGCATCGATCTCCGACTGAGGTATTGCCCATTGCCATTCTGGCCCGCCTGCAGGAACAGATAACACGCCTGACAGTGCAACAGTATGATTACTTCCTGTTCTATCCAAAGGTAGATTTTGACGTTTTAAGTCAAAGAACCTAAACCCTTCTCCCCATAAATCAATTCTTCGCTGAATTAGAATTTCATTTAACAATGCTGTTCCAACGTTAGTTGTAAGCACATAGTTTGGATTACGATTTTTCGCAAATGTAAATAATACCGACTGTGCTAACGCCGTCTCCGTAGCCGAACCAGCAATACCTAAACGTGCCCTTGCCTCAGCCTCAATCAAAAACATTTCTCCAACACGCATATTAACCACGTCGCCCACACTAGTAGATCCAGCATTTCTGAATTTACCCTGCTTATAGCTTGCAGCAGCACTAGAAACAACACCGGCAGGCTGGTTATAAGCAATAAACGTTGTAGAGTTTCCCGCAGGATCCCAAAGTGCTTTACGGACATCCGACGCCTGAATTTGGTTGTAAAGCGAAGAGTTCATTCTTTTTGGAACAGTCCTGTTTGCGGTTGAGTTGAAAGTTCCTAAATATGCAAAGAAGGAATAAAAATATGTTGTTTGGTCTTCCTGTTGCCTACTGCCCCACATCCACTCCTGGTTATCGTAATTGTTAAAGCCCCCTAAATATTCAGCATTGGTCATTAACGTAAGTCCGGTTCTGGCTTCAAGCGCGTTCTGAGCTGCTACAGCCCATTTTCCTTGTGTAAGTGCTACCCTTGCTTTTATACCTTTCGTTACATTAATATTAAAGTGTGATTTATTTGGCCTGGCAGATGCACCTGCGAAAGTTGTAATTGCTAAATCCAGATCAGCATTAATTTGACCATATACATCTTCAACAGAAGCCCTAGGCTTGCCAGGAGTTCCATCAACTACAGAAGAATTCATGATTGGCACACCAGGTTGAGTGTTATTTCCGGCAGCATCGTAACGCTTTCCAAAAACCTGTACCAAAACAAAATGCGCCCAAGCTCTATAAGTCAATGCTTCAGCCTTGATCATTTTTTTATCTGCCAAGCTTCCTTCTGCATTATCTATATTATCAATAATTAAGTTAGCGTTGGCAATAATTCTGTAATAAAAGGTATATATAAAGGAATTGTTCCCATTAGATGCACTTCTGTGCGTTACCCATTTATGAACACCAAATGTTGTTGTACTTACAGTATTTACGATATCATCACCCATATAGTCAATATTCAAATTAACAGCACCCTGACCACCTTCTTCTTGTCTAGAATATTGGATATATAATGATCTATGAATTCCGTTCAGCGCAGCTAGCGCATTAGTTGTTGTTGTAAATACTGCATTCTTATCAACCGAATCAGTAGGATTAGTTAATAGATAGTCTTTTTTACAAGCCCCCATTATTAACGTTAACGCTATTAACGGGAAAATAATTTTATTTATTTTTTTCATAATTTCCTCTTATTTAAAATGATGCATTTAAGCCTAAACTAACTATACGGGTTGGGGTATAGTTGTTTGAATTAACACCAGTAAAGCTTTCTGAAGGATCCAAACCTTTACGTTTCGAAAGCATAAAAAGGTTTTCACCCGAAGCGTATACATTAACTTTACTCAAGCCTACTTTTTTAATAAATGTAGCTGGCAGATTGTATCCTAAAGTTGCTGATCTCATATTCAGATAAGATGCATCAATCAGAAATCTCGAAGAAGTTGCATTATTGAAAGAAGATCTTCCAACATCAAGCCTAGGAGTAGATGATTGATCTCCAACCTGCTGCCAAGAATTTAAAGCATCAATATGTAATGAACCTCCATAACCTGCATATGACATTAATGATTGGTATGTAGCATCATATGATTTACCACCTAACTGATAGTTCATGATTACAGATAATGTGAATGCTTTGTAAGTAAACGTATTTGTTACACTTCCAAAAAAGTTAGGAATAGCAGATCCGGAATAAGCATAGAGTGCATTATTGGGATTTATCGTATAACTCTGCCCATTAATTGTTCTCGTATCGGCTGCTGAACCAGGACTAAGTGGATTTATCAGGTACAATGATGATCCATCATTAGCATCTACACCGGCCCACTGGCGTAACCAATATTGATATCTTGATTGACCAACAGCCAATTGTTTAGTTCCATCAATGATTGTTGGCGTTTCATCTGGCATTTTAGTAATTCTATTTCTAATTAATGACCAGTTGATGTTCATATCCCATTTGAAATCACGTGTTTTGACAATATCACCAGCTAAGTTAACCTCAATACCTCTATTCCACATTTTTCCAATGTTTTTAGCGAAAGTACCTGTGCCGCTACCGATACCCAGACCTGTTGATAATGGCAGAGGTACATTGAATAACAAGTCAGAAGATTGTTTGCTAAATACCTCAAAACTTCCACGTAACCTGTTTTTAAATAAACCGAATTCTAATGCTGCATCAACTTGAGTTTGTGTTTCCCAGGTAATGTTTGGATTTGCCAAACTTTGGAATAATATACCCGGTTCAGCAGCATTATTATAATCAAGACTATATAATGATCTGTCGAGATTATATCTTCTAGCACCGGTTGAGGTTAATAAATCATCATTACCCAATGAGCCGTAAGATGATCTAAGCTTCAAATAATTCAACCAACTTGCATCTTTTAAGAAACTTTCTTCACTAATCAACCAACCCAAACTGGCCGAATAGAAATTGCCCCAACGTTGTCCGGGCCCCCACTTAGATGATCCATCACGACGATAAGACCCTGACAAAAAATATTTTGATTTGTAGTCGTAGTTTAATCTGGTGAATAAGGCTTCTTTTCTATAATCTTGCAGGTAAGAAGTTAAATCAGTAGTGGTGGCAAAATTTATTAACTCCGTATTGCCATCCAAAATTTGTGTATTACGTGCTCCCGTTAAATACTTATAAGCGTAATCGTAATTATTATGTCCAACTAATACTGATATGGTATGATCACCTAATTTCTTATTATAGTTTAACAACTGCTCAATAGTATAAGTTGTTGTGGTTGTAGATGTATTTCTAGCCCTGCCGCCCGGTGCTCCGTCGCCAACAAGCTTATTTTGATAATCACCGAAAGAATAATTATTAATATCCACACCTAAGTTTTGAGTGAATTTAAAATCTTTTAAGAAAGTAATTTCTCCATAAGTTCTTGCACTCAATGCATTTCTTTTGATAAGGGTTGAATTAAGTAAAGTTTCCTCTAAAATATGTCGACCTGCATATGCACCAGACGGGCGGTTCGGAATGCCTAACGTTCCTTGTAAGTTACCGGTATCATAGATCTTGTTACCATTAGCATCCAATAAGAAATCGCCTGTAGTTTGATTGTGTGCATAAAGTGGATAAATTGGGCCAATGTAACGTGAAAAGTTGAAAGGATTTACGATACTTCCGCTTCCATCCGCATCAGCTTGATTTGATTTCGTAATATTGGCATTGATATTCAGCCCTGTTTTAAACCAGGATAATGGCTTGGTATTGATATTCAAACGACCATTAATTCTATTGAAATCAGATCTGATAATATATCCTTTTTCGCTTAAATAACCTAACGACGCATAGTAATCGGATTTTTCTGTAGCGCCGCTGTAAGACATTGCATAATCACTTCTTTGTCCTGTCCTTTCCAATGGTTTTCTCCAATTTAAATCGTCCGGATATAACAGGGTTGCATTAGGATTTAACTTTCCGTCAGTACCAACAATTGAACTATTAGGAACATTAAAAGGATTATTCAGTAATAAGCCACTGATTCCATTTGATGCGGCTGTATTTGCAGCAGCTAAAGAAATACCTGTACCTGTAGCAGGGTATACTAAACTATTGCGATAAGCTTGCCAGGCTAGGGGATAGTATTGATATGCATCTACAGTTTCATATTCAGGAATACCTCTTGATGTAAGGCCCTGGATAATTCTGAAATCCAGTTGTTCTTTACCTTGTCGGCCCTTTTTTGTTGTAATTAAAATTACACCATTTCCTGCACTTGAGCCATACAAGGCTGAAGACGCTGCATCTTTTAATAGTGAGATGCTTTCAATATCATCTACATTAATATTGCTAATACTGCCAGAATACTGAATGCCGTCAACAATATATAACGGATCGTTGGATGCAGAAATTGATCCAAAACCTCGCACACGGATAGTAGGACCCGAACCAGGCTGACCACTACCAGCATTAACTTGAACTCCGGGAGCTGCTCCGGCAAGAGCACTATTCAAATTAGTAATCGGTCTATTAGCAATGTCAGCAGCACCAACAGTAGAAATAGATCCTGTGTTCTTACCCTTAGTTGTTGTACCGTACGCCTGGGTAATTACAACATCCTGCAAAGTTCTCGCATCAGCTTCTAAGGTGATATTCAAACTATTTGCAGCCCCAAGATTAATTGTTTTGGTTGAGTACCCAATAAAAGAGAATTGAAGGCTTTTTGTTCCGGATGAAACCCTGATTGTAAATTTGCCGTCACTTCCGGTAGTTGTTGAAGATTGTGATCCTAAACTTCTGATGCTCACTCCTGGAAGCGGTAGTTTTTCATCAGACGAGATAACAGAACCCGTAATTGTTCGGTCTTGAGCTATTGCATTAAAAGCAAATAGCATAAGCACGAACAAACTTTGTAAAAGTTTTTTCATGAAAATTAAGTTAGTTAATGATATAGTTATTTGAATTTCTAAATATAAACCAGTTCATTAATAGTTTAACAAACTTTAACAATAACAGCGTTATAATGGCTTTATTATGACAATTTAAGTGTATCATAAAACATACATTCCAATCGTTTTCCATCTAAAATGTACGATATTATGAGCAACTTTTAACTACAATGGCGCTTAAAGCTGAATTAAACTCAATTCAGAAGCTATAGGTAACTTCAGGGGTTAATTCCATAAAACTATGCCAGAAGTATGATGAAATTAATCAAAGGAGTTACAAACACCATCCCATGTGGGATTTTGCTCAATAGACCGAAAGAAATGACAAGAAGTTCATCGTTCCAAAAACCGTCATTTATTCAAATTGTTGCATGCCAGCAATTCAATTAATACGAGGTTATAACTACATGATCAAAACCGAAAAATATTCCGTTCATCATTGCACTTAATTATCTTTTATAAAAAAACCCCGTAACTTATCGTTACAGGGCTTTAAATAATAATTGATTTAACCAGCAAATTTAGCTCTTGTTATTTATCAATTTATTTGTAATTGACTCTACTAATCTAAATGATATCTGTTATTAAAGATTAGTGTTTAAAAATAAAAGCTATTTCTCCCAGAAGATTTTATCATTAAAAATATTAATTACAGGAACATTAGCATTATTATTAGCGATTTCATTCTGCGGATATGGCAATCGTAATGGCAATTTACCACCACTAACATTGTTTAATCCTACGGGAATATTGGCAGGAAATCCTGTTCTACGGTATTCAGCCCAAGCTTCAATGCCGTTAAAACCATTATTTGCCACCCATTTCTGCGTGATAATGGCTTCGAATTGACGGCCAGCCGCTGTCGCTAACGCCCAGTTAACCAAAGGTGAAGTAGACGTAGTGTAATACGTATTTGCGGCTGTGGATGTAGAACCAAGTAGTTTAAATGATTCCTCAATACCTGTTTGATAAGCAGTTTGTGCTGCGGTTATACCTCCAGGAAGAAAACCTTTAAAAATAGCCTCCGCCTGTAAGAAAAATCCTTCGGAAGCTGTTAATAAATAGGCAGGCTTAGCAAAACCATTGTTCGCACTTGATGGTAAAACACCTGCTCCAACTGCAGAATAGTTATCTTTTTTAGTTGTCGGCGTAGCCGTAGTTCCCGGGTAAACACCTGTATAGGTTTGAGTTGAAGGATTTGGGGTGACCGCAGGCCTATAAATCAAACCAATTCTTGGATCTGCAGCATTAATTAAAAAATCAATGGCATACTTATTTGCTCTGGTAGCTTGATAGTTTGAAGTTTCCGCACCCGACACATTAAAACCTATTGCACCGTATAGGGGGCTAAATTTACCTGACTGGTTCATATAACCAGGATTAACCCCTGCATTTTCACCTGCAGCTAAAAATGTTGCACCGGCTAATGATGCAAATCCTGCACTAACCTTTGCTGCCCGAGAAGGAATTAATGATTGCCTTAATAAAACACGAAGTTTCAAGGTATTCGCAAATCTCAGCCATTTATTCATGGATACCGCCGGAGAGGAGGTAGTAGACCCGCTACCAAAAACAATGTCGCTTGAGGTAGATGGGTTATCACCTGTAGCGGTAACATTAATGCTTGCAATTCCATCGTTAATCAGGTTTAATATACCATCATATACATCTTCTGCTTTATCGAATTTTGGATTACTAACTGCCGTTCCTTTAAGTGCATCACTAAAAGGGACATCTCCCCATGTATCCACCAATAACTGGAAATTATATGCCTGCATGATTTTAGCTATCGCCAACGCATTTTTCTTGCCTGCAGCAGATGCCTGCTGCTCTACATATTTATAGTCATTTAAACCACCTGCGTACAATGATGTCCAAACAGCATCATATGTATTTGGGGTTAACTGATACGTTTCTTGCGGCTGATAAAACAAGAAATCGGGTGACTGCCCCCAGTTACCTGTTAATAAATTACCTAAAATATTTAAGTTGTTATTAACATTTGCGCCGGTGTTTGATAGTGCCGCGGGTAAAACAAGCTCAGGAGTTGTAGTTGTTGGGGTATTTGGATTATTATTGATATCCAAAAAATTCTTCTCACACCCTGTTACCGCAAATGCAAGCGATACTATTGCAATTCCTTTTATGATATTTTTGATTTTCATATTTCTGATTATTTATAAATACTAGAATGTAGCATTTAAAGTTACACCAAACGTCCTGGTAGATGGGATACTGGTAAATTCTCTTCCCTGAGAGTTATTCGTCCCAAAAATACTTGCCTCTGGATCAATATATTTATTAGATTTTGGCGTCCATAATAAAATGTTAGCACCAGTAACTGATAAACTGGCTTTGCCAAAAGGAGTTTTTGTTAAATATTTAGCCGGTATCTGATATCCGAATGAAACATCTCTCAATTTTAAAAACGCTGCATCAACGATGTTAGATTCTGCAAAACTATTGAAGTTACCATACCAGAAATCGAAGTTACCACTTCTTGTTTTAACAGAAGTATTTGGAGTAAATACACCTGGTGAGGTTTCAATTACAGAATTTGGCCAGATAAATCTTTCTCTGTTATATTGAGTTGTTTCTGTTGTTGAACCTGTAAACGTTAATGTACTCTTAGTTCCAGAGTAGATCACATTTCCTGATCTGAAATCTAAAGTAGTCGACAAAGAAAAACCTTTATATGATAAAGTATTATTAAAACCTAAAATATATTTTGGACTCACTTGGCCCAGGTTCTTCAATTTTGGGTCTAATCTGATATAACCAGATGTAGCATCTACAACAACCCTACCTTCAGAATCCCTTAAATAAGCCGAACCCACTAAAGAGATCGGTTGGCCAACTATGGCTGTTGGAACCGGATCGCCTGAACCTAAGGATAGCTGTGGTGTAAATAAGGATTCAACAATGTTTTTGTTATAGGTGTAGCTAAAACCAAAGTTCCAAGAAAAACCATCACGGTTCCTGAACGGATTACCTCTCAAGGCGATCTCAATACCTTTATTTGTAACAACACCTGAATTTACTGTAGCTGCAGTAAAACCTGTAGAAGACGGGATTCCGACATTAACAATTTGACCATCTGTAGATGTTCTGTAATATGTTACATCTAAACCTAATTTATCTTTAATGAAAGATAATTCAGTACCGAACTCATATGAAGTAGTAAATTCCGGTTTTAAGTTTGGATTAGGTGTTGTGTTAGATAATGTAAAAGCTGCAATAGAACCGAAAGGGAAACCAGACGCAGCACCAAAAGTTGGAGCTAAATAGTAAGGAGCAGCATCGGAACCAACTTTAGAGTAACTTGCCCTGAATTTAGCATAAGAAAGTATATCATTATTTTTTAACGCATCGATAGCTTCTGTTGCTATAAAACTTAAACTGGCTGAAGGATAGAAATAAGAATTATTATCTTTCGGAAGAGTTGATGAAATGTCGTTCCTCAATGTTCCATTTAAGTAGATATAGTTTTTATACCCTATGGTTAAATCACCAGCGAAACCAATAATACGGTTTTTAAATGAAGTTTCACCTCCACCAAGTTCACCAACACGGTTTGATAAATTAAAGAATCCCGGGGTTGAAATTGCACTTGCCGAAGCAGTTAAATTACGGCTGTCATTTTGACGAAAGTTATTCAACAAAATCAAAGTTGTGTTGAAATCTTCATTGATATCCTTTTTGAAAGTCAGCAATAAATCTGAGTTGATAATCCTGTTTGAAAATGCATCCTCAATTATACTGCCCGGAGTTGCAGTTGGACGTTGACCTGTACCAAAAGTTGTTTTCTCAAAAGTTTGTTTTCTTCTGTCAGAGGCATAATCTGTACCTAAACGATACGTAACATTTAACCATTTTACTGGATCATATGTAACTTGGAAACTACCTAAAAACCTGTCGAGGTTACTATTAAATCGGTTATTTTCTAACGCATAATAAGGGTTCGGCTGATAACCATTAAAGAACCCTTGAGTAGTTGCAAATTCATAGTTTCGCCAGTCTTTAAAGTTCTGCAGGTCAATCTGGCGGCTTACGTTTAATACGTCGTTAATAACAGTCGCATTACCTGTACCACTAAAAGATGTATTGGTTAGGTTCTTGTTGTAACTGATATTAGCGCTCACATTTACATTATTTGCCAGTTTGGTTGACCCAGATAACTTGAATGTATTTCTTCTGAATTTATCCATAGGAACGACACCTTTTACCTCATTATCCGATAATGAGGCATAAAATGAGCCTTTTTCATTGCCACCTGAAAATGAAACCGAGTTTTGAATGTTAGATCCTGTATTAAAAAAGTTCTTGGCATTGTCAGGAACTGCACTATAAGGAATCATTAATTTGTGGCCATTAGCTAATGTCGGACCTGATTGAACAATTGAACCGTCGAATTTAGGTCCCCAGTTAGTATTTTCAATTTCATCGTAAACCGGAGGATTACCTGTTCCATTTTCATAACCTGATCCATATTCATTTTGTAATTCAGGCAACTTTTGAACATTATCAAAGTTAAAAGACGAAACCACGTTGATTTCCATTTTCCTGTTTCTATTGGCTGCATCTTTACCGGTTTTCGTGGTAATGATAATCGCACCATTTCTACCTTGCGACCCATATAATGCAGCAGCATTAGGACCTTTCAAAACAGTAACAGACTCAATATCATCAGGGTTGATATCGCCAACACGGTTACCCACGTCAACTTGATTTGCAGAAGATGATGAAGGCTGTGTGGAAGAGTTATCAATCGGAACACCGTCTATAACAAATAATGGTTGACCTTCACCTTGTAAAGATCTGGTACCCCTCATGGTAATACGGGTTGCGGTATTAACACCACCACTAGAGCGACCGATCTGTACACCAGGAGTTTTACCTGTTAAACCATTGATTAAGTTGGTTTGCCTACCGTTTGTTAAATCAGCACTTTTAATATTATCCGCAGAATAACCTAAAGAAGCTTTGCTCTTTTCTATGCCCACAGCCGTTACAACGACTTCGTTAAGCACTTTTGCATCTGTTGATAACGCAACATTGATTACGGTAGATGAGCCGATTAGCTTATCTTGGGAAATAAAGCCTAATGAGCTAAATTCTAAAGTGCTTGCGGAAGACGGAACAGAGATGGAATATTTACCACTCGCGTTTGTACTTGTTCCCCCTGTAGCACCTTTAATTTTTACTGTTACACCTGGTATCGGAAGATTATCTTCCGAAGACGTAACTGTACCAGTGATTGTTCGATCTTGTGCCATTGCTGTTGTAGCAAAAAACATCAATATGAACAAACTTTGTAGAAGTTTTTTCATGATTAAGAAATAGATTAGTTAATGATAATTATCGCTAATGTATAGTTAGTTATGTATAACACCAAATATTTTTTAACAATTTTTAACAATATTTTATCTCTTTTCAAAAAAAAATATAATATATGGCAAAAAAACCGCCTACGCTTAAAAAAAACAGGACGGCGCACAGAAAAACTGTCTTTTTAGTTGAAATTTTAACTGATTAAATTGGCTAGACTTGAATTGTGTTTAAAACCTATTAGAATAGTTCTTTGAAAAATAACTCAAAGCAGATCAAAACAGTCCCATTTTTATACCCTGAGATTTTAGAATTTATAGATTAACGATGCGAATCTTTATGCATTTACCACTGCTACCAAATTTACGGAGAAAGCTTGGCTTAAATCAAACCCGCTGCATATCTTAACAGAAAAGAATCCAGATGAACTACAGAATCTTTCACTTAATCACCGTACTGTAGGGTAGATAGCTTAAAACAATCAAAACCGAGATCCTACAGCGAATTATGTACACTCAGCTAATACAGCAAAGGATAAAAATAGGGACTAGAAGTATTTTCATGAAACAGATAGGCCCTCGGTAAATTGATTGCGGGTACAACACTTGTACACGAAAAACCCCGGATGATATTTTTTGGGCAAAAGAAATTCAGATGGTGACCCGAGCCTATACATATGAAAAATGTTAACCTAAGTTATAGCTTATGCCTACTAAAGGAATGAAAATAGAATATATAAACGATGGACTTGAAAAGGACTTCAAGCCGCAATAAACATTTTACCGGATCATGTCAGGAAACTTCCTATTAAATAATCTCCACGCAATAGCAGCATGTTTGTTCTTTCGCGAAGAAGCCGTAGCACAATGACAAATTGATAAATCCAAGCTAGTTGGTTATCGATACTCAAACAAATCAGATTAAAGTGCGTTTAAGGTAAAAAAATAGGGCAATTCACAGATGAATTGCCCTATCTATATTAAATTTATCAATTTACAAATCAAACCACATTTTGTCGAAATATCTTGGTTGTGGATTAGGAATATTGGGATTAGCAGCAACTTCATCTAATGACAAAGTATATCTTCTAATTAATGCTCCTGAGGTTGCGCCAATAGGCAAAGTTAAGGCCGGCACTTCACTACCTTCTGGCCCAGATCTTCTCCATTGTACAAAAGCTTCCATTGGTCTATCCATTAAATCAACCCATTGTTGAAGATGAATCTGTCTAAGTGGATCACTCGCAGTTGTTAAACTCGGAAGTGTAGTGTTTGCAAAGTTGTTCGCATCTGTACTTGATGCACCGTAAAATAAACAAGACTGAATAACACCTTCTTTGTAAAGGCCTTGAGCAGTTGCCAAATTTTGAGAAACTCCAAGACCTCGTGCATAGGCTTCTGCTTTTAAAAGCAATAATTCTTGATAAGAGAAAATAACTGAAGGTGCATCTTTTCTGTAAAGGTATGCGCTGATTAAGGATACCGTTTCATCAGCCGTTACCTCAGAACCTATAGCTTTATAACTTGCATTAGTTCCCTTGTCAAAATACCTTGGAATTCTAGGATCGCTAACTGTAGCGTTAGGAAACATGTAATCAAACACATTTGAATTAGCGAAAAACCATTGGTTCTCTCCATTTGTATACCGATTAAACAATCGATATTTCGGATTCTCATTATTAGTTGTACTATAATATGGTCTTAGTTGACTCTCGTTTGCTGCTGAAATCATTGAAGAAGGATTAGCTAATAACTGACCAATAGCGGCAGCTTTTGAAGGATCCTTATCAACCATTACCATTAAGGTTTTAAACTTAATTGAATTAGCTAGTTTTTTCCACTTATTAAGATCACCAGCATAAAACACATCATAATCTGTAAGTTTTAAAGCATTTGCCACATTAATTTGTGCATTTGCTTCATCTAACAAAGCAATAACTGCCTCTAAAACACTTTTTTGACTATCATATTGTGGATAAGGAAATTTATCTGGATCAAAGGCCTGAGTGTATGGAACATCACCATATAAGGTAGTTGCCTCGTACATGATCTGCGCCAATATGATTTTGCACTGCGCCGCTGTATTATTATCAACAGGACTCGCACTTTCGGCATTTTTAATAGCCAATTTCAAATTATTTCCTGCTGTACTATAATATACTTTCCATGTATTACCAAGAGCAAAGGAACTGATATTATATACATTATCCTTTCCCCAGCCATAGTCGCCACCGCTGGCTAATGTCTGACTAAAAAGACCTATTGGAATCCAGGCATCACCACTATTTTTATTGGCATCCCAAGCAGTAATAGCATAGCCAAAAAGTAGTTTTGGTTCTACAGTTAAGGAACTTAACGGATTACTATTTATATTTAGATACTTTTTACATGAAACCCCACCAATCGCGACAAGGAGTAAAAATAATATAATTTTATGTTTCATTTTCATGATATTTCTTTTTTTAAATTGATTACAGTCCAAATCTTAAATTGAAACCAAATGACCTCGTTGAAGGGATGCTGTTGAATTCCACGCCTTCACCTACAACACCTGCTCCAAAAAAGTTCATTTCTGGATCTACGTGAGGTACGTGACTTTTAATCAACCATAAGTTTCTTCCTTCTATACCTATTTCTGCTGATTTAAACACTGTCTTCTTAAGCAAATTGGCAGGAAATGCGTATGAAAACCTCACTTCTCTTAATTTAACATAAGAAGCATCAAAAATATTACCTATAGTATTTGCTACCGCGGCTTCATTTCCCCAATAGTCTTGCATGCTTCTAACTGCAGTTTTATTAGTTACATATTGACCATTTACCAGATTAACACCTTTATCAACAATAGGTGTTCTATCTCCACCTGTTTCAATAGCCAAGCCACTAGTTCTCAAGTTTGCAACAGTTCCCGAATAGAATACACCTCCTTGTCTGAAATCAATTAATCCACTTAAGCTAAAGTTTTTATATCTAAACTGATTGTTTAAGCCCAGCATCCAATCTGGATAAATATTGCCTAAACGCTGCGCTGTTGCTGAAGGTATTTTCAATCCACTTGCAGCATCAATAACAATATTTCCATTTGGATCTTTTTGCCAATCCAAACCATAAAGACCAAAACTTTGATCTACTTCTGCTTTGATTTGTAAACCACTCCATCCACTTGATAAACTATACTGATTTAACCCAGGAGCCAATGCCTCAACAACTTGTTTGTTCTTTGAGAAATTTGCCGTTATATCCCAAGAAAAATCTCTAGCTTTAAGCGGTACTAAGTTTAAAGCAACCTCAATTCCCCTATTTCTAATCGCACCTACGTTTACCGTTTTTGCAAAATAACCTGTAGATATTGCAACATCAATATCAATCAGTTGATTTTTTGTACGTGTGTTATAATAAGAGAAATCAAGACCAATTCTGTTTTTCAAAAATTTCAATTCTGTACCAAACTCATATGAATTCTGTTTCTCTGGTACAAGCGCAGCATTAGGAAGAATTCTAGGTCCGGAAAATGCCGTAGAAATATTTCCAATAGGAAAAATTGCGGTCTGCGCACCTACGTATTGCAAAAAGATGGTCGTAACTGGATCATATTGAAAATCCAATTTATAAGGTAATAAATCACTTCCCACAGAAGCCCAGCTCGCACGTAATTTACCATATGAAAGCCAATCTAAATTTTGGTCTTTCAATAATTCAGTAAATATGAAACTACCACTTACAGATGGGTAGAAATAGGAGCGGTTATTAACAGGCAACGTAGAAGTCCAATCGTTTCTTCCTGTTACATCCAGGTATAGAAAATCTTTATAACTTGCACTTAATGATCCGTACAAGCCCATTAAACGTCTTTTACTATATCCTAGAGTTGGAACTGCTTTAACGGCATTGGAATAATTGTACAATTGATCAATAGTTAGATCTGTAGCGTTAACAACAGTACTTTGACTTGAACGCTCATTGATGTTACCACCAACTACCAATTTAAATTTAAAGTCTTTTATTAAATTATTTTGCTCCATTGACACCAGGAGATCATCATTGATTTGTCTCTGAAAGATATCAGTATTTGTGAATGCTCCATTATTTATTCCAGCAGTACCTTTACGTGTTACACTACCTCTTTTTTCAGTATAGATATCACCACCAAGAACATTACTAACAGTCATCCAAGAAAATGGCTTATACTCAAAAGTGTATGACCCTAAAAATCTATCTACCGTATTAGAGGTTCTATTATAGTTCATAATCCAATATGGATTATTACCAGTTCTATCTGTAGTTAAGAAAATTTGTTTTCCGTTTGCATCAATTACATTATCTCTCACATCATTAATGTCAACCACACGAGGCAATCCGTATATTGCTGATGTAATAACGTTAGTGTTATTTGAACTTTGTGATGGACGACCATCAGCATTTATCCTTGTGTAACTAGCAACAAATCTAGATGATAACTTATCACTAAATTTTCTACCTGCGTTAACCGAAAAATTATATTTACCTAGCTTTGATTCAGGAATAATACCTTTTTCATTTACACTGGTAAAACTTAATCTATAGTCTGAGTTATCGCCACCACCAGCAATTGAAATGTTGTTAGTGTATGATGCTCCAGTATTAAAAAAGTCTTTCACATTGTTTGGATAAGCCTGTAAAGTAACCTGACGTCCTAAGAAATCCTGAAATTTTTGATTTTGAACATCAGCGATTTTTGGACCCCATCCGTTTGAATACTTTAAGCCGTAATCATAAGTTTTTGTTGTTGTGTTATAGATACCCTGAGCATATTCATTTTGAAATTCAGGTAGCACCAAAGGGTTCTCAAAACGCGCTGATGAGTTTACACTAATAGAAGTCCTTGAGCTACTTGCCCCTCTTTTAGAAGTTATAATTATAGCACCATCTTTTGCCCTTGAACCATAAAGAGCGGTAGCCGCAGCTCCCTTTAAAATTGTCATTGACTCAATATCATCGGAACTTAAATCACCAATTCTATTTCCAAAGTCAACATTATTTGCCGCAGTACCTCCAGCTGATGTGCCGTCCGTAACTGGTACCCCATCTATTACAAATAACGGAGAGTTTACACCAAGAGAGTTTACACCCCTAATTACAATTTTTGTTGAGCCACCTAGAGTACCTGATTGAGAATTTATTCTCACACCGGGAGCTTTACCAGCTAAAGAGTTCAAAACATTTGTCGATCTTGCATCAGTCAATTGATCGCTTTTAATTACAGACGCGCTGTACCCTAAGGACTTCGCTTCTCTGGAAATTCCCAGTGCGGTCACAACAACTTCACCTAATACTTTTGAATCCGACATCATCACAACATTAATAAGCGACGCAGACCCGACACTCTTGCTTTGTGTTAAATAACCGATAAAAGAAAAATCTAAGGTGTTTGAACCCGAAGGGATTTTAACTGAATATTTACCATTAGCGTCTGTAACAGTTCCAATTTGTGTTCCTGTTACCCTTACGCTTACTCCAGGAATCGGCAGCTTATCATCTGAAGATGTTACCGTACCAGTAATTGTCCTATCTTGAGCTATTGCGGTAGATGCAAAAAACAAAAGTACGAACAAACTTTGTAAAAGTTTTTTCATGAAATTTAAGTTTGTAAATGATTAATTATTTGAATCGCTAAATATAATAGAGATTAAGCAAGATTTAACAAATTTTAACTAAAAACACAGGTATAATGACATAATAATGACAAACAAAATGCATTATTAATAAGACGGCTATCCTTTTTTTACGATACAAATATCCGATAAATCCCTCAGATTTTAACGCTAATAAACAGTATCTTGCTCAAAATAAGTCAAAATGATTAATCCTAATTCGAAAAAAAATAATGCCAAAAATTAGATATGTCTGATTTTACGACAGAAAATAATCTGCCAAGTGATAAATAGCTTTACGTTCAATGACAAGATTCTTTGTTATTCCAGTATGTTAATACTTTTCCCAATATTTTGAATTTCAAAGCTTTTGGGGTAAAACAGCCTCTTCAAAATACTTACTTGGCTGAGTTTAACATAGTACCAGATGTGAGATTAATAATTTAACCGAACTTATATCGCTTTTTTTAATAACCGCAAAATATTATATTAGAGAACAAAGTTTTCCCGCCCTCCCAGAAGTTTCTAAAAAGCGGATCATTAGCCAGATAAACCACCTGGCCTCGACCAAAATCCTGTACACCGATAAGTAGTCCACTTTTCAACTCTTCTCTTGCTTTTTTGCCTACCACACCAGCCATTAAACTTTTTTCGTTAACTAAACCCACATTCCACCCTTGAACAAATGGCTCATATATTTTGCGGTCTGTTTTTAAACTATAATAGGTTTTGCCCAGGCCGTAAGAAAACGGGTGACTGGAATCAAGATTGATCTTATATATTGCACCAGGAATAGTCGTTTCGAAATCATCTTTGTTCTTATCTTTAAAAAGAAGTTTGTTTGCCTCCGGTTTTTCATCTTTTTTTACCGCCGCTTCCTTCTTTTTAATATCAAAACCCTTTTTATCCACTACACTTTCGATGGCATCTTCCATTAAAATCAGTTTTCCTCCTTTATTT
Source organism: uncultured Pedobacter sp. (assembly GCF_913776295.1). GTDB lineage: Bacteria > Bacteroidota > Bacteroidia > Sphingobacteriales > Sphingobacteriaceae > Pedobacter. The sequence goes on from NZ_CAJYOJ010000043.1 coordinate 29,700, forward strand.
AGCCAGGCTGTCAGACCATCGCCAACAAAGGCGCCATAACTTCCATCGGGCAAAATCAATGTATTTACCTTATTGATATCCAAGCTATTCAGATCTTTGGCATTTATGATAATAGGAGAAAGATTTAAGTCATGTTCAAGAAAAAACCAGGCTTCGCCAAAAGCCAGAGAAGAAACTTCCATACCAGAAACAAGGGCAATTTTAGGCTGTTTTAACAGTGGATAAACATTAGATCCAAAGTCTTTACCTTTCTCTACAAAGCCACTGCTTATCGCCTGAACGGATTTATCCTGCATTTTAGCAATAGCGGAAATTTTATCTTTTATTCCCTTTATTGTTTTTTCATTTTCTACCCTTAATACGATCAGTGTTCCGGCAGGATAATCTTTGCCGTTCACCGAGAATGGCTGATCGGCCTGCCTCACTTTTATGTTTTCTTTTTGCAATGCCGTTAAAACCCGAACATCTTCGCCAGTTCCCCAGCTAAACAGCCAGGCCAGGGGTTTCTCCACTTCAGTATTGATAATTTTTGGTTCTTCAATTGCCGGGAATTTGCCCTTTATACTCTCTTTACTGGCGTAACCCTTTAATCCGTACACATAGGGTAGGGCCCAGGCCGTAATATCATAAGTATTAGAATCAGTTACAAAGGTTTGTGGCTCCAATAAAACATTGGCCAGAACTGCCCTTGGCTGCTGCATGTTAACAATCAAATCGTTGCGCGAGATGCTAAAATTTTCTTCCTTTTGCGTATCGTAATCATAAGCCCTTCCGGTTTTATCGCCACCAAAGGCAAATTCGATCTTATTTCTGGTTAACAGTTGGGCCAGTTTTTTTAAGCGTGATAAATTGGTTGCTTTTATAATGTAACTTTTGTAAATGCCCGGGCTATTGGCCAATTCCTGCTGGAAATATTTTTTATACTCAGTTAATAATTTCTGATGGTTTAAGGAAGTTACTTCTAAGGTAGACATTCCTGTGGTAAAGTGGTGTGCAATACGATCTTTTAAAGTTAAGGTATCACCATCATTGGTTACCACCGATAATCCGGCCCTGATACCACCTTGCTCGTAAGTCATCCCGATTGACCCGTTATACAAGGGGTAAGTATCACCATAGGAAGGGTAAAGCAGATCAAAACGCTCTTTGGTAAAATATGGCCAGCCTTCTGCATCGAAGTATTTGGCATTGTTTTTACCCACCACCACCTGAAAACTTTTTTGCCATGGCGTAATATCCTGGTGAACAGGTTCTGCTGCTGGTGCAAAATAATAGGGTTCATTATAACTCTGCTCATGAAAATCGACATGTACCTGGGGCATCCACTGGTTATATAAAGCCAGCCGCTGCTGGCTCTCAATCTGGGTTTGCCAGGCCCAGTCACGGTTTAAATCGAAATAATAATGATTCGGTCTGCCACCTGGCCAAGGTTCAATGTGTTCTCTTGACGAGGGATCAGCATTAGGTGTTTTCCCAACCACACTGTTAAAATAATTTACGTAACGGTCTCTTCCATCAGGATTTAAACAGGGATCGATGACTACAATAGTATTTTTTAACCACTCGTTAGCAGGCTTGTTATTTCCCGAAACTAAAGTATAAAGCATTTTCATTGCCGTTTCAGTAGAGTTAGCCTCATTGCCGTGTACATTATAGCTTAGCCAAAGTATAGCAGGCTGATTGTTTAGATCGATCGTATTATTGGTGCCAGTTGCCAAAACTAAATTATTGCTCCTGATTTGCTCTAGTTTGGTTATGTTGTCTGGCGAAGAAATCATGGCTACCATTAATGGCCTGCCTTCATTGGTTTTACCATATTCAATCAGCTTCATATTCTTAGCAGCAGTAGAAGCGGTCTGTCTAAAATAATCGGCCACCTTATGGTGAGGGGTAAAGTGCGAACCTAACTCGTAGCCCAAAAAATCATCTGGGCTTTGTACTTGTCCATAAACACTTAGATTGATGAATAAAGCAATGGAAAACAGAACGTATCTCATGAAAAATAATTGTTTATTCAATAATACATAAAATAAATATGATTTGAACATGCACTCCATATCATTTGTGGTAAAATACCCAATGATTGAATAAAAATAAAGCCCCCAAATCTGGGAGCTTTACTAAATCCTATCATACCGTAAAAAATTATATTTAGCCAATGTGTGAAGCTAACTAGTTAGCCCACCAAACCTTGGTTGAAGTAGCAATATTCTGCTGTGGCTGTGGGTTTGAGGTGATTTCTTGCGAAGGATAAGGAAAACGTTGCGGTATATAAGGCTTAAAGGCATTCTGAACCACGGATAAGGCAGGATAGCCCGTTCTGCGCCAATCGTTATATACTTCCAGTGATAAAAAATCGGCGATGTATTTTTCTCCGATTATAGTTTTTAAGGGAACTGATGGATCAAGTGTTGCATGAGCAGCAAGATAAGTCGCCTTATCTGCAGCAGCCACCTTCAACATATCCATGTGCGCGGCAATGGCATTGTTATATATTGGTGTTGCGGCGGCGGCGCCAAGTTTATATAATGTAGCCTCTGCCTTAAGAAACAAGGCCTCCGCATAGGTAGCCAAGAATACTGGAGCTGCCGATCCGCTCCCATTATCATCATATCCGCCATAAAATGTTCCTACAGTAGCATACACACTTGGGTCTGTGGCAGCCGCTGTCCCACTCATTCTTCCTACATAGTCATTGCCGGAACCTGGATTAGCCAAAATTGGTAGTCTTGGATCATTATTAGCTTTTAAAATGTTAACCAAAGTAGAAGATAAAACTACCCCACCAGCACCGGGTAAAGTGTTTTGATACCAGGGATTTTCTGCTTTTGCCGTCCCTGCATAAGTGATAGAAGCATTATCTGCATTGGAGGTAAAGCCATTTTGAAGTGCTGTTAGTGCCAGATCAGCCTGGGTTGCTGCATTATAACCTGCTGCCCTGCTTAAACGCAGGTAATATCGGGCCTTAAGCGTGTAAGCAAACTTTTTCCAGGCGGCTAAATTTCCACCGTATATCAAGTCATCAGAGCCAATAGCTTTCCCGGCTGATGAAGTGGATAGCTTAGCGATGGCGTCGTCTAGTGTGCTTTGAATAACCTTATAAATACTTTCTTGCGAATCATACGCTGGTTTTGTTCCATTTAGCGCCTGAAATGCCTGCGAATATGGAATATCACCCCATAAATCGGTACAAACAGCTAAATTATAGGCCAATAATACTTTGCCAACGCCAGAATAAGACGTGCTGCCTTTCTGATCTGCATTATTGATCATGGTACGTAAATTGTAAAAAATAGCGGGATACAGGTCAAAACTCCAGGTATTGTTTACATCAGTAGGCGTAATCCGGTAAGTATCGATATTGGGAGGTTCTTGGTTAAGTGCCAATTGCTGTGTCCAATACGCAGTTGTAACCGCTGGATAACCAGCGGCGATCTGAGTTGTAGTGTAAAGTTCAACAGGAGATAAAATCAATGATTCCTGAACCTTCGTAGGATTATTAGGATCTTGATTAACGTCAAGAAATTTCTTACAGCTACCAAAAGAAAGCAGTAATAAAGTGGCTATTGAATAATATATAATTTTCATGTTCTTCTAGATTAAAAGGTTGCTTTTATTGCAAAATTATAACTCCTGTTTGTTGGGGTAACAAAATTGGTAAAACTGGCACCGTTACCTGTTCCATACAAACTCACCTCCGGATCCGACCCCGTGTAATGTGGGGCATAAATCCGTAAGTTTCTGCCCGTAGCCGCGATACTTAATCCTTTGAACGGAGTCCTTTTTAGAAGTGAGGAATTAAAACTATAAGAAAGTGTTACCTGCCTCAACTTATAATAGGTACCATCTTCGACGCCTGTTTCATCCACCACACTCTCATTGTTTTGATAATATTTCTGATCAAGCTTAACCACAGTGGTATTGACCGTACCATCACTTTCTCTTATCCCATCAAATACTTTAGTCGCCGTTCTGTTTTCTGTTTTTTTGGTGGTACCGTAAAAATCTAAATAATGGCCATCTAAATTATATACATTTCCACCGTACCTCACATCAAACACAGCTGATAAGCTAAAGCCCTTATATGAAAAACTGGTGGTTAAGCCCGCGTTCCATTTCGGAGTGGTGTTTCCGATTACACCAAGTTGATCATCAATAATGGGGTATCCATCATCATCAATCAACAATTTGCCATCTCCATTTCTTTTATACCTCGAACCGTATATCACCCCATAAGGTTGGTTTTTATAGGCAAAAATACCTGGGTTGGTAAAACCTGCAAATTGTATATTCTCTAGGCCCTGACCAATTTCGGTAACCTCATTTTTAATTTTGGAGAAATTGAGTCCGATATTCCACGTAATATTCTTGGTTTTAATAGGCGTACCATTTAAGATTAACTCCACACCTTTGTTATACATGCTTGCCGCATTAATGGTTGCTGCATTAAATCCTGATGATGGCGTAATCGGAGTTGTCGTAATTAAATCAACACTTTTCTTATCAAAGTAGGTAGCTTCCAAATTCAATCTGCTTCTGAACATCTTTAATTCGATCCCGGTTTCAAACTCTTTTAATCCTTCATTTTTTAGATTCGGATCGCCATAGGTGTTAGTAAGTAAGAATCCATTCTGGCCTTGATAAGGAAATTCTATGTTTGAAATTACCGGGTGTACATATGTAGTGCTTAGCGCATAAGGACCAACATTATCGTTTCCAACATAAGAATATGACAACCTAATTTTACCAAAATTTAATATGCTATTATCTTCAAGATGTAGCGGCTCTGTAAAGATAAAAGCAGCCGATGCGGAACCATAAGGATAGTAATTTTTATCTTGACTCAAAACCGAAGTTCCATCGTATCTACCTGTTAAAGACAAGGATATCATTCTTTTATATTCAGTTGTCAACTGTGCATAATAACCAACCTTTCTTTTGGTATAATTATTTATGGAGGATATCTGAGTAGACGCATTGTTAATGTTGTAAAAATCAGCAGCTGATAAACCGACTCCCTTATCAAACACAATCCGCTGATCGTTGCTTAAAATGTTGTTGCCAAGCAGTATGCTACCAAACCAATCTTCATTAAAATTCTTTTTAGCCTCTACAATAATATCATTGTTAAACTGTTTGTAAATGATTTCGCGATTGTACATTTTGCCATCTGCAGATTCTCCACCTATTATGCCTGGTGCTTCATGGTAGTTGCTATTATCATTGTAAATGTCGGCACCGCCACGTTCGGTTATAGTTAACCATGGCAAAGGATTATAACTCACCGTAAGCACTGGTAAAAACCGATTAACCGCCGAAACAAACTTGGTATTATCTACCAACCAGTATGGATTATTTCTAGCCGCTCGATACACCCGCTGAGAACCGTCAGGATTCGTTGTTGGAAAAGGATTCCACGAGATAGGCGCCGCATATACAGTCCAATATGGGCTGGCTAGTCCATTACCCTCGGCCAAACGATTATTTACAGAGTTAACGTAATTAAATTGACCGGTAAGCGTAATGTCTTTGGTAACCTTATTAGAAAATTTTGTAAATAACGAATGTCGGCCAAAATCTGTAGAAGGCACAGTTCCATTTGTTTTCAGATAAGAATAGGAAACCAGATAAGTTGAATTATCAGTCGATCCATTTACCGCTAAGGTATTATCGGTGGTAAAACCTGTTTTGAAAAATTCTTTTCTTGGGTCATGCTTCTGCACAGGCTGTCCATTTATCATCAGGCCATCGATAAGCGGCCCCCAAGAAGATGAACTTAACTTACCATTGTTGCCATCCACATAAATACCATTACTACCCTGAGCATATTTATCCTGAAATTCTGGTAAAATCGGATTATCAAAAGTTACCCCAGAACTCAAGGTTACTGATGGTTTTCCTTTTCCCGTTTTTGTGGTGATAATAACCACACCTCTTGCCGCGGCGGCTCCATATAATGCGCTCGCGGCGGCTCCTTTCAATATGGTTACGCTCTCAATAATGTTAGGATCGATATCAATGGCTCGGTTGGATGTTCCGCCGGCACTTAACGCACCATCAGGATTACCTGCTTCAGAGTTATCGATCGGCACACCATCTAAAATAAAAAGGGCACCATTTTCGCCCGTTAAGGACGTATTGCCCCGAATTACAATTTTTGAAGACCCTCCTGCTGCCCCACTGGAATTAGTAATCTGCACACCGGCAACTTTACCGGCTAAGGCGTTAACCAGGTTGTTTTCTTTTGCATCTACCAAAGCACTCCCACTAACTTCTTGTGTAGAATAAGTGAGTGTACGCTTTTCTCTTTTTATACCTAAAGCCGTAACAACAACTTCACCCAAAACCTTGGAGTCGGTAACCAATACCACATTAATTACATTAGCAGTGGCAATGTTTACGGTTTGTGTTGAAAATCCGATGGATGAAAATTGTAAGCTCTTTGCCCCTGATGAAATTTTAATTGAAAACTTTCCATCTGCTCCGGTTGACACACCGATATTAGTACCTGTCACTTTAATGCTTACCCCGGGAATTGGCATGCCGTCTTCCTTGCCTGTAACTGTACCCGTGATGATTCTTTCTTGTGCCATTGCGACAGATGCAAATAGCAATACGACGAACAAACTTTGTAGTAGTTTCTTCATGATAAATTAGTTTAGTTGATAATGATCCGAAAGCGATATAAAAACTGGCGCATAACGGTTATAATAATAAATTTACCGCCTTTTGAAAGGAAGTTGATGAAGAAATGGTGAAGATTGGAAAAAGAGTGTTTTATTTGGAGGCGATTCGTAATTTTACCCAAGTAATTCATTTGAAATGACAAATACAGAAACCCTTTACCAGCAATACTTACAGTTCCCCATTATTTCTACCGATACCAGAAACATTACACCTGGTTGTATCTTTTTTGCCCTGAAAGGAGATCATTTTAATGCGAACCATTTTGCCGCCCAGGCCATAGAAAAAGGAGCCGCATTTGCGGTAATTGATGAAGAAAAATATGCACAAAACGAAAGGTTTTTGTTGGCTGAGGATGTGCTCGGCAGCTTACAAGACCTGGCCCGTTATCACCGCAAACAACTGAACATCCCGGTGATCGGTTTAACCGGAAGCAACGGAAAAACCACAAGCAAAGAATTGATAAACGCAGTTTTATCCGAACGGTATAAAACCTTTGCAACCTTTGGTAACTTAAACAACCATATTGGTGTTCCGCTATCTATATTATCCATTACCAATGATGTGCAGGTTGCGGTAATTGAAATGGGTGCCAACCACCAGAAAGAAATAGAATTACTTTCTACCATAGCACAACCCACCCACGGCATTATTACTAATGTAGGCATGGCGCATTTAGATGGCTTTGGTGGGTTTGAAGGTGTAAAAAAAGGTAAGGCCGAGCTTTATGCCTATTTAAAGCAAACAAATGGTTATACTTTTATCAACAGAGACAATCCGAACTTGCTTGAAATGAGCATGGCGGCGGGTTTAGACAAACTTATTTATTATGGAACTGAAAATGGGAATACCATTAAAGGAGAACTAAAAAGCAGTGATCCTTTTATAGCAGTAAACTGGACCAATCACGAAGTTTCATCAACCGTAAAAACCAATTTAACCGGCAGTTATAATTTCGAAAATATCCTGGCTGCAATCTGTATAGGAGATTTTTTCGACATGTCGCCTGAAGAAATCAATTCTGGCTTATCCAATTATCAGCCGAAAAATAACCGTTCACAACTCAACAAAACGGAGAAAAATACGGTAATCTGCGATTTCTATAATGCCAATCCAAGCAGTATGGCAGCGGCTTTGAAAAATCTTTCCGTAATATCAGCCGATAAAAAATTGGCCATTCTGGGCGATATGTTCGAATTAGGCCCTGAATCTCATGATCAACACCAACTTATAGTAAAACAAGCCAATGAAAGTAATTTAGATCAGATTATTTTTATCGGAAAGGATTTCTATACATTTAAAGACAGTTTTACAGGCATATTTTTCGAAACACCTGCAGAGGCCGCAACCTTTTTAGCAGAAAACCAGGTACATGATCAATTGGTATTGCTAAAAGGTTCAAGGGGGATGAAACTGGAAAGCTTGTTGCAATACTTGTAGGGTATTGGCATAGGCTGATACGCCTTACTATTCTACCAACAGCCCAACATCACTTATTTCCAAAAGCGGATTGTCCCGCATATTCTGCTCAATTTCAATCTCAAACTTGCCATTTCTTGGAAAATGATGGTTGGTCAACATCGGAAGGGTATAGCTAAATATATTTCCTGAACCGCTACCCAACCATTCTCCATCATTTTTAGCCAGTTTATACTGATAACGTTTGGTTACTACCTTTTTACCATTTTTAAAATGAGCCAGAATAAAAATATTGGCGTATTTGTAGTTGGCAGTATGCCTTAACTTAAAATAAATATTATAAGCTTTGGTATTGTCTTTAATATTAAATGTTGCAGAAATATGGTTACGGTAAGGCCACCTTCGGTCGGCAATTTCTACATTGCTATCAACTACACTGTCTGTACAGCCCATAAATAGTGTCACCATCCATAAAAAGGCAAGTAAAATGATTTGCCTTTTATTCAGCAGCAGGTTTATTTTCGGAGCCATTATTATTGTTTCGGCGGTTATTGTTTTTCCTACGGTTATTTCTGTTTTTATTTTTGCTCTGTTCCGGCCTGGTGCCATCCACCGCAACGTTTCCTTCAGCTTTAGCTACAGGCTTCGGCACTTGTGGTTGCTTCGGTTTATGACTCTGAGGCTTTGGTCCATTAACATGTTGAGGCTTCGGTACCGTTTGTTGAGGTTTTTGACCAGAATTTTGTTGCAGTTTTGCTCCGTTAGGCTGTTGTTTTCCGCTTTGTTGCCCTTTATGTGCACCTTGTTGTGGCTGCTGAGGTCGGTTATTTGAACTTTTCGCTCCGGCAGCAACTCTTTCTCTCTTATTCTGATTATTGTTGCGGTTATTTTTCTGATTGTTCCTGCTCTGATTATTTTTACCACGCGAACGTTCATCAAGGCGGGTTAAACTGTCCTGCCCCACAACATTTTCATAATCAAATGATTTTTCTACCACAACCGGCGCAGCAATCTGAACAGCTTCTTCTTTTAAGTTAGGCGCTTTTTTACCCGCTTTGTTCATCGCCATAATCTCTTTTACGCGTGCAGCTTTAACCGGAATCCAGTTTTCATCACCCTGATAACTGAACCACATGATTTTTTTGAAAATATCGGTTTTCTGGTGACGGGCGTAACCAGCATCAGTATCCAGGTTTTCAATTCTATCAGGAATATCTTTTAAGGCATCCAAATAAGTATCCAGTTCATAGTTCAGGCAGCACTTTAATTTACCGCACTGTCCGGCAAGTTTTAACGTATTTAACGATAAATTTTGATATCGGGCCGCAGCTGTAGATACGGTTTTGAAATTGGTTAACCAGGTAGAGCAGCAAAGTTCACGACCACAAGAACCAATTCCACCCAAACGGCCAGCTTCCTGGCGCATCCCAATCTGACGCATTTCAATCCGGATACGGAAACTTTCTGCCATCTTTTTAATCAGCTCGCGGAAATCCACACGGCCGTCAGCAGTATAAAAGAAAGTAGCTTTTGTTTTGTCGGCCTGATAATCCACATCGCTGATTTTCATCTGCAAACGCAGATCCAATGCCAGTTTACGTGCCTTATGCATGGTTTCCCATTCCATCCCCTTGGCGGTATTCCATTTTTCTACATCAGCTTCGGTTGCCTTACGGTAGATTTTTTTGGTTACCTGATCGATTGTGGTTTTGCGGCGTTTCATCTGGATCCGCACCAACTCTCCGGTAAGCGAAACATGCCCTACATCAAAACCGCCCGTCGGCCCTTCAACGGCAACGAGTTCTCCAATTTCGAGGTAAATGTTATCGCTGTTAAGGAAAAACTCTTTACGCGAGCCTTTAAATTTAATCTCTGTAACCTGAAAAGGTTTATAATTAGAAGGCATGTCCAGATTAGACAGCCAATCGTGCACTTCCATTGTTTGGCAACCACCGGTGCCACATGAGCCATTACTTTTGCATCCATTAGGGGTGCAACCACCACCTGTTGAACAACTTCCACATCCCATATTAATTGTATATATATTGAGTCCCCGCAGGGAGCGTTTTAAACTTGATAATTTTTACCAATTGTAAAGATACATCTAAAAACAGAATTTTCGGGTTTGCGTTTCTTTCAATGTGGTAGTGTGCCTTTTCCAGTTCACTGATAATAGCCTCTGCCATGGGTAGGGTAAGCACGTGTGTACTGAGTTTTTTAGCGGTTTCAAAGGTTAGGGGAGGTAATTTTACCAGTTCTTCGGCACCACTTAAAATTAAACAGCATTCGCGTAAATAATTTACGCCATATTTTAAAAAATTCTTCTGGTTTTCTCTTCCCCATTTTGCGGCCACATCCGTAAACTCAATCAAATCTGGCACTTTATTGCCGAAGCCCATTCTTAGCCATGCCGTAAAAGTACCCGAACTGTCGCTTTGCGTATCTGCAGCAAGCGCTTTCGCTTCAATTAAATTTCCATCGGCCAAAAAAGAATAGTCAATAGCCTGATGTTCTGTTAATCCGCTGGCATTTAACAAATATCCGGTCACCTCCTCTGCAGAAAGTTTTGGAATCTTTACAATCTGCGTTCTGGACAAGATAGTAGTTAAAATCTGGTCCTGGCTTTGGGCAATTAAAATAAATAAAGTATTTGCGGGCGGTTCTTCAATTAATTTTAACAAGGCATTTCCGGCTTTATCAAGATATTCGGGCAGCCACATAATTAAAACCTTGGTTTCGGCTTCGAATGCCTTATAGCTTAGTTTTTTAATAATATCGTGGCATTCTGCAATGTTGATATTAGCCTGTTTATTGGATGCATCTAATTTGGAACGCCAGATATCCATGTCAAAATAAGGATCCTGCAATAACATCCCCCGCCATTCATCCAGCACATCCACAGCTGTTTTTACACTTGCCGAGGCGAAAAAAGGATAGGAAAAATGCAGATCAGGATGAATTAAACGTTCGTATTTTCTACAGCTCGAACATTCCCCACAGCTATCATTGTCACTTTTGTTAAAGCAATTGATATATTGAGCGTAGGCTACAGCCAAGGGTACAGCCCCAGAACCAGCAGGCGACAAAAATAGTTGCGCATGGCTAACGCGGTTTTCCTTAACCGTTTGCACCAATTGTTGCTTCACTCTTTCCTGTCCGATGATTTCTTTAAACTGCATTTGGTGCAAAATAAGAAATAGATATGAGATTCACACATAAGTGATCATGTTCTTACGTTCAGCGTACATATTTTGGCAGGTAGCAGTACCTTAAGTTTTCAAGATTTAAGGGCTTGCCTGCCCTTCATATAGCGAAGTTTCATTATTTTTTTTGGAAATGACTGGTTCTGTTCCAATGGCAAACGCAGTCCTGCTATCCCTTCAAGTCCTCGCTGCGCTCCGGGCTTTTCGTTCTATCACTTGCCCGTTGCAAGCGGGGGTTTATTTTAACAAAATCAGTAATGCTTCGGAAACATCAAATAACGTACGTCGCAACTTTAACCAGACTAAACCTGATGAAAGCGCCAGCCCGGAAACATGAGAACTAGAGTATATAGCAGATGGTTTATTCCAGTTCAAATGATTTCTCTCCCGAAGGTTCGGGACTGCGCTTCAGTCCAAAATGACGGAGATTTTTTAAAATCCGAGCATGACAGTATCTAAGATCAAATCGTCTTTATGATACACCATCTTACCTATTATTTCAAAAACCTTACCTTTGAACATTTTAAAATTAAAAGATGGGTCAGCGCTTTACGCCAAACCCCTAACGCTTAACTTTTTTATGGCAAGGATCCTCGCATTTGATTATGGAACAAAACGCATCGGCATCGCTGTAACCGATCCGTTGCAGATCATTGCAACAGGCCTGGATACGGTGCATCCTAAAGATGTGATCGAATACATCAAAAAATACCTGCTTACCGAGCAGGTTGAAGCTTTTGTTCTTGGTGATCCCAAACAAATGGACGGTTCTCCGTCTGATTCGGCCCAACATGTAAAAGGTTTTGCAACATTGCTTAAAAAATCTTTTCCCGATATCCCAAGGCATTGGGTTGATGAGCGTTTTACTTCTAAAATGGCACAACAGGCCATTATGCAGAGCGGGCTAAAAAAAACCGACAGAAGAGACAAGGACCGGGTAGACACCATTGCCGCAACCATTATTTTACAATATTTTATGGAAAGTAACCGTTTATAACCAACAAATGAGCCTAATAAACGACAATTTACAGGATTTGCTGATTGCCTATTGCGAGCCCGAAAGCGAATTGCTTCAACACATAGACCGTGAAACCAACCTTAAAGTTTTAATGCCCCGCATGCTCTCTGGCCACTATCAAGGACGGGTATTGAGTATGCTTAGCAAAATGGTTTCCCCAAAAAGAATATTGGAAATCGGCACTTTTACCGGTTATGCCACTTTATGCCTCGCCGAGGGATTAACAAAAGATGGCCTGTTATATACGCTGGATATTAATGAGGAGCTGGAAGACATGGTTCGCCGTAACTTTGGCAAATCTGCCTACAATGATCAGATCAGGTATATCCTTGGTGATGCCAAAACCACGATAAACGGTTTAGACGAGGTTTTTGATATTGTTTTTATCGATGCAGATAAGAAAAACAATGGCACATACTATGATCTCATTTTTGATCGTGTCCGACCTGGCGGGATGATCATTGTTGATAATGTATTATGGAGTGGAAAAGTACTTCAGGAAAAACAGGATAAAGACACCAAAAATATTACTAGTTTTAATGATAAAATAGCTGCAGATGAACGTGTTGAGAAACTGATTTTACCGGTACGGGATGGTTTATTTGTGATTAGGAAGAAAGCTTAATATATTATGGTTAATCGATTAATTGCTTTAATCGGTTAATCGTACAGTTAACCAATTAAACAATTTGTACAGTTAACCATGACTAATAAAATTCTTACTTTTTGTTTGTTCCTTTTAACCGGAATGATTGCGAAAGCACAAGATACCGACGATTATATTGCCGAACATGTAGCATATGCACAAGGTTTGATGCATGATTATAAAATTCCGGCCAGTGTTATCTTAGCTGTTGCCATACACGAATCTGCCGCCGGAAACAGTAAAATTGCTCAGCACCTTAATAACCATTTTGGTGTAAAGGGGCCTAACAACAATGCAGAAATACGCTCCTCATACCGCGATTATTTAAATGCCGACGAATCTTACAGCCATTTCGTGGAGATTATGGAAACCCGGGAGCCTTTTAACAATCTTTTTGAAAAATATGACCAATACGATTACAAAGGCTGGACTTATGGCATCCGCCGCTGTGGTTACGCCCATAGCAGGAGCTGGGCCAGTCAGGTCATCGGCTTAATTAAAAAATACGAACTCTATCAATACGACGAGCGGCCGGAAGGATATAAAGAACCTGAGTATGCATCTCCTGTTCATCGCCGGACGAAAACCAGAAGAATACAAAAGTTATATACCGTACAATCCGGCGATAACCTCAGTATCATTGCCAAAAAGAAAGGTACAACGGTTAAGGCCCTTATGCAAAAAAACGGCATGAAAAAGGCAAGCTTAAAACCAGGACAGCGGATTAAGTTTTGAGTTGGGAGCCATGAGTTCACAATTAAACAGTTAACCGATTTAACAATTTATCCGGTTTGCAGTACACAGTTAATCAATTAAACCGATTAAACATCACCATACAATGCGTTCAACTAACCACTTCATCTTATTAGCGGCAATCCTTATTTTTTTGAGCTCATGCGGCACCCGGAAATTTTCTAAAAACAATAAACAGATCGAAAAAGCGGCCAATAAAGCGAATAACAACAATTACAAAAGTTACAATACTTTAAGTTATATTGACGAATTTAAAGGAGTGGCGATAGAGGAGATGAATTCGGCCGGTATTCCTGCAAGTATTACTTTGGCGCAGGGGATTCTGGAATCGGGTAGTGGAAACAGCGATTTGGCCAAGTATGCCAACAACCATTTTGGCATTAAATGTACGTCAGATTGGAAAGGGAAAAACTATTTTCGTGATGATGACCAGAAAAACGACTGTTTTAGGGTATATAAAGATGCCCGCGAATCTTTCAGAGACCATTCTGAGTTTTTAAAGCGTAAGCGCTATAGTTTCCTTTTCCAACTGGACAAAAACGATTATAAGAGCTGGGCGCAGGGATTGAAAACTGCAGGATATGCAACCAATCCAAGGTATCCGGATTTGTTGATCAACACCATCGAAAAATACCAGCTTTACCAATATGATCAACCGGAAACCGAAAAGCAAAAGATTGCGCGCGAAGACCGTGTCTTTTCAGAAATCAATCAAAATATCCCCAAGGAAAAGGTAAAATTTACACCCGTAGAAACGCCACCTGCGGGTGCCAAACCCATTCTTGCAGACGGCACTTATACTGTTGTGAAAGGAGATACCCTATATAATATCGCAAAGCGCTTTAATTTGACGGTTGATCAGCTAAAAACCCTGAACGAAATGACAACCGACGCTATTAAGCTCGGTCAGACACTTAAGGTTAAATAATGTTAAGTGCAAACATAGCCAGCAAGATATTTGTAGTTTTGTAACTGAATGAAATTTTTTATTCCCTTTATACTTGTTTTTGGCTTCTCTACGTGGCTCTATGCACAAAATAAACCTGTGCAGGGTATTGTTATTGATAAAGAAACCAAGCAGCGTCTGGCAAAAGTTTATATCTATAACATCCGTACAGGTGATGGTTTATATAACAATACAAAAGGCGAATTCAGCACTTTTGCTCTTCCTGGCGATACCTTGGTAGCAGCCTTATCCGGGTACGGTGTAGACACTATTGTTTTTAAGGGTCAAACTGCTGCATATTTTCAACTCAGATCACTAGGTATCAGGCTACGTGATGTGGTTATTCAACAAAAAAGATTGACCCCGCAGCAGCAGTACGAAAAAAATGTTCAGGAATACCGATACCAAACCATGAAAGGGAGTAGTAAAGATTTGTTGAATTTAGGCAATGGTGGCGTAGGTTTAGGTATCGATGCCATCTACAACCTGTTGAGCAGGCAGGGCAGAAATGCCCGTCACCTGCAAAAAGTATTGGAAAAAGATTATCGTGAAGACCTGATCGATTATCGTTTCAACGCAAATCTGGTTAGCCAGGTACTGGGCATAAAAGATGCCGAACTGACTGATTTTATGCAGCAATACCGCCCAACTTATCAATTTGTATTGGATGCTACAGATTATGCTTTTAATCTTTTTATCAGGAATGCCTATAAAAGTTACCGGTTAAACCCTAAGGCCTTGCAATTGCCTGCATTGCCCAAAATAACCATTGATAAGTTGTGAATGCGCCAATCCTGATTGTTAAAAAATTACCTGCAGCAGGTATGGCCATCTTTCCATTTATCCTGTTAAAATCGGCAGGACTTAGAAACGATCGCGAGATCATTAATCATGAGAAAATCCACTTGCGGCAACAGCTGGAATTACTGATATTCCCATTTTATATCTTGTATCTGCTTAATTACCTGATCAATCTTGTTATATATAAAAAACACGGTCTGGCTTACCGGAATATTGTTTTTGAAAAAGAAGCTTATCATTATGAAACTGATTTGGATTATCTCAAAAATGGTAACTGGTATGGCTGGATCAAGATAAGGTGAAACTATTTCCTCTACTTTTATCCGAATAGCTGTTCTGGTAATCATTTTGTTAAATGCTTTTTATCTCTAAAATTTTTCTTTTTCTTTGTAGGTAATGAAGAACTGTTTAGCTGCCATCATCCTGATTCTAAGTTTCTGCTGTACAAAAATATATGCTCAGGAAATTGATACTATTCCGATCAACACGAAAGACTTGAATATCAAGTTAAAGCGCAGTCCGCTGCCAAGCAGACAGGGACCGTTAAACTTTGAACCTGTAAAAATTAAGCCACTGGTGGTAAACGCCAAAATTAATTACTGGAAAACAAGAACCAATATCGGCATCAACATTAACCAGGCTCAGTTCAGTAACAACTGGAAAGGCGGGGGAACCAACTCTGTAGCGGTTGGAGGACTTTTAAACTGGAAGGCAGAATACAACAAAGACAGTTATAGTTATGTAAGTGAGCTGGTTTTGCAGTATGGCAAGATCAAAAATAAAGATCAGCTGCAAAAGAAAACCAACGACCGTATTTTCTGGGATAACAAAGCCTCGTTTCAATTGTCGAAGAGCTGGTTTTTCTTTGGGTCGCTAAGTTTTGAATCTCAGTTTGATAACGGTTATTCTTACAGTATGGTAAATGGCCAGGAAACCGCCACGCTGATTTCAAAATTTATGGGCCCTGGTTATATTACAGAATCTATAGGTTTTGAATATAAACCGGTTAAATATTTCTCTACCCGTATAGGTACCGGTACCGCACGCCAAACTTTTGTTTTGGATGAAAAGCTTTTTCTTGATCCTGTTGATAACACCAAACCGCCAAAAGTAACTGTTTTTGGTGTTGAGTACGGCAAAAAAATACGTAATGAGCTGGCTTTTCAGATTGTAAGTGCAATTGATAAAGATATATTTACCAATACAAATCTTAAAGCACGTTATCAGATGTTCATTCCGTATCAGGATTTTAAAATGAGCAATATTGATCACCGCTTAGATGTTGCCTTAACGGCAAAAATCAATCGCTTCATGAACACGAGCTTAACTGGTGTACTCCTCTTTGATAAAGATACCGGCACGAACAAAATACAGGCAAACCAGACTTTAGCACTGGGTTTTGGCTTTACCTTTCCAAGGTAGTTTTATCCACCGCCAACTTTACCCAGTTCCCAGTACGGCATGGTAATAATCTGCCTAAAGCCTACGCCCCTTTGTTTTAGGTACCGTTTAAACTGCTGTACTGATTTTGCCCGGCCTGTTAAATAGAACGTAGCATTTTGCCACATTTCCCAACAGAGCGGGTGCATGTTTTCCATCCAGCTGATGGCATTTTTTGCTGGGGCGTTCAGGTCAGACTGCACCGTATCTATCAATAATTTAAGGTGTTTTACTGAATTCAGGTTTTCTTCCTGAAGTTCCAGAATCCCAAAATACTCTACATCTTCATCAACCGCTTTTTTACCCAGCGATTCATATAAACCGAGGCTGGTTTCATCACCAAAAAAGAAATGCTGGTTGGATGATTCATTGTATTTTACCTTTGCCCGATCAACAATTAATTTTAAACGGTCTCCTTTTTGGATATTTACGGCCAGATGGTGCCCTGGTCCTTGCTTGTTTAAATAAAAGATCACTTCACAGGTTTCTTTCGTTTTATCAAAGGCAGACAGCGTATAATGACGGTATTCGTTTGCATTAACCCTAAACAGCACTTCCGTTCCCGGAATAAGTTCAGCTTCGCAAAAACCACCTTTAAAGGTAACACATTTTAAGTTGCTGCTTAACATTTTAGTTTCTACAACCTCTACCTGATATATTTTATTGCTGATTACTTTTTCCATGGTATTGGCCAGCCAGGATGGTAATTTTGTCATCGTATTCTTTTGTTTAGTAACTTTGACCAAAAGTAGTTGTCTAACAAATGCACCTTTTTATACCAAAAGGATTAATGTTTATACCAAAAGGATTTTATGGCCTTAAAGATTTACGATAGCGATAATAAGCATTATACCGTTGGCACCATGTTCCATAATGCTGAACTTCAATCTGCCTTGGTTACCGAAAGGCGCGATAGGTACAGCTTCCCTTTTGGTGACGCAGAAATAGTACAAATTGCTTTTTCGGGCATTTATATTGTTTATGGCGATATGTTTATAAAACAGAGCCGTTTACGCATTAAAACTTTCGATGAACCTGAATTGGTCGAATTACATTTTTCGCTTACAGGCGGGGGGATCATGGAAAATTACCTTACTAATAAGCGGCTTAATATTAAAGCAAATCAGCATAATATTATTTATAATCCGGATTTTGACGGAATGGCAGAATTCCCTACAAATGGCCCGCATAAATTTTTTGAGGTACATTTCGAAAGAGGACGTTTTATTGATTTAACCAGTGAAAGTAGTACTCTATTGAGAACCTTCGCTGACAAAATCGTGAATAACCATTCCGTAGAGCTTTCTTCAGAAAACCTTCCCATCAGCCTGGCCATGCACAGTTGTATAAATGATATGATGAACTGCCAGTTTACCGGCGGGTTAAAATTATTGTTTCTTCAATCTAAATGTCTGGAACTGCTCGCACTACAGGCACAGGCATTTGAGCAGGCAGCAAAAAAAACAGAAAGACCAATACTCAAATCGGCTTATGATAAAGAAAGGATTTATTATGCTCGTGAACACCTGCTGGCCAACGCCAACCATCCTCCCTCTTTAACCGAACTCGCCAAAACCGCTGGTATAAATGAATTTAAGCTGAAACATGGCTTTAAAGAGGTGTTTCAAAATACTGTTTTCGGCTATCTAAGCGATTATAAACTGATGCGGGCGAAAGAACTTTTAACAGATACCAGCAAAAATATCAAGCAAATTTCTGATGAACTGGGTTATTCTTCTGTGCAGCATTTCAGCAGCGCTTTCAGTAAAAAGTTCGGTATCAGCCCTGCCAAAGCGAGGTGACATCCACAGGCAGTTTGGATCCGCCCATTTTTAGCTAAGGCTAAAAAACAAGATTAAAACGAATGGCTGAATGAAGGCGTCTACGAAAATAAACGGCCCATTTTCAAAAAAAGATTTTTGGCTTTGAGGGGCAGCGATTTACAAGCAAAATTTGATACATTTGCCTTTTATTAAAAACAAGTAGCTTTTTGCCATTTGGCATAAGGCTTTTAGCTTAAAAAAAGATGTTTGATAATTTACAGGACAAGCTAGACAGAGCGTTTAAGGTATTAAAAGGACAGGGCAGTATTACGGAAATCAACGTGGCAGAAACCATGAAAGAAATCCGTAAAGCATTGCTTGATGCCGATGTTAACTATAAAACAGCAAAAGCCTTTACCGATGAGGTGAGGCAAAAAGCTTTGGGACAAAACGTGCTTACCGCCGTTTCTCCTGGACAATTGCTCACCAAAATAATGAATGATGAACTAGCTGCCTTAATGGGTGGCGAAGTTACAGAGTTAAATACCAAAGCAAACCCTACCATTATTTTAATTGCCGGGTTAAATGGTGCCGGTAAAACCACCTTTGCTGGTAAACTAGCCTTACATTTGAAAGGTAAAGGCAAAAAGCCTTTATTGGTAGCCGGCGATATGTACCGCCCGGCGGCTGTAGATCAATTAGAGGTTTTAGGAACTTCAGTTGGGGTGTCTGTTTATGCAAACCGTGCATCAAACGATCCTGTTGGCATTGCTTTAGAAGGTATCGCACACGGTAAACAAAACGGAAATAACATCATCATTATCGATACGGCCGGTCGTTTGGCGATCGACGAATCATTAATGAACGAAATATCTGAAGTTAAAGCCAAAACCCAACCGCACGAGATTTTATTCGTAGTGGATGCGATGACTGGTCAGGATGCGGTAAATACAGCCAAAGTATTTAACGATCGTTTAGATTTTACAGGTGTTGTATTAACCAAACTGGATGGCGATACACGCGGTGGTGCGGCCCTCTCCATTAAATCAGTAGTAAACAAGCCTATTAAATTTATCGGTACCGGCGAGAAGATGGAAGCATTAGATGTTTTCTATCCAGATCGTATGGCTTCACGTATTCTGGGGATGGGTGATGTGGTTTCACTTGTTGAGCGTGCACAAATGCAGTTCGATGAGAAAGAAGCTGCAGAATTGCAGAAGAAAATCCGTAAAAACAAATTCGATTTCAACGATTTCTACAACCAGATTCAGCAGATCAAGAAAATGGGTAACATGAAAGATCTGATGGGCATGATCCCGGGTGTGGGTAAAATGATGAAGAATGTAGATATCCAGGATGATGCATTCAAATCAATCGAAGCCATCATCAATTCAATGACGCCTTTTGAGAAAGAAAACCCGGATGCTATTCAGCAGAGTCGCCGTTTACGTATCGCCAAAGGTTCAGGAAGTAAGGTGGAGGAAGTAACCAAACTTATTAAACAGTTTGAAGACATGCGCAAAATGATGAAGCAGTTTTCAAACCCTGCAGCCGCAGCAGCCATGATGAAAGGTATGCCTAAAATGCCATTTGGCAGATAGATTAAAAGGTTTGGGGTAAAGGGCTTAGGGCGTAAGGCTGGTAGTTTCGTCATGCTGATCCGATAGCGATCGGATTTGTTTCAGCATCTTTTAAAATAATACAAATCCCGATCAGTAATGGTCAGGATTTTTTTGTTTTATACGTTTTGGAAATGAATGTCGGTGTTTCATAGATGGTTTCAGCCCTGCTTTCCCTGCTGCCGATAGAAGAAATCGGCATTCGTCCAATCAGGTTTACTGAATAAAGACTGGTAAATCGATCCGCCAACAGATACCGAAGTTTGATCTTTTTTTAAATATTCTGTATATTAGAATCAATATTCATCCCGAATAATTTACATCCGAATTTATTTTAATTAAAATCAATGCTTGTAAAAACATACGGGAGTGCTGTTTATGGCGTAAATGCACTAACCATAACCATCGAAGTGAATATTAGCGCAGGTACCAGATACTATATGGTAGGCCTGCCAGATAATGCTGTAAAAGAGAGTTTGCAAAGGGTGGCAAGTGCCATCAATGTTTCAGGTTTCCGCATGCCTAAACAGAAGATAGTGGTAAACCTGGCGCCTGCCGATATCAAAAAAGAAGGCTCATCTTACGATCTGCCCATTGCTATTGGCATTCTGGCGGCTTCTGGACAAATCCCGGCCGAAGAACTGGAAGACTACTTTATAATGGGCGAACTGTCTTTGGATGGAAGTATACAGCCCATAAAGGGTGCTTTACCGATTGCCATACAAGCACAACAGGATGGCTTTAAAGGATTTATCTTACCAAAACAAAACGTTCGCGAAGCAGCCATTGTAAACGATTTAATCGCATATGGTGTGGAAAACCTGGCTCAGGTGGTCGCCTTCTTTAACAAAAGCGAAGTGCTGGAACAGGTTAAAGTAAATACCAGAGAAGAATTCTTAAAAAACATCAACAATTACGAACATGATT
Source organism: uncultured Pedobacter sp. (assembly GCF_913776295.1). GTDB lineage: Bacteria > Bacteroidota > Bacteroidia > Sphingobacteriales > Sphingobacteriaceae > Pedobacter. The sequence goes on from NZ_CAJYOJ010000043.1 coordinate 50,919, forward strand.
TTGCAGATGTTAAAGGACAGGAAAATATTAAAAGAGCGTTGGAAATCGCAGCAGCAGGTGGTCATAATGTTATTTTAATCGGTCCGCCAGGGGCAGGTAAAACCATGCTGGCCAAGCGCCTGCCTACCATATTGCCTCCCTTAAACTTAAATGAGGCCTTAGAAACCACAAAAATTCATTCTGTAGCCGGAAAACTGTCTGCAAGCGATGCATTAATGACAAGCCGTCCCTATCGTTCTCCACACCATACCATCAGCGATGTTGCTTTGGTAGGCGGCGGAATGAATCCACAGCCCGGAGAAATATCGCTTGCCCACAATGGCGTTCTGTTCTTAGATGAACTGCCAGAATTTAAACGAACCGTTTTAGAAGTTATGCGCCAGCCCTTGGAAGACCGTAAAGTGGCCATTTCAAGGGCAAGGTTTTCGGTAGAATATCCGGCCAGCTTTATGCTGGTGGCCTCCATGAATCCATGCCCCTGTGGTTTTTATAATCACCCGGAAAAAGATTGTGTATGCGCACCCGGCGTAGTTCAAAAATACCTGAGTAAAATATCCGGACCGCTGTTAGACCGGATCGATCTGCATGTAGAAGTTACCCCTGTTGATTTTACAGAATTAGCCTCTGCTACGGAAACGGAAAGAAGTAATCTCATCAGGGATCGTGTAATTAAAGCAAGAGAAATTCAGGACCTCCGTTTTGCAGATCGAGACGAATTACACTGTAATGCTCAAATGAGTCCGAAAATGGTACGCAAAGTGTGCCAGATCAGCGAAGCCGGAACTAATCTATTAAAAACTGCAATGGAAAGGTTAGGATTATCGGCACGTGCCTACGACAGGATTTTAAAAGTGGCCAGAACCATTGCCGATTTAGCCGACAGTGAAAATATAGAGCTTGAACATTTAGCCGAATCAATCAATTACAGGAGTTTGGATAGGGATGGCTGGGCGGGGTAATTCTTGAACACAAAAAGCGGTTTAACTTGTTCCTTATCTTGATAAAGATTAAGTTTAATAATCAGCAGATAACATATATAATGAAATTTATCTACTTATTATTGGGCTCATTCACAATTTACTTTATATGAGAAATATTATAGGCATATTGTTATTATTAATATCTGTTCAGTTATTTGCCCAAAACGATCATCCCCAAATCCCTAAAACAGGAACAAATATAAATGCTTTTGTTCCAAAAGGATGGAAAATCATTTATCGGGCCAAAGGTGATTTAAATAAAGATCGTTTACCTGATGAAGCGATCATGATTCAGAATACTAATCCAAAAAATATCATCAAAAACGACGGTTTGGGCAGTGATCAACTGAATGTGAATCCCCGTATGCTTTTGGTTCTTTTTAAAACATCCGGCAATTACAGCTTAAAGGCTCAAAACACCAGTTTCATCCCAACTGAAAATAATGAAGAAAACACTTGCCTAGCTGATCCTTTAGAGGAAACTGGCGCCATCAACATAAAAAACGGCACACTCATTTTAAGTTATCAATATTGGCTCAGCTGTGGCTCCTACTGGGTGAATAATGTTGATTATACATTCCGGTTCCAAAATCAAAAAATGGAACTGATTGGCTTTGATTCCGAGAATTATAGCCGATCTTCCGGAGAACAAACCGCTGCCAGCATTAATTTTTCTACTAAGAAAAAAAGTGAAACCTCCGGCGGCAGTATGTTTAGCGACAAAACCAATAAACCAAAAATAGTATTGAAGAAGTTTAATTGGGGCAGATTGTTTACACTCGATGAAATGACGGAAGAAGTTTCCAAGAAACTTGCAGAAATATAACATAAATCTATGCAAGATGCCAAACGTGACGAGGATATTTTTTCTATGCTTTATATTTATTTCGGGTCATTCAATTGCACAAAAGAATATTTCATCAGCCTGATGTAAAAGGCGCATGGCAGTATGTTTGCCCTTTATCATTTGGTTATAACGCTATTTCTTTCGAAAAAATTAGCCATTGCGCTTACTTCTAAAACTAGTTCTTTTAAACTGAACAGTTTATGGTCAAACCAAAAAAGAATGCTGCTGAAATAAAATCCATTTAAACAGCTTGAATCACCGGAACCGCATATGTTAATAAGTCGCTGAAATTAAGAATTTTAACCAGCAAATTTAATGAACACTCAGTTATAAAGATACGTCTAATCTGCAGATCAGATATTTTCTTTGGCATAGTCATTGTCACCACACCGTTACATTATAACCTATTTAAAATTAAAAAAGTGAAAGAGATGAAAAAGACAGTTCAGATTTTCAGCATGCTTTTAATAGCATTGACCGTAATAGTATCGTGTAAAAAAGATACCGATCCGGCAGATCGCGATTTCTTTGTAGGTACGTACAAAGGTTCAGTATCATACCGCAGTGGCCAAAACACAATTACCAGCAGCGATGGAAAAGTAACCGTAAGTAAAGTTGGGGAAACTTATAGTTTTTATTTTGGCAACAACATTCCGGATATTACCGGTGTGAAATTTGAAAAGAAAGGCGATAATAGCTATGTGAGTGTGGGTTCGGGCGTAACAGGTATCAGTATTGATGCCAGCACGCTTAAAATTTTGGTTTCAAAAGACGGGCAAACCTGGACTGCAGATTGTACCAGATAATAACGAATTTAATTTGAGGCTCGATTTATAATCGGGCCTTAATTTTTTCTGCTTATTTCGATCTACACGCAAAAAACAACTTTCAGGCTTAATTTCGCTAAATTTATAGCATGAGTTTTGAATTAAAAACACACCTCGAAGAAATTATTTCCCTAACGGATCAGGAGTTTGAGCATATCGCCGTACATTTCAAACCTAAAACGCTTAAGAAACACCAGTATCTCATCCAGGAAGACGAATTTGTCAATCACATTTATTTTGTTGTTAAAGGTTTATTAAAGGCCACTTTTACTGATACCAATGGTAAAGAATATATTATACAGTTTGCGATGGAAAACTGGTGGCTTTCTGATTTCAGGGCTTTTTATGGAAATGTTAAATCGATTACCAATATCAGCTGCCTGGAAAATTCCGAATTACTCTCCATCACCAAAGAAAACCTGGATCTGTCATGCCGCGAAAGCCATAAAATGGAACATTTTTTCAGGGTAAAAAACAGTCTAGGATATGTAGCATTACAGCAAAGAATTTTATCCCTTTTAACCACAAGTCCAAAAGAGCGCTTTGAACAACTTGCTCACCAGTATCCGCAATTGATGCAGAGAGTTTCTAAAACAATAATAGCTGCATACTTAGGCATATCAAGAGAAACCTTAAGCAGACTTTCCGCAAAAACGTGATTTCGCGCACAATAAATCTGTGATTGAAGTCCTTTGCTACCAAACCCAACAGCTTTAACTTTGAAATACACTTAACATAAAACATATGAATAAGAAAGTTTTATTCGTGCTTACAAGCCACGACGAATTAGGAAATACAGGTTTAAAAACAGGTTTTTGGTCAGAAGAATTGGCAGCGCCATATTATGCTTTAGCCGATAAAGGCATTGATATTGTACTGGCCTCTCCAAAAGGTGGTCAGCCACCAATCGACCCTAAAAGTGAGGATCCTTCTTTTCAAACCGAAACAACGAAAAGAATGGACAAAGACACCGTCTTCTTAGACAAATTGAAGAATACCACTCCATTGGCTGATATCAGGATGGATGATTATGATGCCGTTTTTTATCCTGGTGGTCACGGACCGCTGTGGGATTTGGCAGAAAGTAAAACTTCACAACAGCTCATTACCGAATTCTATTCTGCTGGCAAACCTGTTGCTTTTGTATGTCATGCGCCCGGAGTGCTTAAGGATGTAAAGGTAAATGGCGAATACCTGGTAAAAGGAAAAAATGTAACCGGGTTTACCAATAGCGAAGAAGAAGCTGTACAATTAACAAACGTAGTGCCTTTCCTGGTAGAGGATATGTTAATAAAAAATGGTGGAAATTATAGTAAGATAGCCGACTGGAACCCTTATGCTGTAGTTGATGGCTTATTGGTTACCGGCCAAAACCCTGCCTCATCAGAAAAAGTTGCAGAAGAATTATTAAAGCTTCTTGCTTAAATTTAAATCCTCAACAGATATTGGTTTTTCCCGTCCCTGTTGAGGATTCCTTATTATAACCCGTCTTCTTCCTCGTCTTCAGGTTCAGGTATATAATTTTCAATGGCCTGCCCAATTGCATTAACCTCTTCGTCTTCCTCAAAAATTGGAAGTTCGGTTTTATAGTCCATTTTTAACCAGATAGATGAAGTGTCCTTTTGGATCTGTATGTATTCTTTTCCCTCTTTAAAAATGGTATAAGAATCATTTCCTTCCGGAAAAACGGAATAATTAATTGGCCCTATTTCTATATCAAAAGGTTCTTGCATAGCGGATATTTTCTTACAAAGATAAAAATCTTTTTGTTGAGGTAACTTAGCCATACGCCAGACTTTACTATCTTTACCCTAATAAATGTTAACTATGGATTTTTCAAAAGCAGATAACAAAGTTGCCCGAAAATTATTCGAAGTCGCTTTACAACGGGAACTAAAAAAGGAAATGCAGCTATTCTCCGAAATTTTAGACCAATGGAAAACACAACAGCCTGAAGACAACAGAGACGATTATTATAAAATTTTTACTGCTGTAAAAGATTTCGACAAGCACATCGCCAGAAGGTACGATGGACTTAGAAATTCATGGTTTTTAGGCACTATAACTGCGCTGCTTGTAGAAAAAATCATCACGGCAGATGACTTGGGAGATTTTTCAGAAGAGGCAAAAGGTGAAATATCAAAGAGCCTCAAATTCAGAGAAGTTAATCAATTATAAATAATTTCAAATCCAGGAAAGGCAGAGTGCCCTGATTTTACGTTGTAAAGAAATTATGATTAATTTAGTATGCACTACGGCTTTTCTCCGCAACCTCTGTGCTAATGAAATTAAAAAATTACGCATGATTGTTTAAAAATCTCATCATTTGTACTACTTTACGGCTAAAGATTTTACGCGATAGATAAGAAGATGAAGTTAACGTTTTGGGGAGCAGCGCAACAGGTAACCGGTAGTATGCACCTGCTCGAAATCGAGCATTATAAAATACTGATAGATTGTGGATTAGATTATGAGAAAGAAACCTATCAGGAAGAAAACCAACAATTCCCCTTTGATCCGGCCATTATAAACCTGGTCATTCTAACCCATGCCCACATCGATCATTCTGGTAATTTACCAACATTGGTTAGAATGGGCTTTGAGGGCCAGGTACTTTGTACACCACCAACTGCCGATCTTACCTCGATATTATTATTCGATTCCGTTGAACTTTTTTTAAGAAAGGCAGGCCGAAAACCCAGAACTAAACGTGGCAACTTCAGCGGACCAAAACCGCTTTACCTGCATAAACATGTGATGGATACCATCGATCGTTTTGTAACCATTGCTTTTAACAAACCTTTTAAAATTAATGGCGATATTAGCTTAACGTTTGTGCCTGTTGGCCACTTACTGGGTGCTGCAGCAGCTGTTTTAACGATCAACGATCATGGCGTAGAAAAGAAAATTGCTTTTACAGGTGATATCGGTAGAGAGAACTACCCGGTGTTGGTTAATCCGGAGCCTTTGCCAGAGGTAGACTATGTAGTAAGCGAAGCCACCTACGGAGGCAGAATGCACACTAAAGACCAAACACTCGAAGAACGCCTGGTTCAGGAAATTACCGAAGCCTGTATCAAAAGTCCTGGCCGATTGATTATTCCGGCATTTAGTATTGGCCGTACACAATCGCTGGTATTTGCCTTAAACCAGATATTTACCAAAAAACTCTTACCGCCGATTCAGATTTTTGTAGATAGTCCGATGGCGATTCAGGCTACGGAGGTTTATCGTAAACACCATAACCTGGTGAACCAGGAGGCGAAAGATTTTTACCAAACGATGGGTGATGAGTTCGAGTTTGAGCACCTGGCCTACGTTCAAACCATGAAAGAAAGTAAAGATGTTTCCAATTATTTCGATCCCTGCATCATTATTTCTTCAGCAGGCATGCTGGAAGGTGGAAGAATTCAGGATCACTTATATTACAACATTCAGAACTATTATTGCACCATTCTTTTTATTGGTTACTGCGCAAAAGGAACGCTTGGATATAAGTTATTAAGTGGAGCACCCATCGTGCGTATTAAAGACCGCGAAATGATGGTTTACGCTACTATCCGCCAAACAGATTTATTGAGTGGACATGGGGATCATAACGATCTAATAAAAACAATTAAACAAACAGGCCAACCCAAAAAGGTGTTTCTGGTTCACGGGGAAGATAAAAGCCTGCAAAGTTTATCGTTGGCCTTACATGAAGATGGTTTTAACGTGGTGATACCTGAGAGGGGAGAAGCGTTTGAACTTTAATACTACGCTGTCATGCTGAGGGGATCATTTATATTATAAAAATCAATCTGAGTACCAAGAATTTTAATAGATAATATTCCTATAGTAATCGTCATTCCCAACTTGATTGGGAACGATGAAGTTCTCATGAATGCCGCTATATACAAGCGCCTTAAGATTCCCGCATGTGCGAGAATGACGACCACACTATTGGATTTTATCAATGATAGCACAGCGAAAAATTATTCCTCAGAATGACAATATTGCTATGGATTGCAAACATCATCATCCCTCTTACATCTTCCATCACTTCCTCACTTGTCCATTACCTCTTACTACCCACTTATAACTGGTTAGTTCCTCTAACCCCATTGGCCCGCGCGCATGAAGTTTTTGAGTGCTGATCCCGATTTCGGCACCAAGGCCAAACTGTGCACCATCGGTAAAACCTGTAGACGCATTGGCATATACCGCAGCAGCATCTGCTTCATTTAAAAACCGCGCAATAGTATTAGCATCTTCAGCAATAATGGCCTCACTATGTTTAGAGCTGTAAGCCGCAATGTGGTTCAATGCTTCATCCAAATCCGCTACTACTTTAACAGCCAGTTTTAACGATAAAAATTCTGTTCCGAAATGTTCAGGCTTAGCTTTACTTAATAAATTTTTTGGATAGGAAGACTTTAATACTTCATAGCTTTTTTCATCTGCGAATAATGCTACATTTCCATTTGCCAGCGGAAATAAAAGTGCGGGCAGATCATTCAATCTATTTTCGCTAATCAATACACAGTCTAATGAGTTACAAACGCTTACCCGCCTGGTTTTAGCATTAAAAATAATCGCTTTGCCTTTCTCTAAATCACCTGTTTCGTCAAAATAAGTATGTACTATTCCTGCTCCGGTTTCAATAACCGGGATTTTACTGTTTTCGCGAACATAATTAATCAATGACTGGCTTCCCCTCGGAATTAAGACATCTACAAAACCCCGCGCATTTAACAGGGCTTCAGTTGCAGCCCTTTCTGCTGGCAATAAAGTCAAAACATCACGATTGATTTGATGTCTATCCAATACCTCATGTATTACCTTTGCAATGGCTATATTAGAAAATTCAGCGTCGCTACCACCTTTGAGCAGTGCAACATTTCCGGTTTTAAAACATAGCGAAAATACATCAGCAGTAACATTTGGGCGGGCTTCATAAACGACACCTACTACACCGAGTGGCACACTAACTTTTTGTATATGCAGCTGGTTATCCAATATTTTATCAGAGAGAATTTTACCCAAAGGGCTGTTTAAGCTTGCCACATTTCTAAGATCGTTGGCAATATCAGCAATACGTGCTGCACTTAATTTTAGCCTGTCATATTTAGGGTCTTCGATGGCCATTTTAGCTATATCCTTAGCGTTTTCAGTAAGAATTTCGTCTGCATTGGCTATTAAAGCCTCTGCAAGATCCTCTAAAACAGCATCTGTTTTTTCTTTCCCCAGGCTAATTAAGGTACAACTTGCCTGTTTGGCCTCTTCGAAGTATTGTTTGTAATCCATTTTTTTCTTTTTTACCACAGAAAGCACCGAGTTTTCACAGAGAAGAAGAGAGATTTATCAAATCTGTGCCACGCTGTGATTTTTCCTCTGTGGGCTCTGTGGTTAACCTAACTAAATAGCTGAATAAAAATAATCGTAATGCACCAAGGCTTTCTGTTTCTTTTGCCCTATTCTCTCTCTTGCCTTGTCAGATCCGTATTCTGCAATCCCCAATCCGATCAGATTATGCTGCTCATCGATAATCTTAATAATATCGCCTTTTAAAAAGTCTGTCTGTATTTCAATAATTCCTATGGGCAATAAACTGGTTGCTTTGCCTGATGTCAATACCATTTTTGCTCCATCATTTAATTTCACCACGCCAGTTGCGGCAGTTTCAGAATGGGCAATCCATTTTTTCTTACCAGATTTGCTTTTCTCCGGAACAAATCGAGTGTGTACCAACTCATTGTTTAATAGCAAAGTCAGCACCTCATCTTTTGTTCCATTGGCAATATGGACCGCTATGCCTAGTTTAGCCACTTTTTGTGCCATTGTCGATTTGGTAATCATTCCACCCCGGCCAAACTGCGATTTACCTGTCTGAATAAAAGAAGCCAGATTAGCAACCGAACCATTAATTTCCTCAATAACAGCTGAGCCCTCAACTTTCGGATCGCCATTATAAATGCCGTTCACATTTGACAAAATAATTAATGCATCGGCATTTAACATAGAGGCAATCAGTCCGGCCAGTTCATCGTTATCGGTAAACATCAGCTCAGTAACCGATACCACATCATTTTCGTTCACTACAGGTATTACATCGTTCTGCAACAAAATCTGCAGGCAGTTTTTCATGTTCAGGTAATGGGCTCGGTCGCGGAAATCTTCCTTGGTAACCAAAACCTGCGCACACTGTATGTGGTGCGTGGCAAAGAAATTAGCATAGATATTGATCAGTTTCACCTGGCCAATGGCGGCCAATAGTTGCCTGGTAGTTACGGCATCTTGTTTTTCGGATACTTTGATTAAACTTCTGCCTGATGCTACCGCACCTGAAGACACTAAAATTACTTCAATGCCCTGCTTTTTAACATCTGCCAGTTGATTTACGAGGTGATTAATCCGCGCTTCATCAGGCAAACCATTCGCCTGCGTAATAACATTCGAACCAACTTTAACGACGATCTTCTTGTACCCTAATTTCATTATTATTTTAAAGCAATTTGATGTGGCAATTTAACATCAATTTTTCTAATTCGGATGATCATCTATAGGCTTGATGGATTTTTACGAAAATGATAATCGGGTTTTGCGTTTAGCGCTAAGCGTTTGGGGCTGATTAACCGAATAACCAGTTACCCACTAATAAACTAATGACTATTGAACTAATAAACTATTTCATTAAATTGCAATTGATCCTAAATCAAACCGCTATGAAACGTATCTTACCCGGCCTGATATTGCTTAGTGCAATTATGGCCTGTAATCACCCTCAAAAGAAAGAAATGAAAGCAATAAAGTGGCCTGATGCCAAAGCCCCGGTAGCAGAAATTATTCCGCACAAAAGAGTTATACATGGAGATACCGTGGTAGATAACTACTATTGGATGATCGATTATTTTAAAAAAGGTCCGGACAGTACCAAAGTTGTGAATTACCTGAAAGCAGAAAACGCTTACCTGGATACCATGATGAAAAGTACCGAAAAGTTTCAGTCCGATCTGTTTAAGGAAATGAAAGGCCGGATTAAAGAAAAAGATGAATCGGTGCCGGTTTTCAGAAATGGCTACTATTACTATTCGCGTACAGAAGACGGGCAGCAATATTTTAAATATTGCCGTAAAAAAGGAAGTTTATCGGCTACAGAAGAAATTTTGCTGGATGTAGATCAACTGGCAAAAGGCCATTCCTATTACAGCGCTACCGGATTTAGTGTGAGTCCTGATAATAAACTTTTAGCTTTTGGAGTCGATCGGGTTTCGCGCAGGCAGTATACCATTAACATTAAAAATTTAGAAACCGGAGAACTTTTAAAAGATGCCATTACCAATACGGAAGGTGGAGTGGCCTGGGCCAATGATAATAAAACGTTCTTTTATACTTCTAAAAATCCGGTTACCCTGTTGAGTGAAAAAATAAAAAAACACGTACTCGGTACAGACGCCAAAACCGATGCAGTGGTTTACGATGAGAAAGATAATACCAACTATATTGGGGTAGGCAAATCGAAAAATGGCAGATATATCTTCATTGCTTCACAGGGAACGCTAACTGCTGAATACAAAATGATTGATGCCGACCACCCTGAAAGCCCCTTTAAAGTGTTTGCGGCCCGCTCGAAAGATGTGCTATATGATGTAATGCCGGTTGACGATAAGTTTTTGATCTTAACCAACTGGAATGCTAAAAATTTCCGCCTGATGGAATGTCCACTGGATAAAACGGAAAAAGAAAACTGGAAAGAAGTGATTCCGCACCGTGCAGACGTTTTACTGGAAAGTGTTGAAGAATTTAAAGATTTTACTGTTCTATCTGAACGTAAAAACGGATTAACCGAATTACGTGTACTAAAAAAAGATAAAAGTGATTATTACATCAAATTTGAGGAACCTGTGTATGATGCCGGCGTTGGTGCAAATCCAGAGTACAACAGCACTACCTTGCGTTATAACTATACTTCATTAACCACACCCAATTCGGTTTACGATTACGATCTCAATAAAAAAGATCAGAAACTCATGAAACAACAAGAGGTTTTGGGGGGCTATAATCCAAAAGATTATGTTACTGAACGTGTTTTTGCAACCGCTAAAGATGGCACCAAAGTACCAATTGCTTTGGTTTATAAAAAGGGCTTCGAAAAGAATGGCGAATCGCCATTGTTGCTTTATGGTTATGGTTCTTATGGTTCAAACTCGGATGTATATTTCTCTTCACCGCGCTTAAGCCTGTTGGATCGAGGCTTTGTTTTTGCCATCGCCAATATTCGGGGTGGACAGGAGATGGGCCGCCAATGGTATGAAGATGGAAAACTGATGAAAAAGAAAAATACCTTTACTGATTTTATTGCAGCAGGCGAGTATTTGATTGAACAAAAATATACCTCAAAAGGCCATTTATATGGCCATGGCGGCAGTGCGGGTGGTTTATTAATGGGTGCCGTAGCCAACATGGCCCCAAATTTATGGAACGGTCTGATCGCCGATGTTCCTTTTGTTGATGTTGTTAATACCATGTTGGATGAAAGCATTCCGCTTACCACAAATGAATTTGACGAATGGGGCAATCCGAAACAAAAAGCAGCTTACGACTATATGAAAAGCTATTCTCCTTATGAGAATATCGAGAAAAAAGCTTACCCGAATATGTTAGTTACTACAGGCTTACATGATAGCCAGGTGCAGTATTTTGAACCTGCAAAATGGGTAGCTAAACTAAGGGCAACGAAAACCGACAAAAATGTTTTGTTGCTCAAAACCAACATGGAATTTGGTCACGGTGGGGCATCGGGCCGGTTTGACTATCTGAAAGATGTGGCATTGCGCTGGGCATTTTTGTTCTCTTTGGAAGGGATAACGAAATAATTTTTTCCTTATTTTTTGTCATTCTGAGCTTGTCGAAGAATATTCTGATGCTGTTTCGGCAGGCTCAACGTGACAATCTATTTTAAACCTTGATATCTTAAAACCAAAATGAACAGCAAACTAAAAACACTTCAGACCATTCATCTTGCATTATGCTCAGGCGTATTACTTTTTGCAGTGGTAACCATATTTCTGAACCGCGAAGTCATGTTTTTTGATGCCGATCCTAAAACCACTGCGCCTTTTAACCCTATATTTCCGGTTATGGGATTAATCACCCTCTCTGCAAGTATCATGTTTTACCGAAATTTGATTGCTAAAATCGATAAAACAGCCGCTGATGATGTCAAAATCAATATGTATCAGAGTGCATTTATCATGAGCTCAGCTTTACTGGAAGGCGGAGCACTTTTCAATATTGTTGGCTTCTTTATGACACGTAATTCATTCTTTTTGATATTTGGGGCAGCCAATTTTATATTTTTGGTATTGAAACGACCAACAAAAAATAAATTGATTTCCACTTTACAATTGCAACATCCAAATTCGGGGTCTTTATAAGCAATTAGCCTTATCTTTGCCCCTCAATGGAATACAATGTTCACACTTTGCCAAATGGCATTCGCTTATTGCACGTACCTGCAGCCTCGGCCATATCTCACGCATGCATTATCGTTAATACAGGATCACGCGACGAACCCGAAGGCAAAGCAGGTTTAGCGCACTTTATTGAGCATTTAATTTTTAAGCGTACCGAAAAACGGAGCACCAACCAGATTTTAAATCTTTTAGAAAGTGTTGGGGCAGACTTAAACGCCTACACCACAAAAGAATATACCTGCGTACACGCTTCTTTTTTAAATCCCTATTTAGATAGAACCTTAGATCTTTTCAATGACATACTCTTCCATTCTACTTTTCCTGAAGAGGAAATGGACAAAGAGAAAAGTGTCATTCTGGATGAAATTTCCTCTTATCTTGATCAACCGGAAGAAGCGATTAATGACGACTTTGAAGATATGCTTTTTGCGGGTCATGCCTTAGGCAATAATATTCTGGGCACAGCCGAATCCGTTCAGCACTTTACCAGAGCGGATGTAATCAACTTCAGAAAGGCCAACTATCGCACAAATGAAATTGTGGTGGCCGTTTTAGGTAACTATACTTTAAATCATATCGTGAAAAAAGGAAGCAGATATTTTGCCGATGTAAAAGAGAATAATCCCGAAAAAGAGAGGATTAAACCAACTATCCATCCTCCAAGCCATACCACCATTTACAAACCCATTATGCAGGCACATTGTATTTTGGGCACACAGGCATATTCCACACACCAATCGCAAAAAGTGCCTTTAATGCTGTTGAATAATTACTTTGGTGGCAACGGAATGAGTTCGGTATTAAATCTGCAGATCAGGGAGAAATACGGGATTGCCTACACCATCGAATCCAATTTTTCGCCTTTAAGCGATACCGGTATTTTTTCCATTTATTTCGGAACAGATAAGGAAAAACAAGCTAAAGCACTGTCTTTAATTTTTAAGGAAATCAAAAAGCTCAGAGATCGTCCGTTAAATGATCTGCAGCTCCAGAAAGCCAAAAACAAGTTTATCGGACAGATTGCTTTGGGTGAAGAGAACAGGATCGGTTTAATTATTTCAATGGCAAAAAGTTTAATCGATCACAACAAAATAGACTCACTGGAGACCGTTTTTGAGAAAATAAATGCCGTTACAACGAAGCAAATGATTGAAGTTACCCATGAGATTTTAAATATTGATCAACTGAGTATCTTTACTTTCTGCCCAATAGCGGAATAATTGTTAGTTTTGTAAAAAATTGCTGTCATACTGAGGCACGAAGTATCTCATCCCGATAAGCAGTTACAATAAACACAGTAGCAACTTGTTTGGCCATAACAGCAATGTTAGAGATTCTTCATTGCATTCAGAATGACAAACTTGCATACTATTAATGAGCTCAGACCCAGATCTGAAAAAAATACAATATAATGAAATTACCAATAGTAGCTTACGGCGATCCGGTTTTAAAAAAGGTTTGCACCGATATTGATAAAGATTATCCAGAATTAGAAAAATTAATCAGCGATATGTTCGACACCATGTATTATGCCAATGGTGTGGGCCTTGCTGCGCCGCAGATTGGTTTGCCGATCCGCTTATTTATTGTAGATACCGGTGAAGATGAAGACGGAGATCCTGGCTATAAAAAAGTATTTATCAATGCCGAAATTTTGGAAGAAACAGGCGAAGCCTGGAGCTTTAATGAAGGCTGTTTAAGTATCCCCGATATCCGCGAAAACATCATGCGTAAACCCAATGTCAAAATTACCTATTTCGACGAAAACTGGGTAGAACATACCGATGATGTTGATGGAATGCCCGCACGTGTAATTCAGCACGAATACGATCATATTGAAGGCAAATTGTTTACCGATAAAGTAAGTGTTTTGCGTAAAACCATGCTTAAAAGTAAATTGGATGCCATCTCGAAAGGAAATATCAAAACAGATTACAAAATGAAATTTCCGAACAAGAGCAAGAAAAGATAGATTTTGAGGGAAAATGGAAACGTTTTCCTTTTTTGTCCCTGCTTTCCCTTATCAATTTCTTTGCATTCGTCGTCCTGAACTTGTTTCAGGATCTTTTTTGCCACGACAATTATTTAAGACGTTAGCCTTGAAAGATTGCTTCGTTCCTCGCAATGACGACCATTTCATTGCGTTTAATCCAATGGTTATCGGATCAAGTATGACGATTGTGCGGAGTAATACACCCAAGACTAAAGACTTCCGACTAAGAACTCTGGACTAAAAAACTAATTCGTCCTGCTCTTATCCCCATCAAAGATCTGCTGCATCAGCTTGCCCCAGGCGAAAGGATTGAGCAGTGGATTGGTTTGCACCATGTTCTTATTGATCATCCTGTCAAAATTGTAGCGGTAGTTCTGGCTGCCGATTTCCTGTCCGTCGCGCGGCAGCGTTTGGATCAAACCATCAATTGATGAACGCGAAAGGTTCTTTTTGGCAATGGCCATATCATCATCCGCCAGTTTCATCGATAAAAACTCACGGGTAAATTCTTCAGTGGTTGCCCAGGGGAAAACACGAACCGAAGGTAAATCGATCACATTGGCTTTCAATTTAACCATGATGGTGTATTTGCTATCAGGTGTACTCTGAGGTATTATGGTTGAGAATTTTTTATAACCTATGGCAGTAAATAGTATGGTATCGCCAGGGTTAACAATAAAAGTAAAATATCCTCTGTAATCGGCACCAACTCTTTTGCTCCTGGCCGAAAGGTTGGTGATGGTAACATAAGGGATTACGTTTGAACTGTCTATATCGGTAATAATCCCGGAAAATTGGATCAGTTTATCCTGAGCCGGCTTTTGTTGTGCAGAAGCGGTTAAAGAAAAAATAAGGCAAATCAGAATAACACAATATCTCATTAATACAAAAGTAATTTTATTAATAAAACTTCCTTGTTAAATAGTGTTAAAGCTTATTCTTGTTCGGCCATGTTAACAGCAACCACGGAGGTAATCTGAGGAACAGCTTTCATAATAGCCTGTTCGATACCAGACTTCATCGTCATAAAACTCATCGGGCAGGAACCGCAGTTACCTAAAAGCTTAAGTTTTACTGTTCCTTCGGCAGTAATTTCTTCAACAGAAACATCACCTCCATCAGCCTTTAAATAAGGCCTGATAGTTTCCAATGCCTGTTCTACTTCTTCTGTTAAATTCATTATATATACTTTAATTTATAAAAATAGTAATTTTTTAGCAATTCACCACTTGTGCATTGTTAATGGATATCTGCTGGGCAATTTTACTGGCAATATCTCCAAATACAACATCCAATAGCGGGTTTTGATTTAAGGCTACGGGTTTCCCTTTGTCACCAGCTTCGGCAATACTTTGGATAATAGGAATCTCACCCAAAAACGGCACATCAAAGCGTGCTGCAAGTTCGGTACCGCCACCTTTTCCAAAGATATAGTATTTATTGTCTGGCAATTCGGCAGGCGTAAAATACGACATGTTCTCTATAACACCCAAAATCGGGATATTCATTCCCGGCATTCTGAACATCGCCAAACCTTTGTGCGTATCAGCCAGTGCAACCTGTTGCGGTGTAGTAACCACAACCGCTCCCGAAATGGGGAAACTTTGCGTAATGGTAATATGAATATCGCCCGTTCCCGGTGGAAGATCCACAATCAGGTAATCCAGTTCTCCCCAGCTGGTATCGTTAAACAACTGTTTTACGGCATTCGATGCCATCGGCCCACGCCAGGGTACAGGTTGGCCGGGATCTGCAAAAAAACCTAAAGACAATAATTTAATGCCATACTTTTCGATCGGTAAAATTTTGGTCTTTCCATCAGCTGTCTCTTCAGCACCCGGTTTCGCATCGACAAGATCAAACATGGTTGGTACCGACGGACCGTAAATATCAGCATCAATAAGACCAACTTTAGCACCATCTTTAGCCAATACAACCGCCAGATTGCTCGCTACTGTAGATTTACCAACTCCTCCTTTGCCAGATGAAACCAAAATAATGTTTTTGATGTTATCTAACGATGATGAATTGCTGGGCTGAGTAACCCTCGACGTTACATTGATCATTACCTCTGCTGTGGCCGACACAAAATGCTTGATGGCATTGGTACAGGCATTTTTCAGCATTTCCTTCATCGGACATGCCGGGGTGGTAAGCTCTAATGTAAAATTGACCTGGTTATCTGTTATCTGTAAATCTTTAATCATGTTTAAAGTCACCAGGTCTTTCTTAAGATCGGGATCTTCAACATTTTTAAGCGCATCTAAAACTTGTTGCGGGCTAATCTGCATGGTATTAATTTAAATTCAAAATTAACAAAACATAGCCACAAATACTTTTATTTAGGCTTTTTAACTGTAATTTTAACACGAAATAAACATTTAATTGTTACGTTTAAGCAATTAACCATTTTAACGACCATATGCAAATACCAAAAATTAAGATCCCCAAAAAATATTTAAAAATCGGTGCCTGGTTTTTCGGTGTATTTTTTGTTGTTTGTATTGCTTTTGGTGCCGTAGCCTACAGCAAAAGGGAAGCGCTTCTTAAAAAGATGGTGGCCAAAGCAATCGCCAAGGCCGATAAGGATTACAATTTGGAAGTTAAAATCGGATCAGCAGATTTTGCCGGGTTCAGCACCGTTAAAATGACTCATATTTCTGTTGTTCCTAAGGAACGTGATACCCTTTCAAACATTAATGAATTGAGTGTTAGTGTTAAACTGTTGCCTTTAATATTTGGTAATGTAAAACTTTCGGAAATAAAACTTAAAGAAGGATATGTAAGTGTCGTGCTAAAAGATTCGACCACCAATATTGATTTTATCTTAAAACGGAAGAAAAAAGACAGCATTCAGACCAATCAAAAAGCAAACTTATCAGAGATCGCCAGCAACATTCTAAATCAGGTATTATACAAAATCCCTGATGATATGGATGTGAAGAATATGGTTTTTAAGCTAAATGATCATGATACGGCCAAACTAAGTTTTGCAACCACTGCCACAATTGACGGAGGAGATCTGAAATCAACCATTGATGTGAACAATAACGAATCTACCTGGCATATTAACGGTTATGTTGATCCGGGGAGTAAAAAGTTAAACTTTTTAGCCTATGCTGATGGGAAAAAGCTGGAATTGCCTTATCTCAACAATAAATTACACGCCAGGCTTAGTTTCGATACCTTGCAAACCGAATTAAAAAATGCCAAGTACAGTGGCGATGATTATAAGATATCCGGCTCCTGGTCGGTTAAAAACATGTTGATCAACCAGCCTCGTATTGCATCAAATGATATTATTGTACAAAGTGCAAAACTGGACGCTGATATCTTAGTCGGCCCGAACTATATTGCCTTGGACAGCACCTCTACAGCCTATTTGAAAAATGCAGAGATCCACCCGTTTGTTAAATATACTTTAGGAAAAAATAAAATATATGAATTAAAGCTCAATGCCGAAGAACAGGACGCACAGGCCGTTTTGGATGCATTTCCACAAGGCTTGTTTGAATCGCTGGAAGGATTGAAAGTACAAGGCAAGGTTAAATACAGCCTTAACTTTTACCTGGATACCAAGGTACCCGATAGTGTACGCTTCAACTCCACCCTCACACCGGTCAATTTCAAAATTTTACAGTGGGGCAAAACCAACCTGCAAAAAATTAACAATACCTTTGTTTATACGCCCTATGAATATGGCAAACCGATGCGCGATATTACTATTGGTCCGTCGAATCCGAATTTTACACCCTTATCGGCCATTTCAAAGAATTTTATCAATGCTGTTTTAACGGCAGAAGATCCTTCTTTTTTTACCCACAATGGTTTTGTAGAAGAATCGATCCGCAAATCCATTGCTGTAAATTTTAAGGAAAAGAAATTTAAGCGCGGTGGCAGTACCATCAGCATGCAGCTGGTCAAAAATGTGTATTTAAGCCGGCAGAAAACTCTGGCTCGTAAAGCCGAAGAAATTTTGATTGTTTGGCTAATCGAGCATAATCACCTCATCAGTAAACAGCGGATGTTGGAGGTATACTTCAACATTATGGAACTGGGACAAAACATTTATGGAATAGGGGAAGCTTCAAGATACTATTTTGGAAAACAACCCTCAGATTTAACCATTGGGGAAGGACTATTTCTCGCCAGCATTGTACCTAAACCAAAAGCCTCCATGTATAAATTTATGGCCGATGGCAGCCTGAAACCTTACATGTTCAATTATTTCAGGTTTATGGGCAATATTATGGCCAGAAAAGGTTTAACCCCTGGCGATACCTCAGGTTATGGCTTTTATAATGTTCGCCTCCGGGAAGGGCTACGTCGTTATTTAGCTCCAGACACGGCCGTGGTTGATACCTCTGCGTTTGACGATGATGGAGATGGATTACCGGTTGTAATCGTACACGACAAAAATAAAAGCTTCTTCGAACGCCTTTTCGGTGGCAGTTCGAAAAAAGATACGACAACCAACAAACAGATGACCGCGCCAACAGATACTACCAAAACCAAAAAGCAATTAAGGCAGGAGCGAAGAGAAGAACGGAGACGCCAGAAGGAAATGGAGAAAAACCAGGAGCAATAGTAGCCCGTTTTCAGTTTGAAATTGGCGGTCTTCAGTTCTTAGTTTGTAATTAGCGGTTTACAGTTTTTGGTTAACTTAACAATTAAACCTAAATCAATTTTTAATTGGCAGTTTACCGTGCCTGGTTAACATGCCGATTAAAGTAATCCACTGCCTCAACAATAAAATAACGACTAATAATAGCATTACAACTTTCCAACGTTTAAACTATTTAACATTAAAATGCACAAAATAAAAGTAGAGGATAAAGAGTTCGAGATTTTTTTAGAAAATGATACCTTAAACAAAAGGGTCCGTTTATTGGGTATCCAAATGAATGTAGATTATGAGGATAAATGCCCCTTATTTATAGGCGTGCTAAATGGTAGCTTCCTGTTTATGGCTGATCTGATCAAAGAAATCCATGTACCTTGCGAGGTTGCTTTTATGCGTGTAGCTTCTTACGAGGGAACAGCAAGTTCGGGAAATGTAAAAGAACTGATCGGCTTGCCTGACAATCTGGAAGGTCGGGATATTGTTATTGTGGAAGATATTGTTGATACAGGTTTAACCCTAACGCATATTTTGAAAACGATCAAAGAAAAAAATCCAGCTTCAGTTAAAGTAGCTTCTCTTTTACTCAAACCCAGTGCTTTAAAACATGAAATTAAAGCATTAGAATACGTTGGCTTTGAAATACCTAATGAGTTTGTGGTAGGTTATGGCCTGGATTATAATGGACTTGGCAGAAACCTAACTGATATTTACAGAGCAACAGGCACATAATTTTTAGATTGGATTAATTTATTTTTCGCACCTTTGCCCAATAATTTCTACAACAATGACCATACATAAAGAAGGCTACACCACTATTGCCTTAAGCATCTTGTTTATCTTTGTAATCAATGCCATAGTTGATTATAAATACCATGACATTACCTGGTTGCGCTGGTTCATCTATATCTTTTCGGCGGCATTATTCATTATTGTACTGCAGTTTTTCCGAAACCCGAGCCGCAGTTTTTCTTCAGGAGATAACCTGGTAATCTGTCCGGCAGATGGTAAAGTTGTGGTAATCGAAGAAACCGAAGAGGGTGAATATTTTAAAGATAAACGTTTACAGGTTTCGATTTTCATGTCGCCTGTTAATGTGCACATAAACCGTAACCCTATTTCAGGCGTAGTGAAATTCTTCAAATACCATCCGGGAAAATACCTTGCTGCCTGGAATCCAAAATCTTCTACCGAAAATGAGCGTACGACCACCGTTGTTGAACATAAAAATGGTACGCCCGTATTGTTCCGTCAAATTGCAGGTGCTTTGGCCCGCAGAATTGTATGGTACGTTAAAGAAGGCGATCAGGTGGTACAAACCGAGCAATTCGGCTTTATCAAATTCGGATCGAGGGTAGATATATTTCTTCCGTTAGGCACCAAAGTTAACGTAGAACTTAACCAGGTTGTAAAAGGAGGGATCACTACCCTGGCGACTTTAAGTTAAGCATATATAATCTAAGAAGAAGCCGGTTTAGTTAACGCTAAATCGGCTTTTTTGTTATTACACGATGTGCTATGAGGACACAGATCACGGCAGCTTAAAGGGATTTTTAACACTAAAGAATCCACCCAAACCTGATAGCAACGGAAAGCCCAGATCCTGATTTTTCATCCGGAGAGGACTTGTAGTAGATAGCAGGAACAAACTTTAATCATTGTCACAGGCTTTGCTTTCCTAAAAAGCAACTTTTTCCTAATCTATTACGCCTTTCGAGTGGTAATTTCTTTAATCCATGCAGCGGTTTATGGAAATACAACCATGGGACCAGAACTAATCGGTAGCATCATTACCTACTTCTTCCTTAACGCCAGAAGCCGATGGCTTGTCGCTGATTAAACGTTGTGTCGGATAAGCAAAGTCTGATTTATTCCGAACCACGATATCCATAATTTCGAGGTTGATTTCCTGCCTGATTTTAAGGAATTCGGCATAATTAAGCACGGTTACAAAATAGTTAACTTCTACATTAAGGCTTGAATCGCCAAAGCTTTTAAAAGAGGCATTTCCATCATCACTGGTTCCTTCATGGCTGTTGATATAATCCTGAATTTCGGAAATAATTTTTCTCAGTGAATCTGAACTCGTTTCGTATGTAAGTCCGATTACAAATGATACTTTACGTGAATTTCGCAAGGAAAGGTTCTCCAAAACCCCGTCAATCATCCCCCTGTTAGGTAGGGTGGCCATGGTTTTTTCTGAAGTTCTGATCCTGGTACTTCTAAAACCAACCTTTTCTACAGTGCCTTCTACGCCGTCAACCTTTACCAGATCGCCAACCACAAAGGGCTTATCCAAAAAGATGGTAAATGAACCTATTAAGTTCTCTAAACTCTCTTTTGCAGCTAAAGCAATGGCAATACCACCAATGCCCAATCCTGTAATCAGTGTTAACACATTAACTTCGAAAACAAAACCCAACAGGGTGAAAAACCCGATAAAAATTACAGTCGTTTTAAGTAATTCTTTTAAAAAAGGGACCAATTGATCGTCTGCCTTATTCTCCGTAAGCGATGCCTTAAATAACAAAACGTGTGTAATGAAATCAATTATCCTCAGTATAATCCAAAAAAACGAAAGGATAATTCCAAACAAAAATATTCGGTCTATACAGTCGCCAATCGTAACGGGTATAGATTCTTTAACCTTACCAATTAACTTGCTGTAATGGAATACAGTCACCTCTAAAGGATGTTTCAATTGGTTGATCGAGAGGTAAAGTGTGGATAATAGAATAAAAACTTCAATGGGCTTTACCAGTAGGGCCACAAAAGCATCATCATGTGATTGGTTAGAAAAGTTCCTGAAAAGCTTAAAAAGCAACTTGCTTAACAGCTTAGAGACGATATTTTTGAAAACCAGGCCAAAAAGAAGTATTCCTCCGAAAAGGAAATAAGCCTTTATGGTATTGCCCCAAAAAACCTGATCGAAAAAAGCAGCTTTTAACATTTGACAAAGATATAAACAAAAAAACCTCCACGAAATTAATCGTGAAGGCTATATCTTATAATAAAGAATATTATTTTCTCAAAGATTTGATACGAGCAGCTTTACCGGTTAAAGCACGTAAATAGAACAATTTCGCTCTACGAACTTTACCATAGCTATTCACTTCAACTTTCTCGATGTTTGGAGAACTAAAAGGGAAAATACGTTCTACACCAACGCCATTGCTCATTTTACGAACAGTAAAAGTTTCGTTAGCACCTGCACTGTTACGTTGTATTACAACACCTTGGTAAATTTGAACACGTTCTTTATTACCTTCGCGAATTTTATAGTGTACGCTCACTGTATCGCCAGACTTGAACGCAGGAAAATCTTTTTTCGCGATGGCCTGCTCTTCAACAAATTTTACTAAATCCATGATTTTAAGCTATTAAATCGATATTTCATCCCGTGAAAATCGGATTGCAATATTAGGGATTATTTTCGATAAAAAAAAACCTATTTTAATTTTTTCCACATTCTTAATGAATTCCACATTCGATTGCGCTAATTGCTTCTATTCCAAAAGATCAGGACGACGGGTTTTGGTCCGTTCCAAAGCCTTTTCATGCCTCCATTCGTTTACCTTTGCCTCGTGGCCGCTCAATAAAACATCGGGCACTTTATGTCCACGCCAATCTGCAGGGCGGGTATAAACCGGTGCATCCAATAGCTCGCCCTGAAAACTGTCAGATAGGGCTGAAGTCTCATCATTTAAAACGCCGGGGATTAAACGCACCACTGCATCTACCACAATGGCCGCAGGTAGCTCTCCTCCACTTAAAACATAATCGCCTACAGATATCTCTCTTGTTACAAAAATATCACGTATCCGCTGATCTATGCCTTTGTAGTGGCCACACAAAATAATAATGTTCTTTTTAATTGATAGCTCATTGGCCATACTCTGGTTTAACGTTACCCCATCCGGACTCATGAATATAACCTCATCATATTCCCTTTCTGCCTGAAGTTTTTCGATACAGGCTGCAAAAGGTTCGATGCTCATTACCATACCACTACCACCGCCGTATTGGTAATCATCTACACTTTTTTGCTTGTTAGTGGCATAATCTCTCAGGTTATGCACTACAATTTCGGCAATGCCCTTTTTTTGTGCACGATGCAAAATAGAATGGGCAAAAGGGCTTTCTAACAAAGCGGGTAACACGGTAATAATATCGAAACGCATTTGGCAAAGGTAAGGCTTTTGACCGTCAAATTTAAAAATCAGACTTCGATCAAATACCTTTGTATTTCTCCCGGCAAATCAACCAACTAATATTTAGCCCTACATTTACAACAATTAAGGCAAATATTATCCTTTTTTAATCTTATCTACTTTTCGCCATAATTCCTGCCATTCGTAAGTTTCTTTTCCATCAACCTGTTTTGCACCACCCATTATGCCAAGGTACCTGTTACCGTCAGGCCAATCAAAAAACTTAAATTTCAAACTGGAGACCGTATTGTTTAACGGCGCACTGATAGAATAACTAACACGCTCTTTTATAAAACTTTCATTTTCTACTTCAATTGTAGCGGTTTGCCACACCACCGTTCCTTGTTCAGTTATTTTTAACTGTAGGCAGTTGCCCGTGGCATCAAATATCTTTAGGGTTGACAAAAATGGAAGCTTTGGAGCATTAGCCTGCCCAGATGGCTTTACAAACTCCCATGCCCCAACAAAATCAGATAATAACGTGGCTTTCTCCTGCGCAATAATACAATTGCAGATGAAGAAAAAAAGAGCAGAAATAAAAAAGACTTTCCTCATATCGGTTTTAAGATTTTACTGTAGCGCTAAATTAAAGGTTTGCTGGCTTCTAAGGATAATTTTTGTTGCACAGGCTCGAAATGAAGCCGCCATTACCAGTAGCGCAGTAGCTTTAGATCGTTTCTTAAACATAAAAGAATTAATTAGATACAGCCAATATAAAGATTTAGATGTACATCACATTAATTATTTTATGATACCGGGCAATTTATTTTTCCAGATACACGTCCAGCAAACCTTCAGGCAAACTGAGGGTGAGAATTTTTTCATCCTCATCGTATTCTACTATAAAATCTTCATTTAACGGAAACAGGACTTCCGTTTCTTTGTACATCACCGTAGCCACAAACTGCTGTGGATATTCATTCACTTCCAGAATTTCGCCCAGTTCGCCCAAAGTTTCATCTATGGCCAGATACCCTTTGAAATCGGTATAAAAAAATTCTCCTTCTTCGCGTTCGGGCATTTGCGAAAGGGGCAGGTACAATTTCTTTTTTAATAGTGGCTGTACTTTGTCGATATGATCCGCATCATCAAAGTTAAAGTAGCCTGTTTTATTAGACTGTAGCTTTGCAGAAGCTACAAAATAGGGAACCAGTTTGCCATTCATATCGGCAAATACCACATCAAATTCAAGTTCTTCGTATTCATCAAATTCAAAAAATACCTGAACTTCTCCTTTTAAACCCCTCGTTTTGGTTACATAACCTATATAAAATGCTTCTTCGTGTTTCATACTTACCCTAAATCCCCTGAAAGGGATTTATTAATACCCCCCTTTAGGGGCAAGGGGTATTAATAAAAATAGCGTTCCGGAGATCGGAACGCTATTTTATCAGACAAAATAATTAAAAACTATTCTGCGCCTTCTTCTTTAGGAGCTTCTTCAGTTGCTTCAGCCTCAACAGCCGGAGCTTCTTCTTCAACAACTTCCTCTGCAACTGGTGCATTTTTAGCTGCGATAGCCGCTGCTCTATCTTCTTTCTTTTTAGCTTCTGCTGCTAACGCTGCTTTACGCGCATCTGCTTTAGAATTAGCTAAGCCTTCTGCTTTACCAGAAATTTTACCTGCTTTAGCATCTAACCAAGCAGCAAATTTTTCATCTGCCTGTTCCTGGGTTAAAGCGCCTTTTTTAACACCACCTTCTAAGTGTTTTTTGTATAAAACACCTTTGTAAGAAAGGATAGCACGAGCAGTATCAGTAGGTTGTGCACCACTGTTAACCCAGGCCAAAGTTTTTTCGAAGTTAATTTCGATGGTAGCAGGATTGGTATTTGGGTTGTAAGAACCTAAACGCTCAATAAATTTACCATCACGTGGAGAGCGCGAATCTGCTACCACAACGTGGAAAAAAGGTTTTCCTTTTTTACCAAATCTTTGCAATCTGATTTTAGTTGCCATTTTCTATTGTATTTATGTATTCAACATAGTTCCCGGAGCTTCATGCTGCGGGGCTGCAAAGATAACTAAAATACTGGAAATTAAAAACATAGTTTAATTTCTTTGTTTTCAGGATATTTACGCCTAAATATCTGCTGATACAAATGAAACGAATTGCAATTGATATGGACGAGGTGATCGCCGATGCCGTAGGAAAATTTATAAAACTTTATAACCGGGATTTTAACGTTCCTTTAGACTTGAAAATTGATGCTGGAAATGAAATCTATCACCATGTTCCGGAAGATGTGAATCAAAAATGGTTCGAGTATATCAATGAACCTGGTTTTTTTCGAGATCTTGATGTGATACCGGATAGCCAGCGCGTAATCCAGGCTTTACAGGAGAAATACGATGTTTATATTGTTTCTGCGGCAATGGAGTTCCGTAACTCATTGGTTGATAAATACGATTGGCTGGCCGAACATTTCCCTTTTATTGATTGGCAACACATCATGTTCTGCGGAAATAAAATTGTGAATGTTGATATTATCATAGATGACCGCATTAAAAATTTTATAAATTTTAGTGGCAGACCATTATTATACACCTCTCCCCACAATTTGCTGGTTACAGAATACGAACGCGTAAATAACTGGGAAGAAATAGCAAATCTACTGCTATAATTTGTGTTTAGGCAGTTGTTGTAAATCACAGTAGGGAAGTCTAATAATTAAGATCATTTATGGAACTTCCCATCCTGGTACACTTTGGCCATAATATGATCTGGCCCTCAGCTTTCTAATCATCAACCTTTACATTTTGGGAAAATGTAACATTTTTTAAAAAATTTGCTCTAATTATAAAAAAACTAAAACTATGTTAGTAACCACAACGCCAACAGTTGAGGGCAGAAAAATTATCAAATATATCGGTTTGGTAACCGGAGAAACCATTATTGGCGCAAATATTTTCAAAGATTTATTTGCAGGAATAACAGATATTGTAGGAGGCAGATCAAGTTCTTACGAACGTGTTTTGAGAGAGGGGAAAGATACTGCAGTTAACGAAATGCAACAATATGCCGCAGCGCTTGGTGCAAATGCCATTGTTGGTGTCGACTTAGATTACGAAACCGTAGGTAGTGGCGGAAGCATGCTCATGGTAAGTGCCAATGGCACTGCGGTGATTTTGGCAGACTAAGAAATTTGCTTATCGCGAAAACTAAGCAAAAAACAAGAAAGTCTTTCCGGTGCGGGAAAGACTTTTCTTTTATAATTTACTTTTGTTTAGAATGAAAGAATATCTATTAGCTTCAGCCATTTAGAACTTACTTTCTCTGCATTAATATGTTTGATTGCGTGATCAAAAGGCGTGAAAACGATTTCGCGGTTAATCTGACCCACCATTACGCCACTCTCGCCCTGAATTAAACCTTCAACCGCAACTACACCCAAGCGGCTGGCCAGCACACGATCCATACAGGTTGGCTTGCCCCCGCGTTGAATATGTCCCAAAACCGAAACTTTGGTATCATAGTGGGGATATTTTTCCTGCAAAATTTCGCCAACCTTAAATGCGCCACCGGTATCATCGCCTTCGGCAACAATAATAATTTTCGACGCTTTATCTTTACGGCTATGCTCCAGCTTGTGCAAAATATCATCCGCGTTCATGTTCGCTTCGGGAATCATGATGGCTTCAGCGCCAACGCCGATACCACTTCTTAAAGCGATTAAGCCAGAGTCGCGGCCCATTACCTCTACAATAAATAACCTGTCATGTGATTCTGCCGTATCTCTGATCCTATCTACCGCATCAACAACGGTATTGATAGCAGAGTCATATCCAATAGTGAAATCGGTACCCACCAAATCATTATCAATAGTACCGGGCAGGCCAACAATAGGGAAATCGTATTCTCTGGAAAAAACATTGGCTCCGGTAAACGTTCCATCTCCACCGATTACCACCAGGGCATCAATTTCATTGGCTTTGAGATTTTCATATGCTTTTTGCCTGCCTTCTTTTGTTTTAAATGCTTCACTACGAGCTGTTTTCAAAATGGTTCCGCCACGCTGAATAATATTGGCTACAGATTTACGGTCCATTGGAATAAAATCGTTGTTGATTAGCCCTTCATATCCACGGATGAATCCCGTTACTTCGATATCATAATAAATAGAGCCTCTAACTACAGCTCTAATTGCAGCGTTCATGCCTGGCGAATCTCCACCAGAGGTTAAAACGCCAATATTCTTAATCTTATTCATTTGTTTATTTCTTGGCAAATCCTGATAATCCATTATCCAGATACTGCAAATATTTATCTATATCAAATTCTACCCCGATAGGAGGTGAAACTAATTCTTTTTCATCAGTACCCAAAAGTACATAATATGGTTGCGAAATGGTATTAAATTTCTCCGCCTGCAAATGTTTGAATTTTTTACCAACGGTATTCACTTTTGTGCCTAAAATTTTAGACTCAAACTGTTCTGCTTCTGGCAAACTGGTTTTATCATCTGTGTAAAGTGACACCACAACATAATCTTCTTTTAATTTCTTAAGCACTCTTGGATCAGACCAAACCCTGGCTTCCATTTCGCGGCAATTTACGCAACCATGTCCGGTGAAATCGAGAAATAACGGTTTTTTTACTTCCTTGGCATAAGCCAAGGCCTCCTCATAATCAAAAAAACCATCAATATTGTGTGGAATATGCAGGAAGTCAGCATATTTACGTTTAGCGTGGCTGGTTGCTGCAGTCTGGTTAGATCCGCCGACATTGTCTTGTCCGATTACAAAATCCTGAGTAGAAAGCGGAGGTACCAGTGCACTTACGGCTTTTAAAGGGGCTCCCCACAAGCCTGGAATAAGATAAATAGCAAAAACGAAGGTTGCTGTAGCAATAAATAACCTGGGTACCGAAACATAAGGAAGGTCGCTGTCATGAGAGAACTTAATTTTTCCTAATAAGTAAACACCCAAAATTAAGGCGAGTACAATCCAGATTGCCAGGAATATCTCACGGTCTAATATGCCCCAGTGGTAGGCCAAATCCGCTGTTGAAAGGAATTTCAGAGATAAACCCAATTCTAAAAACCCTAAAAAAACTTTAATTGAGTTTAACCAGCCGCCTGATTTCGGCAGCCCCGTCATTAAACTTGGGAAAATAGCGAACATGGTAAAAATTAATGCCAGGGATAGCGAAAAGCCAAACATCACCACAACAGGTGTAAGCAGATCTGTATTAATGGCCACCAGAGAGGTACCAATTAAAGGACCTGTACAGGAAAAGGAAACAACCGCTAATGTTGCTGCCATAAAAAAGATTCCGCTTAAACCTTTGGCATCCGATTTTGCATCAAGCTTATTTACAAACGAGCTTGGCAGGGTAATTTCAAAAGCGCCTAAAAATGATATGCCGAAAACAATCAATATCAGAAAGATAAAAATATTAAAAAAACCATCGGTTGATATTTCATTTAATGCACTGGCGCCCCAGATCAGGGTGATAATCACACCCAATCCTACATAAATTACGATAATTGATAAACCATAAATAATGGCACTTCTGATTCCTTTTGCCCTGCTTTCGGCCCTTTTGGTAAAAAAACCAACAGTAAGCGGAACCATAGGAAAAATACATGGAAGGAAAAAGGCAGCGATACCGGCTAAGAGGCCTAAACCAAAAGTTACCCAAAGCGATTGTTTTGGAACAACTTTACCAGCTACCGTAGCTTTTTCTATTTTAAGCGTATCGTTTTTAAGGGTATCTTTTTCCACTTTAGCCTGTTTATTGGCAGCACTATCTTGTGCCGAACCTACCTCGGTAAAAACGATATCGTCTGGAGTGGCTGTTGCTGTGGTATCTTGTGTTACCTGGGCGTAACTCTTAACGGCTGGCCATGCAATAAACATTGCAGCCATTAATAACAATAATAAAACCTTTTTCATTTGTGTGTATTTTAAAACCGTGAAATTAAGAATAATTTAGAAACGATTTTTGTTTAAACTACAACACCTGGCAGATTTTACTTTAAAAAGAAACAGTCCCAAAAATTCGGGACTGTCTGTAAATATTTTGATGTCAATTATTTAACCGGGACACTAAACTCTACTTCTTCCGGCGGAAGGCATTGTTTATCATTACAAACCATAAACTCTACCACACCTTTAACTACAGTTGTTGCCTTGTTCAGCTTAATTTTTTGCTGAAATATCACTGATTTTTCAAAGTAGCTTACATTCATTTTAAATGTACTTTCATATTTCACGATAGCTTTTGGCTCGATTGTTTTCCCTACAAGACTAAAATCTTTAGATGGAGCAAAAGTAAAAGTGGTTTTTACAGGTCCTCCGTCTTTTACATTTTGAGAATAAATGTGCCATCTATCGTCAATTGTAGCCTTTAAATAAATTATAGCTTCGGTTTTACTAACTTTCTTTGCAGAGTATGCCCAGGTTACCGGTTTTTCGATCTGAGCAAATGCACCAGCAATGGTAAAAAGTACCATTGAAAGGATCAGGGTGATTTTTTTCATTTGTGTTTTATTTTGTGTGTATAAATTCAATTTCTTTAAAGTTAAAAATTTTTAACCCATTTTTTGTATTAACTTTTAACCTGCCGTTATCTTCAACTCCCTCAATTGCTCCTTCAAAAATCTCTCCGTTGTGCCTATATAACGCTTTAACCTGGTAATTGTACAGCTTTGCAAGGTAATCATTTTGTAAAATACTGTATTTTCCTGCCCTCAAAATTAAGTAGTATTTTTCCATAAACATGAATATTTTCTGCATAATATCCATTAAAGGCACCTCTTTTTGTAAAATTTGAACGAGGGAAGTGGCTCGGTCACTGATGTTTTCTGAAAATTCCAATTGATTCACATTTAAGCCGATGCCAATTACCGATGACTTAAAAACACTACCTGTCAGTGTATTTTCAATTAATATGCCGCCCAGCTTCTTATCAAGGTAATAGATATCGTTAGGCCATTTTACCATTATCCCCTCCGGTATAAAACAAGATAAAGTGTCGCTAACGGCTAAGCTAACCGCCATATTTAAAGAAAACTGCCTGTCGAGCGGCAAAAAAGAAGGCTTCAAATATATACTTGTACTAATATTTTTTCCTTCTTGTGTTTGCCACACACTTTCTTGCTGCCCTCTTCCGGCAAATTGATGGTCTGCCATAATTACAGTCCCTTCAGCTAATGGCTCGGATTTTGACACCAGATTTTTCAAAAAGTTATTAGTAGAATCAACTTCTTTTAATTTGATTAAATTTTGACCAACAAATAGTGTTGAAAAAGTGTTATTTTGCAAGTGTTGAATTTATAATATTGTAATTCCAAAATTAAAGCATTTTAATGGTAAAAAAGAAAATAGTAGCCCTTTCTACATACCTTTCTGAATTGGCCGTTCACGGCATACAAGAGAAAAAAGGAGAAGATATTGTGCGGTTAGATCTTAGAAATATTCATACTTCAGTAGCTGATTACTTTATTATAGCGAGTGCCAACTCTGCTACCCAGGTAAAAGCTATTGCCGATAGTGTAGAAAAAGAAATATGTAAGGCCACTCAGGCCGACCCGAGACATAAGGAAGGTTTCGAATCAGCAGATTGGATCATTCTTGATTATTTCGATGTGGTTGTGCACATCTTTAAAACTGAAAAGCGCCACTTTTATGGCATTGAAGAACTTTGGGGGGATGCAGAAAGCACAAATTTTCAAAGCGCATAACCTAATAGAACCATTTTGACAAAAAAAAATGAACGACAATCAAAATAATAACGAAAGACAGGGAAGAAGAGTTCCAAACATTCCTAAAAAACCACAAAAAGGATCAAAATTTAATATTTTCTGGGTATATGCAGCCATTATTATAGCCATTATTGCTGCACAGTTTTTATTTACCAGCGATGGGGGTAAGGAGGTAACCTATCAAACATTTGAACAACAGATGTTGCTGAAAGGTGACGTACAGAAGGTAGTTGCTTATAAATCCGACGATTTGGTTCGTGTAGAAGTTTATATTAAAAAAGATAGTTTAGATAAAAAGAAACTATACGATGCATACAAGAGCAAAAGTACTTTTAACGTAAACAATGCCGCAAGTCCTGTTGTATTTTTCAATGCCGGAACAATGGATGGACTGGATAAACAACTTGCCGATTCGCAAAAAGACCTTCCAGCTAACCAACCAAGGATATTGGCAGAAAAAACCAGCCGCAGCAATCCGTTGGCAAGCTGGTTCTTAAGCATCATTTTACCTGTACTGCTTTTAATCGGTTTCTGGATTTTTATGATGCGCAGGATGGGTGGTGGTGCCGGCGGTGGCGGCCAGATTTTCAGTATAGGAAAATCTAAAGCGACGCTGTTTGACAAAGAAAGCCAGGTAAACATCACTTTTAACGATGTTGCAGGTTTAGAAGAGGCTAAAACAGAGGTAATGGAAATTGTAGATTTCCTTAAAAACCCTAAAAAGTATACTGATCTGGGTGGAAAAATACCTAAAGGAGCTTTATTGGTAGGTTCGCCAGGTACAGGAAAAACCTTATTGGCCAAAGCCGTTGCTGGCGAGGCTCAGGTTCCTTTCTTTTCGCTATCAGGTTCTGATTTTGTAGAAATGTTTGTTGGAGTTGGTGCATCCCGTGTGCGCGACTTATTTAAACAGGCAAAAGATAAATCTCCTTGTATCATCTTTATTGATGAGATTGATGCTATCGGCCGTGCCCGTGGTAAAAATGGCGTAATGGGTGGGAATGATGAACGTGAAAACACCTTAAACCAGCTTTTGGTTGAAATGGATGGTTTTGGCACCAATACACATGTGATCATTCTTGCTGCTACGAACCGTGCTGATGTTTTAGATAAAGCATTATTAAGAGCTGGAAGGTTCGACAGACAGATTTACGTTGATTTACCGGACGTTATAGAACGTAAGCAGATTTTTGAAGTACACATTGCTCCACTTAAAAAATCAGAAGAGCTTGATACCGAATTTTTAGCTAAACAAACGCCAGGATTCTCTGGTGCAGATATTGCAAACGTTTGTAACGAAGCGGCATTAATTGCAGCGCGTAAAAACAAATCATCTGTTGATAAGCAAGATTTCTTAGATGCTGTAGACAGAATTGTAGGTGGTTTAGAAAAGAAAAATAAAATCATCACACCTGCAGAAAAACGTGCCATTGCGATTCACGAGGCTGGTCACGCTACTGTAAGCTGGTTGTTGGAACACGCTGCGCCTTTGGTTAAGGTTACCATTGTGCCACGTGGACAAAGCTTAGGGGCAGCCTGGTACCTGCCGGAAGAGCGTTTAATTGTTCGCCCTCACCAAATGCTCGACGAAATGTGTGCAACAATGGGGGGTAGAGCGGCTGAAAAAGTAATGTTCGATACCATTTCTACCGGTGCACTTAGCGATTTGGAGAAGGTAAATAAACAAGCCAGGGCAATGGTTACCATTTATGGTTTAAATGATAAATTAGGAAATATTACTTATTATGATTCATCTGGTCAGAATGAATATAACTTCTCAAAACCATATTCTGAGGACACCGCTTTAACGATTGATAAAGAAATTTCAGCATTAATTGAGGGTCAATACCAAAGGGCCATTCAATTATTGGAAGAAAATAAGGATAAACTGATCCAGTTAGCCGACATCCTGATCGAAAAAGAAGTTTTATTTAAAGATGATTTAGAACTAATTTTTGGTAAGAGATTATTCGAAAATCAAGGTGAAAGTGGAAATCCCGGACACATTAAGCCAGTTGAGGCCTAAATAAATAAATTCTATTATTACATTTGCTACCCTGGTCTAATCATTAGGGTAGCTTTTTTTTATAATGAAGGATAATACGACAGCGAAAGAACAAATACTGAAAAAGATAAGGAAGGCTCTATTAGAAAAGCGCGAAAATCCCTATCCTAATTTAGAAGAAAGTCCATTGTATAAAAAAAATACCGATGAGCTGGAAATATTATTTGCTGAACAGCTTACGGCTATATCCGGCAATTTTATCTTCTGCGAAGACGGGATCGATTTTTTTGAGAATATGTTGCAGCTGGCCGATAAGTTTAAATGGCGGAAAATATATTGCTGGGAACCCGAGCTACAACAGTTTCTAAGCAAATATGAGTTTCCTTTTTACCAAACCGACAAGGATTTTGATCAGGCTGAAGTAGGTATTACCTTATGCGAAGCCTTAATTGCCCGAAATGGAAGCGTAATGGTTAGCAACAGCAGTGCCGCTGGCAGGAGATTAAGTATTTTCCCACATCACCATATCGTGATCGCCAAAACCAGTCAGTTGGTTTTAGATCTTAAAGATGCCTTTCTGTTATTGAAAAACAAATATGGCAACCAGCTTCCATCTATGATCAGTAATATTACAGGTCCGAGCAGAACAGCAGATATCGAAAAAACACTGGTTTTAGGCGCTCATGGCCCTAAAGAGCTTTTTGTATTCCTGATTGACGATTTCAGTTAACTATTGCTGTTTTTATTTTAAAATTTATAAGCAGGTTCGGTTCTTCTGCAGATTACCCAAAAACTATTGATCGCTTTTAACACTTTTGATATCCATCGTAAAAATAGGTTACAAAGTAAATGTGATGGAAGAAAGCAGGATTATTAAACTTTACGCTTGAAAATAAGCTACGCTGAATTGCAATATATTTGCGACTACCGAATATTATTGGTATTTTTATACTACATACCGTTTTAGTATGCGGTATTATAATTATGAGCAAGGTAACCAATACAATAATTTCAGGAACCGGTAGTTACATTCCGGACAATATCGTTTCCGGCGAGAAGTTTTTAGAATCTACGTTTTTCGAAAATGGTAATCGTATTGATAGAGAAAATGCAGAAATCATTAGTAAATTTTCAGAAATTACCGAAATTGTTGAGCGCAGATATGCTTGTCCAGACCAACTAAATAACCACATCGGCGCAAAAGCTGCGGCTAAGGCGATTGAAGATGCCGGAATAGATAAAGAAACTCTAGATTACATTATCTTCTGTCATAACTTCGGCGACATTCCTACCGGAAGCAACCGCACCGATGTATTACCTTCATTAGCCGCTAAAGTGAAACAGCAGCTGGGAATTATAAATCCAGACTGCGTTGCCTATGATATCATTTTTGGTTG
This sequence comes from uncultured Pedobacter sp., assembly GCF_913776295.1. Lineage (GTDB taxonomy): Bacteria > Bacteroidota > Bacteroidia > Sphingobacteriales > Sphingobacteriaceae > Pedobacter. Next base: position 84,961 of record NZ_CAJYOJ010000043.1, read on the forward strand.
CCCCGGATGGGTTCAAGGCGCAATACAGGCCGATTATTATATCAAAAGCGGAGATGCCAAGCGGGTTATGGTTATTGGTGCAGAAACTTTAAGCCGTATTATTGATCCGCATGACCGTGACAGTATGATCTTTTCGGATGGTGCCGGAGCGGTAATTTTCGAAGCAGAAGAAGCCGCAGAAAAACGAGGGATACTTGCCCATAAAACAGAAACCCATGCCGTGAATTATGGTCATTTATTAACCATGGGCAAAGGATCTAATCCAGATGAAAACAGTGGAAACTTTTACCTGAAAATGAACGGACGTAAACTCTATGAATTTGCGGTAATTCAGGTGCCACAGGTTATTAAAAAAGCCATAGACAAAGCAGGTTTAAGTGTTGACGATATCAGCATCGTATTCGTACATCAGGCCAATGGCAAAATGGATACGGCGATCATGAAACGTCTGTTCAAACTTTATGGTAAAGATACCGTGCCGGAAAAATTAGTTCCAATGACCATTTCGTGGTTAGGAAACAGTTCCGTTGCCACGGTACCAACTTTGTTAGACCTGGTCTTAAAAGGAGAAGTGCAAGGCTATAATGTTAATCCTGGCGATGTAGCGGTATTTGCCTCAGTAGGGGCAGGCATGCACATTAATGCTTTTATACATCGTTTTTAATTGGCTAAGCGCTTTAACCCCGCCCTGGCCTGGCTTTCAATACTGCTTTCAAACTCATGATTTTTCATGGCAATAGCCGTATTGAAAGCCTCTTTCGCTTTCGCTATGTTTTTCCTTCTTTCATAAATCTTGCCCATCTGCACTGCAGCATTTGCAGCAAAATAATATCTCAGGTTTCTCCCTCTCTCAATCGTTTCCTGATAGGCGGTTAATGCCTGATCATCTTTCCCCAGATCATCATAAATTCTACCTAAACGGTAGCTTAGTTCAGTCCTGTCTTTGTCGTTAGTATAGTCTGCTGCCTTTTTGTTGTCAATTATTTGCAGGGCCCTGCTTAAATAACCACCATCAAACAATAGCCTGGCTTTTAAGAGATCAATGTTTGGTACTACTGCCGATGCTTCTGCCTTGGCCTGCTTATCTTTTTCCATATAAGTATAACCATTGTTAACAGCTTTGCCCGCAAATGCCGTATATGCTGCTTTATCTCCTTTAAGAAGCGCGATCCAACCCAAATGAAGGTAAGCATCCTTTACAAAATTTACGCCCTTAGTGGCCTGCAAAAACCGGCTAAAATACGTGCCGGCATTGAGATCTAGTTTATTTAAATGCGCAATTCCTTCCAAATAATCAAGATAAGGGAACGGCTGGTAAACACCTCCCTGTGGCCGCCTGGCCAAAATCGAAATGGCTTCTTCACTATGCCCGTTTTTAATGCACACATAACTCTGCAAATAACTTTTCAACAAACTGGTATCGGCTATCCGATCGGTATACTTCATGGTTTTGGCATATGCCTGCGGACTATGGGCCACATCTGTTAAAACATAGGCATAATAAAATACCACTTCTTCGTAAAAAGGTTCATAAGCTGATTTTGGTAAGTTATCCGCTAATTTTTCGAACACAGCCAAACCGCTCTGCAGGTTTCCCTTAATGCCGAAGGTTGAAAGTGCCGTTTTCAAAGTGCCATCGGGAAGGTTTCCCAATACAGCATTGATCAATCCCAAACCTTTTAAGTTCAGGTGAAAATTTGGGAATTTTTTATGGTTATCCTGCAAAAGACTGTTGGCTCTTTTAACTTCCATAGCTGCATTAAAATACTCTCCAAAGCGTCCGCGTATGAGTGCCCATTGTAAATTGATCTCCGCCTGGGCATAAAGATAGTATGGCGAATTTTTATCGTCATCGCTTATTTGGTCCAAACGTTTAGATTTATTTCCTTTCAAACGGTCAAAGTCAGCTTTGCTTTCTGAAGTGAGTACGGTAAAATAATCAACATAATTTTCAAGAAGCGGAATAATGGAATTATTGGGGTGCTGTTTCTTCTCTGTTGAGATATAAGCCCGCGCATTGCCCAACTTAAGCTCGAATATGCTTTTATAAGCATTTAAGCAGTTATTATTAAAGTCGAAATTTGCAAGTGAAAACAAAGGAGAGAAGAGCAGGAGAGACGTTATAAAAAAACGGAAGCTTTTATTCATCAGGGATTCTATTTCGGTTTGGTTCTACGCTGCTACAAGAGCTTCACATTTGAACAAATATACATTAAACGCCAAAATCATACTCTTGTTTTGAGTAAGTCCAAGAAAACAGGGCTTAAACCAAAAACGTCCCGATTAAATCGGGACGTCCAAATAGTTTTGTAATTTAGCTTAAGCTTCTGCTACTTCGTGTGTAAGCGCTTCATCAACCAAAATACGACCGCAATGTTCGCAAACGATTATTTTTTTACGCTGACGGATATCTAACTGACGTTGAGGCGGAATCTGGTTAAAACAACCTGAACATGAATCACGATCAATAGTTACCACAGCTAAACCATTTACGGCATTTTTGCGTAAACGTTTGTATGCAACCAATAAACGCTCTTCGATTTGAGGTTCAGCTTTGTCCGCTTTCTTTTGCAAATCCTGCTCCTCTTTTTCAGTTTCGGCAGTAATTACGTCGAGTTCTGCTTTTTTAGCTTCCAAATCTTTTTTTCTGCCATCTAGCTCGGCTTTAGCAGCTTCATAGATTTCTGTTTTAGAAGCGATTTCGAAACCGTGTTCTTTAATCTTTTTTTCAGAAACCTGAATATCTAAACCTTGAATCTCAATTTCTTTGGTTAAAGCATCATATTCACGGTTATTCTTAACTTCTTTTAATTGAGAATCGTATCTTTTGATGGCAGCTTGCGCATCTTTAATTGTATTTTTACGTGTTACGATCGAATCTTCAAGATCATCAAGCTCTCCTTTGATTTTTGCAATTCTGGTTTCTAATCCTAAAACGTCATCCTCAAGATCGGCAACTTCCATTGGTAATTCGCCACGTACTTGACGGATCTTATCAATTTTGGTGTGGATATTTTGTAATTCGTATAAAGCCTTTAGCTTTTGTTCTACGGTTTGTTCCATTAAAACAAGTAATTTATGGGGTTTGTATTTTGCTCCGTTAAACGGATTGCAAAGTTAGTAAATTTTTTCTGAATAATTTCAAGCAATAAATTTGAGGTAAATTGTTCAGTTTCAAAGTGTCCGATGTCGGCAATGATCAATTTTTCATCCGCATCAAAAAACTCGTGATATTTAAAATCTGCGGTTATAAATGCATCAGCCCCCGCAGCAATGGCTTCTTTTAACAAAAAGCTTCCCGCCCCCCCGCAAACCGCAACTTTTTTGATCCTTTTACCGGTAACTTCTGTATGCCTCACTACTTTAGCCTGCATGCTATCTTTTACCAAATGTAGAAAATCGTAAGCATCCATATCGTATTCCAGCCAGCCTATCATACCCGAGCCTACCAGTTGATGTTTGTTTTCGAGTTTGTAGATATCGTAAGCTACCTCTTCATAGGGATGGTTCTCAAACAGAGCAATCAGAATTTTTCGCTCGGCCTGTGTAGGGTAGACCATTTCGATCCGAACTTCAGCCTCTCGGTGGCGGATCCCTTTCTCACCCACAAAAGGGTCGGAATCTTCATTTCCTTTAAAAGTGCCAAAACCATCAGCATTAAAACTACATTCGCTATAGTTGCCAATGTTCCCCGCTCCGGCATAAAATAATGCTGATCTCAACTGCTCGGCCTGGGCCTGTGGGCAATAAGTAACCAGCTTTTTTAACAGACCTGCTTTTGGAGAAAGCACTTTAGTACCGGTTAAACCCAAACGTTCGCAGATTCTTGCATTTACACCGGTATGAATACTATCTAAATTGGTATGAATGGCATAAAGTGCAATGTTGTTTTTAATAGCCTTTAATACCACACGTTCCACGTAATTTTTACCGTTAAGCTTTTTTAGTCCTTTAAAAACGATCGGATGGTGGGTAATAATCAGATTGCATCCTGTAGAAATGGCTTCATCCACAATTTTCTCTACACAATCTAAAGCAACCAAAGCAGCGCGCACCTCCATATTCGGATCGCCCACTATTAAGCCAGCATTATCATAATCCTCCTGATAATTAAGTGGCGCAATGCTTTCCAAATAATTGGTAATTTCAGCTAATTTCATTCGATAAATATAGAAATTTCATTGATCGGGTTTTCTTTTTCTGCCAGTCTATTTAACAGAAAAAATTCGCATTCAAATTGGATGCGGATTTTAATATTAAGATTTATTTATCCTAGAATTTTCCGGCTTGTTGGAATCCACCGCCCATTCTGATCATCTGTAAACTTTCGAAAACCATTTTCTGGTTGTGTTCAAAAGCAAGTGTTTTGTGGTTTACCACGTCGATGATCGATCCGATAAAGCATAAACCAGCAGTTAAAAGGTATAAAATACCCATGCCAATCTGGCCAATAATAAACCGCTGTAAACCTGGAACGGCAAACAGCCCGATTAAACAGAAAATCAGCATGTCAGATGGATTCTTTCTTTTACTGCTGTAAACCATCAGAAAATTACGCAATTGCTCTTCAGTTAAACCGGTTGTTGCTTGTTGTAAATATGAGTATTCCTCTGGTGTTATACCTGGTAACGACATTAGAGGTGATTGAAATATATCCATGGCTTTATGTATTTGTGGTTGAAATTTTAAACTTATTTTTATTTTGTATCAATGTATAAATTCTATAAACGATGATTAAAAGTGCCGGAAACCCAAACCAATGTTCGGAAAAGCTTTCGGTAAACTCGCCATGTAAAATATGACTGATCGACCTGCCTATACCACAGCCCGGACACCAATCCTCAAAGCCTAAGTTGGCTAAAGGACAAAGTGTAAAATGATGCTTATGGCTATTCGCTGTCGCCATTAATACTAAAGCTGTTACCCAGAAAAAAAGTTCCAGTGGAAAGCTTTTAATGTACTTCATTGTTTCACTTTTTATATAATTTAGAGGTTTTAACACCCCCTTTGTTACATCAATTTGCCCTTAATCGACGAAAGGGGGATATATTTCGACCAAATGCATGATATCATCTAACAATAACCGATCATTTTTAATTTATCTGATTTATATAGCCAGCCCCAGTCAAAAATAGTTAAAAAAACCTTTACACGAATTGCGGGTTAATATTAAAAGATAAGCTTATTTTTGTGCCTTGAACATTCGCGATTTAATAAACAGATACAAAACAGACGACAGGGTTACCCAATTTACCCAAACGTTGAACAGCAGCAAAAACCCAAAGATACAATTAAAGGGATTGGTGGGTTCGGCTGATGCTATTGTTGCACTTTCTTCTTACTTCCTGTTACACAAACCCATACTGTTTGTTTTGCCAGACAGGGAAGAGGCTGCTTATTTTCAATCAGACCTCGAAAGTGTATTGGATAAGCAGGTTTTGTTATTTCCTTCCTCTTACCGCAAATCTTTTGATTTTACCCAGGTAGATACTGCCAATGTCTTAGCCCGTGCAGAGGTATTGAACGAGCTGAACCATAATTCGGAATATGGCAAGATTGTGGTTTCTTATCCTGAAGCGATTGCAGAAAAGGTGATCGATCGCTCGGCACTTGAAAAAAACACTTTAGAAATTAGTTTGGGTGCTAAACTGGGCATTGATTTTATCAATGAATTTCTAATTGACTACGATTTCGACAGGAGAGATTTTGTTTACGAACCCGGACAATTTTCCATCCGTGGCGGGATTGTAGATATCTTTTCGTTCTCATCCGATCTTCCCTATCGCATTGAGTTTTTTGGCGATGAGGTGGAAAGTATCAGAAGTTTTGAAATTGAGAGTCAGTTATCGGTTGCAGATGTTAAATCGCTAACCATTGTTCCAAATGTCCAGGCAAAGTTTTTAACAGAAAGCAATATCAGCATTCTCGATTACATTGATCAGGATACGCAACTCTGGTTTAAAGACGTAGAGTTTACCCTCGATATTGTTAAAGCCGGTTTTAAAAAGGCTGTTGAACTCTGGAAAGCTTTGCCGGCAGCTGATAAAAGTCAAAACCCGGAGTGGATTGATCCTAAGTTTGCATTTACCGACGAAAAATTATTGGGCGATCATCTTCAGGATTTTCCATTGGTAGAATTTGGTAAACAGTTTTTCTATAAAACCGACCATCGTTTTGAGTTTGAAACTAAACCACAGCCATCGTTTAATAAAGATTTCAACTTACTGATTCATAATCTTAAAGAAAATGAAAAAGCTGGAATCGTTAACTTTATTTTTACTGATTCGCCAAAGCAGATTGAGCGTTTATATGCCATTTTAGAGGATATTGATAAAACGGCCAAATTTACGCCTATCAACAGCATGTTGCGCGAAGGTTTTGTTGATCCGCAGATTCAGACAGCATTTTATACTGATCACCAAATTTTCGACCGTTACTATAAATACAAACTCAAGAAAGGCTATCAGAAAAGTCAGGCCATTACCCTGAAAGATTTAAGAGAACTAAAATCCGGCGATTATGTTACCCACATCGATCATGGGATTGGTAAATATGCCGGACTAGAAAAGGTTGAGGTGAATGGCAAAACCCAGGAAATGATCCGTTTGGTTTATGCCGATAATGACCTGCTTTACGTCAACATCAACTCGCTAAACCGAATTGCCAAATACAGTGGCAAGGAGAGCGGTGTACCCAAGATGAATAAACTGGGTACCGATGCATGGGACAAGCTAAAAAAAACCACTAAAAAAAAAGTTAAAGATATCGCCCGTGATTTGATCAAGCTTTATGCTTTGCGCAAAACACAGGCTGGAACAGCATTTTCTCCGGATAGTTATTTACAGACTGAATTAGAGGCTTCTTTTATTTATGAAGATACACCTGATCAGCTAAAAGCGACCCAGGACGTGAAAAAGGATATGGAATCGCCACATCCAATGGACCGTTTGGTGTGTGGCGATGTAGGCTTTGGAAAAACGGAGATCGCCGTTCGTGCGGCATTTAAAGCCGTAGCAGAGGGCAAACAAGCCGCTGTTTTAGTGCCTACCACAATTTTGGCTTTACAACATTTTAAAACTTTTTCTTCCCGATTAAAAGATTTCCCGGTTACGGTCGATTATATTAATCGTTTTAAAACCAATAAGCAGATTAAAGATACCCTGGCCGAGGCTGCGGCAGGTAAAGTGGATATTTTGATTGGGACACACCGTTTGCTCAGTAAGGATGTTAAGTTTAAAGATCTCGGCATCATGATTATTGATGAAGAGCAAAAATTTGGTGTTACTGCTAAAGAAAGACTGAAAGCGATCCGGGTAAATGTGGATACGCTGACGCTAACGGCTACTCCAATTCCGAGAACATTGCATTTCTCTTTGATGGGGGCCAGAGATTTATCCATTATCAGTACTCCACCGCCAAACCGGCAGCCGGTAAGTACCGAATTACATGTTTTTAATGATAAACTGATTCAGGAGGCTGTTCAATTTGAATTAGACCGTGGAGGTCAGGTATTTTTTATCCATAACCGGGTAAATGATCTGATGCAATTGGGTGGCCTAATCCAGAAACTGGTTCCAAAGGCAAGAATTGGAATTGCACACGGCCAGCTGGATGGCGATGCACTGGAAGATGTGATGCTCGATTTCATTAACGGAGAAAAAGATGTCTTGGTGGCAACGACGATCATAGAGGCAGGTCTAGATATCCCTAATGCCAATACCATCATCATTAATCATGCACATATGTTTGGTTTAAGCGATCTGCATCAAATGCGTGGCCGCGTAGGCCGGAGCAATAAAAAAGCCTTTTGTTATTTACTTTCACCGCCTTTATCCACCTTAACTTCCGAAGCCAGGAAGCGTTTAAGTGCTATTGAAGAGTTTTCTGATTTGGGCAGCGGTTTTAATGTAGCCATGCGCGATTTAGATATCCGTGGAAGCGGAAATTTATTGGGTGCCGAGCAAAGTGGTTTTATCGCCGAAATCGGTTTCGAAATGTACCACAAAATATTAGATGAAGCCATTCAGGAACTTAAAGATGCCGAATTTAAAGGGCTGTTCGAAAATGAACCTGCCCGTCCGTTTGTTGGCTTTACGCAGGTAGATACCGATCTTGAATTGTATATTCCGGATGCCTACATTACCAACATTACTGAGCGTTACAATTTATACACCGAGCTTTCTAAACTCGAAAATGAAGCTGAACTTGCCATTTTCGAAAAACATCTGGCCGACCGTTTCGGGCCGGTACCACCACAGGTGAAAACTATGCTCAGCGTGGTACGGTTACAATGGTTAGGCAAGAAATTGGGTTTTGAAAAAATCAGTTTTAAGAAAAACAGTTTACGCGGATATTTCCTAAGCGATAAACAATCGGCTTATTTCGACTCCAACACTTTTACCAAAATTTTAACTTTTGCACAGAACCATCCTCGGATGTGCAATTTAAAAGAAGTAAAGAATACGCTCAGAATTGCTTTCGATAATGTAAAAACTGTTGAAGAAGCCATTGAAACGCTGGAACTGATTGACTAAAAACGTTAATTGAGTCAGTCTATTGACTGAATTAACGTTAATTGAGTCAGTCTATTGACTGAATTAACGTTTTTTAGTTATATTTGGACTTACATGAAAAGCCAAATTGCCAGATCTTTAAAACCTGTTATCCTCCATAAAATTGGGAAAAATAAGGTTATCTTAATTTTTGGAACCAGGAGGGTAGGTAAAACCTGGTTGATAGAAAGCATTATCAAAGATGCTAACGTCAGCCATCTTTCCTTAAACGGCGAAGATCAGGATGTACTATTATTACTTTCAACCCGAACAGCGGCCAATTATAAAAGGGTTTTGGGTGACGCCAAACTGCTCATTATCGATGAAGCCCAGGTGATACCTGAAATCGGAAAAATATTGAAGTTCCTGATCGATACTTTTAAAGACCTCACCATTATTGCAAGCGGTTCATCTACTTTCGACTTGTCGAACCAAACAGGAGAGCCCTTAACCGGAAGAAGTTTAACCTATCACCTCTATCCCATAGCACAGGTTGAACTGGATAAACAGGAAAATGCTTTACAAACTGCCCAAAACCTGGAAGAAAGATTAATTTTTGGGTCTTATCCTGAATTATTCCACCTGAATTCATTGGCTGAAAAAGCACAATATTTAACAGAGTTGGTTAAATCATATCTGTTAAAAGATATTTTGATGTATGAGAACATTCAAAATAGTGCTAAACTCCTCGAATTATTAAAACTGATTGCTTACCAGGTTGGATCGGAAGTTTCGATTGATGAAATTTCCCGTACTTTGGGTATCAGCAAAAATACGGTAGACCGTTATCTTGATCTACTCTCAAAGGTTTTTATCATCTATAAAGTTGGTGGTTACAGTAATAATTTACGGAAAGAGGTTACAAAATCATCCAAATGGTATTTTTACGACAACGGTATCCGGAATGCAATTGTAAATGATTTCAGACTGCTGGCATTGCGTAATGATGAGGGTATTTTATGGGAAAATTACTGTTTTAGCGAACGCATCAAAAAAATGGGGTATGAACAGCAAAATGCCAGTTATTACTTTTGGAGAACTTATGATCAGCAGGAAATAGATCTTATTGAAGTTAATAACGGAGAAATTTTAGCTGCTGATTTTAAATGGGGAAACCAAAAGAAGAAGATTCCGGTTTTTTTTGCCAAAAACTATCCTCAAGCCAGCTTCTCTGTAATTAACAAAGAAAATTATTTAGATTTTATATTATAGATGTTTGATCCCTCCCTGTTACTCGATTTAGTGAAAATGCAGATGCCTTACGGAAAGTATAAGGGATCCCTGATCTGTAACCTGCCGGAAAGTTATTTACTTTGGTATAAAGATAAAGGCTTCCCGAAAGGAAAACTGGGCGATTTAATGGCTACGATGTTCGAAATAAGGGTGAATGGTTTGGAGTATTTATTGACGCCGTTGAAGAATCAGCGTTGACGGATCGCTAATGAAGATGACCTCTAAACAACATCATTTTGAGCGAACCCGATGGTTATCGGGTGCAACGAATCCGAGAACCACGTAAGTGCTCAGCGAAGCTAATCTATATAGAAAGATTTCTCCATTGCGCTGCGCTCCAGTCGAATTGACGATTTTCTATTAATTTTCGGTGAAAAAATCCGGGGCAGTCAGCGCAATCTACAGGGAATTAATCTATATCTCACAACCATTCTCATCACAAACCGCATCATTATTTTTATTTAATGAAGTAATTGCAGTTTTAGGCTGAGCGGCTTTCCACTCGGTAAAACTTTGGGTAAGTGCATCGGTAAAAGCCTGAACAGGCTGGGCACCTGAAACACCATATTTACGGTCCATTACAAAATAAGGAACGCCTCTGATACCTAAATTCTGGCTTTCATAAATATCATAACGAACAGCCTCAGCAAACTCATCGCTATTTAAAACGGCCACAGCTTCAGCCTTATCCAGTCCGATTTCTACAGCAAGATCAACTAAAACAGCTGTTTCGCCAATATTTTTACTATTTACAAAATGAGCTTCAAATAGTTTTTCTTCAGCTAAATCCTGAAGATTATGTTTTGCTGCCAAATGGATCAGACGATGCGCATTAAATGTATTGGCTGGTATGTTGGTATCAAAATTAATGCTCAAACCGGCATTTGCAGCCATATCAACCACCTGTTTGGTCATTTGTTTGGCCTGCTCGATGGGCATTCCCTTACTTCTTGATAAATAATCGTACACCGTTTCATTATTGGTATTATGATACTCCGGATTGAGCTGAAAACTCTTCCAATCTATTTCGATTTCATTTTTGAAAGGCAATTTTTCAATTGCCTGCTCAAAATGTCTTTTCCCAATATAGCAAAACGGACACATTACATCCGACCAGATTTCTACTTTCATCACACAAAATTAAGCGGATTATAATTGGCTATAGTAAGGCGAAAGTAAAAAGCCACTATCGTTTGGGATAGTAGCTTTTAAAATTATTTATATAACTGATTAAATATCAGCTTAAAAGTGCCATGCGTTTGTGCCCTAAAGGTAATTTCGGGACCGAAAGCAAGCAATTTACCTTTCCCAACCCTGGCTTCGAAAGCGGTTATCCCATCTTGCAGGTAAGCCTGCCCCCAGGCCCAGCCGCTACGCAAAGGAGTGGCATTTTCAAACCACATCAAAGGTTTGATTTTACCTGAAGCAATGGCATCGCCACTGAGTTTAAAAACAGGGCTGTTATCAAAATATATGTCTGCTTCTTTTTCCATCCCCCAATTCGTTGGCAAAGTAGTATCTATACGAACATTTAATACACTTCCGGGAATATAATATTTTTCGGCAGGCAATTTCTTTTCTTCACCATTTATAATTTCGACCATCGCATTTCTTACGGGAAGATTTAAGTGATAAGCCAGGTTCGTACTGCTACCAATGGTTACAATATTGCCCCCTGCTTCTAAAAATTTCTTTAATTCAGGAATAGATTTGTCTATGTTAATCCGGCCTAAACGGTTTCTGAATTCCTGTGGAACATCTTCTGCCCTTGGTCCGAAAGATCTGTTTCCAAAGCCTCCACCCTGAACAGAAGGTATAGCTCCACCCACAAAAACGATCACATCATATTTGGATTTTAAATTGCCGGCATCAATATCCTCCGGATAAATTACCGTGGCATTATAGTGGTACTGTTCCATTAAAAAACGTACCCAACCGGATGCCATGGAGCCTCCATAAGTATCCCAGAGGGCAACTCTTGCCGGTGAGACTTTAACCTTGTTCTTAGGTGCTGCTGCACTTTTTATTTTGACATTGGCTTTTCCCAATATTGATTTTCCTGCTGAGGAAACATAGAAATCACCGTTTTCTACCGAACGGTAAACTTCAATTTTGTTTTTCAATAAATCGTTAACCACTGTATAAGAATCGTTTTGTGCAGCACTTAACACATAACCTGATCCATTTGGCAATTTATGCTTAGGTTTTAATAAGTTGCCATAAGGATTTTTCTCAAAAGGCCCCGAAAAATCATCCAGAATACGGTCGAATTTTACATCCATTAAATAAGCTAAAGTCCATCCGGCGGCATCATACGGCGGAATGGGTGCACCACCTTCATATTTAAAATCATTTGGATGATCCTGTGGCTCGAACATATCCAACACATGTGGACGGAAAGCCTGATCGGTTTTAACCACATAACTTCCGGCAGGATAAGTTTTACCGGCAACCGTAAATGAAGCCGTGGCCTTTTGTACCAAAATACCCGTTCTGATCAGTGCATTTAAAAATTTAATTGCGGTGTTAAAATCAGGCTGATCTGCCGAAAGAATATAACCCCGTGGATCACGGTTCGCAGGAGCTTTCATCACGGTATCAAAAGCTTTTATGCTCATCTGGCGTCGGGATCCAAAATCTGCATCACCTCCAGAAATTACTGCGCCCTTTTCGCCTTTTGCAGCACTGTTAATGGCTTCAATTTTCTTTGGAGAGAAAGACCACGTGTCTTTTTTACCTCTTTCAATTGAATTTCTACCCATCTGATAAATATTGTACAGTAACTCATCGTGGTAACGCGTTGCGTAATCCAAAACGGCATAGTTTAACGATACGGAATAATCGATCGAGTTCTTAAAATACCATTTTCTTGGGGTGATGGGGTTTGGCGAATCGCCACTCGGCAGTAAACGCGATGGAACCAATGGAATTTCGGATGGAGTAGGATTGCCGATAATTTCGGTCAGCAGTCCAATCATATTATGAAAATAGGTGGTCGTCCTCAATCCTCCGTTGTACCAGGTAGAATAAACAGATCCGCCACGTTGGGTATAGCCGGGCTTATTTTCTACGTTCATCCTGTTATGCATCGCCGCGCCTACCGCATCCAAACTGGTTAAAATGGTTGGGTCGAATACATAATTAAAAGGATCCCGATAGGGTGGACCTGCTACAACTGTTCCCGCCGGACCAGCCTGATGATGGTTATACATAATCTGCGGGATCCACTCTATAAAAAGCTGACGGCCGATATTCTGCGTTTCTTTAAGATTTAGCATAAAGAAATCGCGATTATTATCATGCCCTGCATACTTCTCGTAAAGCACAGGCAATCCTGATGTTGTTCTTTTCTTAGGATCTTTATTCCTCATGTACCAATTGCTGATCAACTCCTGTCCGTCAGGATTGGCATGGGTAAATAAGATGATTACATGATCCAGGATACGTAAAGTTTCTGGATCGTTTCTGGAGGCAAATTCATAAATCGTCTGGATCAGCTGATGGGTACCAACCACCTCATTTGCATGCAGGCCACCATCTATCCACACTACTGCTTTACCTTCCTGTGCCAATGTTTTTGCCTGTTCGGGAGTAATTTCGGCATGGGCCAGCTGTTGTGAAATTTCTTTATAACGGTCTAATTTCTTCAGGTTTTCCGGCGAAGAAACAATCAGCATATATTGACTTCTACCTTCTTCGGTTTTACCGATATCCACTAGTTTAATCCGGTTAGAACTTGCAGCCAGTTTTTTAAAATAGTCTGCTGTTTGGGTGTAATTGGCTAACTGATAATCGTCTCCGATATCAAAACCGAAATGAGATTTTGGCGTGGGTACCTCCTGCGCCGGCAATGCATAGCTGTTTACCATTAAAAAAGCAATGCAAAGCCCTTTAAAGTAGTTTTTGATCATAAATAAGGATTTAAGTTTGGGTAGCCAAATATAATAGAGAATGGGCATCATAAACCGCTTGCTGTAAATTTGTTACAAGTGATAATATGTTCTGAGCATAATATGTTAAACATCGCAAAAAACCATACTGTCTGCATATATCCATGGCTAAAAAAATTAAATACCATGAATTGAAAGCAGTCGAAATCCACTGCTTAAGAAAATACCTTAATCTTTAAATCCTAATCCATACATTTGTGCTGATGTAAGTTCTTAACTTTATTTTTCATCAACCGATACAGGTTCCCGGAATTACATCCGGGATTAATAGGGAATCGTGTGCAAATCACGAGCTGTCGCGCAACTGTAAATTCTGTTTTTTAGCAAAAAGACAACGGTCTTATCATTTATGCCACTGTGCCTTTAACAGCATGGGAAGGCGATAGGATCGGGAATAAGTCAGGAGACCTGCCTATATTGAATTGACGGTGCTTTCGCGTTATAAAGTAATTGGTCAGGTCTGATTGTACACCATAAAAATCAAAATTTTATAGGCTTGCTTTAAGCTTCTTGCTGATAAGTGGGCAGGCTGTGCTTTAACCTTTCCTTTAATTTTTAATAAAAGAGTATTATAAAATATTGCTTTGGGAGCTTTTAAACGATTTATTTACTTAATCTTTAAGAGAGATGCTAACGCAAAATCTAGGCTATCCGCGAATAGGTAGTCAAAGGGAATTAAAGAAAATCTGCGAAAATTATTGGGCAGATAAAACTGGGTACAAAAATGTACTGCAGGTGGGCAAAAACATTCGCCACGAAAATTGGAAACTTCAAAAAGAAACCGGTATTGATGTGATTCCATCAAACGATTTTTCTTTTTATGATCATGTCCTCGATCATTCCTTAACCTTTGGGGCGATACCCAAAAGATACAACGAGGTGATACTGAAAAAAGGAAATGAGGAACTTGATCTTTATTTCGCCATGGCCAGGGGCTACCAAAAAGAAGGACTGGACGTGGTCGCAATGGAAATGACCAAATGGTTCGATACCAATTACCACTACATTGTGCCCGAATTTTACAAAAACCAACCTTTTAAACTTTTCTCTACCAAAATTATCGATGAGTTTTATGAGGCAAAGCAATTAGGAATTGATACTAAACCTGTACTAATTGGTCCGGTTTCCTATCTTTTGTTGGGTAAGGAAAAAGAAGCCGGTTTCGAAAAAATAGACCTGATTAAAAACCTCCTTCCGGTTTATATAGAGATTTTATCTCGCTTAGACGCGCTGGATGTAAAGTATGTCCAGTTTGATGAGCCATTTTTAACTTTGGATCTTACTGATAAAGATAAAAAAGCTTATGAATATGCCTACAAAGAAATCAGGAAAGCTTTTCCAAGGTTAAAAATTGTTTTAGCTACTTATTTTGAAGGACTAGGCAATAACCTGGCGTTAACGACCTCCTTACCTGTAAATGTTTTACATATCGACCTGGTACGCGCAGAAGATCAGTTAAATGATGTTTTAGCTTCTTTGAAGGAAGAAACCATCCTTTCATTAGGCTTAGTAGATGGAAGAAACATCTGGAAAAATGATTTCGAGAAATCTCTTTCGATCATCAATCAGGTTTTAGAAAGAAGAGGCCATGATAAAGTGTGGATTGCTCCATCCTGTTCATTGATTCATTCGCCGGTTGATCTGGATAATGAAACCGACGAAAACAATTTATCGGCAGAAATTAAACAATGGCTGGCCTATGCAAAGCAAAAAATTGCAGAACTAGCCACCTTAAAAAAACTGATCACCAACGAAAGCCCTGCATCTACCCTGCAAAAATTCGAAGAAAACAAAATTGCAGTTGCCAACCGTAAAGTTTCTAAAATCATCCATAATCCTGCAATTAAACAAAGGGTTTTGACCTTAAAAGAACAGGATGCAGAACGTTTGAACCCATTTTCGAGCAGAAAAATCAAGCAACAGAAACTTAATCTGCCCATTTATGCCACTACCACCATCGGATCGTTTCCCCAAACCACAGAGGTAAGAAGCTGGAGGGCAAAACTGAAAAATGGCATGTTCACTGTTGAGGAATATGATGATCTCATTGCAAAAGAAACTGAAAAAGCAGTAAAATGGCAGGAAGAAATCGATCTGGATGTTTTGGTTCACGGTGAGTTTGAACGCAATGATATGGTTGAATATTTTGGTGAGCAATTAGACGGTTTTGCTTTCTCAAAAAATGGCTGGGTACAGAGTTATGGATCACGCTGTGTAAAACCACCAATTATTTTTGGTGATGTTTCGCGCCCGAAACCCATGACGGTAAAGTGGACAGCCTACGCGCAGTCGCTTACCTCGAAATATATGAAAGGCATGTTGACAGGTCCGGTAACCATTTTACAGTGGTCGTTCGTAAGAAATGACCAGCCACGATCAGAAACTTGTACACAGATTGCCCTGGCTATCCGCGACGAGGTATGCGACCTGGAAAATGCAGGGATTAAAATCATTCAGATTGATGAGCCAGCCATTAGAGAAGGTCTGCCTTTGCGTAAGGCTGATTGGCAAGGCTACCTGAACTGGGCAGTAAAAGCCTTTAAAATTTCCGCGAGTGGCGTGAAAGATGATACACAGATCCACACCCATATGTGCTATTCGGAATTTAACGATATCATCCAAAACATTGCCGATATGGACGCAGATGTAATCACCATCGAAACCTCACGTTCGCAGATGGAATTATTAGATGCATTTGCCGATTTTAAATATCCAAATGAGATTGGGCCGGGCGTTTATGATATTCACTCTCCGAGGGTTCCAAAACGTGAAGAAATGGTTCAGTTACTCAACAAAGCTAAAGCAGTTATTCCTTCGAAACAGTTGTGGGTAAACCCGGATTGTGGCTTAAAAACCCGGGGATGGGAAGAAACCAAAAAAGCACTGATAGAAATGGTTGAAGCCGCGAAGGAGATGCGCAAAACTGAAGAAGTTCTTCCGGAAGATGTTCAGGTGAATTAGTCTTATTTACTCATTGTCAGTCTGAGCCTGTCGAAGACCCTTAACCTTCAATAACTGAAGTAAACTGTATTGCGAAATGCTCAGGATGACATTTTTTCATCCTGATCTCAACTTTGACAACTTTCTGATCGGAAAGTTGTCAAAGATTTTTACTCACCCTATATTTACCCCATGACCTTAGCAGAAAGAATAGAAAACTCAAAAACCAGTATCTTTAAAGCCGTTTTCCCCAATACAACCAATCATTATGATACGCTTTTTGGCGGCACAGCGATGCATTTGATGGACGAAGTTGCTTTTATTACCGCAACCCGCTTTAGCCGCCAGATTATGGTGACGGTAAGCAGTGACAGGATCGATTTTAAAAAACCGATTCCTGCAGGTACCATTGTAGAGCTTATTGGCAAGGTAAACCACGTGGGTAATACCAGCTTAAAAGTTAACGTGGAAATTTATATTGAGCAGATGTATGCCGAAGGAAGAGAACTGGCCGTACATGGCGACTTTACTTTTGTTGCCATCGATGAAAACAAAAAGCCCGTTCAGGTAATCAAATAATCTTATAAAATTTTGCTAAAGTGATATAAAAAAGATCAGGTTTATATCTTTAGATTTGAACATGGAGCATTCGGAAGAAGAGTTAAAAAATATTACGAGCCAATTGGGCTGTCCTGAAGGCGAACATGGTATTAAAACAGGGGAGATGATGCATGCGAGCAACATCGGAATGACTACTTCTGCAATTGATGCATTAGATCTCCAAAACAATCAAACTGTTTTAGAAATCGGCCATGGCAACGGCGGGCACATCGCTCAACTCTTATCACAAGCCGAAAACCTCAACTATTTTGGTGCCGATATTTCCGCTACCATTATTGCCGAGGCTGAAAAGATTAATCAGGATTTAATTCCAGAAGGAAAAGTTCATTTTAAACTAACAGATGGAATTACATTGCCCTTTGATGAAAATCGGTTCGATAAAATTTTTACCGTCAATACGATATACTTTTGGAAAAATCCAGGCGAATATCTCGCCGAAATTAAAAGGACCTTAAAACTTAACGGCAATTTGGTAATCTGTTTTGCCGACAAAACCTTTATGCAAAATCTTCCTTTTACGAACTATGGTTTTAAACTTTACGACGGAGAAGAGGTAAAAGAACTATTAAAAAACTCAGGATTTACAGTTGAAAATATTCGAAGTAAAACCGAACAGATCAAAAGCAAAACAGGCGAACAGGTAGAACGGAAATTTCATGTTGTGGTTGCTTCCATTAAATAAACCAATAGAAAGTCATCGTCCTCGTTTGCAACGAGGATGATAGATAAATATTTAATACAAAATCAGATATAAATAGGCATAAACCACAGGAGCGGCCAGTAACAATCCATCAAAACGATCTAATAAACCACCATGCCCTGGTAGTAAACCTCCACTGTCTTTAGTATCCAAACTGCGTTTGAGCATCGATTCTACCAGGTCGCCCAGCGTACCAAAGCTTGCAATTAATATGGCCATGCCAACCCAAACCCATGCCGGGCTTTCAGTAAATAAAAAAGATAAACCAAATGCGACCAATATACTGGTGAACATCCCTCCGAAAAAACCTTCCCAGCTTTTCTTTGGTGAATGACGTTCGAACAATTTTCGCTTACCGTATTTTACGCCAAAAAGATAGGCACCGGTATCATTCGCCCAGAGCATTAACAGAAATGCCAGCGGTAAATGAAAATTATATTCATTCCAGTTTTTTAAAAAGCCGAGGGCGTGGAAAAAACAGAACGGAATGGTTACATAAACAAAGCCAACAAATGTATAGGAGATATTGGCAAAAGGTATTTTGTTTTTTTTATACAACTCGGTAATAAAAACCGAGAAAATTAGCGGGATACAAAGCAACAGATACTTGACATCATATTCCAAGTAATGTAAGCCTGCAGCCATTAGAAAGATTAAAAACCCTGCCACCAGACCAATATTCCGATGCGGCCTGATGCCGGCATTTTTAATCAGCTTATAAAATTCGAATAAGGATAAAACACTCAGAATAAGATAGAAAATTGTAAATGCATAACTCCCCAAAAAGATAGAGCCAAGCATGACGATGGTAAAAAAGAAAGCGGTTATTGCCCTGGTTTTCATTTAAGGTAAGAGGTAAAAGGTGTAAGGTTTAAGGTCATGATCACTATTCAATTTCGTTCTCAACGATGTATTCTATGGCTTTATTGAAATCTAACTTACTCACCAAAACATTTATTTCGCCAATATTATATGCAGAGAGTTGTTTGTTGATCGTTACTGCCGGGATACCAGCTTCTGTTAACCCCTGCTTTAACACTTCTGCCGCAAAGGCATTGCTGGTGGTGTATACTTTAACCCAATTTTCGCTCACTTGATGCGCTATCTTTAAAAAATTTAAACAAAGCTATGGTAATTATTGCACTAATTAAATAGCCATACCAAGGAAAACCGATCGGTTCATCAGCTTTATCAAGTGGCATATGGTGTTTTTGCATATAAAAAGCCGCACAAACCGCGTAGGCATTATTCAAAAAGTGCGCAAACATAGCATACCAGATACTGCCACTAAAGTAATACAGATAGCCAAAACCGGCTCCCAGTAACAACCTAGGTACAAAACCATAAAATTGGACATGGATGGTACTAAAAATGATGGCCGAAAGCCAGATCGCCAGGTGCGGATTTCCAAAGGCGCGTGCCAATGAACGCTGTACACCACCTCTGAACATCAACTCTTCACCAATGGCAGGTAAAATTGCAATCATGACCAGATTGACCACAAAATCGAAATTGCTGCGTACCGTGATCAGTTGAATGGTCATTTTTGCTGCCAGTTCTTCTTTTTCCTTCATCCACGCCTCAATTCCTTTCAAAAAGTTGGGCAAAGCCATTTTTTGATTCCAGATTACTGTCCACTCCATAAACGGCATACTCACGATCATAATCACGACCACCAGCAAAAGCAGTGAAATCTTGGGTTGTTTAAAGTTATAAAACCTTGTTATTTTTATTCTTTCTGTTAAAGCGAGGGCAAGTGATGGTAAAATAAATGTACCTATTGAACTTAAGATCTGTATAACCTTAAAACCAGAAACATACCTGGCATTACCTGATAAGAGTAGGTCAAAATTACTCACTAAACCCATTCCATACATGGCCATACAGATTACGAGTCCGATGATACCGAATACAAAGGCCCCCGCAACTGCGTAAAATAAAAGTAAAAGTAATTGCAAGAAAGGATTGATTTCCTCGTGTTTAGGTGTTACAAAATTCATTATTTGTACCTTTGTATGTTTTATTAATCGTTGAAGATAGAAAATGTCTGTAAAGATAGGAAATATAGATTTAGGTGAGTTCCCGTTATTACTGGCTCCAATGGAGGATGTAAGTGATCCACCGTTCCGTTACGTATGTAAGAAAAACGGGGCAGACATGATGTATACCGAATTTATTTCTTCGGAAGGCTTGATCCGCGATGCCGCAAAAAGTTTGCAAAAACTTGATATTTTCGAATATGAAAGACCGATCGGCATCCAGATTTTTGGTGGTGATATCGAACACATGCGCGAAGCTTCAGCAATTGCTTCTGCTGCAGGCCCTGATCTGGTTGATATTAATTACGGATGTCCGGTAAAAAATGTGGTTTGCAAAGGTGCAGGTTCTAGTTTGCTTCAGGATATCGATAAAATGGTAAAAATGACTGATGCTGTTGTTAAAGCTTCGCATTTGCCTGTTACCGTAAAAACCCGCCTGGGCTGGGATGATCATACTAAAAATGTTTATGAAGTTGCCGAGCGACTTCAGGATGTAGGGATCCAGGCATTGACCATTCATGGCAGAACAAGGGCACAATTATACAAAGGAGAGGCAGATTGGAGTTTAATCCGTGAAATTAAACGTAATCCCCGCATAAAAATCCCAATTTTTGGCAATGGTGATGTAGATAGCCCTGAAAAAGCAGCCAATTGGCGTATGGAATACGAGGTAGATGGTATCATGATCGGCCGTGCTGCAATTGGTTATCCATGGATTTTTCGAGAAGTAAAACATTTCTTCAAAACTGGAAAACACTTAGCCGGACCAACCATAGACGAAAGAATTGAAGTTTGCCGTACACATTTAGATAAATCACTGGAATGGAAAGGTCCTAAAACCGGTATTTTCGAAATGCGCCGGCATTATGCCAACTATTTCAAAGGTCTGCCAGATTTTAAACCGTATCGGATGCGATTAGTTGCTGAATCAGAAATCAACAACATTTATAGCATTTTAGAAGAAGTGGCAGAAAAATTTGCCAACTATGACGCCACCAGTGTACTGGCTTGATTTTTGAAAGTTTTTTCTTAAATTCGTTATTATCATGGTTACAGCAATTACAGACGGTGTTAAGGTTTCAGTAGAAACGGTGTACCAGCCAGAATATTCAAATCCGGCGAACGAACATTATATGTTTGCCTATCGTGTGGAAATTTCCAATCTTTCTGATTACGCTGTCCAATTGATGCGCCGCCAATGGTTGATATTCGATTCGAACAGCAGCAAAAGAGAGGTAGAGGGTGAGGGTGTGGTTGGTTTACAGCCAATAATACAACCGGGAGAAACACATGTATATGTTTCGGGTTGTAACCTCAAAACCGATATGGGTAGCATGAAAGGTACCTATTTGATGAGACGTGATATGGATGGTTCAGAATTCGATGTTGATATTCCTGAGTTTCAATTAATAGCCCCTTATAAATTAAATTAATCTTTCCTTATTTTTCATCTTAATCGTAGTAGAAGCGCAAAACCAATATTCAGTTTTTAGAAAAGCAATTTCAGTTTTTTATTTTAAGTGTTAGTCCTGCTTTTGTTTCAAGTCCTCGCAGCGCTGCGGGCTTTTCACGCCAATCAGGTTTAAATTGCAGTGTTTCTGCCAATTTTAAAGGTTGAACAGCGTGGCGTGTAAGCTCTTCTAATCTGATCCCAAATAGTACAACATACCATTTAACACATATTAAGCGGACGATTGTAGCTGGATGCCGATATTTTCATTATTAGAAGCATATACGGGGACCGAAATTTTCCTCCTGTCATCAAACTGCCTTCCAAACAGATATTTTAAATAAGTCCATGAATTTGTTTCAGGGTCTATCTTGTTGGAAAAGATGATATGAATTCGGGGCAGCTATCGGATCAGCTGATGATCCGGTAATAACCAGAAACGGCCAGGATGATTTTCCCGGCCGCGTTGTATTTCATAATGGATATTCTCTAATCCCTGCTTCGTCCAAAAAGCATCGATGCATAATATAATAAATTGGCTAATGCACCCACAGCCGCAACCACGTAAGTCATGGCTGCCCACCAAAGCGCATCTTTAGCCTGCGCATTTTCTTCCTGTGTTTGCATCACTCCATTGTTGTTTTTTAGCCAGGCCAATGCACGGTTACTGGCATCAAATTCTACTGGTAGGGTAATGATACTAAATATGGTTACCAGTGCTAAACCCACTACACCAATCGCCAAAACAATAGGGTTTCCGGTAAAACCTATTAACAAAACACCAATTAATAAAACCCATTGCAAAAGATTAGATGATATGCTCACCACAGGAACCATGCTGCTTCTTAACTGTAACCAGTGATATGATTTTGCCTGTTGCACCGCATGGCCACACTCATGAGCCGCTACTGCCGCCGCCGCTACGCTTCGGCTGTAGTATACATCTGTACTCAAATTCACGGTTTTATCGGATGGATTGTAATGATCTGTTAATTGTCCTTCGGTACTCATCACCTTCACATCGTATATTCCATTATCATGCAGCATTCTTTCTGCTACCTCTTTGCCCGATAAACCAGAGCTTAATTGCATTTCGGCATACTTGGAAAACTTGTTTCTAAACCGCCATTGTACAAACATGCTCAGCAATAATACCGGGATGATTAATATTAAATAAACTCCCATTTTCTTTTGTATGTTTTTCATTTAGCCTATATCAAAAAGCGTTCCCATATTATTTAAAGTTTAAAAAACAGTACATTTATACGATGCCAACCAAACACTCATACTAGGAAAAAGAATTATCTTTTTTAATTATGATGCGATTTTGATTAGCAGCGGAATAATAGGGTTAAACGCTACTATCCACCTTAAAAAAACAGCTTCTTCCTTAAAGCCAGTCATACTCGAAAAGGTTTTTTACCTACAGGCGTAGGTACAAAAAATGCAGGTTTTGCTTGTTTTGGAAGCATTTCTGAACTCATTGAACAAGAGGAAATGACCGGTAGCGATTCCCTTACAATACTTATCGAAAAACGGTGGAAAGGTCTGCTCAAACTACGCTAATTGCTGAGCGATAATACCATTGATTATCAATGCCTCGGAGGATATGAACTATTTAAAAAAGAAGACAGTTTTTCAACCGAACAGGGTGTATCCAAAATTGAACATTTTAACTTTTTGGTTAATGACATTGCCGGATTCAATGCTTTTTGTTTAAACAATAAAAAAATCAGTCTCTTTGGTTTCGATAGTGTAGATTGTTTTAGTCAGAAATCAATATGAGGCCCAGATTGATAGTGGTAAAATGATGTATGCTTTAATTCAGTATGCACAACAAGTCGGCATAGGCATTTTTAACAATTGCAATGTAGACCAGATTAAAGAAGAATCAAAAGGTTTTCGCCTGATTACCCAAAATGGAAATTTTTTATGTAAAAGATTGATGGTTACTACAAATGCCTTTATTAAAGATTTATATCCTGATGTGGATATCAATCCCGGACGCGGTCAGGTTTTGATAACCAAACCCATCAAAAATTTGAAGATAAAGGGCACTTTCCATTACGATAAAGGTTACGCTTGAGCAGCTACTAAAAGAAGTCATCTTACCAACCGCTAAATATGAAATTGATTATCGTTGGAGTGGGATTATGGCCTTTGGTAAAACACTTGAACCACTTATTGAAGAAATCCGTCCGAATGTATTTTGTGCAACCAGGTGCAACGGTATGGGAGTTGCTATTGGTTCGCAAATCGAAGAAGATGTGGCGAAACTTATATTAAAAAAATTATAACAAGCCTTTTGCATAAATAACCTTAAGTTTAATTTCCTCACTAAAATCATCTTCATAAATAATGGAGGTAATAATTTCTTGTAATAGAACTTTGTTTATTCTATTGTCAGCTACGTCTACAGCTACATTTTCCATTTCCTTAATGAATTTTTGAACTTTCAGACCACAATCATTAATAATAAGAAAATATGCAGATAAAGCAATTGATGCCCTTTTATTACCATCATTAAAACTATGGTTCTTATTAATAGAGAAAAAAAGATGAGTAATTTTATCTTCAATTCTTGGGTAATAAAAGTCATTCTTTATATGTTCCAATGTACTTTCTAAAAGACCTATATTTAAAATTCCTAAAATACCACCTGAATTATTAATAATTTCATCGTGAACTAAAATTGCATGATGTGTATCAAAGTATGAGAATGACATTATCTATCTTTAAGTCTTTTAAAAACATCCAATAACTCTGGATTATCAATAATTCTATTTAATAAATCTTTACTCTTATTGTCTAAAAAACGTTCATAATCATTTAAACCTAATGAAGATATATAAGGAATTAATCTTTTATGGGTAATGTTCCTTAGGCCATAGTCTCTACTCGCCATTTTATTTCGAGCATCTTCAATCTGCGGTATCCAAAATCTTTGCTGAGAGAACTTGACAATTAATTCATCTAATTCTATCGGCTTTAATTTTCTATTGAGTTTTTCATATGTTCTTTTCATTTCATCTGCAATTCCTATCTCAAATGAAGCTATTAGTTTTAATACTTCAGAATACATAGTATCTCTAGGATTTTCCTTTTCTTCTAATTGCAAAATTTGTCTATATTCTTTGGCATCCTCTTTAAAAATCACTTTATAAATTGAATCTGTATATACAGCATATTTGTAATTCCCCATTTCCAAAAAATTGCTTAATGCAGTTGTAAATTCTTTTCTATAAGCTGGCTCTCTAGAAATAGCAACTAAAAACTCTTCGTCTCTCTGATTTATATACTTAGTAGACCCACCAAGTTTATCATTTAAAGTATCTATAACTATATCTAATATTGTGCTTCTTAATGCTTTAGCTTTTTCACTTTCAGTCAATAGCATCCCTAAATTGAGAAAAGCTCTAAAATTGAAAACAGCCAATTGAGGAGCCTTCGCCCCCTCTTGTAGCATCCATTTAAATTGATCTTTAAATTCTTTAAGTGCTTTTCCTTTTAGATTTATATATCCATTATGTTTTAATTCATTTTCATTTTGTGAAAGGTATCTATCTATAGTTGAATTATCTATGCCATAAAATTCTGCTACTTGTTGCCGTGTAAATCTATATTCACCTTCGAACATCATACCTATGATCCCTAAATAATTTTTTATATTTTCTATGGCATTTTGATTATTAAGAATATTTTGCCTATCAATTGCTGATACTGTTAAATCTTTCATTTTTACAAAAATTGTTGAAAACTTTTAAATGTTCCCCTTATGAATAAGGTAAACATAACATAAGTAATTGATTTAATGAGTTTTATGATGTGTTAAAATATTTTTAAATAATATTAACATTTATTTAATTACTAAACAAATATAGTTTTTATTGTCTTACTTAAACACCACCGTTTTATTTCCGCTAACAAAAACCCGGTCTTCAAAAATGAGTTCTAATGCTTCCAATAAAACTTTTTTCTCTATTTCCTTACCGGCACGTACCATTTCTTTCACGCCAAAGTTATGGTCCACATGGTTGGTATGTTGGGTAATAATAGGCCCTTCATCTAAATTATCGGTAACAAAATGTGCGGTAGCCCCAATAATTTTTACCCCACGCTCAAAAGCCTGGCGATAAGGGTTAGCACCTATAAAAGCTGGTAAGAAAGAATGATGGATGTTAATGATTTTACCAGCATAATCCTTCACAAAATCAGCTGAAAGAATGCGCATAAACTTGGCTAATACCAGGTAATCTACTTCGAATTGATTAATGATGTTTTTTACTTCATCCTCGAATACACTCTTATCTTTATTGTTATGATCGACGTAAAAATAAGGAATACCTAGTTTCTCGGTAAAATCCCTCAAACTTTCATAATTACCAATAACACATTGAACATTTGCCCCTAAAGTTTTAAAATGGTTTTTAATCAGTATTTCTGCCAAACAATGATACTCTTTCGTGACCAGGACAGCAACCTGCTTTTCCTGTTTGGTAATTAAATTTACCTTTGCCGCGTTTGGTAAGTTCTCTAACAGTTTATCCTTTAATTTTTCTGAATATTCAACGTTTCCGGTACAGGCAATCCTGGTAAAAAATGCTCTATTAGCTTCATCTACAAACTCGCGCATGGCAACAATATTCAAATGATGTGCAGCCAGCACGCGGGTAATATGGGTAACTAAACCAACTTGATCGGGACAAGAAATAAGGACGGTTAAAGCGTTCATTTTTAAAATACTAATATCCAATTATAACTAATTTTTACGGTTTTATCTGGCTCAAACTGACTAATTTTTTTTGGTATATCTATTTTAAATCTTCACTTTTACTAAAATTTTTATCATTATGGAAAACATCGGCATTGCTTTACTAATTGTTATTTTAATCGTTCTGTTTATTTTATTGCTAAAGAAACCTAAAGCTCAGCCTTCTATCATTTCTTTAGAAGATTTTGAACGTATAAAAAGTGAAAATGAGCTTTTAAAAATCAGTCTAGCCAAAGCCGAAGAACGCGTTTCTAATTTATCTGCTGAAAAAGAACACATTACTATTTTACTTAAAGAAGAACAACAACGCTTAATTGATGAATTACAGGCTGAGCGCGACCGGCTTGCTGATGCCAACCGTGAGCTGGAAAGTACGAGGTCATTTTACCTGGCTGAAAAAGAAAAATTGGCAGAACAAAAATTAAGTTATGAGCAGTCTCAACAAAAGTTGAACAAAGATTTCGAACTCATTGCCAATAAGATTCTCGAAGAAAAATCCACTAAATTTATAGAGCAGAACCGTACCAACCTGGATATCATTCTCAATCCGCTGAAAGAAAATATTAAGGCTTTTGAAGATAAAGTAGAAAAGGTTTACAAAGCAGAGTCAGATGAAAGAAATATACTAAAAGGGGTCATTTCAGAATTACAGATTCAAAGTAAACTTATTCAGGAAGATGCCCATAATTTAACCAGGGCTTTAAAAGGCGACAATAAAAAACAGGGGAACTGGGGAGAAATCATCTTGGAAAAGGTTTTGGAGCGATCCGGTTTAGTTCGAGGTCAGGAATATCGTATCCAGGCCTCTCATACTTCAGCTGAGGGTAGCCGTTACCAGCCAGATGTGGTAATAGATCTGCCTGATGATAAACACCTCATTGTTGATGCTAAGGTAAGTTTAGTTGCTTACGAGCGTTCTGTATCTGCAGATACAGATGAAGAGCGTGAAAGCTATGTAAAGCAACACCTGGCCTCAATTAAGAACCACATCCAGGAACTGTCATCAAAAAACTATCATGATTTATATAAAATCAATTCTCCTGATTTTGTTTTATTATTTGTACCCATTGAATCTTCTTTTAGTATCGCCATACAAAAAGATGCCGAACTCTTCAATTTTGCATGGGACAGGAGAGTCGTAATCGTAAGTCCGTCTACTCTGTTAGCTACTTTGCGCACCATAGCCAGTATATGGAAACAGGAACGCCAAAACCGCAACGTGATGGAAATTGCCCGTTTAAGTGGCAGCATGTACGACAAGTTTGTAGGTTTTATAGCTGATATGGAGAATATTGGAAAACATATTAAAAATGGACAGGATGCTTATGATAAAGCCATTAACAAATTATCAGCCGGCGCGGGAAATTTAACAAACACTTCAGAAAAGATAAAAAAATTGGGTGCTAAAACAACCAAGCAAATTGACTTGAAATATTTGGATATGGAATAAGTTAATTTCGGTTGGTGAGACACCAACCGATAGAAAAATGCAATTTATGGCTAGATACCTCTTAAAAAAATCGTCATTTCGAACGAAGTGCAACGAGTCGAGAAATCTGCACAAACAGACCTCTACCCACCTGAACGGGCAGGCATAGGCGCGCATTTCGCTACACTACAGTCGAGACGACGATCGATTTTTTATAAAAATCTATTTCTTAAAAGCATTCCAGCCCTGAGCTTTAAGCTCGTGTACATTATTTGACTTGGAAACCATTTTACAACCTGAATTTTTATCCGTTACATGACCGATTACCGTGATATCTACGTCATGTTTGAGTTTTTTATAATCATCCTGGCTAATGGTAAACAGCAACTCATAATCTTCGCCACCACTTAGTGCACAAACCGTTGGATCAATTCCCAGTTCACGTGCGGTTTCATAAGTCATCGGATCCAAAGGAATTTTCTCCTCGTAAATGGTCATTCCTTTATCTGATTGTTCGGCCAGATGCAAAATCTCTGAGGCCAGGCCATCCGAAACATCGATCATAGAAGTGGGTTTAATATCCATTTCTTCCAATAATGCTACAATATCCATCCTGGCTTCCGGTTTCAATTGCCGTTCGATGATATAATCTTTACCTTCTAAGTCTGGTTGGATCTGTGGATTTTCCAGATAGATCAATTTCTCCCTTTCCAAAATCTGCAGACCTAAATAAGCGCCGCCCAAATCGCCGGAAACGCATAACAAATCATGCTCCTGCGCACCATTTCTGTACACCACTTTATCAGCATCAGCATAACCAATACTGGTAATACTGATCACCAAACCTTGCTTACTTGATGAAGTATCACCCCCGATTAAATCGATATTGTATTTATTACAGGCCAGTTCAATGCCTTTATAAATTTCTTCCACCGCTTCTAACGGAAATTTGCTCGACAAACCCAGTGAAACGGTAATCTGACTTGCCTTTCCGTTCATGGCATAAATATCACTCAGGTTTACTTGTACAGCTTTGTAACCCAGGTGCATTAACGGCACATAAGCCAGATCAAAGTGGATTCCTTCCAATAACAAATCGGTTGAAATTAAAGTCTGTTTGCCTTTGGCATCCAGCACTGCAGCATCATCGCCCACACCTTTTACCGAATAGTCATTTTTAACTTTAAAATTAGTCGTCAGGTGTTTAATTAACCCAAATTCACCTAATTCGCTGATATCTGTACGTTCTTTATTTTCAAACATAAGTTATATTTAGAGGCAAAGCCTTATTTTATTTTTAAAAATTTAACTGTCATGTCATGCTGAGTGCAGCGAAGAATCTTTGTCTGAAAGCAATGGCTTCATAGCAGCAGATCCTTCCTTCGTCAGGATGACAGATTCTCCTTCTTCATCCAGTTTTTCCCTTCGGTAAACCTGGCAATTAACATGGCTGCTACATTATCACCCGTGGCATTTAACAAAGTAGCCATGGGATCGACCAAAGTGCCAATGATCATCGCTGGCGGTAAGGCTTCCGGCGGCAACTGGTAAGCCGAAATCATCAATAATTCGCCTATATAACCGCCATTTGGTATCCCACCTTCAACAATACTGACTAACACAGTAATGCCAAGTGCCAAAATAATCGTATCCACATGCGCCAAATCTTTACCAAATATGGCAAAAACAACGGCAATTTTTATAATGGAACTGATGCTTGATCCATCTTTATGCAAAGTTGATCCCAAAGGAATCGTTACATTGGTAATATATGGCGATACGCCCATTCTAGTGGTTCCTTCCAGATTAGCAGGAATGGTAGCAATGCTGCTACAGGTTCCGATAGCCGTTAAAGAAGGTACAATATTGTTTTTCCAAAATAATTTTATCGCCTTAAATCCACCCGCAAGAAAAGCGTAAAGAGTGAAAAAAACAATAAAATAAAACGCACCAACCCCATAATACAAACCAAGAGCTTTCGCATAGGTTCCAAAAAGCTGAGGGCCGAATACCCCAACCTGGTAAGCAAAATAAGCACCTAAACCAACGGGACCTAATTTCATAATCAAAATGATGAGTTTTTTCATCACTTCGTTCCCTGAAACAAGGAATTTTTTAAATCCTTCCCCTTCTTTTTCGGCATACAAGGTTGAAAAACCAACCAATACAGAAAAAATAATTAGCGCCAGCATATTTTTTCTGCTTCCGATTTCAAAAAACTCACCAACGGTTAAAAGTTGGGTCATCTGTTCGCCAAACGACTGCATTGATTCAGGTTCAGCTGGCAAGGTAGCACTTCCCAATTGCTGATGGATAGGAAAAATCCATGTAGCAATCAGGGTTAAAACCGCGGAAATAAGTATGGTGGAAAGGAATACCAAAACTATAATGGTTAATAATTTTCCTAATTTTTTTGTCCTATCTATATTTGCAATAGCGGAAGAAACCGCAAAAAATACCAATGGAATAACCGCTGTAAACAACAGGTTTAAAAATATATCTCCTAATGGTTTAATACTTTCAACACTCTTCCCAAAAATTAAGCCCACAATGCTTCCGGCAGTGATACCCGCCAAAAGCCATAGTAAGCCTGAATAATTTTTTAGGATGTTGTTTTTTTGCATAAATAATTTCAATAAACCTATCGGGTTTTAAAATCTGATAGGTTTGTTAGATTTACAATCCCAATTCTACTGAAATATCCAGCATCCTCTGTATCGGTTTACGCGCCTGTTCTATAATATGCTCAGGAACAGTTACTTCAGGCAGACCATTTTTAATACATAAATATAGTTTTTCTAAAGTATTTCTTTTCATGTAGGGGCAATCGTTACAGGCACAGCTGTTGTTCGGCGGTGCCGGAATAAATGTTTTTGTCGGATTTGCCTTTTCCATCTGGTGGATAATTCCACTTTCGGTAGCCACAATAAATTCTGTAGCCGGGTTGGTGATGGTATATTTTAAAAGTCCGGTAGTAGAACCAATATAATCAGCCATTTTCAAAACCACTTCTTCACATTCCGGGTGCGCAATAAATTTGGCATTCGGATGGCGTTCCTTCAGTTTTGTTATTTTTTCCTGCGAAAAAATTTCGTGTACCATGCAGGCACCATTCCATAATACCAGATCGCGCCCCGTTTTCTTCGCTACGTAGGCTCCTAAGTTCCGATCTGGTCCAAATATTATTTTTTGGTCTTTAGGTAAACTTTCTACAATCTGTACTGCATTGGTACTTGTACAGACAATATCACTTAAAGCTTTTAATTCAGCTGTACAGTTTACGTAAGTGATGACCAGATGATCCGGATATTTCTCTTTAAACTTTCTGAATAAATGTGGTGGGCAACTATCTGCTAATGAGCAACCAGCTTTTACATCTGGCAACAATACTGTTTTGTTAGGAGATAGAATTTTTGCTGTTTCAGCCATAAAGTGTACACCGGCAAACACGATTACATCAGCATCTGTTTTTGCAGCTTCCTGTGATAAGCCTAAACTGTCTCCAATATAATCAGCAATATCCTGTATGTCAGGCTCTTGGTAATAATGTGCAAGGATTATGGCATTCTTTTCTTTTTTGAGTTTCTCAATCTCTGCAAAAAGATCGAGTGTAGGATCAATTTCTTCTTCTGCGAAACCCTTTTTATTGATTTCTTCTAAGACATCTATGTTCATTTTAAAATTTTCCTTTTTTGAATTTTTGACGTTGGTCAAAGATAAAGCTTTCCACGTCTCAATAATTAATAAGTTATTTTAAATAAATAATTCTTGTTTGTTTATTAGTGTGTTAATAGTGTTGGCAATTTTAGAAATTTCTTTCGTATAGATAAGTTATTAATTGTTTACTAACATTTAGATTACATTTATCTAATATTATAGATTTGATTTTCAGCGCTATCTAAAATTCGTTCAAATTTTATCAATACTGGAATGTTAATTGTTTATAAGTGGGAAAAAAGTTAATTACTTGTATAAAGATGCTTAAAAATTGCGCAAAAGATTGTGGCAAATTGTGTTTTTAGAGTAGCTTTAAACATTCAAATTTATTTGTTAGGATAATTTAGACACAAGGCTAACATTTATCAACTAGTTGTTAACATCGTGGATAAAGTAAATGTTTTTTATTAATGAAGAAAGTAGATTTTCTGGTAATTGGTTCAGGTATAGCGGGTTTGAGTTTTGCACTTAAGGCAGCTAAGTTTGGTAAGGTTTTAATTGTAACCAAATCGAACGAAGATGAATCAAATACAAAATACGCTCAGGGCGGTGTTGCAGTTGTAGTAGATAAGGGTGATTCTTTTGAGAAACATATCGAAGATACGTTAATTGCCGGAGACGGATTATGTGATCAAAAAATTGTGGAAATCGTTGTAAAAGAGGGCCCTCAGCGTATTCAGGAGATCATTGATTATGGTATAAATTTCGATAAGGACAATGCTGGTTTTTACGATTTGGCTAAAGAGGGCGGGCACTCGGAACACCGCGTTTTGCACTATAAAGATATTACCGGGTACGAGATTGAACGGGTGTTGTTAAATGAAATTCACAAGAATAACAACATAGAGATATTAACACATTACTTCGCACTGGAGTTAATTACCCAGCACCACCTGGGTGAGTTTGTGGATAAACGTACTGAAGATATTAACTGTTATGGGATATATGCCTTTAACACAGAGCTTAACGATGTGGAAAAGATTGTGGCAAATGTGACTGTAATGGCTTCGGGTGGTGCCGGACATGTATATTCAGCCACCACAAACCCGGTTATTGCCACAGGCGACGGCATGGCCATGGTTTATCGTGCAAAAGGAAAAGTAAGGAATATGGAGTTCATTCAATTCCATCCAACTGCCTTGTATCATCCGGGAGAGTACCCGTCTTTCCTAATATCGGAAGCGGTGAGGGGTTTTGGTGGTGTTTTAAGGCGTAAGAATGGGGAAGAATTTATGCAGGAGTATGATGAGCGTAAATCACTGGCACCACGAGATATCGTAGCGCGTGCAGTAGACAATGAAATGAAAAAATCGGGAGACGATTTTGTTTATCTTGATATCACCATGCGAAAGAAAGCAGATATATTAAAACACTTTCCTAATATATATGCTAAATGTTTATCAATAGGCATTGATATGACGAAAGATTATATACCGGTTACACCTGCCTCTCATTACATGTGTGGGGGTATCCTGGTTGATGAATATGGTCGTTCATCCATTAAAAATTTATATGCTTGTGGTGAGTGTTCTTCAACTGGCTTACATGGTGCTAATCGTTTGGCTTCTAATTCGTTACTGGAGGCTACAGTATTTGCTCACCGAATCTATCAGGACGCTGTAGAAAATTTTAAAAGTAATATTATTCCCGATCATATTCCTGAATGGGATTCGCAAGGGGTTACTCAAAGTAACGAGGATGTACTGGTAACACATAACCTCAGAGAGTTACAAAAGATTATGGGCGATTATGTAGGTATTGTACGTTCTGATTTCCGTTTGGAAAGGGCACATCGTCGCTTGTTTTTAATTCACCAGGAAACGGAAGAATTCTATAAAAAGAATAAAGTTTCAGTGAAACTCTGTGAGTTGAGAAATGTCATTCAAACGGCTTATCTGGTGATAAAATCTGCCATGCAAAGAAAGGAGAGCAGGGGGTTACATTATACCACAGATTATCCGGAGCATGCTAATGAACTGGTAGATACTGTTTTTTAGAAGATATCTTTATACTGATCCGATTGCTATCGGATTTAGTTCAGCATCTGACAAACTATATAAATAATCCTTTAAAGACCCTGAAATAGATTCAGGTTGACGTAAAATAGATATTATGCCTTTAATACTGCCCGTAAAAGATAAATACCCTGAAATAGGAAAAGATAATTTCATTGCAGAGAATGCCACGATTGTGGGTGATGTGGTAATAGGAGATAAATGTTCCGTATGGTTTAGTGCCGTGATCAGAGGCGATGTAAATGCCATTACGATCGGAAATGAATCAAACATTCAGGATGGTGCAGTAATTCATGCTACTTATTTAAAAGCTTCCACACATATTGGAAATAGGGTATCTGTTGGGCATAATGCTATTGTACATGGCTGTAACGTTCGGGATCATGTTTTGATCGGTATGGGTGCCATTGTAATGGATCATGCGGTGATAGAAGAGTATTGTATAATAGCTGCCGGATCTGTTGTACTGGAAAATACGATTTGCGAAACCGGTTATTTATATGCGGGTACACCTGCAAAAAAAATAAAGCCCCTTACCGAAGAGCAAAGGGCCTTACTGAATAAACTACCAGATAATTATATCATGTATTCGGGGTGGTTTACAACCTAATTTGTCATTAAACTATACGAAATAAACATAGTGTCGTCACCCTGATCCGATAAATATCGGATTTATTTCAGGGTCTTTCGTGTCAAGGGATGCTGAAATAAATTCAGCATGACGATGGGATGAAATTGGTGTTAAAATATAGATCTCTCCCCGCCTGTACGGGCAGGCCTGTCCGCACAGGCGGGCGCTCCACTGCGTTTCGGTCGAGACGACCGATTTATGGTGTTGGGGGTGGTATCACCAACGGATCTTCGCGTTCCCAGTTGGGTTTTAAATCCATTAATGCCTTCAAATACCATACTTTTTCAGGTTGATATCCTTCCTTAACATTTCCCGTGTCCCAGATACCATTTTTATTTTCATCGTAAATAACCCTGAGCATATATTTGCCTGCCGGATACTTTGAAAAAATAACTTTGGTGTTTTTGCTAACCGGAAAAGATTTTACGACATCTTTTTTTTCATTTAGGAACTGTACCACATATCTTTTTGAAGTATCCGGTACAGTTACATTTAATACCAGGGTAGTGTAAGCATCCTGATTTTCGAGCGTAAAACGTTTCGTTATATCTTTATTTTTGGCATTAAATATGGCTGTGAAAGCGCCTGAACCCAATTTTAAATCGTAGTTTCTTTTGCTCTTCCATGGATACCTGATATAGTATTTCAGAAAATCTGCACTATCTTTCACCACCTCGAAATTAGTTCTTTTTACTGAGTCTTCCAGAAGAGTGATTTTAGATGGATCTGCAGCCGTTACCGGAAAGGGAAAAGTAAGGCTTAACTGCTGGAAAGGATTTAATTTGCCACCCGATAAGTTATCAGAAATGGTGATCTCACGTGTATAAGTATCTTTTTTACCCCTTGTGAAGTTTAAGGTCTGCAAGAGTTTTCCCTGATCCTCAATGGCCACCTTTACTGAATCGAAACCCATATCGTTCAGCCAGATTTTAGCGGTATCATTATTTTTGGTAAAGTGAACATACTTTCCTGCATCTACTGCCGGAGGGTCGGTAATTGTTATTTTGGGATTCTTAAGCTGCTGATTAAAGATAATTGATATACTACCATCATTGTTCAGTTTTCGGTCCAATACGCGGAATTCTGGTGCCAGTTCTTTAAATATCTGCAGGTTGATGTTCTCCAGGTTTTTGTCAATCACAATTGGTTCTTTTATAAATCCAACCTCGTCAGAAATCTGTTGGTATATTTTATCACCCCCTCCGGCACTTTCTTTAATGGCATAAACTTTATAAGTACCTTTTCTGAGGTTGCTCAGTTTATAGGTGCCTGCACTGTCGGTTGTGGTATATATTGATGGGCGTTTTTTTCCGAAAATTGTATCTCTTTCTAAAGGTAAAATAAATACGGTAACTTCTTTTTCAGGTTCATCACTTAGCGAATTGATTACTTTACCACTAATGGATAATGAATCGATCTCTGGTCCTGTAGAAAAAACATAAGATAGATTTTTAACAACATTTCCTTCATTTACATCTGCAATGGATTTCCCGAAATTCAAGGTATAGGTAGTGTTTTTTTCCAGGGAATCCTTGAGAATAATTTCCAGTCTTTTTTGTCTTTTTCTTAACTCCGGAACTTTTTCCTGATCGGGAGAAATTGAAAATTCTTTAAACTCATCTTTCAAATTAAAATATTCATCAAACTCTATGACGATTTTTTTAGCATTAAAATTTCTCGTTTGGTTTTTTGGAGTCATGCTTAAAACCTTTGGCGGTTTGGTATCCTTTGGCCCGCCTTGTGGCGTTTGCATACTGGCACAACCAAAAAATAGGAGTAGCGTAACCACAACCGTTAAATTTTTAAGCTTAAAATAATGATTTTTTAAATTCGGCATATTTTAATCGTTCTGACGGATTTTCATCTATTTTGGAATGTTAATATTAAAAAAGTTTTTTTCTTTCTTAAATCGCTTTATTTGAGGTTGTTATTTTATAAGTTAAATATTTGATTATCAGTTACTTATTAATATACACCATTAAAACAAAGATATCCGATGGTGAAACGCCCGAAATTCTTGAAGCCTGACCTAAAGTACGCGGTTTAATCTTAAATAATTTTTCACGCGCCTCTTTTGATATGGATACAATTTTGTTATAATCAAAATCCGGCCTAATTTCTTTGTCTTCCATTTTCAGCATTTTAGCTACGATTTCATTTTCTTTCTCAAAATAGCTTTCGTACTTAATTTTAATTTCTGCTTGTTCAATAGTCTCCTGATCTAATGCTTTGGTAGCTTCCGTTAAGGGTTTACTCACTTTAATGATGTCTTGTAAACCAACATGAGGCCTGCCCACTAAACTGTGGATCTTTACATTTTGATTTAAGGCACTGGAACCTAAACTTTCAAGCATTGGATTTGCATCTGCCATTTCAATTCCCTGGCTTTTGGTAAATTTTACTAAAGCCTCAGCATCTGCAACTTTCTTATTTACCTTAGCTAAACGTTCATCAGAAATCAGACCAAGCTCATGCCCGATAGGAGAGAGGCGGATATCCGCATTGTCTTGTCTCAACAATAAACGGTGTTCGGCTCTTGAAGTAAACATGCGGTAAGGTTCTTCTGTTCCCTTCGTTACCAGATCATCGATTAAAACGCCAATATAACTTTCAGATCTTTTCATGATCAACTCATGTTTTTCTGTTATTTTTTGATGTGCATTGATACCAGCCATGAAACCTTGACAGGCTGCTTCTTCATAACCTGTCGTTCCATTGATCTGACCTGCTAAAAATAAATTGCTGATTAATTTGGTCTCAAGAGTTAACGATAATTGGGTAGGAGGGAAGAAATCGTACTCAATGGCATAACCTGGTCTGAACATTTTGGCCTGTTCGAAACCTGGAATTAATCTTAATGCTTTAAACTGGACATCCTCAGGAAGGGATGTCGAAAAACCATTGACATAAATTTCGCAGGTATTCCATCCTTCAGGTTCAACAAAAATTTGATGTCTGTCTCGTTCCGCGAATCGGTTAATTTTATCTTCAATAGAGGGACAATATCTCGGACCAAGACCTTTGATGCGACCGGTAAACATAGGCGATTTTTCAAAACCTTCCTTTAAGGTTTCATGTACATCGTCATTGGTATAAGTAATCCAGCAACAACGTTGATCAGTTGAAACCTCGGTATCTGTGTAGGAAAATTTACCGGGATTTTCATCGCCCCATTGTTCTTCCATTTTAGCATAATTAAGACTTCTTCCATCAACCCGGGGTGGGGTACCGGTTTTCATTCTACCTGCTTCCATACCCAAATCTACCAGTTGTTCGGTAATGCCGGTAGATGCTCGTTCTGCTGTTCTTCCGCCACCAAATTTCTTTTCTCCGATGTGCATCACGCCATTCAAAAAAGTGCCATTGGTTAATACCACTGCTTTACTTTCGATCTCAATACCTAATGAGGTTTTTACGCCATATGCAGTATTGCCCTTCACCAATATTCCAATTACGCTATCTTGCCAGATGTCCAGATTTGGTGTTCTTTCCAATGCTAATCGCCACTCTTCTGCAAAACGCATTCGGTCAATCTGTGCTCTCGGACTCCACATCGCTGGTCCTTTAGATTTGTTGAGCATACGAAATTGTATGGTCGATTTATCAGAGATTATTCCTGAATAACCGCCCATTGCATCTACCTCACGAACGATTTGTCCTTTGGCAACACCCCCCATCGCAGGATTACAACTCATTTGGGCAATCGTACCCATATTCATTGTAATCAATAAAACTGATGATCCTAAATTGGCAGCAGCAGCAGCAGCTTCACAACCGGCATGGCCCGCACCAACCACAATCAAATCATATTTTGAAAACATTTTATTTATATTTTGTAGCTGTTCCACGTGGAACAATTTAATTTTGGTAACTTATTACTAGAGGTTGAAAATAGATTTTAGCTAAACCTTTGGAATGTTTCACGTGAAACGTCATCCTATATTTTATTCTGAAAGTTCCAACCAGCGCATGGTATAGTGATCTAACTGTGTCTGGAGGTTTTCAATTTCTGTGGATATTTCCTGGATTTTAATGTAGTCTGAAGTATCAACACTATTTAAGGTTTGTGTTAAATGCGCTATTTTTTCCTCCGTTTCTTCTATTCCTTTTTCACTTTCTGCTAACTCCTTCTGCTCTTTGAAACTCAATTTTTTTGTTGGTTTCGCAGTAGCCTGTTCTATAATAGGGGCGGATGCTTTTTTAGTTTCTGGCTTATTTTTGGGTTGTTCCAAACTTAAACGATATTCTGAATAATTTCCATTATAGATTTTAACTACGCCTTCTCCTTCCATAATAAAAAGTTGATCGCTCATTTTATCGAGTAGATACCTGTCGTGAGAGACTAACATAAGAATGCCTGGAAAATTTTCTAAAAATTCTTCCAATACATTTAAGGTATCGATGTCTAGGTCATTTGTAGGTTCATCCAAAATCAAAAAGTTAGGATTTTGCATTAACACCTTCATAAGGTTCAAACGCTTTTTTTCACCGCCACTTAATTTTTCCACCATCCCGTGTTGCTTTTTAGGAGGGAAAAGGAAAAGTGTTAACAGGGCTGACGCGGTAATAACAGAACCATCTGCCATTTTAATATATTCAGCGTCTGATTTTACAATGTCAATTACGCGCTCTTTGGGGTCGAAAGTTAAACCACCTTGTTTGTAATAGCCGAATACCGTTGTTTCACCCGTATCAACTTTGCCATCGTCTGGCTTTAAATTGCTGGTGATTATGTTCAAAAGCGTTGATTTACCTGTACCATTTTTTCCGGCTAAACCGATGCGGTCTCCTTTTTTGAAGGTGTAGCTGAAATCATTAATGATCGGTCTGCCATCAAAACTTTTATTAATGTGTTCCAGTTCTATAATTTTGCCTCCCTGGCGAGACATCTTCATTTTAAGAGTAACGCTTTGATTATCAGACTTTTTCTTAGTTTTTTCTTCTAAATCATAAAAAGCATCTATCCTGGCTTGAGATTTTGTTGCACGGGCCTGTGGCATGCGTCTCATCCACTCCAATTCTTTCTTTAATAACTGCTGGTTCTTATGTAAAACAGTAGCGTCTAAAGCTTCCCTTTCAGCTTTCTTTTCTAAGAAATAAGCATAATTTCCATTATAGTTAAAAATTTTTCCGCTATCCAGTTCCACAATGGTATTGCAAACATTATCTAAAAAATACCTGTCATGTGTAACCAATAAAATTGTTTTTTGTCCGGTGGTCAATAATTTCTCTAACCATTCTATTGTATCAATATCCAAATGGTTGGTAGGCTCATCGAGTACCAGAATTTCGGGATCTTCAATTAAAAGCTTGGCCAAAGCCAAACGTTTTTTTTGTCCGCCGGATAGGGTCGAAATTTTTTGTTGTAAATGAGTAATTCCCATCCGGTTGAGGATGGTTTTAATTTCATGTTCATATTCCCAGGCATTGTGTTCACTTAATTCTTCGTATAAACGATTAAGAGTTTTTTCGTCCGGATTTGGATTTTCAATTAATTCCTCATACTCTTTAATGAGCTGCTGCTGCTTATTTTCAAGTGAAAAAATATGGTCGCTAATTGAAAAACCTTCAGAAAACTGAGGTTCCTGATCCAGAAAACCAATTTTAACAGCCTTATTTTTTACAATTTTGCCCTCAAGCGGAGGAAATCTTTCAGCCAGTAATTTTAATAGGGTACTCTTACCTGCACCATTAATACCAACCAATGCCACGCGTTGCCCCGAGTTGATCCCCAAGGTTAAATTCTTAAATAACCATTCGTCATGATAACCATGCCCTAAGCCTTCTGCCGCAATTAATGTGCTCAATTTTTTTGTATTTCGGATTTATAAAGAAAAATTAGTGCAAAGGTAAGTATAAATTATTTTGGAACGCTAATAGATGTTTCAAAGCTGTTGTGTATCAGCTAAAAATGGCAGAGGCTTGATGTATTTAGGTTTGTAATAACAGTTAAATGATAGTTATAAAACGAAACAGCGGTCGGACTCGCTCCACCGCTGCTTCAATCATTAACTAAAACTAAACTTTATCTTGAATAATAACTGAACGTATGATACGCAGCCATTTATTATTATTAGTTTAGTATGAGACTTCAAGAATCCGCAAAAGTTGCAGGAAGGTCGACTATATTATACCAGTTGTATATAATTCTCGACGAACGCCAGTATCATTTAGACGAACAGAATAGGCTAGGGAATAAGTATTTTGTAAATAACATTGAAGCTAAAGATTCTTCGCTGCGCTCAGAATGACATTTAGGGTGGGAAAATGAGAGGCTAAACTAATCCAAATTCGCTTCTATATTCCAAATATTCATCTTCTTTTTCTGTCATAAGGGTTTTTGCAGCTTTTCCTTTGTCCTTATAACCCAGTAAGTGCAGGGTTCCATGGATCATAATGCGGCAAACCTCATCAAATGTTGAAATTTTAAAGGTTTTGGCATTTTCCTTTACACGCTCAATGCTGATGAATATATCACTTATGATCAGTTTTTCTTCTTCAGAATTATCGAAGGTAATGATATCCGTATAGGTATCGTGATTTAAATATTGTTGATTGATGCCTAACAGATATTCATCACTGCAGAAAATGAAATTGAGTTCTTGCAATTGATACCCTTCTTTTTCTATAGTAGCTTTAACCCACTTTTTGATTTTTAATTTTTGAGGAAGGTTATAGCTAATGGATTCTGTAAAAAAAGAAATTGCAGGCATACTATAATGTTTATGGCTGCAAATTTAAGAAATATTCCAATAGTCGTCATGCTGAACTTGTTTCAGCATCTTTTTAACGAAAACCCTGAAATAAATCCGATATTTATCGGATCAGGTTGATGCCCTCTTAGTGCTATCGCGCTATATTTAACGATTTTAAATATTCCGCAATCTTAGTTTTATAATAATAATTTAAACTGGGCGGAAGCTTCTGTAACATATCACTTCCATTCTGTTGTTGCTTTTTAAATTGTTCTAACATTTTTTGATACGATGGCGGAAACGCTTTTGCTGCTTTACTTTCTCGTTTCGAATCTTCTTCTTGATCGCGTTCTGCTTTTTCCGCTTCCAACAATTTGGTCAAGAGGTCTTTTTGTCTGTTTAAGGTTTCTTGTTGCAAACGTTTGTTCACCAGATCGCTCTCGGTTTGTTTCATTTCCTGAATGGCCTGGTTTAGGTTGCCCATTTTACCGGTACCATCTTTATTTTCTTCACGGTTAAGCTTTTCTAAAGCCTGACGGATCATTTGTTGCTGCTGAGCCATTTTACCAAACTCCTCACTCATTTGTCCTTTGCCAACCGTACCTTGATTGCCTCCTTGTTTTTGCAGCTGCTCACGGGCTTTTTGCATACTCTTATTCAGTTGTTCCTGCATCTGTGAAAGTTGCTTCATTCCTTGCTTCTGTTTCTTTCCACTACCGCTTTTGCCGTTTTTTTGCATATTCTGCAACTGACTTAGTGCTTCACTCAGCATCAAAGTAAGGTTATTGATAGCGGTCATGGTAAATTGTTGGAAACGGTTAGCTTCGGCTGTTCTTCTATCGCCTAAATTTTCCAGACTTTTATCAAGGTTGAAATTAATTTTATTCATTTCCTCATTAACAGTAGATTCTATCTGAGGAACGCGTTTGCTTAAACTATATAAACTATCGGCAATGGTTTTAAGGTTATCTTTAATGCTACGTTGTTTCTGTACATTGCTGGTGTAAGATGGATCAGTTGCAGACATTTTCTTTAACGCGAGCATTACTTTTTCCTGATCAAAAGAAGTAGTCAATAAATTTTCCAATAGCCGTCTCAATTCTTTGGCATTTAAATTATTTTCCATCTCTTCACCCTGTTGCTGCATATCGCTCATTTTTTTGGATAATTTTTCCATCTGCTCACCTGCCTTTTGCTGCTTCTGGCTTGCATTTTTCGAATCTTTTTTATCCAGGGCGTCTTTGCTGTCTTGCTGATCTTTTTGGATATCCTGAATATCTTTTTCAGGGTTTTCGAAAGGATTTTGCCTGTCTAGAGATTTATTTTTTTCATCCAGCTTTTTCAGGTCATCCTTCAGTTCATTCATCTCCTTGTTCAGCGCATCTTGTTTCTGCTTTAACGACTCATTATCTTGTTTTTTATCTTTGGTTTGCTGGGCAAGTTCCTTTTGTTCTTTTGCCAGCTCATTTAAACGGTTAATATCGTTTTGAAGGTTTTGCTCAAATTCCAGCTGTTTGTAAAGCTCTAAAATCCTGTCGAGTTCATTTTTGAGGGTTTTATTGTCCAACTGCATTTTAGAAAGTTCGTTCTGCGTTTGGTCTTTATTTTTCTCATTCATCAGATCTTGCAGTTTTTGCAAAAGTTGTTTTGTTTTTTCATCCAATACGTGATCGAAGAGGTCTTTAATCTGCTTTTGTTTTTCAAGAAGTTCTTCCGTTTGCTTTTGATCCTGCTGTTGCTGGATATTTTTATCATTCTGTGCTTTAATTTCTTTTACGGCTTCATCCAGCTGCTTTTGTTTGTCTAAAAGGGCTTCTATCTGTTTTTTATCTTCAAAAGAAATCTGTTTTTTGTCAGTAAGGCTTTCGGCCACTTTTTTACTTTCCTTTTCGATGGTATTAGCTAAGCGTATGGCTGATTGCATCTTCTGTTTTAAAACCTGGTTGCTTGCATTTACCTGTTCAGCAGTCTCTTTTTGAGTAGGATGTTTAAAGGTTTTAATTTCTGATCTCGTAACCTTTGCACCATTTACGCCATCATTATCGGTTACTTCAAAATAATATTCTATTTCCTGACCAGGTTTGGCATTAACAGCAGTTAGATCCCAGAAAAAGAAAAAATTATTTGTGGTAGCATTACTTTTAATGGCAATGTTCTTAGTAACGGTACCTACCATACGGTTATGATCTTTGAGGTGATATTTAAAACTCAAACGGCTAAATCCGTAATCATCAGTTACCTGTCCGCTAAAATATAGAGCTTTGTTGTTAACAGAATCCGGCTTTTCTTCTACCGTAATCTGTGGAGACTGATCTTTGATTACCGTTATCTGGTGCGAAAGTGAATCGCTGATGGTAACATATTGATTTTTAGGTATAATACTATATTTTGAATTATTTTTGATAATGGCCTTAAAATAAGTCTCGTCATTAACAATTTTAAGCAGGTTTTTGTTTCCATTTAGCATAAACAGGATTTCGTCGCTCTTTTCAGTCTTGAAATTCCAGGTTACTTTGGTTCCTTCGGGTAGGAGCAGATCACCAGCATTGGCAACCGATTCAGTTTTTTTGCCCAAATAAACAGGATAATTTAAAGTAGCTATAGCATTAAGCAATTCGGGGCGGGGTTTAACCGTGATGGTAAATACACCAGAACTAAAGCCCCCGCCCTTAAAAATCAATTTTTTATCGTTCTGGATGTTTTTGATCGTATAGTTAAACTTAGTCACGTTTTCCTTCTCCAGTTTATAGGTATTTTTTCCATCTTCAACATATACTTCGGCTGGAATTTCGTCACCGGTCAGTTTTAGGTTCAAGATGATATCGTCACCTTGTGTAGCGGTTAAACTTTTGTTTAAAATGGTAAAGCTGAAGGGTGCTTTCGGCGCAATGTATTCATTATACTTAAAGAAGCTGTATGTACCCTCGCGTAAAATAGCGGGGGCTATAATGGCAATGAGCAGAATGATGGAAAGGGGAACAAGAAGATATTTTAAATATTTCCGGTTATCGTTAATCTTGACTGCGGTGTAAAATGGAACTGGCCTGAGTTCAATAATCTTTTGATCAATGCCGGCCATCATGAGAAGATTGTTTTCAGGATTTTTTTCAGATAAATGATGAAGTTGCAGGGTATTCAATAATTTATCCTTAATATCGGAAAAGTGATTTCCGATGATAACCGATGCTTCATCCAGCGTGAGGTGTTTGCCTAATTTTAGCATAGCAAGCAAAGGTTTAATGATTAAAAAACCAACCAGTAACACACCGGTAAATAAATAAGCAAAAAATACGAAGGTTTTAAATTCAGCCGTTGGATTGAGATAATAAAGGCTTAAAAAAATGATGAGATATAAGGCAAGCAGTATAGTTGCGGCATAAATACTGCCCCGCAAAATTTTATTCAGGTAAAATTTGCGGATAAATTCATCTATCTTACGTAGTAAATCATTATAATTATTGCTCACCATATCTCTGTAAATGTAAAAATTGTTCCAGTCAATTAAAAGGAAACTATTTAAGGTAACGCGTTTATTTCAAATTGTTTATTAGAAAAAGCTTTTGGTTGGTGCTCCAGTTTGTGGCATTTGGTTTTTATTGCAAATTAGAAGTATTTAGCCCCGGGCATAGCGACATCCCTGTAGCGCAGCGAAAGGATATAGCGGAGCACGGGAACAAACGTTGATAGTTGTACCTGCTTTGCGCTTCAAAAATGCACATTTATTAAAAAAAAGTTTAGGTAACAAATCATAACCCGGTTAATACGCATCGATTATAAAATCTTATTTTGTTTTATTTAATACAAAGGTTACATAGATTTTAAACGAGTATTCTGATAAAAATCTACTTTTGGCTTTTTGTATAATCATGCCCATATGAAACCGTTATTTATATTCACACTAA
This sequence comes from uncultured Pedobacter sp., assembly GCF_913776295.1. Taxonomy (GTDB): domain Bacteria; phylum Bacteroidota; class Bacteroidia; order Sphingobacteriales; family Sphingobacteriaceae; genus Pedobacter. The sequence continues at coordinate 129,606 of NZ_CAJYOJ010000043.1, forward strand.
TGCTGTTCTTTTTTACTGCTTCTTTCGGTCAAAAATTTAACTGGAACAAAAACCAGGTAATTGCACACCGCGGTGCATGGAAGAAAAATAATTTTCCTCAAAATTCTATCGCATCCTTAAATGAAGCTGTAAAACTTGGTTGTTACGGTTCGGAATTCGACGTTTGGATGACAGCGGATCACATTTTGGTAGTTAACCACGACCCAGAATTTCAGGGTTTAACGATTGAGAAAGTAAATTACGCAGATCTTTTAACTAAAACCATGACCAATGGTGAAAAGATCCCAACATTAGAAGCTTATTTATTAGCAGGTAAAAAACAGAAAAGCACCAAATTGATTTTGGAAGTAAAACCTTCATTAATCAGCAAGGAACGCGGGATAGAGGTGACCAATAAATGCGTAGAAATGGTTCAGCAATTAAAAATGAACGACTGGGTTGAATATATCAGCTTTGACTATGATTACTGCAAACGCATTTTAACTTTATTGCCAAATGCAAAGGTTGCTTATTTAAGAGGAGAAATTAGTGCTGAGCAGCTGAAGGCAGATCAATTAACAGGTGTTGATTATCATTACAGTGTTTACCAAAATGATAATTGGATTGAAAATGCGCAAAAACTGGGTTTAACTGTAAATGCATGGACGGTAAATACGGTACCTGAAATGCAGTGGTTATTGGCCCACAATGTAGAGTATATTACCACCAACGAACCTGAATTGCTTTTCGAAGAAATTAAAAAAACGCCGGTTAGCCAAGGGTGGAAATTAAAATGGGCAGATGAATTTGACGATGCCGGCTTGCCGTTAACTAAAAACTGGGGCTATGATGTTGGCGGTAGAGGTTGGGGGAATAATGAACTGCAATATTATACTAACGGCGATAGTGCAAATGCAGTTGTTAAAAAAGGAAACCTGAATATTATAGCGCTAAAAACTGATAAGGAAAACAGGCACTATACTTCAGTCAGGTTGGTAACGAAAAATAAATTCGATTTTAAATATGGTAGAGTGGAAGTAAGGGCGATGTTACCAAAAGGCAGAGGCTTGTGGCCAGCCATATGGGCGCTTCCTACCGATTCGAAATATGGCAGCTGGCCAAAAAGTGGCGAAATTGATATTATGGAACATGTAGGTTACGATCCTGATAGCGTTCACGGAACCGTACATACCAAAAAATTTAACCATGTTATCCATACACAGGTGGGTAAGGCTTTGAAAGTTAATAATCCTTATACAGAATATCATATTTATGCGATAGAGTGGTTTGCCGATCGTATCGACTTCTTTATCGACGATCAGAAGTACCTCACTTTTAAAAATACCAAAAAGGGATCTGGTGACTGGCCATTTGATCAGAATTTCCACCTGATTTTAAACCTTGCCGTAGGCGGCGATTGGGGCGGAAAAAAAGGGGTGGATGATAGTGCTTTCCCTGCGAACATGAAAGTGGATTATGTGAGGGTATTTCAGAAGTAATTGGATAATTCATTATCTGTTGTTCGGTTAATTGGTCAATTGTTTAAATGGGTTATCTGAATTGCAAACTGTCAAATGCCAACTGAAAACCACAATTACAGTATCTAAGCTATATTGTCAACTTTATGGATTCACGTAGAGAATTTTTGAAAAAGGCAGCCTTGTTTGCCGGAGCCACTGGCATCGCCAGCACTTTGCCAAGTTCGGTATTAAAAGCTATGGCTATCAATCCTGAACCGGGCAGTACATTTTATGATGCCGAGCACATTGTTTTCCTCATGCAGGAAAACCGGTCTTTTGATCACATGTTCGGAAAAATGAAAGGAGTACGCGGATTTAATGATCCACACCCTCACATCCAGCCTGATGGCAACAAAGTTTGGCTGCAAAAAGATGGTCAGGGCTATACGTATGCTCCTTTTCATGTTGATATAAACAAAACAAAAATTACCTGGCAGGGGGGCTTACCGCACTCCTGGAATGATCAGGTAGCCGCACGCAATGGTGGCCGATATGATAAATGGTTACCTGTTAAAACGCCAATGACCCTGGCATACTATGACCGGAATGACATTCCTTTTTATTATGCCATGGCCGATGCTTTCACCATTTGTGATCAGCATTTTTGCTCCTCATTAACCGGAACAACGCCAAACAGACTGTTCTTTTTCACGGGAACTGTTCGCGGAGAGAAAAGTGCAAATCGTATTGCGGTGGTTAATAATGATCAGGCCGAATCGCAAAATAATGTATTTGTAGATTGGCCAACCTTTCAGGAAACATTAGAAGATAATGGTATTGATTGGCGCATTTATCAAAATGAACTATGGACCTCCAAATTGCCGGAAGGTGAAATAGACGATTGGCTGGGGAATTATGGTGATAATCCTGTAGAGTATATCAGCCGGCACAATGTTAAGTTATCGGCTTATTTTAGAAAAAATGGCGATAATACGGTTAAACCACCTTTAACAGCAGAAGAGGTTCAGGAGAAATACAATAAATTATCACAACGGGAAAAGAATCTGATTGATAAAGCCTTTACCACTAACATTTCTCAAAAAGATTACTTAGAACTTGAACCGTTCACTTATAAAAACGATCAGGGACAATCAGAAACCATCAATGTTCCAAAAGGAGATATTTTTCACCAGTTCAGACAGGATGTAGACAATGGAAAATTACCAACTGTTTCATGGCTGGTGGCGCCTCAGCGTTTTTCTGATCACACCAGTTCGCCATTATATGGCACCTGGTACGTTAGCGAAGCGCTTGATATCTTAACCAAAAACCCAGAAGTCTGGAAAAAAACAATTTTTGTTTTAACCTACGATGAGAATGATGGGTATTTTGATCACCAGCCACCCTTTGTGGTACCTAATCCTGAAGATCCGGGCAGTGGAAAAACATCTGCTGGCATCAATTATACTACTGATTTTGAAACAAGAAAAGGAAGTCCGATTGGCTTGGGTTACCGTGTTCCATTAATCATTGCTTCACCATGGAGCAAAGGCGGTTTTGTGAACTCGCAGGTTTTTGATCATACCTCTTCCATCATGTTTATGGAGAAATGGCTGGCCAGAAAAACAGGTAAAACCATAAAAAGCAATAATATCAGCGATTGGCGAAGGAATATTTGCGGGGATTTAACCTCGGTATTTAGACCTTATCATGGAGAAGAAATCAAATCTCCTGAACCTTTAAAACGCGATGTTGTAGTGGCCAGTATTGGTAACGCAAAAAGCAAGCCTGCACAGGTTGGGCCAACTGCATTAAATAAGACGGAAGTGGTCAAAATCAATAAATTTGATACTTTTTCGCCCGAAACGTCGATCCATGCGCCAAAGCAGGAGAACGGCACCAAACCTGCCTGTGCTTTGCCCTATCATTTAGCAGTCGATGCTAATTTGGTTAATGATGAGCTTGCACTGACTTTTCAGTCGGTAAAAACCTTATTTGGCAGCGAGATTGAAACTGTTGGTGCACCTTTCAATATGAATACAATCGCCAAATTTAAAGGCGTTACCGGCAAAACGTGGGCTTATGCCGTACAAGCTGGCGATATATTTCAGGATAGCATTAAACTGGCTGATTTTGATAATGAAGTTTATGATCTGACCATAAATGGCCCAAATGGTTTTTACCGCAATTTTATGGGAAGTAAAAAAAATCCTCCCGTTATCGTGAAAGTATATCCTGAACAAACCGGCTTGATAAATAAAAAGCTTACAGGTAAACTGGTTTTTACTATTGAAAATACAGGTGCAAGTTTGGTTACCCTTCAAATTTCAGATAATAAATATAAATCAGGAAATAAAGCCGTAAGCATCAGGCCAAAATCGGGTATAAATATTTCGTTTAACCTGGCTAAAAATGCAAATTGGTACGATTTCAGTATTACGCAGATTGGCAATACCATATTTAAACACCGGTACGCAGGCAAAATAGAAACCGGAGAGATTACCAAAACCGATCCGTATATGGGCAATGTATAAACTCATATCGATCAAATAGGCCGGCTTTGATATAACTGATGTTATTAGCTTTTATATGCCCCTGGTTATGGCGAGATAAAAAACGATTTAAACAAAAAGTCCCGGCTGCTATAGTCGGGACTTATATTTTTACTGCTTTAACTTAAAAGGTAATGGGTAATTCTACCTGTGTTCTATCCCAGCCAATAACTAAATTAGCACCCCGGTTAATTTCTGTAAAGGTTAAAGAGAAGTATTCGATCGGTTTAGACAAGGTTTTTACCGGAACATTTACACGAACAATATCTTTGGCCTGATTGTAGGTAAAAGCGCCCCATTTATCTGTTTCGCTATTGATGATCATTGTCCAGGTATCCTTATTTGGAATGGCAAACAGGCTATAAGTACCCGCTTTGATTTTCTTGCCACCTATGGTCACTTTTTTGAAGAAACGAACTTCGGTGCTTTCATTGGCTCCAAAACGCCAAACCTTTCCATATTGCTCCAAAACGCCAAAAATATCGCGCCCTTTTTTCTGCGGCCGCGAGTAAACAATCTTGATAACCGGTTTTGTTGGGTCTCCGGCCTTTGCCTTTGGTGCATTAAGTGGGAAATAAACAATGTCTGCCGGACTTGGGTCTGCAGCAGGAAATTTTACTTCAGCAGCAGCACCTTGCTGGGCCTTTGCACTAAAGCAAAAAAGAGCGAAAACAACAATGAAGATATTTTTCATCTGTAGGTATTTGTTTTCAGTGGCGAAGGGCAATCACGATTTACCTTATTGTAAGAACGGAATAAAACTCATTCGCAGCGAATTATCAGACCCTTAAAGAACCTGGTGAATAAAAGTTTAAAACTAATATTTTCTTCCCTTAACAATAGCGTTTAAAAATAAGCCTGCTGTTAACAAACCTAAAACACCACCTAACAAGGCAAAAATATAGTTTTGCGTAATGATTGCTCCGGTTAACACCCCGAAGAATAAACCTAAAGCATAATATAACCAGTTGAAATTATTGCTGCTGTTCTCTTGTACACTCATGTTTTCTGTTATTTGGAGGCAAAGTTAATATTTATTTTAAATTTTAATCAATATGTCCAAATCTAATTAATTATCAAAATCCGGCCAGGTTTGTATTCAAAACAAGCTTATTATTAATCGCGCTAATGATTATTCATTCCGCAAATCAGGGTTTTATCAAAAGAATGTAAAAGAAGTGAAGAAACATTTGGAAGTTAATCAATCGTTTGATTAATTTTGTGCTGTTAAAAAGAAATGAAAACAGAAAAAGTAGATAAAAGACAGGCCATTCTTGAAGCAGCTGAAAAGCTGTTTTGCGAAACGGGTTATGAAGGTACTTCTACCCGGCAGATTGCGAAGGAATCTGGAGCGAATATGGCGATGATAAATTATTATTTCGGTTCAAAGGAAGGGGTTTTTGTAGAGATTATGAACGAGCGTATTGCTGGTTTTGCATCTCAGCTAAAAATCATCAATGAAGATAAGATTTCGGCATTAGAAAAACTGCACAGGGTTATTGAGGGCTATGTGAACAGGATTTTAAATAATACTGCATTTCATAAAATGATGCACCGGGAGCTTTCTTTAACTCAGAGACCGGCAATGTATGATAAGATTAAAGATGCCATGAGCCACAACATGCAGCTTATCGACCGGATTATTACCAGCGGCATTGAAGATGGCACTTTTAATAAAGTAGATGTACGGATGGTAATCGCAACCATTATGGGTACAATAACCAATATTGTGATTGCACCCCAAAAGGTAATATCATGTTCCAACTTTGACCTGAATGATCCAAAAGACAAAAAAATGATTAAGGAGCGGACAATCGCTCATTTACAAGATCTCACAACAGTTTATTTAACCACAAAAAAATGATACCCAGATCAATAAAATTAATGCTTTTGGCATCATTAATTCCGGCAGCTTTGTTTGCACAAGGCACCAGGGAATTAAATATCAACCAGGCCATAGAACTCGGCCTGGCCAATAGTAAAAACTTAAAACTTTCCCAAAACAAGATCGATCAGGCAGTGGCCCAGCTTGAAGTTGTAAAAGACAATGCGCTGCCAACGGCAAATGCAAGCTTTATGTACAATCATGCCGAAATACCCACCACTACTTTTACTTTGCCGGGTAGCGAATCATCTTTCCGTCTGCCTAAAAGAGCCGATGCCTTTGTTGGTACAGCAGCAGTGCAGGAACTTGTTTATGGTGGTGGTAAATTAAAATACGCAAAAGAATCGACCAGGTTATTGGCAGAGGTTGCACGTTTAGATGCCGATAAGAGCAAGGAAGAAATCACCTATGCAGTGATCAATACCTATTATGCTTTATATAAGGTTTTACAAAGTAGCAAAGTTGTTGATCAGAATCTGGAATCGATTGCTGCACAGATTAAACAGGCACAACGTTTCTTCGAACAGGGCATTGTAACCAAAAATGACGTGTTGCGTTTTCAATTGCAGCAGGCAAATGTTACGCTAACCCAAATGGACATCGAGAGCAATCGTAAAGTAATCAACTACAATCTGGATATTCTTTTAGGTTTACCCGAAGATACCGAAGTTAAGATTGCTGATCCCACTGCCGGCTTAAAAACGTCAGGTTCATTAAATGAGTACATTAGCCTGGCAATGGCTAACCGCCAGGAATTAAAGCAACTTGATGTGCAAAATAAGGTAGCCGATTTTAACATCAAAACCATCAAGGCGAATACATTACCTACTGTTGGTGTTGGTGCCAACCTGTATTACATTAACCCGAGTGGCAATTTTATTCCGCCTGCAAATCAGTACTTAATGCCTGTTACCTTAGGAGCAACGGTTTCCTGGAATTTCGGAAACCTTTGGACGAATAAAAACAAAGTAAGCCAGGCAAAAATACAGCAGAATGAAATTACCATTCAGAAAGATATTTTATCAGATCAGGTAAAAACAGATATCAATAAAAACTTTCAGAATTACCAGGTGGCCATGAACAAAATCCAGGTTTTGGAAACTTCAATTGCACAGGCTACAGAAAACGATAAATTATTGGCATCAAAATACAAAAACAATGTGGCTTCGGTTACCGACCGCATTGATGCTGAAACCTTATTATATCAGGCAAAAATAAACTTGGAAATAGCAAAGGCAGACGCAGGTTTGGCTTACTATACCTTATTAAAATCAACAGGAAAAATAACGCAATAAATACGGCAATGACAACTGAAAAGAAAAAAAAGAACATAGTAGTACCCATCATCTTAGGTGTTTTACTCGTTATAGGTATAGTCTTCGGGATTATAGAATGGAATTATTATAGCAAGCACGTTGATACGGATGATGCTCAGATTGATGGTGACATCAGTCCGGTTGTTGCCCGTGTTGGCGGTTATGTAAAGGATATTAATTTTGAGGAGAATACCCGCGTAACCGAAGGACAGGTTTTAGTTAAACTTGATGATAATGATTATAAAGTGAAACTGGAGCAGGCACAATCTGGCCAAAAAGGGGCTAGTGCAGGCGTTGGTGTGGCTCAATCTCAAATTGCGGCAACAGAAGCCAATACCAGTACTGCGAAAGCAAACGTAGCTGCAGCAAAGGTTAAATTAAACCTGGCGCAAAAAGATTACGACCGTTATGCCAACCTGATTAAAGACGGATCGATCACCCAACAGGCTTTCGACCAGGCAAAAGCAGCTAAAGAATCGGCACAGGCAGCTTATCAGGCCGCGGTAGATCAATATAATGCAGCAGTTAAACAAGTGGGCACCACGCAATCGCAATTGGCAGTTAGCAGTAATGTAATCAGCCAGCGCCAAAGTGATATTGATTTTGCAAAGCTTCAGTTATCATATACCGATATCAAAGCCCCTGCAACAGGTATTGTTTCTAAAAAGAATGTGCAAAAAGGACAACTGGTTCAGGCAGGTCAATCTTTATTCTCTATTGTAAACGATGGAAGCATTTATGTAACGGCTAACTTTAAAGAAACCCAATTGGAAAAAATTAAAGAAGGTTCTAAAGTAGAAATAGAAGTAGATGCTTATCCTGATCAAAAAATTGAAGGCGAAGTATATAACTTTTCACCGATTACTGGTGCAAAAGGATCTTTATTGCCTCCTGATAATGCTACAGGTAACTTCGTTAAAGTTGTGCAACGCGTTCCGGTAAAAATTAAAATCCATCCATCAAAAGAGCTGTTGGCTAAATTACGTCCAGGAATGAGCGTTAAAGCCTCAGTTTCTGTTAACTAATAAAAAAATGGCCGAAGTAGGTTTAAAAAAGTGGATTATTACATTTACGGTAATTACAGCTTCATTGCTGGAGTTGATTGATACGACTATCGTAAATGTGGCAATTCCACAGATACAGGGAAACCTGGGCGCCACCCTTGAGGATGTGGCCTGGCTTTCCACCGGCTATGCGGTAGCAAACGTTATTGTATTGCCCATGTCGGGCTGGTTGGGTAACCGGTTTGGCAGGAAAAACTATTTTCTTACCTCTATTATCGTTTTTACGCTCGTTTCTTTTTTATGCGGAAACGCGACTTCATTAAACGAGCTTATTTTATTCAGGGTTATTCAGGGACTGGCCGGTGGTGGTTTGATATCAACAGCACAAGCTATTCTTATCGAAACCTGGCCACGTGAAGATGTGGGGATTGCAACCGCTTTATTTGGTTTGGGTGCAGTAGTAGGGCCAACCGTTGGACCAACTATTGGTGGATATATTCTGGATGTCAGCTCTTGGCCGTGGATTTTTTATGTGAATATTCCTGTTGGCATACTCGCGGCCTATTGTACCTATTCTTTTGTGCGGGCCACTCCGAAAGAAGGGCAGGGTCAACCTGTCGATTGGTGGGGTATCGCCCTGTTGGCCATAGCGGTAGGTAGTTTACAAACATTGCTTGAAAAGGGAGAGAGTGAAGACTGGTTTGCTACGCCGTATATCACAGCCTTGGCTGCCACATCGGTATTTGGCTTATTGCTTTTCATCTGGAGGGAAATGAGTACCGACCATCCGATTGTAAACTTTAAGATTATGCGGCACAGAAGTTTTGCCGTAGGTATGTTTACCTCTTTTATTTTAGGGTTTGGTTTATACGGCTCTGTGTTTATTTTTCCGGTTTTTTGCCAGAATTTATTGGGCTTTTCGGCCCTGCAAACAGGAGAATTGTTATTTCCCGGAGGCTTATGTACCATTATCATGATGCCTTTTATCGGGATTATGCTTAAAAAAGGGATTCCTGCACAGTTTATGGCTACTTTTGGTATGCTGGCATTCTTTATTTTTTGTTGGATGCTGAGCAAATCAACACTTCAATCAGGTACCGGTGATTTCTTTTTGCCATTGGTAATTAGGGGTATAGGTATGGCTTTGTTGTTCGTACCATTAACCACACTGGCTATCCAAGATTTAAAAGGACCGGAAATTGGTCAGGGCTCAGGTTTAAATAATATGATGCGCCAGCTGGGCGGTTCATTTGGCATCGCTGCTTTGACCACTTTGATCCACATCCGTTCAGGTTTCCATAGAAGCAATTTGTTGACCAATCTTAACGACTACAACCAACCATTTGTTGATCGTTTTAATGGGTTAATTAAAGGTTTTATGGCTAAAGGGCAAACCCTGTTCGACGCTAAAATTATGGCAGCTAAAGCGATGGAAGGAATTGTAACCAGACAAACGATGTTGCTTACCTATGACGATGCATATTGGATCGCCGGTTTGATTATGTTGTTTTCCATCCCCTTGCTTTATCTCCAGAAGTTTAAGAAAAACGCAAACATTCCGGCCGATGTACACTAAAATTTGCAATGAAATGCCATAAATAATGGTAAAAAACAAAAACAGCCGGTGTATTTTATTACATCGGCTGTTTTAACCCAAAAAATTAACAATCAATGCAATGCCCTTAAACATTGCAAATGTTCTTAGTCAACCACATGGTGGCCAAATAAGATTCTAAAAATAAAATTTATTCTACAATTTTCCAAATTGTAAGCCTTAGAATTTTAATACCTTATGCATTTTTTGTAGTATTACCGTACACAAAACTATTGCATAACCTATGCCGAAACTTCGTTTAACTACACAACGGGAATCTATTTTTAATAATGAGGTCATCTCAAAATTTGAACTATTTAACAGTTTATTTCTCACCTTGCCTTTTTACAAAATTAAGGATACCGGAACATTGCTTCCGTTGTTTTTTAAGAGCTGTGAAGAAGGTATAGCCAATGGAGAAAAACCTGCCCAGATTATTGAAGAGTTTTTTGCGAAGTATACCAGTTATACTGATCGCAAGGATATCATCGACCTTCTTTTTCGCTTTATTCAGTATATCGAACGCCAAGTGGTGCTTTTTGATGCTGTAGAAGATGCTTCTTTTACTAAGTTAAATACTACCGACGAGCAGAGCACCTTGTCATTTATTCTAAAGAAAAATGCCGATAACAAACCGATGTTATCGAAAATTGAGAAATTGATTGATGAACTTTCGCTCCGTTTGGTTTTAACCGCACATCCAACGCAATTCTATCCTGGAAGTGTTTTGGCCATTATTACCGATTTAACCACGGCTATCAGGGATAATGATCTTACCTTGATGAACTCTTTGTTACAGCAATTGGGTAAAACGCCATTTTTTAACAAAAAGTCGCCAACACCGGTTGATGAAGCCCTAAACCTGGCCTGGTTCTTAGAAAATACTTTTTATTTTGCTGCGGCCAATATCCAGGAAGAGATAGACCAGAACCTGGATGAATATAACCTGGAAACCAAGAAAATTTTAGAACTGGGTTTCTGGCCTGGCGGAGACCGGGATGGAAATCCAAATATTCACGCTGATACGACCTTAGCCGTTTCTAAAATGTTGCGACAAATCCTGTTCCGCTGCTACTACCGCGATTTCAGGGTTATTAAACGCCGCATCACTTTTAGAGGTGTTGAAGAAAATATTGCCAAGCTGCATGATGTACTTTATCAGAATGCTTTCGATCAATCGTGCGAACTTTATGATATTTCTGATGAATTAAGAGATAACCTAAATAAAATTAAAGAAACCTTACTGGCAGAACATGAAGGTTTATTTGTTGATCTGGTTAATAATCTGATCCGCAAAATAGACTTATATGGCAATTACTTTGCATCGCTGGATATCCGTCAGGATAGCAGGGTACTGAGAAAGGTGCATGCCTATTGCCGCGAAAATAAACCCATTTCTTCTTTATACCCAGCCAATTACGATCAGCTTTCGGAAGCGGAGAAATTAGCTTTAATTTCTTTTAAGGAAGCAACCGTTGTTTACGCAAGTGAGGCTGATGCCTTGATAAATGATACCATTGAGGTAATTAAAGAAATTAAAGGTATCCAAAAACGCAATGGCGAAAAAGCTTGTCACCGTTTTATTATCAGCAATTGTCAGCAGGCGAGTGATATCCTTCAGCTGATCGAGCTTTTCCTTTGGAACGGTTGGAGCAAAGATTCGCTCACCATAGATTTTGTGCCGCTTTTCGAAACGGTAAACGATTTAAAGGGCGCCGCGGCCATTATGGAAACCTTATATAGCAATCCGTTTTATAAAGCGCACCTGGTTAAACGTGGCAATAAACAGCACATCATGTTGGGATATTCTGATAGTACCAAGGATGGTGGTTATTTAATGGCAAACTGGTCTATCTTTAATGGCAAAACATCCTTATCAGCTGTTGCTGCAAAACATAACATCCAGCTGGCCTTTTTTGATGGCCGTGGCGGCCCGCCCGCACGCGGTGGAGGTAAAACACATCGTTTTTATGCCTCAATGGGTAAGGAGATTGCGAACAAGAATATGCAGTTGACCGTTCAGGGGCAAACCATTAGCTCGCAGTACGGTTCAGTAGAAAGTGCGGAATTTAATATTGAACAGTTAATTAATGCGGGAATATCGTCAGGATTAAAAGAAAAACATAATGTGCTTTTAGATCCTGACAATAAAGCCCTGCTGGATGAAATGGCAGAAGATGGTTACAGGGCTTTTGTAGACCTGCGCGAGCACCCCTTATTTGTAAGTTATTTAGAGAAATTATCTCCTTTAAAATTATTATCTCAGGCCAATATCAGTAGCCGTCCGGTAAAAAGAAATGGGGGAGGCGAAATGAAACTAGAAGATTTAAGGGCCATCAGTTTTGTAACTGCCTGGAGTATGCTGAAACAAAATGTGCCTGGTTTTTACGGAATGGGTACGGCGATGAAAAATCAGGAAAAGGCGGGAAACTGGGACAAAGTGGTGAAGGTTTATGAAGATTCTGACTACCTCAAAACTATAGTGGATAATTGTATGATGAGTATGAGTAAATCAGACTTTGTGATTACCGCTCATTTGGCAAACGATAAAGAGTTTGGTGCCTTTTGGACGCAATTACATGAAGAATTCAAGTTAACTAAAGAGATGCTCTTAAAACTATCCGGACAGCCAACTTTAATGGCCAATTACCCGGTAGATAAAAAGTCGATTGCTACACGCGAAAAAATTATTTTGCCATTGGTATTAATCCAGCATTTTGCCTTAGAGAAACTGCAGCACGACCAGAACGAGACAGACCAGCATGCTTTAGAAAAGCTTGCGGTAAGAACGGTATTTGGTATTGTAAACGCGGGAAGGAATTTGGCTTAGTATTCAAAAAAGTGTGCGCTCGTTTCCAAACGAGCGCATAAATAACGATACGATTCTATCGTTTGTAAACGATAAATTATTCGGGGCTGACTAAAAAGGGTATAAAAATTACAGCCGTTGCTTTAAAAAGCAGCGGCTGTTTAGTAAATTTAATTGCGAAAGAAATTTACTATGGCTAAGATACAAAGTTCAGCACAATTCAAAAACT
>NZ_CAJYOJ010000044.1 GCF_913776295.1 uncultured Pedobacter sp.
CAGATCAAATGGATTTTAGAGATCAGGAAAGTTCTGATAAAGTTCTGCGTTAATCATCTTAAATCGGCGGGAGATTATGCGCTTCCGCAACAAACATTAGTAACAGTTATTTTTCCCGCAGATCAAACGGATTTTGCAGATCAGGAAAGTTCTTAAAGCAACGATCTGGGTTGATCATCTTAAATCAGCGGGAGATTATGCGCTTCCGCAACAAACATTAGTAACGGTTGTTTTTCCCGCAGATCAAACGGATTTTGCAGATAAAGAAAGTTCGTAAACAATCGTCTGCGTTAATGATCTTAAATCGGCGGGAGAAAATGCGCTGCAACAACAAAACATTAGTAACAGCTATTTTTCCCGCAGATCAAACGGATTTTGCAGATCAGGAAAGTTCTTATCAAGTTCTGCGTTAATCATCTTAAATCAGCGGGAGATTATGTGCTTCCGCAACAAACATTAGTCACAGTTGTTTTTCCCGCAGATCAAACGGATTTTGCAGATCACTAAAGTTCTTAAAACAACGATCTGGGTTGATCATCTTAAATCAGCGGGAGATAATGCGTTACAGCACTTCCCGCTATTAAATCCTAAAAATTTAAAGTCGCCTTTAACATGGCTACCCGCCCGGGAATATCATAAGTCCCGGTAGTAAGGGAGTTGGCTGAAAGGTAAATGGCATCAAACCTTTTAATATTAGTCAGATTCGTGACTCCAAATTCTAAATCGGTCTTCATCTTTAACCATTTGTAGCGCAGGTTTGCATCGGCAAAAAGGTATTTCAAATCAGGTTGTGATGATTGGCGGGTAAACAGGTGTTCAGCAGATAGGTTTACATACAGATTTTTAAATGTGGTAATCGCTAAAGCAGACTGTTGCCTCAATTGCTTAAAATTCGTTTTTACCCCGCCGGCTACCATAGCTTTATTATCGGTAACGGCAAAATTGGCAGCGTAAGACCAGTTGATGAAGTTGCTCAGTTTAGCTTCAAACCCAAGTTTGTAAGCTATGGTTTGCGTGTTAAATGGTAAAAGTGCATTGTTCTGTAGCTGATTGTATCTGCTTTGAGAATAAATAAGGCCGGCATTTACGGTACTTTTTAAGGTAAACAGGTATTTGCTGGCGTTTGCTGCAAGGGAGAAGTTACGCATATGGTTATTAAGCGGCAATACAATTTTCTGTTGGATGTTGTTGCTCAGGTTAAAAGCTGAAATGGTGTTCACCTCCGTATCGCTGTAATTGGCTGTTAAGTTGGCGAATAACATTTGCATGGCTTTTCTAAAGTTGAAACCGGCTCCTATATTATGTGTTTTGGATTCAGTAACTGGTGCGTCGTTTGAAAATAACGACCGGTAGTTTTTTAAGATAGTACCGCGGTACACATCACTAATATTTCCAAGATCGTTTCTGAAGCTATAGTTTGCCGTTACATAATTTTCGATACTGGTTTGATATTTTAGATTAAATGCGGGATTTATAAATAGTTTATTCAAGCTGTTGTCCAATTGATTAAGCGCATCGCTGTAGTTGATCTGGTTGTAGCTCAGTGGTAAGCTTAAACCAGCCTTTAACTTATCATTGGTGTACTCGTAAGTAGCTTCAGTATAAAGTTTAGTCTTAAGCCAATGAAGGTTATTCACTGTATTACCGGCCACAGGCTCTGTTTGCTGATTGTTTTGTGTGCGGAAAAGTTCCGAATTAAGTTGCTGCTGTTGCACATTAAAACCTGCCTTATAGGTTTGTACGAAATTGTTTTTTACAAAAGCGAACGATACATAATTATTGTTATACCAGGTTGGTAATTTAATAAATTGTGTTAAACCGAGGTAGCTATTTCCGTTATTCAAAACATCGGCATTTAGACCGGGCGTAATGTTCAGTGTTTCGGGTTGCGTAGTGCGATTTAAGTAGGAGTAGAAATTTATTATATCGTCCGATTTTAACTTTTTCCGGTAACTAAATTCGTTCGACAAGTCGAAGGTTTCCTGTTTAAGCACCTGGTTTGCTGCTACCTTGTTAATTGCAAAATCTGATGTGGTTTTAAAAGGCGTATATTCCAATACCAGATTGTTGTTCAGGTAGTATTGTTCAGCGTTACCGTTTAGGTTGAACTGCGCCCTAAGTTTTTGTGGATTAATGGTGTTATTTTGCGTTTCGGCATATTGTATGGTTTGACCGGGAAGGTAAGTCTCGGAAAATTTATTGTATTCCTGACGTCTTTGGTCATATAAATAGGAGATATTGGCCCGCAACTGAAGGTCGGGATTGAACTTGTATAGATTATTTAGATTAACTAAGCCAGCTTTATTAAACAGATATCTGCTTTGTGGTAAGAATGGTACTCCGGCAGCGCCCGTAGATAGCAGTCCGTTTGGTTTATCGTTGTCTAGTTTTTTTGTATAATCAGAAAAATTGTGTGCAATAAGGTCACTCCCCGGGTCAGTTCCGATATTGTTTCCTTTAATGTTGTTGATAAATTTTAGTTTTTTATTAAATAACATGGCGGTTAGGTTTTCATCAAATCGATTAGGTATGCCGGCGCCAACGGTGGCATCGCCCATCATTTTAAGCTTAGCTTCATCTTTGATCACCAGGTTTAGAGCAACTTCATCACTCATATTATTTTTGCGCATCATTTTAACAGGTTGATCGTTTTGGATAACCTGCACCTTATCAACAGCCCCATGCGGAATACTTTTGGTGCCTATATTGTATTTGTCATCCAGCAGGTTGTCGCCATCCAAATAAAGGTTAGATATCGATTTCCCGTTATAGCTGATCTTCCCATCCTCAGCCACTTCAACACCTGGCATTTTTTTCAGTACATCGCCAATACTTCTGTCTTGCTTATCGGCAAAGTCGGCAGTGCGGTAATTTAAAGTATCGCCCCTGGCTGTTAATGAAGGTCGGTTTTTTACGGTTACTGTTTCCAGCGAGGTTTCGCTGGTTTGCAAAGTCACTTCGTAATTTTGATTAACATCTGTTACTGTGGTAACCAGCTTTTTGAAACCGATGCTCGAAGCTTCAAGTTTGTAACCCGCAATCGCATCATTTTTGAGTTCCATGGTAAAAACACCATTTTTATTAGTCCGAGTAAAATTAATGATGTTGCCTTCAGGATCTTTTAAGGTGATGTTAACAGACTCAATACCTTTGCCACCAACATCTTTTACCAACCCCTTAAGTGGCTTTTGGGCAAAAACAGCAAAAGCTGCCAGCAAGAGCCAGCAGCTTAAAATGAACTTTCTCATTTTTTATCTTCAATTTCTATCGGGTTGTTAATTGCAGCTTTAATTGTATTTGTGCCGGCTGGGCGTGGTGCCTGATTGGTTTTGAAAGAGCCCTGCATACCATTTGCTGCCATTTGTGCCTGCATAAAACCTTGCGGGTCTTTATCACGGGCGGCTTTAAGTTTATCAAGTTCTTTACGCGTGGTTTTTATGGCATCGGTAGGTAGCTTGATTTCAGGCCCCAGGTAGCCTGTGCTGATATCCATGCCCATAATTTTTACCGAATTCACTCCGCCATTTGGCGCTGCAATTTTCACCTCTCCATCGGCGTTGGTTACGGCAGCCGCCTCTTTCACATTTTCTAATCCTGCAAATTCAAATTTCACTTCCTTTTTATCATCATAAGCTTCTATAATTAATCCAGGCAGGCCATTTAACTTCCAAGGACCGCTTTGAAGTGGAATTTCAGTAGCAAACCAGGCTATCCAGTTACGGCCTTTAAAGCGTGTGGTTGCTTTTTGGCAGGCAATTCCTGAAAAACTCATTGTGTCTTTTAATATCTTCCAGTTAATGGCTGGAGCGGGTTCTTCAATCAGGTAATTGTTGAACACGCGCTCTTTCGTAATCATTTTATGCGCATTTGTAAAAAAGAAATAGTCTTCCTGGGTAAGGGGAGCTTTCGTTTCACTTTTTACTTCAATTTTAACGTTGTTATTGCCTGTCTGGTTCTTCATTTGCTCCATTATTTGCATTTGCATGTTCTTTGCCTGGTTCAGTTTATCATAACTGGTAAATACCGATGCATTTTTGCCGGTTACCAGAAGCATATTCTCTACTTTAGGTTTATCCTTTTGTGTAGTATCAGTTACGTGTGTAAAAGTGTAGCGTACCCGGGCCAACGCTTTGTCTGGTTCCTGGGCCTTTGCCGAAAGTAAAATGGCCGTAGCCAGGCAGGTAATTAGAATTTTTTTCATGATATGGATATTTAGTTTCTATTTAATTTTCGTAAATCTACGAAATATTCGTAATTAAAAAATATTTTAACTTTTTTTAACGAGGAGGGGTACAATGGAAGACGGATGATGGAAAATGGAAGATGTAAAAATGGAAGATGGAAAATTGGGAACGAGAGGGTACGTATTTATTTGCCGGGATGAATAGACACCTACATTTTCGATATGTCATTTGAGTGGAGTTGGAACCGACAGAAATAATATTTGGAAATGAGCGTTGGGTGTTTCTTGGCGGCTTGCGGCCCCGCTTTCGCTTATAGTCCTCGCTGCGCTGTGGGCTATTCCGCTTAATCGGGTTTAGAAACAAAGCTTGTGCACCCTGGAACTTTACAAACGAGAGTATTCCGATTATAGATGATAAGCATCGCTGAAAAAGCGGAGGCCTTTCATTGCTATTGTGTGTGTAGACAGAGTGTGTGCAGGATGCGAGAAAGGAACTAAAATGCGTATCTTGGCGCTTTAAAAAACGATAACGGGGCGGGTAAACGGATCAGGAAGATGGGGCGAAGAAGAGGAGAATGTTTTGACTAAAAATATTTTCGATATCTATTTGTGTGTTAATTGAATTTGTTCTATATTTGCACCTCGTTAAATAAAAATTAAAAAACTAATATTTAAACAATGTACGCAATAGTAAATATAGCAGGGCAGCAATTTAAAGTTGCTAAAGACCAGCACCTTTTTGTACACAGATTACAAGGAGATGAAGGCGCTAGTATTGAATTTGATAATGTATTGTTGGTTGATAACGGTGGTGCAATTACTGTAGGTGCTCCTGCAGTTCAAGGTGCTAAAGTTTCAGCTAAGATCGTATCTCATTTAAAAGGTGATAAAGTAATCGTTTTCCACAAAAAACGTAGAAAAGGTTACAAAAAGAAAAACGGTCACCGCCAGTTTTTCACTAAGATTCAGATCTCTGATATCACGTTATAATTAATTGTTAACCCAATAATCCGCTTTTAGCGGCTTACAAAATATAAAATCATGGCACACAAAAAAGGAGCCGGTAGTTCGAAAAACGGACGTGAATCGCATAGTAAGCGTTTAGGTATTAAAGTTTTCGGTGGTCAGTTAGCTATCGCAGGAAACATTTTAGTACGTCAACGTGGTACAAAACACCATCCTGATAAAGGCGTGGGTATTGGTAAAGACCATACTTTATTCGCTTTAGTTGATGGTACTGTTGTTTTCAAAAAGAAACAAGATAACAAATCATATGTTTCTATTCTTCCTATTACCGATGCGGAGATCGAAGCAGCAATTGCTAAGCCAGCTGCTAAAAAAGCAACTGCAGAAAATGAAGTTGTAGCTGAGGCTGCACCTGCTAAAAAAGCGCCTGCAAAAAAAGCAGCTAAAAAAGACGAAGCTACTGAAGAAGCTGCCGCTGCAGAATAATTAGTACAAAATAATATATTAAAGAAGGTTCTGATGCAAATCAGGACCTTTTTCTGTTTACGCTCGTTTGTTGGTCATTGGTCATTGGTTGATCGGTCATTAGGTCAGTCTGTAAGGAAATTGAGGAGGCGCGCGGATGCATAGCTTAATTTTAAGCGATGTAAATTAGATTTTTCCCCGCCTGTACCGTCAGGGCCTGTCAGCAAAGGCGGCCGTTTCGACAACGGTGAAAACCGTAAAAACGACTACCTTAATATTCCCTGGCCATTAATTGGTGGGTAAGTGTTAACAGGCTTTCTTTTCTTTCATCGCACACATTGATCTGTTTAAATAAGGACAAAGCTTTATCACGGTAATGGTTCATGTGTTCTCTTGCAATTAGCTGTATATCGAGTGTATCGTAAACTGTTCTAACGGTTTCTACCTTTTCTTGTGCATTAAACGCTTTAGCAGTAGTCCAGGTATTTAAAATAGCCTTGTTGTCGCCTTCAGCTAGTTCAAAAGCTTTTAACAGGAGGAAAGTTTTTTTATTGGCAATAATGTCGCCGCCAACCAGTTTGCCAAACTTTTCAGGATCAGCATAAACATCTAAAATATCATCCTGCAGTTGAAAGGCAATGCCTATGTTTTCACCAAATTGCTCAATCAGGTCGGCATCTTTTGCTGATGCACCGGCAATGATTGCCCCTAATTTTAATGCACCGCCCAACAATACAGCCGTTTTGAGTCTGATCATATTGATATATTCTTCAATACTTACATCATCACGTCCTTCAAATTCCATATCAAGCTGTTGCCCTTCGCAAACACCTTGAGCGGTAGCATTGAAAGTATCCAATGCATCTTTAAGGAAAACCGGATTTACTTTAGCCAGGTTTTTATTGGCTTCTACCATCATCACATCGCCACTTAAAATAGCCACGTTGGTACTCCATTTTTCATGTACGGTGGCCTGTCCCCTGCGCAATGGCGCATTATCCATAATATCATCATGTACCAGTGTGAAATTATGGAAAATTTCAATGGCCATGGCAGCGTGGACAGATTCATTGGCATCGGTACCAAACAATTCGGTTGCCATCAGTACCAATAGGGGCCTGATACGTTTGCCGCCAAGGTTGATAATGTAACGGATTGGATCGTAGAGTTGCTTTGGGTAACCTGGTAAATTTAAATTTTGTATTGCGGTATCTAAAATCTGCTGTAATTGTTCTGTAGTTTGCATGTTTGTTTCAACCTTGTGTTTCGGACACAAATGTCTTAATTTTTTAATCAGGAATAA
The DNA here is from genome assembly GCF_913776295.1 of uncultured Pedobacter sp. Lineage (GTDB taxonomy): Bacteria > Bacteroidota > Bacteroidia > Sphingobacteriales > Sphingobacteriaceae > Pedobacter. The sequence goes on from NZ_CAJYOJ010000044.1 coordinate 6,918, forward strand.
GGGTAAAATCGATCTGACGTTTAGAAAGGTCAACTTTTTTTACACGGATCATTACTTCATCTCCCAGTTGATACTTTTTCTTCTTTCTTTGACCCACGATACAGTAGTTTTTCTCGTCGAGTACATAAAAATCGTCTGATATATCCCTTAACCGGATCATACCTTCGCATTTATTCTCTTCAATTTCTACGTACATGCCCCATTCGGTAACTCCTGAAATAATGCCTTTGTACTCGGTACCGATATTGTTTTCTAAATATTCTGCCTGTTTGTATTTAACTGAAGCCCTTTCAGCATCAGCTGCCCGTTTTTCCATTGCCGAAGAATGTGCAGAAGCCACTTCATAAAATTCCATATCAGCAGATTTGCCGCCGTCAAGATAGGTTTGAAGTAAACGGTGTGCCATCACATCAGGATAACGACGGATGGGTGAGGTAAAGTGGGTATAATAATCGAAAGCCAGACCATAATGACTGGTTTTTTTGGTGGTATAAATGGCTTTGGCCATAGAGCGAATGGCCAATGAGGTTAGAATGTTCTGCTCTTTTTTGCCTTCTACATCGGCCATTAAGTGGTTGAGCGACTTTGCAATTTCCTTATCAGATTTGGTATTGATTTTATAACCGAAACGGGAAGCAAAGTTGGCAAAAGTTTCGAGGGTTTCCATATTTGGCGAATCATGTACCCGGTAAACAAAAGTTAATTTTTGTTTGCCTTTGCTTTTTTTAGCAATAAATTCGGCCACTTTACGGTTGGCTAATAGCATATAATCCTCAATCAGCTTATGGGCATCTTTACGTTCTTTTACATACACGCCTATGGGTTTGCCGGTGTCATCGAGTTTAAACTTAACTTCCGTACTTTCAAAACTGATGGCACCGTTTTTAAACTTACGCTCACGCAGGATATAGGCCAACTCGTTGAGTTTTTCTATTTCGGTTGCGTAATCGCCTGATTTACTTTCAATTAATTCCTGGGCTTCTTCATAGGTAAATCTGCGGTCGGAGTGGATTACGGTACGGCCATACCATTCATTTTGAATGTTTGCCTGTTCATCAAGTTCAAAAACGGCTGCAAAGCACAATTTATCTTCGTGTGGACGAAGCGAACATACACCGTTACTTAAACGCTCCGGCAACATCGGGATTACACGGTCAACCAGGTAAACCGAGGTAGCGCGGCTATACGCTTCTTTATCAAGTTCACTTCCCTGAATCACATAATGTGAAACATCGGCAATGTGAATTCCGATTTCGTGGTTGCCATTTGGTAGTTTCTGGTAAGAGATGGCATCATCAAAATCTTTTGCATCTGCCGGATCAATGGTAAAGGTTAACACCTCTCTGAAATCTTTGCGTTTAGCGATTTCAGCAGCAGGAATTTCTTCCGGAATTGCATTTGCTTCTTTTTCTACCTGTGGAGGAAATTCGAGCGGGAATCCGTATTGAGCCAGAATGGCATTCATTTCGGTGTTGTTTTCACCCTGGTTGCCCAGCACATGTTTTACCACACCTATTGGATTTTTCGCACTTTCAGGCCAATCGGATAATGTGACCAATACCCGTTGTCCACTTTTTGCACCATGCGTATCGGCTAACGGCACAAAAATATCATGCATCATTTTTTTATCGTCGGCAATAACGAAAGCAAAGCGATCTGATATTTTAATTACACCTGTAAAGTCTGATTTCGCTCTTTTAATAATTTCAACTACCTCACCATCATTTTTACGGCCACGTTTTTTGGCAAAAACATAAGCTTTTACGGTATCGCCATGCAGCGCATTTTTAAGCTTGCGGGGAGCTACGAAAATATCTTTTTCAAACTCATCTTCAGGAACAATATAAGCAGAACCATCGGCCGTCATATCTACCGTACCAATAATAAAGTTCTGTAGTTCTTTGAGTTTAAATTTCCCTTTTTGAGGTTCTAAAAAAATGCCTTCGCTTTTTCCTTCCTTTAATATCTCTAAAATCGTCTCTCTTGATTCCTGATCGTTTAGGTTCAATTTGGCCGAAACCTGTTTGTAATTAAGTAACTGATTGTTGTTTTTTTCAAAAACATCACTAACCAATTGATTCAGAACCAATTTAATATTTGCCGATTTTTTCTTTGCCATACGCTCAACTGAATTTACCGAAGATACAGAAAAGATAGGGAAGTGGCAGGATTTGCAGTGTAAAATGTGGGGGAGGTATGAGATTTGAGAAGTGAGCAGTGAGATATGAGATCCAAGATGAGGATCCCAACTATTGTTTTGTTAACTTAAGTTCTACATAGGTAATGTTTTTACGCTCAGCAGTATAACTGATATGGATGTTTCCTTTATCATCCTGAATAATGGCTGGATAGCTATATTCGCCCTTCAAATGGTTTTCGAGGGTATAGATGTCTTCCCAGTTTTCACCATCGCTTGATATGGCCAGTTTTAATACCGAGCGGCCTTCCCACCAGTTTTTACCTGCTGTTAAAGGGTTGTAAACAAGCAATTGCCGACCGTCTTTTAAGGTTACCGCATCGCTGCCCGAATTGGGATTGGGCAGTTGGGTAGGCTTTAGTTTTGACCAGGTTTCGCCGTCATCTGCCGACCAGCTTTCTACAATTACGTTTTGGCGGCTTCTGCAAAGCAATTGTAATTTATGATTAGGATAGATAAGGATGGATGGCTGGATAACGCCAAAGGTATCACAGTCGATCTCTATTTTCCTCCAGTTTTGGCCATTTGCATCCGATTTTTCGATGTGGATATGCCAGGTTTTTTCATCCTGGCTTTCGGTGCTTGACGGATAGAGAATGGTTCCGTTTGCCAGTTGGATGGGTTTGTTTTTGATAGGTCCCAGGAAATTTTCCGGTAATTTTTTAGCTTCAGACCAGCTTTTACCATTGTTGGCAGACGTTTTATATTCGGCCCACCAGGTACGGGGATTTAAGCCTACTTTGTAATGTAAAAATAAGATGCCGTTTTTTGCTTTAAAAAGAACCGGATTCCAGCAGGCTAAACGGCTGGTATCACTTTGTATCCCGTTGGCAATTTCAATAGGCTGGCTCCATTCGGTGCCCTTTTTTACCGCCGACCAGATAACCACATCTTTGCTGCCTTCGTGTTTACCACCAAACCAGGCGGCCATTATCTTTCCGTTTCCGAGATCAACCAGTGTGGAAGCATGGCAGGCTTCGAAAGTCACCTGCTTAAAAATAGGGCCTGATTGTATTATTTCTATTTTTTGCGCGTAGGTTGCTATGTAGAGCAGCAGTATAACAGTAAAAGAAAAAAATCTTTGCATAATTTATGGTTGGCCGGGAATAGCGGCTATAAGTTTCCGGGTATATTCGGCCTTAGGGGCATTAAACAATTCTTCAGGGAAGCCTTCTTCTTCAATTTTACCTTTATTCATCACTAAAATCCGGTCAGAAATATGCTTGATTACCGCCAGGTCATGTGAAATGAAAATGTAAGTGAGGCCAAACTCTTCCTGTAAGGACCTGATGACGTTGAGTACCTGCGCCTGAACAGATACATCAAGCGCTGATACAGATTCATCGCAAATGATAAATTTAGGCTGTAATGCCAAAGCCCGGGCAATAACCACGCGTTGCCGCTGGCCTCCGCTAAACTCATGTGGGTAGCGGTTAAAATGCCCGGCCTTTAAACCAACTTTCTCTAAAAGTTCTATTACTTTTTGTTTGCGTTCGGTATCATTTTGATAAAGCCGATGTACCTTCAGGGGCTCTAATATGGATTGGCCAATACTTAACTTAGGATTTAGCGAAGCATAGGGATCCTGAAAAATAATCTGGATATCTTTTCTGAGCTTTCTCAGCTCATTTTTATTTAGGTGCGTAATATCCTGACCATCAAATATGATATTGCCGGAAGTGGGTTGGATCAACCTGAGGATGGTACGGCCCAGGGTGGTTTTTCCGCAACCAGATTCACCGACTAAACCAAGGGTTTCACCAGGAAAAACCTCAAAGTTGATACTGTCTACCGCTTTGACATAATCGGTAGTTTTACCGAATAATCCGTTGCGGATAGGATACCAGGTGCATAAATCTTTAATTTGCAGTAACGGTTTTTGCTCATATAATTTTTGCCTTCTCTGTGTAATTTCAGTTAGTGTTAACTGATTAGCAGCCATTAAATAAGCAGGTAAATCTCCGGTTTGGTGGTTTAAAAAGTCAGCTACAACCGGTAATTTTTTTAATTGCAAGTTTGGCGAGGGTCTGCAAGCCAATAAACCTTTTGTATAAGGATGCTGTGGATTTTCGAACACTGATTTTGCCGAACCCTGTTCCACAATTTCTCCTTTATACATCACGGCAACACGATCGGCAATTTCGTTTACCACACCTAAATCGTGCGAAATAAAGATCATGGCCATGTTGCGCTCTGTTTTAAGCTTAAGAAGCAATTGCAGAATGGTTTTTTGAACGGTTACATCCAGGGCCGTGGTGGGTTCGTCGGCAATGAGCAGTTTAGGGTTGCAGCTTAAAGCCATGGCAATCATTACCCGCTGTTTTTGTCCGCCTGAAATCTGGTGCGGATAACTGTCAAAGATCTTTTCGGGCCGCGGAAGTTGCACTTCATTAAACAGCGCAATAGTTTGCTTTTTCGCTTCAGCTTTACCCACCTTTTGGTGCAGGGTAATCGCTTCAGCCACCTGATCGCCGCAGGTAAAAACAGGGTTCAGGGAAGTCATGGGTTCCTGAAAAATCATTGAAATCTGGTTTCCCCTGATCTGTCTGATTTCGTTGGCATTTAAATTAAGCAGGCTAATGTCTTCAAAATCTATATCACCGGTAATTTTGGCAAGGCCTTCATCGTGTAAACGCATAATGGAAAACGAAGTAACCGATTTGCCGGATCCCGATTCGCCTACTATACCCAAAACAGTACCTTTTTTAACCGTAAAGCTAATTTTTTTAACTGCATTGAACCAGCTTCTATCTTCCTGGTTGTAGAAATCAATATTTAAATTTTCAACGTTTAGCATTAAATTTTACCGATTACAATTTCTTTTGAACCTGATTCTAAACTATTACAATCATCTAAATGATAATGGCAACCGAGGGGAGTTTCGATTTGTGCCAGAAAAAGCAGCTGTTTTGCTAAAGAAATTAAGCCTGACTGGTTCGCTGAGATCACAATCTGATCATTTATAACTTTGCTTTTAATTACAAATCCATCCTCCCACATAGATATAGCACCCTTTTCTTTATCGTATTCCGGAATGTTTATTTTTAATTCAGCCATCAGGTTACAATGGTAATATTTTCTTCCGGAATTATATCCATCCCTTTAAATTTTAACAGCACCTGTGCCGTAGTAATTACATCTTTCTGGCAATAGGTTACAATCCGGGGCAGGTTTTTTTCTTCATAGTATACCTGTTTTACCTGACTGCCGTTGATATCATCTTTTGGAGTAGGTATATCCAGAATGGCAGCCAGGAGGTTAAGCGACGTGAAATGTTTATAATCGCCAAATTTCCAGAGTTCCATGGTATCGATATGATTAATTTCCCAGGGTTTTTTGCCCGATAATTCCAGTTGTAAAGGAATTTCTATTCGATTGATCAGAAGTCTCCGGCACAGGTAAGGAAAATCAAACTCTTTTCCGTTATGGGCGCAGAACATCAGGTTTGGCGTTTGTTTGTTCAGCAATGTTGCGAATTGTAAAAGAATTTCATGTTCATCATGGCCGGAAAAGGATTTGATGCGCAGTTTGTTTATTTTTTCCTCCGTATAAAAAATGCCGAGACTGATGCAGATAATTTTACCAAATTCGGCCATGATACCTGCACGGTCGTAAAAGTCTTCAGCACTTTGGTCACCATTGCGCTGGTAATGCGTTTTTTGTTCCCAAAGTTCCTGGAACTGAGGTGGTACATCCTGAAAGGAAGGATATTGTGGAACGGTTTCAATATCAAGAACCATAACCTGGTTTAAATCTATCGTTTTTAACATATAAACAGTTTTCAGTTAACAGTTTTCGATTAACAATTTACAGTTTTCTGTTCATAATTATAGAGACAGAGTGTATTTAGTTACACATGTGAGCAGGCAGGTCACGCTTTAGGGGAAGGAAAAGTCAGAAATGACTTTTCTATTTTTGGTGCATATAGCAGTCCGAAATTGGGTGAGCAGTCTTGAAGCCCGTTATTAGGGATTTGTAATCCCTAATAAAGTTTGTCTTTTAGCGCGGATTTACGTAGTAGAGATAACGATTATTGGCTAAATGTAATCTAAACTAAAATAAGCTTGGTGAACCGGGCGAAGCCTGGTTGGCCATTGCAGGGATCTTTAAATTTGTCCCCACCGCTTTGTTCAGTTTTTCTGTAAAATAAGCGGAGAATAACGGAGAGGAAAGTTCAACATTTTGATGTACAAAGAAGTATAAGTTTTCTAAACCCTGCTCTTTCCAGGTTACAATTCTTTCAATCCAGTCATCCAAACGCCTTTTATCGATTTCGTCATCATTGGCACCCACAAAACGTATAAATGCTGTTGGTGTAGTTAACCGCATGTGCAGCATGTCTCTTCGGCCCGAAGTATCAACAAGGATGTTGGTAATCCCATTGTTTTCAAAAAGTTTTGCAAATTCATTCGCGATGGCCGGATTGGTAAACCATTCTGTATTTCTCACTTCCACACCCAATGGGATTACCTTTGGAAATTCGTTGATTACAATTTTCAGCCTTTCAAAATCCTTAGGTTTAAAGTTATCGTGCAGCTGAAGAAAAGCCATGCCCAATTTATCTTCGAAATTACTAATGGCATCGCAGTATTGCGCTACAGGTTCCTTCACGTTGATTAATCTTTTAAAGTGACTGATGGTATTGGTCAGTTTCGGAAAAAATTTGAAATCTGCAGGTGTTTTTTGTGTCCAGGTGATAACCTGTTCACGGGTAGGCATACCGTAGAAAGTGGCATTCAATTCGATCGAATTAAACTGGGTAGCATAATAGGTCAGTTCATCCTTTGTTCCTTTTGGATAAAAACCTTTTAAATCGGCCTTGTTCCACTTTGCACAGCCAACAAAAGCCTTAAAAACCTGTTTAGGTTTATTTTGAGCCAAAATGGCCGCAGTTTCCGGAGCATCTGCCGGAAGGGTATAATCTATTATGGAAGGATCTTCTACTTTACCGAATTGCATTTTTTAAAAATATGTTAGGTGATACTAATTACGTTGACTTCTTCTGTTTTATTTAAAAGAACTTCTAATGCTGGGTTAATCTTTGGTTCCAGCCTTTGCCAAAACAGTTTGTTTGAACAATTCCCGAATTTAATAAGAATAAGTTTTGGAGGAGCACCAAACCAATCGATTAATTCTTTGAAATCAGAATCCTTGGAAACAATTATGACATTCTTTTTAATTTGAGCCATTCTAAAAATGGTCAAGTCATCTACTGAATGCAAATTTAGGCAGAAAGAGGATCTTGTTTTAAAATTTGTGTATTCTGAAATCCACTTGGCAATTATAGGAGATATATTGGTGTCGACCCAAATTTCCCAATCATTCATACATTAAGTCCTCATCTACTTTTTGGGCGCTGTATAAAAGGACAGCCCTAATATCTTCCTTTTCCAGGATGGGATGTTCTTCGAGGATTTGTTCCTCACTCATGCCACTTGCTAATAGTTCAAGTATATCAGAAACCGGAAATCTCAACCCGCGTATTGTTGGTCTTCCTCCCATCAAACCATCAGTAGCAATGATCCGATCGAATAACTTAATTTGTTCACGTGCCATATTCAAATATAAAAAAAAATACCTCAGTAAAAAAACTGAGGTATTTATGTATTTTAATTAATGTTTTGTTTTACGCTCGCTAAATCAAATGATCTAGTAACCCAGTATCTTCAACACTTGCTTACTGTTCTGCTCTTCACCAAAAACTTCAAAATTGAAACTCTCGTCACGGTTTCTGCGGATTAACACATGTTTCGGACTTGGCAATAAACAGTGATGTATACCGCCATAACCGCTCAATACCTCTTGGTACGCACCTGTATGAAAGAATCCTAAATACTGCACCTTACGGGTTTTAGGCATAAATACACTGTTCATGTGGGCTTCCTGGTTGTAATAATCCTGTCCATCGCAGGTAATACCGCCAAGGTTAACCCGTTCGTACTCTGCATCCCAGTTGTTAATTGGTAGCAGGATATATTTTTGGTTTAAAGCCCAAACGTCTGGCAGGTTGGTAATAAAAGAACCATCCAACATTAACCAGCGTTCGCGGTCGTTTTGCTGTTTACGCCCTAAAACCTTGTATAAGATACCCGAAGCCTCCGCAACGGTATACTTACCAAATTCGGTAATAATATCTGGTTCCATAACTTCGTGGATGGCGCAGATTTCTTTAATCCTTTTTACAATTTCGTTTACCATGTATTCGTAATCGAAATCAAAAACCAGCGAATCTTTGAACGGCATACCCCCGCCGATATCAAGCGTATCCAGATCAGGGTTGATTTTTTTGAATTTACAGTAAAGGGTTACGTATTTTTCCAGTTCGTTCCAGTAATAAGGCGAATCGGTAATTCCAGAATTAATAAAAAAGTGTAATAGCTTTACACGGAAGTTAGGATTGTGTACAATTTTGTTGTTATAAAAGTCGATTACGTCTTCCATACGCACACCTAACCGCGAAGTATAAAACTGCGAATCTGGTTGCTCTTCGGCCGCTATACGGATGCCCAGGTTACAAGGGGTATCGATATCTACCTCATCATCAAAAAGGTTAAATTCCTCTTTGTTATCTAAAACCGGAATAATATTGGTATAACCATCGTGTAGCATATCAATGATATACTGTTTGTACTGGTAAGTTTTAAATCCGTTGCAAATAATGGTTGTATCTTTGGTTAATGCACCTTTTTTTTCCAATGCATCAACCATAGGCATATCAAAAGCAGAAGAAGTTTCGAGGTGGATATTGTTCTTTAGGGCTTCTTCAACAATGTGTCTGAAATGCGAACTTTTTGTGCAATAACAATATTTGTAATCGCCGCGATAGTTGTTTTTTAAGATGGCAGTTTGGAAAAGAATTTTCGCCTGTTGAATTTTCTTGCTTACCATGGGTAAGTAGGTGAAACGTAGGGGAGTGCCATAAGTTTCGATCATTTCCATCAGGTTTAAATCCTGAAAATATAATTCATCATCTATCACATCAAAGCCTTCCTGCGGAAAGCCAACGCTTAGATCGAGAAATTCGGAGTAACTCTGCATTTACTGTTAAATAATTTTTGCAAAAATGTAATTTTAAATCGAGAATTAAACGGTATTAAGAATATTTTTACGGTGAATAAACGCTTAGATTAGCTACTAAGTTTCAATAGCGGGTTATTTTTAATAAGGAGCATCAATATATTTTATTTAACTAAATGGAAATCAGTAATATATAAGTGGTGATTATGTTTCCTGTATAAGAAAAGCAGGTTCCTGTTTTCTATAGATTTTGGTTAGCCCTGCTCTCTACTTTACTCGTTGCACTTGTGTTCGTTTCGATCAGGTTTAGGTGGCAAGAACCGTACAGCTATTGATGGTTTTATAGCAAGGTGCTTTAATGTGAAAGTTTTCCGTGTGTTCTGAGCTTCCGTGGCAAAAAATAAATGGTTCGTGCAGATACGAACCACGGCAGAAAAGGTTTGTTAAGTAAAAAATGATGCTTGCTGATCACGTGGAAAGCAGTTTCCTTTTTTTATGGGTCGGGTTAGTCCTGCTCTCCACTTTACTCGTTGCATTCGTGTTCGTTCCGATCAGGTTTAGGTGGCAAGAACCGTGCAGCTATTGATGGTTTTATAGCAAGGTGCTTTAATGTGAAAGTTTTCCGTGTGTTCTGAGCTTCCGTGGCAAAAAATAAATGGTTTGTGCAGACACGAACCACGGCAGAAAAGGTTGGTTAAGTAAAAAATGATGCTTGCTGATCACGAGGAAAGCAGTTTCCTGTTTTTATGGGGTCGGGTTAGCCCTGCTCTCCACTTTACTCGTTGCACTCGTGTTCGTTCCGATCAGGTTTAGGTGGCAAGGACCGTACTACTGTTTAGGTTTTTATAGCCCGGTGCTTTAATGTGAAAGTTTTCCGTGTGTTCTGAGCTTCCGTGGCAAAAAAATAAATGGTTCGTGCAGACACGAAACACGGCAGAAAAGGTTTGTTAAGTAAAAAATGATGCTTTCTGATCACGAGGAAAGCAGCTTCCTGTTTTTATGGGGTCGGGTTAGCCCTGCTCTCCACTTTACTCGTTGCACTCGTGTTCGTTCCGATCAGGTTTAGGTGGCAAGGACCGTACTACTGTTTAGGTTTTTATAGCCTGGTGCTTTAATGTGAAAGTTTTCCGTGTGTTCTGAGCTTCCGTGGCAAAAAAATAAATGGTTCGTGCAGACATGAAACACGTCGTATATTGGTGATAATGGCATTGATAACGATACAATCGTTGGGCTACTCAGGCACGTGTTAGAAACGCGCGCTAGCTATGAGAGTGAAGGATATGGTTTTGTAACGATACAATCGTTGGACTACTCAGTCACGCGTTTGAAACGCGCGCCAACAAACAACTGCTAACACGAAACGCCAGCTCGAAATTAACCTTTTCTCAGATATTTAGTTAAAATCACAATGGTCTGCCCTTCTACTTTACCTTCAATCTGTTCAGTATTATCATGTACCAAACGAATGTTTTTGACTACAGTACCCAATTTAGCACTCAATGTTGAGCCTTTAACATCAAGGGTTTTAACTAAAACTACGGTATCGCCTTCAAATAAACGGGTGCCGTTGCTGTCCTGATGGAATTCCACTGTGCCTTCCTGCTCATGGTCGCCGGTTTTTTTAGCCCATTCCAATGTCTCATCATCGAGATATAAAATATCCAGACTATCTGCTGCCCAACCTTCATTTCTCAGCCGGCTTAACATGCGCCAGGCCACTACCTGAACAGGGGCAAATTCAGACCACATGGTTTCCGTCAAAATTTTCCAGTGACCGGCATCAAGCTGTTCATTTTTTTCAATCTGATCTAAACAGGTCTTACAAACTAAAATGCTATTATCGGCATTGGCGTTGCTGGTGGGTGGTACCTCGTAAACCGATAAGCTGTTTTGAGCGGTACACAGTTCGCATTTATTGCCTGAACGGGTTTGCAATTCTTGTAGTAAAGACATGGGTATATAAATTTTCCGCGAAAGTAATAAAACTAATTGGAATAAGCAGGGATTCTGATGTATACAAAACTTCTTCATATCGATCCTCGGCAAAAAAATTAAGTGGTTCGTGCAGGCACGAACCACGGCAGATAAAAATAACAAGTACTATCCGGTCTCAGCGTCCACTATCTAGTCTTAGCGAGACGCTAAGACGCTCTGTAAGATTGAATAGGATTTAATATTTAAACGATAATTTGGAAAGCACGTTCCTGTTTTTTATAGGTTTGGGTTGGCCCTGCTCTTCACTTTACTCGTTGCACTCGTGTCCGTTTCGATCAGGTTTATTCATTTAGGCCGGTGCTACTATTTGCGGTTGAATAGCAAGGTGTCCTATCTGGTTTTAGCGTCTCGCTAAGACGCTCTGTAAGATTGAATAGGATTTAATATTTAAACGATAATTTGGAAAGCAGGTTCCTGGTTTCTATAGGTTTTGGGTTGGCCCTGCTCTCCACTTTACTCGTTGCACTCGTGTCCGTTTTGATCAGGTTTAGCTGGTGAGGACCGTTCAGCTATTTATAGTTTTATAGCAAGGTGCGTTAATGTTTAAATTTTCCGTGTGTTCTGGGCTTCCGTGGCAAAAATAAATGGTTTTTGAAGATACGAACCATTGGTTATATATTTGATAATGAGGTTAAAAAGAGGAAATCGTTAAGCTGTCAGGCACGCGTTTTAAACGCGCGCCAGCAGTTTTTATCAGAGCATAATGGTTCGTGGAGACATTAACCACGGCGAACAATAGCGCTATATTAAGAATAACTATACCGTTTATTTAACCGGCAAATGTATTTCTGCCAGCATACATCTTGCGCTGCCACCGCCATTTTTTTCAATGGTGTAAAGTGGAGCATAAATGATGCGGCTGTATTGTTCCAGCGCCTTAACTTGTTCAGGGTCTAAGGATAAATAAGCCTGCTCAGACATTACCAGCAAGCTTTCGCCGCTCGTATTGGAAACCTGTAACATATTCCCCGCAAATTTATTCATCTGCGCTAAACTGATTTCGATAATTTCCTTACCGCTACCTTTTAAACTGATGCCCACCTGCAGACGTTCTTCAGCATTGCGGATCGAATCAAGGCAAATTACGGCAAAACGATCGCCGATACACATCATCACGTTGGTGTGGTAAATCGGGAAGTTATCGCTATCTACTGCCTGGAAAACAACAGATTCATACCCGGTAAGCATGCAAAAGTTGTTTAAAACCTCTTCATCTGTACGTACACTTAAGCAGGCATAGGCAATTTTATGGGTTCGATCCAGTACCATACTACCGGTACCTTCTAAAAAAGCATGCTGCATTTCATAAAAACTCAGGTCGCTAATATGGTTTACTTCAAAGCGTTTTTTCAGATCTTCGAGTATTTCCTTCCTGCGCTCTAAACGGCGGTTTTCAGAAAACATAGGGTAGAGGTAAACCGAACCATCTTCGTGAAAAGATACCCAGTTGTTCGGAAAAATTGAGTCGGGGGTTTCTGGTTGCAGGCTATCATCAACTACCGTAACATCAACCTCGTTTTGTCTCAGCAGTTCAACAAAACCATCAAACTCTTTTAAGGCCTGCGCCTGTACGTCCTGGGTTTCGGATGCAACCTGAAATTTGTTGTTCGCCGCGGTTTGCTCGTTATACTTAAAATCGACCGGGCGGATCATGAGGATATGGCTGGTAGTCTGCATAATGGTAAAAGATAAAAGGCGTAAGGTTTAAGGTATAGGGTGAAAAGTATAGGTTGCAGGGGTTAAGGTAAAGGGTTTAGGCATATAAACCTTACACCTTTTACCTCACGCCTTTCACCTCAGATATCGTCTCTTAAAATAGGTAAACTCATGCAATGGAAACCACCACGGGCACGCGAAAGTTCTGCTGATGGCATTAAAATCAATGTATCGGTTATGGTTTCTGCATTTACCCTGCCACTTTCAAGATCCTGGATTAAATCTTTCACATCAACCACATCAAAACCGGCAGCTTTAAAGGCTTCAACGGTTTTATCATTTCGATCATAACCTAACACTACACCTTCTTTAATGGCTAACAAGTTACACGAATCAGTCCATTGTTCTCTCGAATCGTAAGGGAAAGTATTGTTTCCGCTATATATAATTTTAGTAGGTTCAGTACTTTTTAAATCATGCTGACTGATATCGTTCAGCAAAGCTTCCACGTGCTCAAAATGCTTCGGTTCCTGCGGGTTTGCTTTGGTAAACTGAATGGCTGTGGTCGCTTCGAGCTTCTCGGGTTCCTTTAAGAAGTTGATCGGCTCATAAGGATTGTATTTCGGTGAATGCGCAATTGAGTTTAAAATGACCCAGGTATTGCGTTTTACCTGTGTGAAAACGGTATCAAGGTGCATATAATCTCGCTTGCTCGGTATTTTTACCACGGTCACTTTTTCGACCACATTTTGCTCGAATAATAGTTTAATGGCTTCGTTGGCACCATGTTCTGATGTCCGTTCGCTACAACCGATTAATACATGATTGGGACTTACCATCATTACATCTCCACCTTCCAATGTGGTGCTGAAAGCAGGCTCATCTCCAGGGCGTAAAAAATGCATGGTCACATCCGGAATCTCGAGGATGTTGTTGCGGTAGTTTTCAAATAAAGGGTGGTTGAAAAAAATATAACGCATTAAAAGCGTTTCGCGTACGCGGGCTTTTTTGGCCGGTTTATTTAACAGAATGTGGTTGTTGATGGTGGTTCCCACATCCCGGGTAAAAATCAGGTTGGGAATTGGCGCAAAAATCATGGTATCATCTGCCAGCGTTCCCGAAATAAAAATCTCTGCAAGTTCTTTAGCCGGCGTTTTGGTCAGTGCAATTTGCACTTTATAGGTACAGCCTTCAATAGCACAAACTGCAGCTACCAGTTTCTTCCGGATGGATTCATCTTCCAGCATTTCACTCAGTAAATTCTGTATTTCAATTACTGCTGTCGAGTTGTGAAACTCAGGATGATTGGGCTTATAGAAATTTCGGTTGGCCGCTTCAGAATCAATTTCGGCCAGTTTGCCTTTTATCTTATCCGGATCTAAAAAATACATCAATAATTTGATGTAATAATCGTACTCCCCCTTACGGATGGTATCTAAATGTACAATATCTTCAAAAAGCCAGTCTTGTGCTTTCGAAGGTACCACTTTGCCCAAACCACTATCCGGGCTATGAATTAACAATTTACGCAACCTGCCGATTTCGGTGTTTACATTCACTTTAAAGTTTAAATTCTGCTCGCTCATAAATAAATTAATTGTTACAAATCTATTAGAATTTTTTAAAAGTCAGAGGTCGGAAAGTTTGGAGGTCTGAAGAATTGCCAGGCCACTGAACTAGATCCGTGGCTTTATTGCACAGCCAAAACATCTTAAACCTTATTGCAGCGACAGCTCCCGATTCCTTCAATCGGGACTATAGCGGAAAGAAGGACCATCAGTACCGACATGCACTACAGCACCTTTCCAAACGTGTAGAAGCTCAAAAACCTTCCCGCTTAAACCTTTCACCTTCCGCCTTTTTTACCTATTTTTACGCCATGAATTTTATTATTACCGAGACGCAGAAAGCTATTTTGGAGCTTTATAAAGAAGAAATAGCCGAAAGTGTAATCAATATACAGGAAACCCGTAAAGAATTTGAAGGTCAGGTTACTATTGTAGTTTTTCCCATCACTAAAATCTCTAAAAAATCGCCTGAACAAACGGCTACCGAAATTGGCGAATACCTGGTTGCCCATTTAGAAGATATTACTAAATTTAATGTTGTTAAAGGCTTTTTGAACCTTAGTATTGCTGAAAGTTATTTCTTAAAGCAATTTAACGAAGAAGTTTTAGCGACTGATTTTGGTGTTTTCCCATCAAACGGGAAAAAGGTCATGGTAGAATATTCATCGCCGAATACCAACAAACCGCTTCATTTGGGGCACGTACGCAATAATTTATTGGGTTATTCGGTTTCTGAATTGCTTAAAGCTTATGGCTACGATGTGGTAAAAGTGAATCTGGTAAACGACCGTGGTATTCACATCTGTAAATCGATGCTGGCCTGGCAAAAATGGGGTAATAATGAAACGCCGGAAAGTACAGGTGAAAAGGGCGACCATTTGGTTGGAAAATATTACGTGATATTTGATCGGGAATATAAAAAAGAAATTGAAGCTTTAAAGGCAGCAGGACAAACGGAAGATGAAGCCAAGAAAAATGCTCCATTAATCAAAGAAGCGCAACAAATGCTTTTAAAGTGGGAGCAGGGCGATGAAGAGGTGGTTTCGCTTTGGAAAAAGATGAACGAATGGGTATATGCAGGTTTCAATATTACCTATAAAAACCTGGGTGTAGATTTTGATAAGTTTTATTACGAAAGCAATACCTATCTATTAGGAAAAGGCACGGTTGATGAAGGTTTGGCCAAAGGTGTTTTCTTTAAAAAGGAAGATGGTTCTGTATGGATTGATTTAACTGAAGATGGTTTAGACCAGAAACTGGTACTGCGCGCCGATGGTACTTCGGTTTACATTACACAGGATTTGGGTACTGCCGAAATGAAACACGACGATTTCAACATGGATGAGTCGATTTACGTGGTCGGTAACGAGCAGGATTACCATTTTAAGGTTTTGTTTCTCATTTTAGAGAAACTGGGCAAAAGCTGGGCGAAAGGTTTATACCACCTATCATACGGCATGGTTGATTTGCCTAACGGAAAGATGAAAAGCCGTGAAGGAACCGTGGTAGATGCCGATGAGCTGATTGAAAGCATGATCAGCACTGCACGCGAGAAAACGGAAGAATTGGGTAAAACCAACGATTTTCCTCAGGAAGATAAAGAAGAGCTGTATAAAAACATTGGCTTGGGTGCTTTAAAATATTTCTTATTAAAGGTAGAACCTAAAAAACGTTTGTTGTTTAACCCTGCAGAGAGTATCGATTTTCAAGGAAATACCGGACCGTTTATTCAGTATACGCACGCCAGGATTAAATCATTGTTAAGTAAATCTGATTACAAGTTTGGCGTTGGGAGTTTGGCGTTTGGCGGGATAAGCGATGTAGAACTGGAAATGATCCTGCAATTGGCCAGATACCCTGCAGAGATAGAAATTGCGGCCAAGGCTTTTAGTCCGGCGAGTTTAGCCAACTATTTATACGAACTG
This sequence comes from uncultured Pedobacter sp., assembly GCF_913776295.1. Classification (GTDB taxonomy): domain Bacteria; phylum Bacteroidota; class Bacteroidia; order Sphingobacteriales; family Sphingobacteriaceae; genus Pedobacter. The sequence goes on from NZ_CAJYOJ010000044.1 coordinate 23,276, forward strand.
GCCAAGCTGTTCAATAAGTTTTACCATGAGGTTCCTCCAATAGTAAAAACAGAAGATGGGGAGGTAAAACAATTCCGCCTAAACCTTTGCAAAAAAACGGCCGATATTATTTATGCCGGCATGCTCATTCTGGGTATTACTTCTCCGGAAAGAATGTAAATGTAAAGAAAGCCGTAAAATGGAAGATTTGAAATTGAAAATGTGAGATGGAAGAGGTAAGGTGGCTGATCTGTTGACAAGTGTAGAATGGCAACAGAACTGATTTTACTTTGTTTGGTGGCTTTTGCTGCCGGATTTATAGATGCAATTGTAGGTGGCGGTGGTTTATTGCAAACCCCAGCCATTTTACTCATTTTACCTCATTACCCCGTTGCCACACTTTTAGGAACAACCAAAATACCATCGGTTGCGGGAACAAGTTTAGCTGCATTTAAATATTCCCAACGAGTTAAATTTAATTTCAAAGTGCTTATTGCCTGTGCCAGCACGGCATTTGTTTCCGCTTTTCTGGGCGCTTTTCTGGTGAGCAGAATCGATAATTCGGTAATTAAGCCCATTATCCTGGTGGTATTGGTTTTTGTAGCCATTTACACTTATTTTAATAAACAATTCGGGATCCATCAGGAAAAGCATCATTCTATTCAAAAGCAAGTCTTAATGTCGGCTGTTTTTGGTTTGGTTATCGGATTTTATGATGGTTTGATTGGCCCCGGCACGGGAGCTTTTCTCATATTGATTTTCGTTGCCGTGATCGGCTTCGATTTTATTGGTGCGAGTGCGCATGCCAAAATCGTGAACATGGCAACCAATTTGGCGGCAATTCTTTACTTCAGTTCAACCGGGCATATCTTATTTCAATATGCCATACCCATGGCCGTTTTTAATCTCTGTGGTTCTTTTTTTGGCACCAAACTGGCCTTATTAAAGGGAAACAAATTTGTGAGGATATTTTTCCTTGTTGTGGTGTTTGGTACGATTTTGAGATTTGCTTATGATGTATTATTAAAGTAAGATAATCTTATTAGATTTGTTAATCCATGATCAGATTAACGTTTAAATTTATTCTCGCTTCGTTTTTAGTTACGCTTTTTACTTCGTTAGCGGCACGTGCAGAAGTTTTTTTGGTGACTTCAAATGCAGATGCCGGTTCAGGAACTTTAAGAGAGGCCTTAGTTAAAGCAGCGGCAAACGGTATTGTCGATAAAGACTTTATTCATTTCAACCTGGCTGATCAAAGTGAAAGCGGGAGAACCATCACTTTGTTAAGCCAATTGCCAGATGTCTCTTCAAATCTGGATATTGATGGATCGACACAATCAGGAAGTGTTTTTGGTGTAAGTACAGCTAAAGTGCAAATAAAAATGTCATTTTCTTATTTGACCACTTATTACGGATTAACCTTGATCAATGTTAATGATGTAGGTATTTATGGCATTTACATCATAAATTTACTGCCAACCACCGCGCCGGGTAGATGGGAGCAACGGCAAGGAATATGTTTGCGGCAGGCAAAAAATATAAAAATTGGCGCGGCTGGAAAAGGAAATGTGATTTGTGGCTTTACACATGAATTGGGGGTTAATGTGCATTTAAATGGTGGACAAATTCAGTATTATTCTGAAAATTTAACAGTGCAGGCCAATATTATTGGTTTTGAATCTGATGGGGTAACATTGCCCATGTCTTTTTCTGGAGCTCAGTCCATGTATTACATATATGGACTGGTAGATATTGGCGGAGCTAGTCCTGCAGAGGGAAATGTATTTGCAAAAGGTATCAATTTCTCGCAGAGTAATTACAGTTCTAATAATGATCCATTATATTCTACCCCGGCAACGATAAAGATTAGAAATAATAAAATTGGTACAAATTTTACCGGAGATATTGCAACACCATTGTCATCAGGTTTTAGCGTGGTAACAGTTAGCCCTAATGGTAAAAATACAATCGATATAGAAGATAATGTCATTTCAAGCGAAGGATATGCAATCAACCTCTTAAATAATGGAATGCCTGTAAATATCAAAAGAAATTTTATTGGTATTGACAAGAGCTTAACTAAACGATTGCGAGCTTCAACAGGTGTTTTTGTTTACTATTCGGATGGTGTAGTTATTGGCGGGCAAGACCCTGCAGACGCAAACTACATCGGCTATTGTAAGCCGGTAAATGTTTGGCCATTTTCTACTGTTTCAGTGAATAAGAATAGCTTTTTCTGTACAGTTGGTGCATATCCAATGATATTTACCAACAACACTCGTACGGTTCCAGTGGTAAATATTAACAATTTCACCGCAAATGCTGTTTCTGGCACAGCCACACCAAACTCAGCCATAGAACTTTTTTACAGCGACCTGTGCGGAACATGTTCTCCCGAAACCTATTTTGCCAGTACCACAGCTGATGCCAATGGCAACTGGAGCTATAGTGGTAACATTTCAAGATCTGTAATTGCTTCTGCAACGTTAAATGGCTCCACATCAGAATTTACCCGAACAAGAGTGGATGTCGCAGGCATTAAGATTATTAATACCTGTTCTAATAAAGGTTCTATTACAGGGGTTTTGCCTTTAAGCGCTGCTCATATAGAGTGGTTAGATGTTAATGGCAATGTAGTGGGCAGGGAAAAAGACCTTGTAAATGTGCCAGCCGGTACTTATCGGTTAAAAGCAAGTAACGGAGATTGTAGTGAGTTAACGCCATGGTTTGAAATTAAAAAAGGATTGATCATCAATTCTGCAAATGTTCAGATCATAAATCCTGCATGTGGCACTGGCGGCAGGATTAGTGGATTACAGGTGGTCAATAATACTTCATCAACCGCAGTTTACAGTTGGAAAAATGAATTGGGTTCTGAAGTAGCTGCAACATTAAATTTAACCAATGTTATACCGGGTAGATATACTTTAACCATTTCTGCAGCCGATAATAGTTGTACAGAAACTTATGGACCGATCACATTAACAACCATTTCCGGACCCAACGTTAGCCTGCTTTCCTTATCCATAACGGCGGCTAATTGCGGTACAAATTCTGGTCGTATTACCGGAGTTGTAGCAACCGGCAATGGCGCTTTATCCTATAAATGGAAAAATGGCAACAACTTGCAGGTGGCAAACATTAAGGATCTGGTTAATCAGCCACCCGGAAATTATACTTTAGAAGTGACAGATCAATCTGGCTGCGGACCGGTGATTACACCGGTTATTACCATTCCGGATGCCAATGCCATTACCATCGATGATAGCCAGAAACAAATTCTCAATCCTACATGTGTGGGTAACAATGGAAGTATAAAAGGTTTGTTAATTACTGGAGCTAGTTCGTATGTATGGAAGAATGGTGATGGCCAAATCGTTGGTCATCAGCTAAATTTAGAGGGAATGTCTTCCGGAAGTTACCAGTTAACAGCTGCAAATCAATCCTGTACTAAAACATATGATCTCACCCTGGTTGCACAGCCAAATTTAATTGATATCAGGGGTGGTATCACCAAAATGATTACCGATGCTTCTTGCGGATTAAACAATGGGAAAATTACTGTTACCATGACAAATGCAATTCATCCGCCGATAAGTTATAGATGGGAAGACGAATCAGGTAGAACGCTTGGTGGAAATACCGCAGTACTGGAAAACTTAGATGCGGGCAATTATAAAGTTTACGGAATAGATGATAACGGTTGCGAAAAATACCTGATTAGTTACAGGGTTAACAGGCAGGCTGAACTTGCTTTTTTAAATAGCAATGTCCATATCGCACAAGATCAGTGTAATCAAAAACAAGGAAGTATTACCGGAATCAAGATTACTGGTGGCCTTGCGCCTTTTAACTATAAATGGACCAATAGTGCAGGTGTACAGGTTGGCAATAGTTTAGATATAAATGATTTATCCAAAGGTAATTATAAACTGGAAGTTACTGATGCTATAAATTGCCAGCCATTGATTTCGGAATTTGTGGTTGATAACCTGACCAGTCAAATTGAAGTACCGGCAGTGACGCCCGTACAACTTTGCTCGCCGGGCGAAGCCATACTTCGGATAAATGGATTAACATCAGCCACCAGCTATGCCCTTTACGAAACTAAGGAGGCCTTATTCCCTGTTGACGTTTCTGTTAATGGCATTTTTAAAGTGGATGCCAGGAGCAATAAAAGTTACTTTGTTACTCAGCGTATTGGTGATTGCGAAAGCGTTAAAACAGAAGCTAAAATTACAGTAGGTTTATCAGGATTAACGGTAGCAAACTCGTTTACACCCAATAACGATGGTACTAATGATATTTGGAATTTAACGGGTATTGAAAATTATCCAAAGGCAAACATTCAGATTTTTAACAGAGCAGGAAATAAGGTCTATGAATCGGTTGGATATAAGATGCCGTTTGATGGAACCAGTAAGGGGACCAGACTGCCTACCGGTGTATATTATTATGTTATAAAGTTAGGTCAGGAATGTGAAATGGTTAGGGGTTCGTTAACGATATTATACTAATGTTGGCTATTGTGAGGAAACGGGCAAGCAAAAATAACCGGTATGGGTTGGGAAATAAATAATGCATTTCTGATGATGATAAAAAAAATAAAACTAATGATGGCCTTGGCGATGATCACTTTTGCGGTTCAGGCACAGCCTTTCCTGCTCAGATCAACTTCCGGAGCCAAACCCTTTCTCATGAATATCTATTATGCTGATGGCGGGAAGGGAGCCTATGTAAAATACCGTGGGCAGCAGGGAATTCTTCCCTTAAGATTAAAAAAACGAACAGCGCAGGGTAAAACATCAACATTAAATGTGGCCTATGTTTGGGATGAAGTAGTGGAAGGAAAAGTAACCGGAGTGTATACACTCAGCCAGATAGGCGATCAGATAGCAGCAGCATCATACTTAAGAAATAAAGATCAAAAGCTATTTAAGCTGGAGCAGGTAAAAAACGAGGAAGATGGTTCTGGAAAAGCAGGTTTTCTGTTGCATGGCGTAATTATATCTTTCTCGCAAGGTATGGATGAAATGCTTAGCTTCAGTTATCCGGATAAAACTGTTAAAACAGCCCATTTACCTGGTTTTGACAGCCCGGACCCACAGCGTAGAGGCACCATTGCAGATTATAATTTTGACGGTTATGATGATGTGGCATTTTCGATCCCGGATGCGGGAATGGGAGTTTACCGTACTTTTACCATTTACCTGTATAACCCGGTATCAAAGCGCTTCGACTTACTTGCAGAACCAAATGATCCCAGAGCCAAATGTTCCGGATTTTGTGATGTAACATTAGATAAGAAAAATAAGTTGCTTCTTACAGCCTGCAGGGGCGGGGCAAGCTGGTGGAATAATGTATATCAATATACTTCCAGTAAAGATTTAACCTGGGTAAGTTCCAAAAGAGCTAACAATTAGTTATCTTGTTCTTGGTATCAAATTCATAATTAAGCAAACCTTTTATTGCAAAACCAACCAAAACCAATACCATTGAAAGCCAAAGTATCTTTTCTTGTTTTTATCCTGTTAGCTTTATTCCATACAGTAAGCTATTCGCAAATCGTGCTTCCATTTGAATTGTATGACAGCAAAAGTATTCTGATCAAATTACCTGCTTTGAATGGTAAAGATTCTTTAACTTTCTTTTTTGATACGGGTGCCTCTACAATCTTACTGGATAATCAGATAGCCGAAAAATTTCATATTAAAGCAGATCTTCAACAAGAAGTTCCCGGAGCAAGTGGTAGTAAAATGTACCGCTATGCTACAGACCAAAAATTTTTCCTGAACCAATCAACAACAATTGATCACGTGAATTTTGTGCTTGATGATCTTTCAAGGTTAAATGCCACCCACGGCAGAAAGTTTGATGGTATTATTGGCAATGATATTCTAAGTAGATATTTAACGGTGGTAAATATTACGAAAAGACAAATATTGTTATATCCCTTTAAAACAGTCTTAGATACCACTAACTATAAGACGATAGATTTCGTGTTTGGTAATGGAATACCTATTCCCCGCTTCTCTATTGATGTTCAGTTATTGAACGGGGAAACACTTTCCGGAGATATCTTATTCGACAGCGGCGCAGGACTCACACTCTTGTTTAATACTCCTTTCCAGCAAAAAAACAATTTATTGGCAAAAGTGGGGAAAACGGTTTTGAGTACGCAAAATAATTTAAGCAATAAGAGCGCTACAACGCTTGCGGCCGTTGCCTCCGTATCTATCGGACCATATACATTCAAGGGTAAACTTCCGGTAAATATATCTTCGGATCAGGCAGGGGTTAGTTCATATAGTGGGTATCTGGGGATCTTAGGAAGCCAGATTATAAACCGTTTTGATTTTATTTTAGATTATGCTTCCAAAAAACTTTACCTGAAGCCAAATTTTTTATATCAACAGGATTTTACTACAGCTGTTCCGCCATTTAAGATCATCTTACAAGGGGGGAAGGTAATGATAGATGATATCATCGGGCAATCTGCAGCCTATCGTTGTGGTCTTCGTAAAGGCCAGGTTATTTTATCCATCAATAAAGTGAAGTCGGCAGACCTACAGGTTTATCGGCAAATGTTGTTGAATGAAAACGAAAATATAGAGGTAGGCTATGTTGACAGTGGTGGCAGAGCCAAACAATGTGTATTCAGGATAGAGAAATTACGATAGTTATTCTATTTAATAAAAATAAAATTGTGGAACAAAATATTTAAATTTTCTTATTAACCGACACGTGATGTTAAACAGTCAGCAAAAACTGATCAATCTGCAGTTGTAAATTCGATCAGATAGGGTTTAAGTGGCATTCCATTTTCATTGCGGAAACCGCTTCCTACCAGCAGCTGGTATCTGGTATTGGGTTTTAATTCTACATTAAAGGAGGCCGAATACCCATCTTCAGAAAAGCCTGTAAATTCTTTGATCTTCAATACATGTGTTTCTCCTAAGGGTCCAAATTCAAAATTCCGGTATCTTTTATCCATTTTGGAAGAAAATTTGATGGTTATCTGTGTTAAATCCGGATTCACTTTTTTGTTTCCGTTTTTAAATTCTTTAATGCCCACAACCGTCGGCCGACTGTTATCGTATTCCCGGTAAAATTTCGATACTGGTTTGTTAAAATAACGGGAGTGATCAACAAAACGATATAAAGCCGATGGATTATTGTAATCCAGGTTAATCATTTCATCAATGGCCCGTTTTTTATCTTTAGTGTTTTTATAATATTGTTTACAGATTTCATACCCAACATAGTAGCCCAGATCGCGCATTTTAAATTCATTTTCCGCATTACTGTACAACCAGAATCCGGTATCTTCAAAAAACATTTGTCGGGTAAATACGCTTCGTATATTTTCGAAATGCTGCTCTCCAAAATGAATGGCCGGCGAAGGTGATGGCTTCCCTGTAACCGTAACCGCTACAAATTCTGCTACACCTTCAATAACACATTGGGAGAGGAGATTATAGCCAATACTGCTTTTCTGCTGGGTATGCACGTATTCATGTACATTTAAGAATACGGTACCGTTTATCGGATTGCTCTTAAAAAAAGTTTTCAGGTGCGATAGCGCTTTCGGAAATTCAGAAGAAACGGTATTTTCATCCGCCAGGGCGAGTTCACTGCCGATCAGCACGTTTCCATCCAATGTTGTTCCATTGGTGCGTAAGGCGCCAACCGTAAAGTAAATATGGGCAGGTTTAAGCTTGCTGTAAATTCTGGCCAATTTATCTACTTCTGTGGCAATGCTATCTGCAAACTCATCTGCACGTAGGGTGTTGGCCCTTATCGAATGCCAAAAAAGCGGATAATGATAAATGGCATCTAAATAAGATTTAGCGGTGTATTCTCTCGCTTGCATGATCGATTTTAAGCCATCAGTACCTTTATCAATGAACAAATCGTTAAGGTAACCTATGTGCAAAGTACTATCATTGGTCTCCTTAATCTTATCGTACGCCGTCCAAAAGTTTTTAATATCAGAGGTAATAATACGCTGTTGCAGATTCTGGGCATTTGCCCTGAAGAGAAACAGGGAAAGAAGGAATAGTAGGGAAGATGGTTTCAACTGAGCTGTTTTTTAATGATTACAATAAAATTTGAAATAAACATAAGCAATTTTAAACAATCTTCCGACTAATAACGTTACAGGAAAATCTATGTCAAACCATTGCTGGCCATCAGGCAAAATCGAATAATCAATAACAGAAGCTTTTGCAGGTTATTTTTCGCTTATTTTTCCAAAATCGACAATCTCTTTCTCTTTAGGCAATTCATTATGGTGTAGATCATCCAAACCCTTTTGGCTGCCCGATCGGTAATGGTCAATTACATAAGGAATACCTTCTCCGGAAAGTAGTTTAGCGGAGGTGGTTACCTCAAAATGCAGATGTGGTTCCCGTGCATCTCCTGAATTGCCAATGTTGCCCAATAGTTGCCCTTTGCTTACATGGTCTCCTTTTTTAACACGCACAGTACCCGGCTTCATGTGCATATAATGGGCGTAGTGTCCGTCACCAAGATCAATGACGATATGGTTGCCCGGCAGTTTTTCAAAGGTTAGTGGCACTGCCGGGTGGAAGGCTTTTCCATGACCAGGAATGTTATCTGGTAATCCGTCTGTAGCAGTGATCACCGTGCCATCGGCCACTGCAAAGATTTCTTCCCCATAACAGAAATATGAACGTACATTTGCTGCATCGCCAGAAAAAGACACGCTGTCTTTAACCTTTTTCCAGTCAATAGCGAAACGTCTTGAATTTACTGCTCGTCCGCCAAGAACGATGTTCCCCCGCCAATGGTGATTATCAATGCTATTGCCGGGACCATCAGCAGCAATCCAATCTGAACCTGACACAGGAGCATGAAGCGTTTGAAGTTTAGAGGTATGTGTATTTATTGCCGCTCCATCTAAAGAATCAGTCGAGGTAATGATCCGATGTATGATATGATTGGGAAATGGTATCTTTTTGCTCGTTTTTGCCTCTATATATACGACTGCACTCTGCCCGGCTTCAATACTTAGTGCATCTTTTGTATTGTCGCTACCTAAAATTTTCACCATGGTTTTCAGTTCCGGTGAATCAAAAGACAGGAGCGGAACGTTGCTTTTTCGGTCTCCGTCAAGAAATTCCATCCGTTGTAAACGAATGGGTGATGCACTGAAGTTAGTGAGATAAAGTTCATAGATCAGGAAAAAATCTGATCCGTTCGGAAAAGCAGTAGGGCCAAAAGGGACACGCATTTCCAATTGCAGGGGAAATGAAAAAGGCTGAGCTGTGCGCTTCGACGCCGAATCTTGTGCGCTTAAAGGACTCAAAAAAACAAAATGGAGTAACCCAATTAAATAGATTATTCTTAGACCAATACTTTGCATGCGATAATATTTCTCTGTTAGATGTGGCTTGATGGATTTAGGTTACATGATGATATTGATAATAAATTAAATGATGTAAGATTAACACGTCATCAGTTCAATTCTCGTTTTTCCTGAAAGCGGTTCCTATCACTTTGCCATACTCCAGCATTTCGAGTTTTACCTCCTGGTTGGGCAATTCGGTAAATCTAAGTACGCCATCTGCACCGCCCTGTCTGATGCCCTGAAATTGATTTTCAGCGATGGGGAAAAAACGCATGTCCCATTTAATCTTATTGGTGTTATGAACCAGATGGCCTTCCAGATAGCTAATGAGCTGTGCTTCGCCATCATCTTTATTGATATAAGTACCTGCGTACTTTGCAATCTGAGCATCAGGCAATGTGATTTTTTTAGGGTATTCTATCTCAATTTTGCGATGGTCCAAAATCTGGTTAATCGTCTCGAAGGGGTAAGCGCCCATTTTGAAATTCTGCAGGGTAATAATCGTCCTGTCTTTATTTACATGATGGTAAATAAAAGATGCATAACCATCCCAACTGCCGGTATGGCCATATGAAAGATTCTTTTTCCCTCCGGAAAGTTCAAGCCCGAAACCGTAGGGAATATTTTTTCCTTTTGAGGTTTTGGTCACTTCTGTCATCAGTTCAAATTCTCCAGGCGTGAAGAATGTATTAGATTTTAATGCCTTTTCCCATTTATACAGGTCGGAGATGGTGGAATTGACCTTTGCACTTCCTACTATGCCGTCCAGGTAGTAAACCACACTATCGCCATAGTTAGGGTTTTCAGAAGTGATTTTATCAAACGATTGGCGCTTCCAGACATAGCCGGTAGCATAATTTTGTATCCTTTCAGGATTTAGTCTTCGGTTATAAACAAATGTCGACTTCATTTTTAGCGGGCTAAAGATGTTATCCTTAAGGTAAACTGCGTAAGTTTTGCCCGAAATCCGCTCAATGATACTGGCCAGAAGCGCATAGTTTGTATTGTTGTATCTGTGTAGGCTGCCCGGTTTAAAACTCAACGTATCCTTCCGGGCGGCATAAAATCCGATCAGATCTTTGTTGGTGGCGATTTTTCTGTGGTCCCATCCTCTGGCCATATCCCCGATATATTCAGGCAGTCCGCTGGTGTGCCTGAGCAGATGATATATGGTCACATCGTGCCATCGTTGAAGTTCAGGGATGTATTTGTCTATCGCATCATCATATTGCAGCAAACCTTGCCGGTGCAGCAATACAATGGCTGCCGCCGTAAACTGCTTAGAGCAGGAGCCCAGCTCGTATATCGTATTTTTATTGGTGGGATACCTGGATAAAGTATCACGGAAACCATAACCTTTTTCCAGCAATACTTTGCCTTTTTCGGCTACCAGTACAGAACCGTTAAACTGGTTTTGATTATACATTACGGTAAACACGCTATCTAAGCTGGCACGGGAGGCCTTCTGGGCATAAATATTAGTGGAGATAAGCAATAGAAGTGCAGTAATTCCGGTTTTATTCATCAATATTATATTTAAAAGTAAGACGCCGGATTTACAAATGTGTTGCATCTGGCACGAGATCTTTACCTATACTTTTAAAGTAATAATAGTGGATTCAAAATACACCCCGCATTTATTTTACCGTATTGTGCTAGTTGTTTTTATGCGCTGATAATGATTTAAGTTTTGTTACCGCTTCATTTCTGCTATTGATCTCCATTTTCATGAAGATATTTCTCATATGGTATTTCACCGTATTTACCGAAATAAAAATCTGCTCCGCGATCTCCGGATTAGACATCCCTTGCGCAAGAAAATGTAATATTTCTAATTCCCGGTCTGTAAGATCGTATGTATCCCGAAGGCTTTGCAAATCAAGTTCTTTTGGATCTGCCTTTTCCGCCAGATGTTCCTGTATTTTTTGCCTGAAATAGCGGTTTTCATTGAGTACCAGGCTGGCACGCTGGATCATACTATAAAGAAATACGATCATTTCAGTTACACAACTGACCTTTAGCTGACCTGAAAAAATTTGGATGCTCGGTAGACCGACTTGTCTGAAAACATAATATTCTATGGCGAAAAATAAATAGATGGAATACGCAAATACATAAGTTTTGGCATTCTCATTATGTTTAAACTTAATTAAGGCAATAAGCCAATAACTGGTTAGCATAGCCAGGGCAATACATTCGGCCATGATATAAAATAACATATTGCCGTTTTTGACGTATAGTAACCAGGCCAAACCACTACAAATTACAGCCAGGATGACGACCAACCGCATCTTTCTGAAAATTTCAGGAGCCTTTATAAAATGTTGAGAAAAGAAAAACCCGGCAACAAAAGCACCAATGTGGAGTGGAATATCAGCATAGTTTAAGAGATAGGGGTCATTGCTGAAAAACGTTAACAGGCCATCAGAACAGGCAATAGAGGTGACAATACAAGCCTGAAAGAGTCCGTAATAAGCAAATACCCGCTCGCGAAAAAAGATAAAAAACAGGGCATTTACGATAAATATAACGGTAGCAAGTCCGTAAAACATGCCTAAACTGAAATTTCCTTTTACTTCAAACCGTCTGAATTGATATTCCTCCATTAATTCAACAGGAAAATAGGCGGCCTTTTTAAAAGAGGTAACCAGGTAATAGGCATCTGCCCCGCCATTTACCCTGAAACGCGGATATCCCCAGGGGGTGATGTCGCTATGGTAGTCGTTTCCCGCACTATCAATTGGATAGAGGCTGTTTTGATCCAACTTACATAATTGGATACTCGACAGGTGTTCTGTCGGGAAATATAAGATCAGTTTTTGATGCCCGTTGGTTTTGATATTTGGACGGATCCTGAAAAGATAATAACCATCACGGTGGGCCTGAGCTTCAGTTGCATAAGGCTTAAAATGTAGCGTATTCAGTGCTAAGGGCCATACCATTTGAGGTAATCTGGCATATTCAATACGACAAGGCAGTTCAGCTTTTCCCTTCTCAGCTAAAGAAAGGAAAAGCAGCAAAAAGAGGAGACGATACAAGGATAAACTAATTTTGACAAACTTATCAAAAAAATTACAAAGCTTAAAACCAGACACTTTTTTTGACGCTTTGAAAGTATATACTCATCAGTACTATCGTGCGTAATAGCTTGTTTGAATGGTCATTCGAGGCTCAGACCTGTCAATTGATATGATAAATGTCAAAAGATATTTTACAACGCATGGTATGGCTTTGCCTCTAGCGAAAAGCTATGGGCCTAACCAATGTCGTGGCAAAGGAACACCAGTTTGTGATACAGGTTCAGTTGAAAGCCGTTTTGCTAAAACCGGCATGGTAGCACCATCAATCAATCGGTAAAAGAGATCATACCTTTGGCGAGTTTTAGGCCTGGCTTCCGAATAAGATGGAATAGATTTTCTACTCCATAACTGAACAGTTTAAATACGGACATGATGCAAAATCAACCCTGATTTTAGCGGATGAGGATGGTCAATCAAGGCTCGCAAAAAAAAAATCATTTTGAGCGGTAAAATGGCGCCTGTGGTACACGTGCCGTTAAGCTACCCCCCCACTGGATAGGCCTAAATCTCAATTTAGCGCTTTTTTTAAGTAGAACTACCCGGGGTGGGTAGGTAAAACTATACCATCAGGGTGGGAAAACGCAAGCTAAGGCCAGCTAGTTTTGCAGTACCAAACAAAAAGAATAATGTTTACCCTCCCTGTTTCAACTGGCACCACTGTCTCTCAGTGGAGCAGCAACTTTTTATTGAGAAAAAAATTATGGGCCTTGCTTATTGGCTTGATGATCAGTCTTAGCGCAATGGCTCAAACGCCTGATGCCAATGGCATCTTGTACGTGGATATCAACAAAACCAATGGTGACGGCAGTAGCTGGGATAGCCCGATAAAACAACTGGCCGATGCCTTGAAATTTGCCAATGAAAATGAGGGGACGGTGAAAGCTATATATGTAGCAAAGGGTACTTATACACCGCTGTATTTTCCAGATAATAGTACTAACACGACTAAAGATCCACGCAATAAAACCTTTCTGATGGTAAATAAGGTCAATTTGTATGGTGGTTTCGATCCCGCTAATGGCATAAAGACACTAACAGACAACCGTATATTTCCAAGTGCAGATGGCTCAGATTCGGGTACTATTTTATCTGGGGATTTTAATAATGATGATGTAGTAAGTGGTAGTGGAAAAGACTTAACTTTTAGTAATAATGGAGAAAACGCTTATCATGTACTTGTTTCTGTTGATGTAAGTTCTGCTGAATTAGATGGATTTAGCGTTAAAGATGGAAATGCCGCTATAAATGGTTATTACATTACCGTTAAGTCACGTAACATTTGGGCTCGTCACGGGGGAGGTATATATAATTACTCATCTTCACCTGTCATTAATCGATGTAAATTTTATGACAATAAATGTTTCCTATTTGGCGGAGGTATATTTAATGAAATTAACTCTTCTCCCGTCATCAAACATAGTAGCTTCTATCAGAACAGCGCTACCTTGTACGGAAACGGTGGGGGCATTTATAATAATGGAGGAAATCAGACGATAACCGATTGTATCTTCAGTAATAATTATGGTGGTTCAACTGGTGGGGGGATATATAATGATTCAAATTCTTCTACACAGATCAGTCGTTGTAGCTTTAATAATAATACTGCTTCTGATGGCGGTGGAATGTATAATTATAAATCCACTTCAAATATCAGTCTCTGTAATTTTTATAAAAACTTTGCTTCCAAGGAAACAGGAAGTGGCGGATTGACCAATGATAGCCAATCTTCTGCAACAATTAGTCAAAGTATTTTTTACGGAAATATTGGTGGCTACGTTGTGCATAACACTCAATCATCTACAGCTTGGTTTATCAACATCAGCATGAGCGGTAATGTAAACACTAGCAACAATGGACCCGCGTTAGGGCTTTATTTAGATTATAATTCCAACGGCAGTATTGTGAATAGTATAATATATAATGATCTAAATTCAACAAATACGCAAGTTATATGTGAAAATGGAGGTCAGCTTACTATAAAAAGCAGTATTGTTAGAGGTTTCAATCCATATAAAGCTAAAAATATAGCACCGGATCAGGTCATCACGAATGACCCCTTATTTAATGATCCCTCTAAAGGTGATTTAACTCTTCAATCGAAAAGTCCTGCTATTGACAAAGGTAACAATGATGCCTATACGAATGCTGGCGGTCAATTAAGTACTGATAAAGACCTGGCCGGCAATCAGCGTTTAGCGGGCAGCGCTATTGATATGGGGGCTTTCGAAGCACAGTTCATCAGTCAGTCCATCACAGCCAGCAACATCAATAAAACTTATGGCGATAGTCCATTTGAACCTGGCGCTACAGCTAGTTCTGGCTTAGCGGTCAGTTATGCATCGGCAAATAATAGCATTGCTGAAGCCTACCAGGATGCCAATGATGGCAACAAATGGAAAATTAAGATCAAAAAAGCGGGGAAAGTGAATATAACGGCTAGCCAGGCAGGAAATAGTAATTTCTATGCGGCTACACCTGTAACTTTTGAACTTAATATTGCAAAAGCACCTTCCACGGCTTCTGGCAGCGGTGCAGACCAGATCACTTTTTCGGATGCCAGCTTTGTCTACGACGGCATGGCAAAAGATCTTTCTGTAGCCAACCTTCCAACCGGTGCTACGGCGAGTTATAATGGCAACGGCAAAACGAACGTGGGCAAATATGATGTTTCAGTCACCGTTTCGCAGCCAAACTATGAGGACATTGTTAAAACAGCCAAGCTGACCATTAGCAAGGCACCAAACACGCCATCGGGCAGCGGCATCAATACCATCACTTTTTCGGATGCCAGCTTTGTTTACGATGGCACGGCAAAAGATCTTTCTGTAGCCAACCTTCCAACCGGTGCTACGGTGAGTTATAATGGCAACGGCAAAACAAACGCGGGAACCTATACGGTAACGGCGACTGTTGTACAGCCAAACTATGATGATATTGTTAAAACAGCCAAGCTGACCATTAGCAAGGCACCAAACACGGCATCGGGTAGCGGCATCAATACCATCACTTTTTCAGATGCCAGCTTTGTCTACGACGGCACGGCAAAAGATCTTTCTGTAGCCAAACTTCCAACCGGTGCTACGGCGAGTTATAATGGCAACGGCAAAACAAACGCGGGAACCTATACGGTAACGGCGACTGTTGTACAGCCAAACTATGAGGACATTGTTAAAACAGCCAAGCTGACCATTAGCAAGGCACCAAACACGACATCGGGCAGCGGCATCAATACCATCACCTTTTCGGATGCCAGCTTTGTCTACGACGGTACGGCAAAAAATCTTTCTGTAGCCAACCTTCCAACCGGTGCCGCAGTGAGTTATAGTGGCAACGGCAAAACAAACGCGGGAACCTATGCGATAACGGCGACTGTTGTACAGCCAAACTATGAGGACATTGTTAAAACAGCCAAGCTGACCATCAGCAAGGCACCAAACACGGCATCGGGCAGCGGCATCAATACCATCACTTTTGCAGATGCCAGCTTTGTCTACGACGGTACGGCAAAAGATCTTTCTGTAGCCAACCTTCCAACCGGTGCTACGGCGAGTTATGTGGGCAACGGCCAGATCAACGCTGGAATTTATACGGTAACGGCGACTGTTGTACAATCAGACTATGAGGACATTGTTAAAACAGCCAAGCTGACCATTAGCAAGGCACCAAACACTACATCGGGCAGCGGCATCAATACCATCACTTTTGCAGATGCCGGCTTTGTCTACGATGGTACGGCAAAATATCTTTCTGTAGCCAACCTTCCAACCGGTGCTACGGTGAGTTATGTGGGCAACGGCAAAACGAACGCTGGAACCTATGCGGTAACGGCGACTGTTGTACAGCCAAATTATGAGGATATCGTTAAAACGGCCACTTTGACAATCCGCAAGGCAGCATCACCAGATGCCAACGGTATCCTGTATGTGAACATCAATAAAACTGATGGAGATGGTAGTAGCTGGGATAGTCCGATGAAACAACTGGCCGATGCCTTGAAATTTGCCAATGCCAACAACAAGGTAAGTACGAACAAGCCGGTAACAGCCATTTACGTAGCAAAGGGAACTTATAAACCATTATACACGCCTGAGGACAGACAAAACTTCAAAGACAGTACCGCTTTGGTAGTAGCCAATAAGAATCAGCGCGACCGTGCCTTCCTGATGGTAAAAGATGTAAAACTTTTTGGCGGTTTCGATCCGGATAATAATATCAAAGCAATAGGTGACCAACGCATATTGCCAGGTAAGGATGGATCAGATGTGGGTACTGTTTTATCAGGAGATTTTAATGATGATGATATAGTTAAAATGGTGAATGATAAATTGAATTTTAAAAACAATGGAGAAAACGCTTATCATGTACTGATTTCAGCCGGAGATGTTGGTTCAGCAGAAATAAATGGTTTTGGAGTAAGAGGAGGTAATGCTAATGGTAATCAATCTGGTATTGAGGATGGTATCAAAGTAAATAACTTTAGTATCCCATCTAATAACGGGGCAGGATTGTATGATCTGAGATCATCTCCTTTGATCATTCAGGTGAGCTTTTATAACAATAATGCCTTTAGTCAAGGCGGCGGGATCTATAATTTCGATCGTTCTTTTCCAACTATCAACAAAAGCAACTTTTTTAACAATAACGCAACTGCCCGTGGAGGGGGTATATGTAACATTAATTATTCATCTTTAACCGTTAGTGAAAGCAATTTTTATTCGAATACGGCTAAATATGGTGGCGGAATAAATAATTGGCTTGCTTCTTCTACTAATCCTCCCAACATTAGCCGGAGCAACTTTTATAACAATAGCGCTATTAGTGGTGGCGGGATTTATAACAATAACTCTTCACCAATTGTTACCCAAAGTAGTTTTTATAAAAATATTGCCTCGCAAGGTAGTGGAATCTTTAATTCGTACTCCTCCAACCCTACACTTCTTAATGTTAGTATCACAGGCAATACGGCTGTTACAAATGATGGCAAAGGAGGCGGTATTTATTTCGATGCTACGTCAGCCGGTAGCCTGATCAACAGTATCCTCTATAACAACACCACTCCTGATAATAGCAACAATCTCAACAGGCAGGAGGTTTACAGTGAAAACACGGGTAGCGCCCCGGTTAGTATCAAGAATAGTATATTAACAGATTATGATGCTTCCAAAACGCTTAATGTGCTGGCCAGTGATGTTATAAATACTGATCCTTTATTTAATGATCCAAGCAAAAATGATTTCACCTTAAAATCAGGCAGCCCTGCCATTGGCAGGGGCAGCAATGAAGCTTATAACCTGACCACAGGAAATAAACTTAATACTGACAAAGACCTGGCCGGTAATCCACGTTTAACGGGTGCCAATATAGATATGGGTGCTTATGAATCATTGGTCCCAGATCAGGCTATTACCGCCAATAACATCAGCAAAACTTATGGCGATGCACCATTTGAGCCTGGTGCTACCGCCAGTTCTGGCTTAACGGTCAGTTATGCATCGGCAGACAATACTATTGGCGAAGCCTTTCAGGATGCCAATGATGGCAACAAATGGAAAATTAAGATTAACAAAGCGGGCAAGGTAAGCATTAAGGCCAGCCAGGGTGGGAACGGCAGTATACCTGCTGCCACACCGGTAACCTTCGAGCTTACTATTGCACCAAAAAACATTAACGCCAGCATAAATGCCAATTCCGTTATCAGCAAAACTTATGATGGAAACAGGCAAAACACCATTGATGCTACCAACTTAAGTTTCGGCCAGAATGACGTACTTAATGCGGATGACGTTAAGCTCAGCCTAAGTGCCAACACTGTCTATTATGATAATAAAAATGCAGGTAAAAACAAAATCATAAAACTGCCAATAAGTGCTATACAACTCTCAGGCGCACAGGCAGGGAATTACATACTGGCCAATACCGATTCGCTGAGCGTCAGCACGGCAGAGATTAAGCCAGCCGATTTAACCATCACCGCGAAAGATAGCACGAAGATTTACGACGGAACTCCATATACCGGCGGAAATTCCATCAGTTACAGCGGTTTTGTAAATAATGAGAACGAAAGTGTACTTACAGGAGCGTTAAATTATGGTGGTGCAGCCAATGGTGCAGTAAATGTAGGTGAGTACCAGATTGAATTGTCTGGATTAACCAATCCTAATTACAGCATTAAATATAATACAGCCAAGCTCACCATTACTAAGGCACCAAACACGACATCGGGCAGCGGTATCAATACCATCACCTTTTCGGATGCCAGCTTTGTCTACGACGGTACGGCAAAAGATCTTTCTGTAGCCAACCTGCCAACCGGTGCTACGGCGAGTTATAATGGCAACGGCAAAACGAACGCTGGAACCTATGTGGTAACGGCGACTGTTGTACAGGCTAACTATGCGGATATTGTAAAAACAGCTACGCTGACGATTAGCAAGGCACCAAACACGACATCGGGCAGCGGCATCAATACCATCACCTTTTCGGATGCCAGCTTTGTTTACGACGGCACGGCAAAAGATCTTACTATAGCCAACCTTCCAGCCGGTGCTACGGTGAGTTATAATGGCAACGGCAAAACAAACGCGGGAACCTATACGGTAACGGCGACTGTTGTACAGCCAAATTATGAGGATATCGTTAAAACGGCCAATTTGACAATCCGCAAGGAAGCATCACCAGATGCCAACGGCATTCTGTATGTGAACATCAATAAAACTGATGGTGATGGCAGTAGCTGGGATAGCCCGATGAAACAACTGGCCGATGCATTAAAATTTGCCAGCACCAATAACAAGGTCAGTACGAATCCACAGGTAAAGGCCATTTATGTAGCAAAGGGAACTTATAAACCATTATATACTCCTGAAGACGGACAAAACTTTAAAGATAGTACTGCGTTGGCAGATCCCCGCGACCGTGCCTTCCTGATGGTAAAAGATGTAAAAATGTATGGCGGTTTTGATCCTGACCAGGGAATCAGGTTAATGAGCGACGAACGCATATTGCCTGCTGATGACGGTACGGAAAAAGGAACCATCTTATCAGGAGACTTCAATAATGATGATGTGGTGGCGGGCAGCAATAATCAAAGCCCCAGAATAACTAATAATGGCGAAAATGCTTACCACGTGCTGATCGCCACCGGAAATCTGAATACCGCAGAACTGAACGGATTCAGCATCAAAGGGGGAAATGCCACCGGCGATCCCAAACGAGCATATCAAGTAGGTAACGTAACGGTTAATCTTCATATGGGTGGAGGATTGTCCAATTCCAGTCCAAAGTTTAGTATTAAGCAAAGTGCCTTTTACCATAACAAAGCGAAAGATGGAGCTGGAATATTCAACAATAATGCTCGTCCTTTAATTAACCAGACCAGTTTTCACCACAACGAAGCTTATAGTGGCGGGGCCATGTACAATATGTTTTTTTCGGCTCCTTCCATCAGCTTATGTAAATTTTATAATAATACCGTAGATAGCATCGGTGGTGCATTACGGAATTCTAATTCTTCTCCAAATATTAGCCAGAGTAGTTTTTATCGAAATTTGGCAGGCTGTACCGGCGGAGCAATATTTAATGCCGTTAATACTCATCTCACGCTTCTTCAAATCAGTATGAATGGAAATGAGGCAGGCAAAAGCAAGGGTAGAGGTGCGGCAATTTATTATGATAGCACTTCAGACGGACAAATCAATAACAGTATCGTGTATGGTAATACTACGCCTAATAATGTAAACAACCCTAATAGACAGGAGATAGATAGTGACAATGGAAACATCAAGGTGAACGTGCTGAACAGCATTGTGAAAGATTACGATATTTCCAATACTTTGAACCTGGCCGCTACCGCTGTCATGAATGAAGATCCTATGTTTAGCGATCCTTCAACTGGCAATTTAGCACTCAAGAAAGTAAGTCCTGCCATTGGTAAAGGCAGCAATGAGGCTTATACCAGGGCTGGTGGTAAACTCACTACCGACCTGGATCTGGCTGGAAACCCACGTCTGATTGGTGCAAACATTGATATGGGGGCTTATGAATCATCGGTACCTGATCAGGTTATTACTGCAGGCAACATCAGCAAAACTTATGGCGATGCACCTTTTGAGCCTGGTGCTACCGCTAGTTCCGGCTTAGCAGTAAGTTACGCATCGGAAGACAATACTATTGCCGAAGCTTACCAGGATGCTGCAGATGGCAACAAATGGAAAGTTTCCATTAAAAAAGTGGGTAAGGTTAAGATTACGGCTAATCAGTCAGGAAATGGTAGCATCCCTGCTGCAACACCAGTTACTTTTGAACTTAATATAGTACCAAAATCCATTACTGCAGGCATAAATACAAATACTATTATCAGCAAAACTTATGATGGCAACAGGCAAAACACCATTGATGCTACGAGCCTAAGTCTCGGCCAGAATGATGTGGTCAATACGGACGACGTTAAGCTCAGCCTAAGTGCCAATACTGTCTTTTACAATAATAAAAATGCAGGCAAAAACAAAACCATAAAACTGCCGTTGAGCAGTTTACAGCTCTCTGGTGCACAGGCCGGGAATTACATACTGGCTAATACCGATTCGCTGAGCATCAGCACGGCAGAGATTAAGCCAGCCGATTTAACTATTTCACCCATGAATAGCACCAAGGTTTACGACGGAATTCCATATAACGGTGGCAATGCCATCAGTTACAGTGGTTTTGTAAATAATGAGAACGAAAGTGTACTTGCAGGAACGTTAACTTATGGTGGTGCAGCCAATGGTGCAATAAATGTAGGTGAGTACCAGATTGTGCTATCTGGATTAACCAGTACTAACTATAGCATTAAATATAATACAGCCAAGCTGACCATTACCAAATCGGGTTCTACCGATCCGGGCAGCGGCATCAGTACCATCACTTTTGCAGATGCAGCGTTTACCTATGACGGAACAGCGAAGAGTATTTTTGCGAAAGACCTTCCGGCAGGTGCTACAGCAACTTATACAGGCAATGGCCAAACCAATGTGGGTGTATACACGGTAACAGCTACGATCACACAGGCGAACTATGCCGATGTGGTGAAAACGGCTACATTGACCATTAACAAGTCGGCATCAACCGATCCGGGCAGTGGCATCAGTACCATCACTTTTGCAGATGCAGCGTTTACCTATGACGGAACGGCGAAGAGCATCTTTGCGGCCAATCTTCCTGCAGGTGCTACGGTGACTTATACGGGCAATGGCCAGACCAATGCGGGTGTGTACACGGTAACGGCCACGATCACACAGGCGAACTACGCCGATGTGGTGAAAACCGCTACTTTGACCATCAACAAAAGTGCATCGGCCGATCCAGGCAGTGGCATCAGTACCATCACTTTTGCAGATGCAGCGTTTACCTATGACGGAACAGCTAAAAGTATCTTTGCTGCCAACCTTCCGGCAGGTGCTACAGCAACTTATACAGGCAACGGTCAGACCAACGCGGGTGTTTACACGGTGACAGCCACGATTACACAGGCGAACTATGCGGATGTAGTGAAAACGGCTACACTGACCATTAACAAGTCGGTTTCGACCGATCCGGGCAGCGGCATCAGTACCATCACTTTTGCAGATGCAGCGTTTACCTATGACGGAACAGCGAAGAGCATCTTTGCAACCAATCTTCCAACAGGTGCTTTGGCAACTTATGCAGGCAACGGCCAGACCAATGCGGGTGTGTACACGGTAACGGCCACGATCACACAGGCCAACTATGCCGATGTGGTGAAAACCGCTACTTTGACCATCAACAAAAACGTATCAACCGATCCTGGCAGCGGCACCAATGCCATTACTTTTGCAGACGGTAGCTTTACTTACGACGGAACAGCGAAGAGCATTTTTGTGACCAACCTTCCTGCAGGTGCTACAGTGACTTACTTGGGCAACGGTCAGATCAATGCGGGAACGTACACGGTAACGGCTACCATTTCGCAGCCAAATTATACGGACATCGTTAAAACAGCAACGCTGGTGATCCATAATGCCATCGTTCCACATGAGGTAAGCTATGTTTCGTCAGTAATATTAACCAGGGGAATGCCAATGTCTGATTTATCACCTCTTGTAAAAGGTGGTACTGCTGCAAAATTTGATATTACACCAGCATTACCAAATGGTTTAATTTTCAACATCGCTACAGGAGTAATCTCCGGTGTACCAGCAGTGATCAGTCCAGAAACGGTGTATAAGATTTCGGTAACTTTTACAGATAATACAGTTGCTGTAACCACTTTAAACCTGGCGGTTATTGTTCCTGATTTGATATACACAGGGAAAGAGCCGATACAAAATATGCTTACCCCAGATGGGAATGGCAAAAATGATGTATGGGTACTTGATTTCATCAAGTCTTTCCCTAATAATATGGTGAAGGTTAGCGACCGTACCGGGCGTTTGGTTTACCAAAAACAAAACTATGATAACTCATGGGATGGTAGTTTCAATGGCAAGCCGCTTCCGGAGGGTACGTACTATTATATTATAGACCTTGGCCAGGGCATACCAAAACGCAGAGGATTTATCACCATTCTTTACAGATAATAGATTTATAACCATGATCAAATTAAATTTAAAAAGAAATCATATCATCTTAATATGCGGCCTGTACTTTATGCTCTTAGGCAATAAAGTATCGGCGCAACTGGAGCCATTATTTAGTCAATATTATTCCAATCGTTATCTGGCCAATCCGGCTATGGCTGGTTTGGAACAGCGGGTTCGTCTTAATACTGCTTTCCGTCAATCCTGGACCAGGTTTCCCGGCTCACCTGCCGTACAGCAGATCAGTGCAGATAAAGGTCTTGGTAAAATGGCGGCGGGCTTAAATCTGTCCAGTGAGACAGCCGGACTGCTCAGACAATTTTCGGCCTTTGGCACTTTTGCCTATCATTTGCCTTTAAATGCCCGTGGAGACCACCTTCATTTCGGACTAAGTGGCGGCTTGCTCAATCGCTCAATTAATCAAAACATGGTTGTAGGTGATGTAAATGATGAAGTGATTCCCATTTATAACAATCGGCCCACAACATTTGATGCTGATTTTGGTATGGCTTATACCCGTGGCGGTTTAACTGCCCAGTTGTCCTTAAATAACATGATGTATCTCTTCTCTAACCATACGGTAAGAAATATAGACCAGTCTACATTTTACCTCGCTACATCTTACCGGTTTGCGCCGGGCACTAAGAACGCCGTTGTGTTAGAACCCCTGGCTGCACTGAGGGGAATAAGAGGCTTGGATCCCATTTTCGATATTGGCATACAATCCGCTGTATTGAATGAGCAACTGGCTTTTACGGCCCTGTACAGTACATCTAATGTGTTAAATTTTAATATCGGCTATACCTATAAGCAAAAATATACCTTGAATTTTACCTACGGTACAAGTACTTCTTCGCTCTCTTCTTATAACGGTGGCAATTTTGAATTTGGCCTTAGGGCTGTACCCTGGTAAGCCGTTTTTTACCTGGATAGGTTTGCAGATGAAACTAATATATAAACGATATCAATAAATTAAACATGAATAAAAAAGTAGCAGTAATTACAGGGGGTACAGCCGGTATCGGTAAACAAACAGCCATCGAACTAGCAGCGAAGGGCTGTAAAGTGGTCGTTGCTGGCAGAAATATGGAAGCAGGTAAACAAGTAGCTGATCAGATAGGACAGGATGGAGGCGAAGCGATTTATGTTTATGCCGATGTAACTACAGAACATGATGTTATTCATCTTACCCAGGTTGCAATAGACCATTTTGGCCAGATAGATTATCTGTTTAACAATGCAGGTACAGAAGGTGTGCTAGGCCCGCTGGAAACTAATTCAGAGGACATTATCGACACTGTTCTTTCGGTAAATATCAAAGGTGTAATCTTATGCATCAAACACATACTTCCTGAAATGAGAAAACAGAAAAATGGTGTAATTGTAAATACGGCATCTTTTGTAGGTACTACTTTACCTTTACCTGTAGCGGTAGTTTATGGCGCAAGCAAGTCTGCAGTACTCAGCATCACAGCATCTGTAGCTGCTTCATGTATAGAAGATAACATTAAAGTTTACGCTGTTTGTCCGTGGGTAACAGATACCCCAATGGCCGACCGTCTGACTGATCATAATGAAGAGGCAAAAGCAGCTTTTGGTGCAAACATTAATCCGGGTAAAGCAATTGTTCCGGTTGAAGAAATTGCATCGGTTGTGAGCCAGCTATTTGAGGGAACAGCCAATATTCAAAGCGGCGAAGCGATCCTCGTAGACAAAGGAAGTGCTTGTAATCTGGTAAATATGATGTCTGTTGGTAACAGAGTATCTTTGAAGGTCAATAGGTAATCCCATCTCTTGGTGTATTGTAAAAACCGGATTTTTATGAAAATTTTCAAGGGTCAAAATCTTCAGGAGTTTGCTGAACGCTTTAAAACAGATTTGGATTGCGAAGAATATCTTGCCCATTGGAAGTGGGGAAATGGTTATTCTTGTCGCAAATGCGGCCACACAAAGTATCAGGTTAGAAAAGATTTTTCAAGGACCTGTAATATTTGTAGCGATACCGAAAGTCCAAGTTCCTGTACACTTTTTCATCGGGTTAAATTTGGTTTGCGAAAGGCTTTTTTCATTTGTTTTGAGATGAGTAAAACCCCAAAAGATTTGTCTGTATGGCATATCTCATTTCGTTATGGTATTGCAGAAAATACGGTTAGATTATTTATGCATAAAGTTCGGGAAGCAATGAAATCAGACCAAAAATATGAAATGAATGGTTCAAAAGCTGATTTAATAGGTAGTTAAGTTAGGACCTCTAAGTATCTTTATAAGAAAAGCTATTAATGAAATTACAAGGCAGATGAAAAACATTGTTTATAATAAAGAATTGAAGGAGACCATTCATTTCCGGAAGACTTCGGTAGAAACATCGGGGCTATACAGCGAATTAGAAATTTCATTGGCTCCCCGCGGTGGCAATCCCCTACATTATCATGGCACTTACAGTGAACTTTTTACCGCTGTAGAGGGAAGGCTTGGGATAGAACTCCAGGGCGGAAAGGAGATCTTGTTGCAGCCTGGGGAATCTTACCTGGTAAAAAAAGGTGAAATCCATCGCTTTTTTAATCCGGATCAGCAGCCCATTACCTTTACCAATAGGGTAGAACCCGGTTCAACAGGATTGGAAAATACCCTTCGGATTTTATGCGGCCTGGCTGGCGATGGCCTTTATTCCAAAAGTAATATTCCACGTAATCCCCTGCACCTGGCGGTATGTGGAAAAATGAGCGACATGAGGTTGCCTGGCTGGACAGGAAAAATGACGGGTCCCTTTATTAATTTACTTTCATGGGTGGCCGTCAAAAATGGGGTGAAACAAAAGCTGGTGGATAAATACTGTGTTTAAATCCGAATATGATTAGTGGAATAGCCATCCGATCAATTCCTTAGCTTGGCATTTTCGTCGGATGGCTGCCATTGTCGTGATTAGCAAAGCTTAAATTAGGGGGAATCTGAACCCTGCTATTATCGAATTATTAAGTGACTGTTTCTTTCCTCTACATATCCTCTTATGATATGGCCATAAGTCAGGATTATATTGCTCTTTGTCAGGATCATATTCTGTGACTTCCTGCTTGCGAGGCAATTTTTCTGCCAGCTATGCCATTGGCCTTGATGAAATGATGTTTGGATGAAGGGAAACAAGCAAATCGTATTAAGATATGCCAAATTCATCACTCGCTCATTACAAATGATCAAGAGTGGTGGATATACCTGCAAAATTCAAAGTCAAGAAGCAAAAAACAGCATTATAAAGCCTAAAAACGCAAAACCTACCCGGGGTGGGTGGGCAAAACTACACCAGGTGGGTTGGAAAAATACCGCTTGGCGAGTTTAGTTTTGCGGCACCAAACAACATTATGAGAAAAAAACTACTTGCCCTTCTGCTGAGCTTAATCGTGGGTTTAAACCTTATGGCCCAAACACCAGATGCCAATGGTATCCTTTTTGTGAATATCAACAAAGCCAATGGCATTGGAAATAGCTGGGATAGCCCAATAAAACAATTGGCTGATGCGCTTAAAGCTGCGAAAAGCAATACAGCCATTAAACAAATTTGGGTGGCCAAAGGCACTTATAAACCCATGTATAGCCCGCAGATTGGAGATAATAATTTTAAAGATAGTACCGGATTGGCAAATGGAGCCGACCACCGTAACCGCGCCTTCCTGATGGTTAAAGATGTAAAGCTATACGGTGGGTTTGATCCAGATCATGGAATTAAAACTTTAAACGATAAACGCATATTGCCGGGTATGGCAGGAGGTAATAATGGCACCATTTTATGTGGAGATTTTAACAATGATGATATAGTTTCAGGTAGTGGTTCAACCTTAAAGATTCAGAATAACAAAGAAAATGCCTATCATGTAATCGTTTCAGGTGAATCATACACTTCAACGGAACTGAATGGTTTTAGCATAAAAGGGGGGAATGCAAATGGAATTTCTTATATCATAATAGACAATGATATTGCTGTTTCAGATAATTCCGGTGGTGGAATATTTAACGCATCATGTCCTCTTACAATCCGTCTGTGTAATATCTATGAGAATATAGCTAGGAATAAGGGAGGGGGTATGTATAATGGTTTTGGTTCTCCTTCTAAAATCAGCATAAGTAGTTTTTTTAATAATTGTGCTGCTAATGGAGGAGGAATATATATATCAGATACATCCAAACCGGTTCTTCTTAATGTTAGCATTACTGGAAATACCGCTCTAGCGACTGATGGAACCGGCGGAGGAATTTATTATGATACATATTCAGATGGACAGATCATCAATAGCATTCTGTATGGTAATCTTACGCCAAATAATCCGAATAATTTGGATAAAAAAGAGATTAATAAAATGTCCTCTTTAAAAAATACTTATAAGTTAAAAATCACAAACGGTATTATAAAAGATTTTGACGCTTCGAAATTTGAAGGTATTGAGTCTGCAGATGTTTTTACTGTTGATCCCAAATTTATCAACCCATCCAGAGGTGATTTAAACTTGCAACGTTTTAGTCCGGCAATAGAGAAGGGCAATAACCCTGCTTATAATGCACAAACAGGGAATAAATTGAGTACAGATATTGATCTGGCCGGCAATCCACGTCTGTTAGGAAGTAACATAGATATCGGGGCTTACGAGTCATCAGTTAATACTACGGTCAGTAGTTCGGCTGGTGCTTCAGGTAGCTCGGTTAGTACATCCCCATTTCCATTTACCGTAACTTTCTCGGAAGCCGTTAATGGGTTTACAATCTCTGATATTATGGTAACCAATGGCAAAGCAATTGAACTTAGCAGTGCTAATAATACCATTTTTACTTTTATTGTCAAGCCTTCCGGTAGTGGTGCAGTTAGTGTGATAGTGCCTGCTAATGTAGCACTGGGTGAAGCAGGAAACGGTAATACGGCTTCAGCAACTTACACCCTTACCCCGCCGAATGCAGCCCCTTTGGTTACCACAACAGGTGGTTCAACTACCTTTTCTGGTTCGCCAGTGGCAATAGATAATGCCTTAACAGTTACAGATGCAGATAATACAACGTTAAACAATGCCACAGTAACAATTAGTGGAAATTTCCATGCTGACCAAGATATTTTAACTTTTACCAATACCAGTGGTATGCTTTTCGGTAACATATATAGTAGTTACAGTTCTGGTACAGGGGTATTAACTTTAGCATTACGTGGCGGTACTGCAACCGTTGAGCAATGGCAGGCTGCTTTAAGAGCAACTACCTTTCATAATCTCGTACCTTCGCCTAATACAGCAACCCGAACGGTAAGTTTTACGGTAAATGATGGTAATGCAGATAGTAATACGGCTACTAAAAGTGTAACTGTTATTAATGAGGCTGCAGTATCTTCAATAGTTCGCAGCAGTTTGAGCCCAACTAATGCCTCAACAGTTCCATTTCAGGTGACGTTTGACAAACCTGTATCAGGAATAACAGCCAGTAACTTTTCATTGACCACTACCGGGATAAGCGGTGCCTCGGTAAGCAGCGTATCCGGCTCCGGCAACACCTATACGGTTGTTGTTAATACGGGAACTGGCGATGGTACCATCAGACTTGACCTGGCCAACGCTACAGGCCTGAGCAGGAGCGTCAGCAATGCGCCTTATACTTCTGGTCAAACCTATACCATCACCAAAAGTTTTGCCGCTGCGCCAACATTGTGTATACAGAGCGCTGGCAGTGCTTCAGGCAATGGTGATGTTACCGCCTTTGTAGACCAGGTGGAAGTTCTTGCTAACGGTACCAGTACACTTATCCCAAATGCACTACAGAATAATAGCTTTGAAGACAACAATGTCACATCAGGTAACTTCCTCAAGACTACACAGCGTGTATTTGGTCCTCCTTGGACCTTTACCGGAGAAGCAGGTATCTCACGGAATAACAGTGCTTTAAGTTCTACAGCCTATGATGGCGATGCCGTTGCCTTTTTGGCAAGTAGAGGAGATAATAATGCTGGCATTTATCAGTCTTTGGCATTGCCTACCGGCGCCTATCAGATCCGCTTTAAGGCAATACAACGTAACTATACGAGCCTTGATCAACGTTTGAATGTCTTCGTTAATGACGTCTTCATTGGGAGTATTCAGCCAAACAACATAACTACTTATGATACATTTACATCTGCACCATTCAATGTCACCGCTCCGGTCTTGACAGCTACGGTGAGTACCACATCTGCCAGCCCAACGAATAATTTCCCTATTCCCTTTACTGTAACCTTTTCTCAAAGTGTGGGTTCTACATTCACAGCTTCTGATGTTACAGTGAGCGGTGGAAGTGTGGACCCGACCAGTTTTTCTAATTCAGGTTCGGGTACCTATACCTTCAGCGTTACACCAAATGGAACAGGAACCGTTTCAGTCAGCCTGGCTGCCAATGTAGCCAGCGATGCGAATAACACTGGCAACTCCGTTTCTAACTCCGTATCGGTACAATTTGTTCAACCCACTACTGCCGCGCCGGTAGTGAATGGTTTTAACAATGGCGGTTTCATTAATACAACTTACCCAACCTTTACAGGTACTGCAACGGCGGGTGCAATTGTAACAGTTTATGTAGATGGAATGGCTAAAGGTACCACAACAACAGACAGAGATAGAAACTGGTCCCTTACGACACCAATGGCATTGTCACAAGGTGCGCATACCGTTTATGCTACTGCAAAGGTAACTGGTAATATGGTGAGTGCAAATAGTAATACTCATACTTTTACAGCTGATACCAGCTCCCCAACAGTACAAATTACCAGTGATAGATCTACACTTAAATCAGGGGAGGTTGCAAAGATTACCTTTAGTTTGAGTGATGATCCGGGTGCTGCTTTCACTCAGAGCGATATTTCAGTCTCGGGCGGAACATTAAGTTCCATTTCTGGCTCTGGCTTGCAATGGTTTGCAACCTTTACACCAACTGTTAATATCAATGAAGGTCAGGCAACTATCGGTATTGCAGCGGGCGCCTACTACGATATTGCGGGAAATGCAAGTTTAGCTGCGTCAAGCTTAACGATCACTTACGATACACAGGTACCGGATGCGCCATCCGTTTCTCTGGCGTCTTCCAGTGATAGCGGAAGGTCGGGTACAGATAGAATCACAAATAAAGAGGAACTTACATTTACGGGAACGGCCGAAGATGGTGCAGTAGTTACCTTACTGTACATGCCCTTACGTGATATATTGGGTACTGCTATAGCACAAAATGGTAAGTGGTCTATCTTTACAAGCAGTAAGATAAATAATGGTGAGCTAAAGGTTAAAGCATTTACGACTGATGCTGCCGGTAATATTGGGCCTGATTCAGATTTATTTAGTGTTTTCATTGATACGCAGGCACCAGATGCGCCATCTATTTCTTTGGCATCGGCTAGCGATAGTGGAATATCGTCAACAGATCACATTACAAATGTTAGTAGACCAGTTTTCAGTGGAATGGCAGAGCCAGGTGCAAGTGTTACACTTTATGATTCAGTAACTGAAGTAATAGGTTTGGGTGTCGCAGGAGCAGACGGAAACTGGTCTGTGACAAGTATGAGACTTACGGATGGCATCCATTTAGTCAAAGCACGTGCAACTGATATTGCCGGTAATGTTAGTCAGCTTTCTGCTATAGTAGAAATCACCATTGATACACAGGCACCAATTACTGAAGTGTCGTCCATATCCATATCTGCAGACTATGGGCTTTCTTCAACCGATATGATTACAAATGTAGCATCTCAAAATATCTCAGGTAAATTATCTGGGAATTTAGGAGAAGGTGAAAGCATTTTACTCTCTTTTGATAGCGGAACAAGCTGGTATACTGCAGTCTCAGTGTTTGGCAATACATTTTCCTTCCAAAATGCTATCTTGTTAACCGGAACCCATTCTTTAATGGCTAGAGTAGTTGATGCTGCTGGTAATACGGGTGTTCCTCTAACTGCTCCTTACTCGATAGATACCACTCCACCTGTGGCCCCGTCAATATCTTTAGAGGCGGCAAGCGATAGTGGAGTATCCTCAACAGATCAAATAACAAATGTAACAAGTCCTACTTTCAGCGGAATGGCAGAATCAGTTGCAACCATTACCCTTTATGATTCAGGATCTGACGTTATAGGTTCAGGCATTGCCGGAAGAGATGGGAAATGGTTGATAACGAGTAGCAAACTTAAAGACGGCATTCATTTCATCAAGGCAAGAGCAACTGATATTGCAGGTAATATTAGTCAACTTTCTAATGAATTAAAAATGACCATTGATACAAGTTCCCCAACAATACAGATCACCAGTGATAAATCTACACTTAAATCAGGAGAGGTTGCTACAATTACTTTTGAATTCAGCGATGATCCGGATGCTGCCTTCACTCAGAGCGATATTTCGGTCTCGGGCGGAACATTAAGTGCCATTTCTGGTACAGGTCGGCAAAGGTTTGCAACCTTTACACCAACAGGCAATATCAATGAAGGTAAAGCCATTATAGGCGTTTCAGCGGGTGCTTACCATGATGTGTCTGGAAACTCAAGCTTAGCAGCGTCTGGCCTGACAATAACTTATGATACACAGGCACCGGATGCTCCATCCATTGCTTTGGCATCAGCAAGTGATAGTGGAGTATCCTCGAACGACAGGATTACAAACTTAACAAACTTAACTATTACCGGAAGTGCAGAATCAGGAGCAACCGTAAAGCTTGTTGATGAAAACGGTAGCTTGCTGGGTTATGGTTTATCGGATAATAATGTATTCTCGATTGCAATTCCTGCAATGGCAGCGGGCACGCACACCCTTACGGCAAAAGCCACTGATCTGGCTGGAAATGTAAGCCCTGAGTCATCAAAGCTAAGTATTCTGATCGATGTTACGCCTCCAGTGGTGACAGGTGTTTTAAAGAATAAAGACTACACTGCACCTGTTTCTTTAAATATAACTTTTGATGAAGGTACAGCGATATTGAACGGAAAGAATTTTGCAAGTGGCTCCACTGTTCAGGCGGCAGATGATTACGAGCTAGTGGTCACTGACGATGCTGGTAATTCAACTACAGTCAAATTCAGTATCAGTAAATCAACGCCTGTTCTTACCTGGGCAAAACCTGTCGATATTACTTATGGCATGGCCTTAACCGAAGCGCAACTGAATGCCAGTGCAAATGTAGAAGGAACATTTGCCTACACACCTGCGCTGAATACGATTCTGAATGCCGGAGCCAACCAAAGCCTGAAGGTCGATTTTGTGCCAAAGGATGCTGCTAATTATGTGGCGACCAGCGAGACTGTACACATCAATGTAAATCAGTCAACCCCTGTTCTTTCCTGGGCAAAACCTGTCGATATTACTTATGGTACGGCCTTAACCGAAGCGCAACTGAATGCAAGTGCAGATGTGGCCGGAACATTTATCTATACGCCTGCGCTGAACGCGATCCTGGATGCCGGAGCCAATCAAACGCTGAGGGTTGAGTTTACACCGATTGATCTGGATAATTACAAGCCGATTAATAAAATAGTCAGCCTCAATGTACTAAAAAAATCAATCAATGCAAAAATTGATATTGAGAATAAGATCTATGATGGAAGTGATTCAGCCATAATTACAAAAGCGAGTTTAAATGATGTGTTAGCAAGCGATCAACCATATATTACGCTGAATGTGGGCAAGGCAGCATTTTTGGATCAAAATGTAGGCGCTGCGAAGATAATAAAAGTGACGGGACTAACCATAACGGGAATGAGGGCCTTCAATTACATGACGACCGATACAGCGTCTGCGAGAGCCAGTATCAATCCGAAATCCATTACGGTAATGGCCAATGCACAGCGCAAAACCTATGGTGATGCTGATCCTGAATTGAGCTATACTTTTGCTCCAGCACTGGTAACCGGCGACAGTTTCACAGGTGGTCTGACCAGATTATCAGGCGAGAATGTGGGTACCTACGCGATCAACCAGGGCACATTGACTTTGAGCAATAATTACGATTTAAGCTACACCGGCGCTGATCTGACGATCGGGAAGAAAGCGGTCACGGTAACAGCCGGTGCACAGCGCAAAACCTATGGTGATGCTGATCCTGCATTGAATTATACTTTCAGTCCGGCTTTAGTAAATGGAGACCGTTTTTCAGGTAATTTAACCCGTGCATCCGGGGAGGATGCAGGAACTTACACCATTAGCCAGGGCAGCCTGGGTTTGAATGCGAATTATATCGTTAATTACATTGCTGCCAAACTGGATATTGCCAAGGCAATACTCAAGGTAAGGGCGAAGCCGGAAAAAATGTGCCAAGGTGATGGTTTACCGGTATTAGGGATGAGCTACAATGGATTCAAATCCGGGGATACAGAAAATGTTCTTGGCAGCAAACCAAAGGTGAGTACCACAGCTGACAGGAATATCGCTGGCACGTACCCATTAACTCCGGCCGGAGGTGTATCTGGAAATTACGATTTTGTTTATGAAGAAGGTACCTTAACCATTCAGGCTCTGCCTACCGTAAATATTGTCAGCGATATGGGTACGGAACTCAGCAAAGGCGGAACCACAATACTAACGGCCAGCGGAGGCACAGCTTATAGTTGGTCTACAGCAAGTGGTATCATTGGCGGACAAAATACCGCTACGTTAACGGTACGTCCGGCGCAAACCACAACATATACTGTGCGGGTTACTAATGCAAGTGGGTGCAGCAGTATCCAGTCCATTATCATTAAGGTAGCTGAAGATTATCAGCTGGTAGCCACGAACATCCTAACGCCAAATGGCGATGGTATTAACGATACCTGGATGGTACAGAACATTGATATGTATCCGCAGAATGAAGTCATTATCATAGATGGTAATGGGAGGAAGGTATACCAGAAAAAAGGTTATGACAACACCTGGAACGGTACCGTCAATGGCAGTCCACTGGCAGAAGGTACTTATTATTACATCATCACCTATGGACCGGAAAAACTGGTTCAAAAGGGTTTTATCACCATCTTAACAAAGTAATGACGATGAAAAAATCAATAGCCGAATACACGCTACTCTTTTCTTGATGCTGAAAATAGTTGGTCAAAGCAGGTTACGATAGAAAGAACATTTAATCGGATTTCTTTTGTTCATCCTAAAACGGTTAGGGTGAGCAAAAGGAAGTCGTAGCTTACTTAAATTTTGGCTCCAATGAAGATTAAACTTTAATAACACACTAATGTTAACATGTGTTTTATGCTAATTTAAGTTAATTCGTTTGGGAAAAAACGATATGTTTTTAGCTTTACTTTACTTAATTTGCGGATATGGCAACGGATCACGCTCTTCATGCAACAGACTTTCTTACTTTTGTCTCTGCGCTTTCCAGCCTCGAATGTGAAACAAATCATGCTTTAGCAGCAAAACTTTATCAAAAGAAATACCGCAAAGGTGAACTGATCCTGGAGAGCGGAACGGTTTGTAAGCGGATTTATTTTATAGACAGCGGTTTGGTTAAAACTTTTTTTTACACAGATACCCGCGATTTCATTATGCGCTTTTTCGCTGAAGGACATATGTTTACCGTTTTGGACAGTTTTGTACTTCAACAGCCTTCTGCATATGCCATTATGGCCCTCGAAGATACTCTGATTACCTGTCTCAATCATGATGATCTTGACACGCTTTGCCATCGGTATCATTCCATCGAAACCTATTACCGGAAACTACTTTCTCTGGCTGCGGTGAATATGATGGAAAGGATTGGCGGTACCCTTGAAGAAACAGCTCATATCGCTTACCATAAATTCCTGAAAACATACGGGCCGCTTTTGCAACGTATCAGCCTGGCCGATCTGGCTTCCTATCTCGGTATCACGCAGGTATCATTAAGCAGAATCAGGGCGATAAAATAGTTTTTATCATTTGATAAATGCCAGGCTTTTTACGGATCGTACTTTCGGGTTAAAATTATTCTGGTATGAAAACCCCCTTATTATTATCTCCAAAAGTCAGCTTTCTGGCGGCCTGTACTTTTACCGTTGTAGCGCCCGTGATGGGTTATTTTGCTATCGGGCTTCCACCGGTTATTATCGTAGGTGGCGCGGCATTGATTGGCTTCTGTTGCTGGTATTTTACCTATCTGAAAAAGCCTGTAGATCCCAGCATTATCCTTCCGCTTTTTATACTTACGGTTGCCGGTTTGCAGATTCATATTGTTGAAGAATACCTGATGGGTTTTGCACCGGCAATGAGCAGGCTGTTTGGTATCCCATGGAGTGAAAGGAGTTTTTTAATGGTATTTGCACTAATCGGCCCGGTTATTTATACCCTTACTTCGCTTGGGCTGTATTACAAAATACCGATAGCCGGATTTGTGGCCTGGTTCATCTTTATTGGCCCGGGCGTTGCAGAATTTACCCACTTTATTTTTCCGTTGATTGCTCCCGAGCTGCTTCCGCATGATCCGCATTCGTTAACAGCATCAATTAAAGGCACCAGAATATCACAAATGCCCAATTTTTATGTAAAAACCACCGGAAAGTATTATTTTCCCGGTATGTGGACTGCAGTTCTGCCGATGATTCCGGGTTGCCTGGCTATTTATCGTTTACTTATCAGGAAAAGATTGTAATCTCAAATCAGCAAAATCTGCCGACTGATAAGGCTGGATCAGCAGTAGATGATACTGGTTCACTGATGGGAGATAGTAACGGCTTCTTTTTAAATTTAAATTTCATCTTCCCAGACAACCTGGGCAATTTTCCATTCGCCATCCTCTTTCATAAAATGAAAAAACTTATGTCCGCGGCTTTCAAAGTAAACGCCGTTTAGCAGTCCTTGTTTACGATACTTTGAATAACGCTGTGCGATATTTCCGACAACCCTGGTTTCTTCATCTGTTTCAAATTCGCTGAATTGCTGTAGAGTCCCGTCCGTCAATATTTCTTTTCTGGGTTTAATAAAAGATTCCAGTCCGTAAACATCTGCTTGCGTGCCAGATTTCCTGATGATGCTTGCAGAAGCAGTGCATAGCTGATATACCGGCTCAAAATCGGGTTCATTAAGCGTATTGTTAAACAGGTTAAAAAATGAACGGGTAACTTTTCCAATCTGTATTTCGTCTGCGCTTAAAGTGTATTGCAACAGTATTTTTCCGGCTACATCTACCTGGCGTTCAAATGTAAACTTTAGCTTTTGCAGTAGCTTTACCGACCGCATGTTTTCTCCCTTGGTAATGGCCAGTATTTTATCTGTCAAAATCGTTTCCGGAAGCGAATCAAGCACAGCATTTATAGCTTCAAAGGCATATCCTGCACCTGTGTAAGCAGGTAAAAAAGCAAATCCGATATCATAATGCTCCAGATCATCTCTTTTAATCAAGGTGATGATTCCGGCAGATTGGTCATTTGCCTTCAATTTGACTTTCCAGTATTTAGTAAAAGGACTGGCTATAATTTTTTCAACATAGGCCAGCGCATCTTCAGCAGTACGTATATTTCTATCGCCAATAAACTCCAGCCAGCCTGCAGAATTAATCAGTTCCAAAATAAACAAATGGTCGTGCGTTTCCAGTTCATTTAATATCAGCCTGTCTGTTAAAATTTCTTTTTTGATCATGATCAGTCTCTTCAGATAAATATAGGCATTTCTTTTTTGATCGTTATAAACAAGAACTTACGGGTAGGCAACCAGATAAATTAAACTTTGCTGAACTATTTTATGTGCAGCAATGTTGTTACTTAAACTAATAAGCATTGTTATGATAGACCCTAAAGAAAAGGAAGAGCGGCCAAAAGAAGAAAATGCGGAGCAGCAGGATAAAACCGGACAGGATTCGAACTGGGATGAACACCAACGCGTTGACGAGGAAGGAAATGAACTAGAACCTGATGATATTAAATAAGATTTATGAAAAAAATATTGATGGTATTAACATCACATAGCGGGATGGAAAATACAGATGGGAAAACAGGTGTTTGGCTGGGCGAGTTTACAGATCCCTACTACGAATTTATAGACGCAGGTTATCACGTAACTTTAGCCAGCCCGAAAGGAGGGAGGCCACCTGTTGATCCGATGAGCGAATTAACCGAGCATTTAACCGGTTCCAACCGGAGGTATAATGATGATGAGGCCGCAAAAGCAGCTTTTTCGCACACACAGGTTTTAAATCAGATCAGCGCTGAAGATTATGATGCCGTGTTTTATCCGGGAGGACACGGTCCGATATGGGATCTCGCTCAGGATAATAACAGTGGTATTTTAATACTCAGTTTCCTTGACGCTGGAAAACCGGTTGCTGCTGTATGTCACGGACCGGCGGCACTGATTAGTGCAGAAAGGCAACGCGCAGGGTTTTTAAAGGGAAAAATCATCTCGGCTTTCAGCAATACCGAAGAAAATCTGGTGGGCCGAAGCGGAAATGTACCTTATCTGCTTCAAACCAGATTGGAAGAACTGGGTGCAGAAGTAAAAACGGCACTTGTGCCATTTTTATCGCACGTTGAAACGGACGGCTTGCTGATTACCGGTCAAAATCCACTATCGGCAGGCCCTTCTGCAAAGGCACTTATAGATTTATTAACTAAGACGGCAGCGACCAGCTAATGCCTTAAAACCGGAAAATGTAACCCGAACCGTAAAAAGTTCGGGTCCACATCCGGATGATTGATTACGAAATTAAGCTGATGCAGGTAGTGTTTAAAGTTTTGAATTGTGCTTATCTCATTTTAAGTGTTTTCTTCATTCCCGAAAATTTGCATGAATTTTTGGACAGATTCGTGGTTTGGCGAAGCAAAATCCTCAATCCCCTCTACAGTCTCTTCGCTGATAGGCGAAGCTCTTGCAAACATCATTTCTTCGTAAGCGCTTAGCGCAGCCTCTACATTTGGATAAACTCCGCTGCTTAGGCAGTTGCTAAGGTCAAGCGCATCCAGCATCGCCAGATTTACGCCCTCGCCATTTGGCGGCATCAGGTGTGCAGCATCGCCCAGAACGGTGATGTTGGGTCTGGTTTGCCAGCGTAAGTTTAACGGATGGTAGTTGAGCGGCCGGTAGATGAATTGTGTACAGGCTTTAAAAAGTGTATAGAATGCCTGATGCCAGCCATTATAAAATTTGTAAAGATATTTACGCACTTCTTCTGGACTATTGAAATTTAAACCGCTGGTCTTTTCCCAATTTTCAGGGTACATAGCCGCTGCATAAAAGGTTAGGCCACCATCACCCCTGGGCTGAATGGTAAGCATTTTTCCCTGTCCGGTTGCCATCAGGCTTCCATTGCTGAACATTTGGTATATCTCCGGGCAAGCTGTTTTCGGATCATCGATTTCTCCCTGGATGATGGCCGCACCGGTATATACCGGTTTGATATCGGTGAGATATTCCCGTATGCGGGAACGGTATCCATCACAACCAATAACCAGATCGGCGCAGGCGTAACTGCCGTTCTTAAATTGCATTTCCCATCGGCCATTATGGAGCGACAGGTTAATCAGCTGACTGTCCCATACTAGGGTACCCGGCTGTAACGAATCGATCAGGATATCCCTCAGCGCACCCCGGTCAATTTCAGGACGGAAATTTTCATCGCCAAAAGTGTATCTGCCACTCTGAAAAAAATCATCTAACAAGATGTTTGCATTTTCATCTAACAGCTTAAACCTATCTGCCCCCTGCATATACCAGGCCTTAAAAGCGTCAGTTAATCCTGCTACTTCAAGCACTTTCAGTCCCGAGTGGTAATGCAGATCCACAATGGCGCCCTGTACACGCGCTTTTTGATTGATATCTCGTTCGTAAACTTTCACATCTGCGCCTTCGAGCTGTAGTAAACGTGCCAGGGCAAGTCCCCCGGGACCACCGCCAACAATTGCGATCTGGCGTCCATGTATTAAATTTATATTTTTAGAAGTTTCCATATGCTATTTTATTAGCACAAAGGAACGGCATCAGCGGTTTAAAAAGAATGTTCTAATCAGTGTAAGTATAGGACTAACCGCGGTTTTTGAGTTTGAAATCTAAAGGTTTTGATCCGGTAACCTTAACAAACAGCCGTATGAAATACGAATAATCATCATAACCGAGCTCATTCGCGATTTCTTTCACCGATTTGTCGGAATGATAAAGAAGCCTTTTGGCTTCCAGGATAACGCGCTGGTGTATATTGCTGGAAAGCGATTGCCCTGTAGCAGCCTTTACACATTCGTTGAGATAAGAAACTGAAATGTTCAGGAAATCTGCATATAACGCCGGACGTTTAACGGTTTTGTAACGAAGTTCCAGTTCCTTTCTGAATGCCCTGGCTATAGCATTAAACCGGTTAGGATTTTCAGTAAGACTGGATTGAGCCTGGTACAGGGAGGTAATGAATGCCGTTAAGGTATTAATACTCTCTTTTAGTGTGGTATGATATAGGTTGTCTTCAATTGCTGTGTAAAGGGTATAAGATAGCGTTACCATTTGTGAAAAAATAGAAAGCTTATCTTCGCTCAATGCCAGGGCACTTACAGGCATAAGGTCGTTCAACCCCCTCAGGTAAGCCGGATGAAGGTTTTCTTCTTCGATGATCCAGGTACTGAGCTCGGCTTTTTCAAATGCAATTAACCGGTGAACCTGGCTGGGATGGAGATATACGATAGCGGGTGCCTGAATACGATAGGTTTTAAAATCTATCTCTATATGTGTAATTCCTTTTTCCTGCAAAATGAAGGTATAGCCATGATCACGGTGCGGTCGCCTTACCTGCTCATTATCAGGGACGCCATCAAAGTATTTTCTTAACATCATGATGCCCCGGCTGGTACCCTTCGGTAAAACGTTAACCGGAATGTGTCTGATTTTTTTTGCCATAAGTTAAAATGACAAATATATTAGAAATTGAGATCAAAAGCTTGGTGGAGATATTGCTGCTTAGTATAGGTAAACGTTGTAGGATCCAGCGAGCGAAGTAATTTTTCTGGATGTAATAAAGGAACCTATCTGATTGTTTTCCAGGCGCTGTAAATATAGAATCACCAAATTTTCCGTCAAAAGTAAAGAATAACCCAAAACTGCACGAAGATCCGTCGGAAAAACACTCCTGAAGCTATTTCACATACTAAAAAATTCATATCATGGGTTTGTCATAAAAATAAAAATGATTAATCTGTCGAATATTGCGCTAGATTCCAAAATCCAAGTAAAAAATAAGGTTAAAAATAGGAGTAGACAATTACTAAAACCTTTTAAAAATGCATGAAATTGGCGATATCTCGAAATAAGAGCAATTTTTTGGTGATGTGAAGCATATTTTAGGAATAAAATCTGCAGTAGTAGAGCCGAAAAAATATCATTCTCTCCAAACAAAGTTATAAAATGTGTGTTACGTGTACGATTTATGAAAAAGCACCATACAAACTCAACTCCTACGCCTTGGCAGCGGCTTGTAGAAATGCTTCACGTGGAGCGATCTACAATTAATTACATCTTTCTTTATGCCGGTTTCATCGGCTTGATCGGCTTATCCCTTCCACTGGGTACAGCAGCAGTTTTCAATCTGCTCGCAAACGGTTCGATGTACAGTTCAACCTATATTCTGATTGCTGCGATTTTAATTGGAATTGTAGTTGGCGGGATGCTGCTTTTGGGGCAGCTTTCGCTGGTAGAGTATTTAGAACAGAAAATCTTTATCAAGGCAGCGATCGGATTTGCCTATCGTTTGCCCAGAATCAAAAAAAAGGAGTTTGAAGGTGAAGATCCAAGAGAACTGGTAAACAGGTTTTTTGATATTCTCACCATTCAGAAAGGTCTCACCAAGTTATTGATAGATATTGTGGCATCAGGGGTACTGATATTTTTCAGTGCCATACTACTCTCGTTCTACCACCCGGTATTTATTGGTTTTGGCATTTTTACCATCGCCTGTATCGTTGTCATTATTACCATTTATTACCGTAGAGGAGTGGAAACCAGTATCGAGGAATCGGAGTATAAATATGAGGTTGTGGCTTATCTGGAAAATGTGGCCGAGGATCTGGATGCTTATCGCGGAAAAAAGCATGAAATGGATAAGATAGTACAAGTGACTGACGAAATCACCTCCAGGTATGTGGAGGCCAGAAACGATCACTTTAGCATTTTGAAACGGCTGTTTGCCAGTGCAGTAGTCTTAAGGACTACCCTGATGGGGGCGCTTTTACTGCTAGGCTCTTATTTTGTTGTTCAAAGGGAGATGACTTTCGGGCAATTTGTTGCCGCAGAGGTGATTATTGTACAGATTACTTATGCCGTTGAAAAATTGATGACCAGTTTAAATACCGTTTTTGATATGGTAACAGGAAGTGAGAAACTTGCTGTGGTAACTGATATGGAACTGGAGGAAGGAGAACTGCAGCATGATTAGTCAGACTAAAAAACTAGTAGTGAGGAAAGTGAATGAATATGCGGTGTTATCTAAGGGCCAATTGATTTCAGTGAACGGCCCAAGGTTGCTGGGGAGAATAATGATTGGGGTAGCTGTTCTTTTTATCATCATATTGCTGCTGCCATGGAGGCAAACCATATCTGGTAGGGGCACTGTTACAGCCCTACGCCCTGAAGACAGGCCGCAGACGATACAAAACCAAATTGGCGGACGTATTGAATACTGGGCCGTAACAGAAGGGCAGCAGGTGAAAAAGGGCGACACCATTTTGGTGCTTTCTGAAACCAGCCATTCTTATTTCAATCCCGAATTGCCTGAACGGTTGGACGAACAGCTTACTGCCAAAAGGGGGAGCGAGCAGGCAGCCGATCAAAA
Organism: uncultured Pedobacter sp.; assembly: GCF_913776295.1. Taxonomy (GTDB): domain Bacteria; phylum Bacteroidota; class Bacteroidia; order Sphingobacteriales; family Sphingobacteriaceae; genus Pedobacter. The sequence goes on from NZ_CAJYOJ010000044.1 coordinate 65,023, forward strand.
GATTTCTGCAAGCGATGCCAAGATTAACGCCCTGAATAATGGCTTAAAAGTACAGCTCGACGCCGCCCGTAACGACGTGAAGCAGGCGAAAAACAAAGTCAGTATTGATAGTGCTGAACTGGTGGCTGTAAAAAACTTTTACCAAACCAGTAAAGTACGGTTGGAACGCTATGAAGTAGGTTATAAAAACGGTCTTTTTTCACTGACCGATATCGAATCGAGAAGATTAAAACTGGCAGAAGATAAGGCTAAAGAGGTTGCTCAGGAGAATAAACTCAATAATTCCAGACAGTCGCTGGCCAATGCCATTATCGAACTGGATAACATTAGAGTAAAATATGCGCAGTCTTTAGCCTCAGCACAATCAGATCTGAGTTCAGCGATTTCAGGTAAAGCATCCGTAAGAGAAGAGATATCAAAATTGCGGAATGAAATGAGAAATATTAACATCAGGAGGGGGCTTTACGTGGTGCGTGCTCCGCAGGATGGTTATATCGTAAAAACATATAAAGCGGGTATCGGCGAAAACATTAAGGAGGGAGAGTCTGTGGCAACATTGCAGCCATTATCTCCTCAGGTTGCTGCCGAAATTTATGTAGATGCAATGGATGTTCCCCTGATTTTAGACAGTAGCAATGTTAGGCTGCAGTTTGAAGGCTGGCCCTCTGTTCAGTTTTCAGGTTGGCCATCGGTAGCAGTGGGTACTTTTGGAGGTAAAGTATCTGTGATCGACAGGGTCAGTACAAATGGCAAATACCGTATACTGGTGAGGCAACTCGACAAGGTGCCTGAGGGTGATGAGCCATGGCCAATTCAATTGAGACAGGGTTCAGGGGTTTATGGCAGGGTTATCCTGCGCTCGGTTCCGGTATGGTATGAGATCTGGCGTCAGCTTAACGGGTTTCCACCAAGTTTAGATAAGGCTCCGACCGCCGAAAATATCAATAATAAGTAAATGAGAACCGACTATGCAAAGCATGCCTCCGGACCAGGATGGTTGGCGGCATTATTGAAGCGCAATGTTTTTATCATCTACCTTTCTGTAATGGTCTGCTCCGCGTCTGCTCAACAAAAAAGCAACGCTGGTGTCCAGGTGTTTTCGATCCGCGATTTACAGGAAATTGTACTGGCAGGACACCCTGTTGTTAAACAGGCTGCCTTGCTGCCTAAAGCCTCCCAAGCCAAAGTGTTACAGTCGCTGGGGAATTTCGATCCGGAGGTGGTTGCATCTTTTGGTCGAAAAATTTTTGGTGGCACTGAATATTATAACCACTGGAACAGCCAGTTGAAGGTTCCGCTTTGGTTGGCAGGTGCAGACTTAAATGTGGGTTACGACCGTAATGTGGGTACCTATAATAATCCGGAAACCAGGACCAGCAACACGGGGCTTACGGGGATAGGCCTCAGTATCCCGCTGGGGCAGGGGCTTTTAATAGACTCACGCAGGAATACGATGCGGCAGGCTAAGATCATGGTCGACTATGCAGAGGCAGATAAAATTTCGCAGATCAATGCGGTATGGCTGTATGCACTCAAAGACTATTGGAACTGGTATTATGCTTTCGAACAGCAACGTTTTACTGCCGAAGGCGTTGATCTTGCTGAGAAAAGATTCCTGGCCTTAAAAGCACAGGTGCTTATTGGTGATAAGCCACCGATTGATTCTGTAGAGGCATCCATTACACTTCAAGACCGTAGGGTTCAGCTTCAGGAATCGGTAGTTAAATTAAACAATGCCCGGCTAATACTTTCGAATAATTTATGGTCTGCAGATGGTGTACCTCAGGAACTTCCTTTACTTGCTGTGCCCGAAAATATAGCAGATGCAAAAGGTTTAATGAACAGTGTACAGCTTGATTCGTTGGTTAGCCATGCCACAGAAGCTCATCCGACGCTGTTGAAAATCAAAAGCAAGCAGGCCCAGTTAGGTGTTGAGGAACAGTATAGAAGAGAGATGTTAAAACCTAAGCTGAATGTGAAGGGCGCTTTTTTAGCCGGGAGGCGTGATTTTTCGTACGTAGCAGATAGCTATGATTTTCGGTTGGCTAATTATAAGGTGGGTATCGATTTTGCTATCCCTTTGTTTTTAAGGGAAGAGCGAGGCAAGCTTCGTGAGGTAAGAATCAAGCAGGCTGATATCGCATATGGCCTGCAGCAAACAGGTAGGGAAATCCAGACCGCAGTATTGGCAGCATTTAACCAATACAAGGGTTATCAGGGGCAGCTTGAATTGCAAACCAGGAACGTAGCCAGCCAACGCACACTCGTGAACGGTGAACAGCAAAAGTTTGAACTGGGAGAGAGCAATCTTTTCCTGATTAATGCAAGGGAAACTAAGCTGATTGAAATGCAGGTAAAGCGGGCCGAATTACAGGCCAACCTGCAGAAAGCAATGGCTGAAATTTATTATCAGGCAGGGAAACGTTTAGCGCGCTGATTATTATAGTTTATTTTCAATAGGTGGATAGTTGATTTAAAGTGAAAATAATTTGAACAAAGGCCATTTTGCCTTGTTGCCTTAAAGTAACATTAAGATATCTAACTATGGAAAATGAGCAAAACAAAGCATTGAAAAACCCACTCGAACAGTATCCTAAACCACCTTTTCAACGTCAGCCACAGCAGCCGCCCGGACTGGCCAACAAAATGATCCCTCAGCCCGATCATGGCGAGGAAAGTTACCGTGGCTCCGGCAGGTTAAAGGGCAGAAAAGCCTTAATTACAGGTGGCGATTCTGGTATTGGCAGGGCAGCAGCCATTGCTTATGCACGTGAAGGGGCAGATGTGGCAATCAATTATCTGCCGGAAGAACAGACTGATGCGGATGAAGTGATTAAGATTATTACCGATGCCGGACAAAAAGCATACGCCATTCCAGGTGATATTACCAGCAGCGACTTTTGCAAAAAACTGGTTGATGACGCGGTAGAAAAACTGGGCGGCCTGGATATATTGGTCAATAATGCTGGTAAACAACAGGCCATTGACTCACTTTCAGACTTAAGTGAAGAGCAATTCGATGCCACCATGAAAACCAATATCTACGCACCATTCTGGATCACTAAAGCAGCACTTCCACATTTAAAACCTGGATCGGTGATTATATCAACCAGTTCGGTACAAGCTTATGACCCTTCGGAAAATCTTTTTGATTATGCACAGACCAAAGCTGCCAATGTAGCCTTTGTTAAATCTTTATCAAAACAACTTGGTCCTAAAGGCATCCGTGTAAACGGAGTGGCACCTGGTCCGGTATGGACTCCGCTTCAAACCAGTGGTGGTCAACCACAGGATGCCATTGAAAAGTTTGGCGAACAAACACCTTTGGCCCGTCCTGGCCAGCCAGCTGAATTGGCTTCAATATATGTGCAACTGGCAGATGACAGCGCAAGTTATGCAACCGGTCAAATTTATGGTGCAGCAGGTGGAGGCGGACACCCTTAGTCAATTACAAATCAATTTTAATCATTTGCCCTGATCATCATCAGGGCATTTTTTGTACTGATATGCTAATCACCCACAAACTAAAATTTTTAAAAACACCTTTTGTTAAAATAAATTGTTGATTAACAGTTTATTACTTAAGTGTTGAAAACAATTTTGCAAAAAACCAATTATATGAGCATGAATAATACGCAAGTACCTAAACTTTTGAAAAGCTTGTTGATGCTTTTACCATTACTGATACTATTTGAGGCCTGTAACAAGCCTAAGTCTGAAACCGGTGCTGAACTGACCAAAGTGACCGGCATTAAATTATATAAAGAACTTGATGCTGAAGTATTAAGCGATAAGTTGAAAGCTGTGTTAAGCAAAAAGGCTAAATCAATGTCTCACCCAAAGTTTACACAGCAAATTTATGAGGAGGCAGACTACCAACCGCTTCTGATCGCTAAATTTCTTTCCGATAGTGGATTAGTGAAGGCCGCTAAAAAGATTAGTGCGGCGAAAGAACACGGTCTTTCGCCTGAAAAATTTCAAGTGACAAAACTAAATGCTGCATTAGCGAAAATTTATTCTAAAAAGGAGGTCAACACGCTCGATCAAGCTTATGATGCGGTTATTGATCTCGAACTGATTGCAAGTGCTGCTATTACCGATTATGCTGCAGCCATGCAATATGGGGTGGTAAGTCCAAGGAAAATATTTGCACAGTTTTACACCAAGGTGCTCCGGCCAGATTCCCTTTCATTTAAAAAACCTTATCAAACCCGTGATATCGATACGTTTCTAGATAGTATCCAACCCAGTTCCGAAGCTTACAAAATGCTTCAGACGGCGTTGAGTCAAAATATCGCTGCTCCGGGCCATTCTGTTGAGGAAACCAGACGCATTGTTATCGTAAACATGGAACGCCTGAGATGGCATACTGCTCAACAGGAAGATAAATATGTATGGGTAAATATACCGGCTTTTGAACTTCAGGTAATTGAAAAGCAAAAGCCGGTTTTAAGCATGAAAGTTTGTGTAGGGGAAGGACGCAATACCGGGCAGGCAACCTCATTGACCGAATACGATGAAAATGATCTGAAAAAGGACCGGGCATTTAACCGCGAAACTCCTCAGCTGAAAAGTATGATACACAGTGTACAGGTTAACCCGGTTTGGAATATTCCCGAAAGTATAGCCAGTAATGAAATTGCGAAGTATGCCGCTCAGGACCGCTATTATTTAAGCAACAAAAATATTGATGTTTTTTATAAAGGTAAAAAGGTAGAAGATACGGAGACTATCGATTGGTCGGCACCTGATGCCGGTAAAACCTACACCTTTAAGCAGCAGCCGGGAGCAGACAATTCTCTGGGTAAAATCAAATTCCTGTTCAATAACCAAAGCAGTGTTTACCTGCACGATACACCAGCCAAAGCTGCCTTTAATTTAGCAGTAAGGGCCGTAAGTCATGGCTGTGTGAGGCTGGAAAAACCTTTGGAACTGGCCAGGGTACTTTTTGGCCCAGGTGAAAAATTTAATAAAATCAGGGAAGGCATGCAAAGCAAAGATCCAAAGGCCGAAAACATTTCACTTCCCAAACAGGTTGCAGTATACCTGGCCTACTTTACCTGCTGGAAAGATTCAGGCAGTGGAAAATTAATGTTTGCTAATGATATTTACGGTCAGGATGCGGTACTTTATACCCACTTAAATAAAGCCTAATCCAGATTAAACTGGCCCTGATCACTGTTGTTGTTCAGGGCTGGTAAAGCGGCCAATGCGGCATGCTGCTCATCTAAATAGCGTGAAGCATATTTCTCTGCACTTTTATTGATGAAAAGCACGCTACCTTCGCCCATTGCACTGATCAACTGATCGGAAAGTTCAGGACTTACCGCCGGACAGCCCTGGCTTCTTCCTAGACGCCCCAAAGCGGCAATCGTACCCTGGCTAACATAAGGTGCACCGTGGATAACAATAGAACGAATCCGGGCATTATCATTATAGCCGGCATCCATACCATCCAACCTGAGCGATCTGCCATGTGTCCCAACATACTCTTCACCCGTAACGTAAAAACCGATACTGCTACTGTACGAATCATTTTGGTTGGAAAAAGTCACTGTTTCATCATCGCCACTGCGCTGGCCATGGGCTACCCAGGTATTTAGAACCATTTTCTTCTTACTCAGGTCGAGTACATATAACCGTTTTCTCGTACTTCTCTGGTCAAAGTCTGCAATACTCAAAAGCGCATGATCCGATAATCTACCAGCTTCCTTTAGGTTAAAATAGCCGGTAAGGGCTTTTTCAAACACCGGATAAGTCAGCCCGGAATCCTTTAAATGAACCTGGTTATAAAGCGACTTTGCATAAGCGGAGTAACTTGGCCTGATTGAGGTTGAAACACCGGCAACCGTTTTCGGATGCTGGATTTTTTTATCGCCCATGGCCAATAAGAAAAAGCTTAACGATAAAATGATACAGAAGATGCCCAAGATATATTTTCTCATAGATAACTAATTGAAATGATTTAAGTAGGGCTATTGCTATAGGCTGTTTGGATTATTGTGTAACAAATATACGACATTGGGACGCGATTTACTAATATATCCCAAATGCTGACAATTACATGATGATAGAGATCTGACTGTAGTACCTTTTTATTGGTGTTATCGCCCGGCTAGTGATTTTAAAGTCGTTTCAGAATAGATTTATTCAAACTTTTTAACCTCCTGGCAAGTTAAGATATCATGGATATTTCACTGGTCACGATCGTAAAAAACCGACGCAATGCACTCATCAATATGATTATCGGCGTGGAACGTGGCACAACACAACCTTCGGAACTCATCATTATACACATGAATGAGGAACCCTATCAATTGCCTGCCTGTACTTTTCCGCTCAAACAGTATGTGGTTAACTGTGTTCATCATTTACCATTGGCAGCGGCAAGAAATGCTGCGGTATCATCAGCAGGTTACGATCGGGTAGTGTTTCTGGATGTCGACTGTATTCCTGCGTCAGATTTTCTTTCCGTTTATGCCCAGGCTTTTAACGGCACTGATTCACTGATCTCTGGTCGGGTGCGGTATCTTACGGCAAAGGCCATGGAAAAGAAAGACCTCTTCGAATGTATGAGGGAATACAGCATACCAGATCCTGTACGCGAAAATGTTGATCAATACCCTTATGAACTTTTTTGGTCGCTTAATTTTGGCTGTAGTAAAGCCGTTTTTAAAGAAATTGGTGGATTTGATGAGCTCTTTACCGGATACGGGGCAGAAGATACCGATTTTGCGTTTGCCGCAAAAGCCAGGCAGATACCTATGAATACGATAAATGCGATGGCCTTCCATCAGTATCATCCCAGTTATGATCCGCCTATGAATCACCTTTCAGATATCGTCAGCAATGCAAAAGCTTTTAGGGGCAAATGGGGAATTTGGCCTATGGAGGGCTGGCTGAGAAAATTTGAACACGCGGGATTGATCGAATGGTCGGAAGGCCATCTGGAGTTAAGGCGATTGCCTTCAGCACAGGAAATTGAAAAAGCGCTTAAATTGACTTAATGATGCTGAAAAACAGAGCGGTGGGTATTCATCAGATAATCTGCCGCGCGTTCGGCTGCATCGCTTCTGATAAACCCGGTCCAGTTGGGGCGGCTGGTTAACAAATTTTCAAGCATCTCTTTCCAGTCCGTGTGGAATATCGCCGAGGCCGGGAGGTGCGTGGCCAATTTCAGTTCATCAATAATAACGGCTTTTTCCTCCTGCTCTTTAAATGGACGTTCTTCGGCTATAGCAATAAAACGTTTATTCAGCGAAGCACATTCCATCACTGTGTTATGGCCGGCATTTCCAATCACTATGCAACAGTCTGCCAGAATAGCTCGGGGATCTTCCAACTTCCCATGAAAATATAAATTATTAATGTTTTGCGCATGTTGACCATTGCCCACAATGTGGAAGGTCCACTCTGTGCATTGCCAGGCCAGATGATTTAAGAAATGGTGATCTATACTCGTGCCACCACTGCCAATCAGTACAGCTACATGCCTTTTGGCGGCGTCAGACAGGTCTGCACTGGGTGCAAAACGGCTGAGCCCACCTGTATAAAAAGTTTTTTCATGGATCCATGTTGGCACTCGTCCAGACATCCGCACATCAAACGGAGCCAATAATCCAATGGCATTTCGATAACAGATTTGATGTGGAAGATCATCTCGCAAACCATGTTGCCTGACAACGATTGTGGGTACGCCACACAGCCTTGATAGCATGGCCATTTCGGCTGAAACATCGACAACAAATAGCAATTTGGGGCGGCTGGACAAAAAGCCGGTCATGATATTTACCCGCTGGAGCTGTCCACCAACATTAAGCGGTGCGTAGTGCAGTCCCTCCAGGCTTCGATTTAGGAAATAATGGTCCTCATCAGTGGGGGTATCCATTGGTAAATAAATAAGTTCGATAGTGCCTGGGATTATTGATTTATATGGTGCCAGCCCACTTCCCAAAAAAGTAATATGGCAGTTTTTGAGGGCAGAGGCAATGGCCAGACACCTCATCAGATGGCCTGAACCATGATGATGAACGTAAAAAGCAATTTCCATATCAGGCTACACGGGTTACCGTATCCGTTAGCAATAATTCATAAGCATCTATCATCCGTTCAATATCCAGATTTTCTTCGGCCTGGCGGCGGCAGGTTGCCCGATCCATTTCAACAGCCGTATTGATGCAATTTGCCAGTTCTCCGGGATCATTACTGCTGGTCAGACAACCTGTTCCGGCGGTCACCAGATAGGGCAATGCCCCACGAGAAATGCCGGCTACAGGCGTACCACAGGCCAGGCTTTCGGCCACAACAAGGCCAAAGGGCTCATCCCAGCAAGGAGTAATGAGCGCGCATCTGGCGTTGCCTATTAACTCATTAAGCGTTTCATGGCTACAGTTTCCAAGCAGTTCTACGCGCTCGTCAATCAGCGGTTCAACGTAAGTCTGGAAATAGTGCGAATCTGCAATACTCCCGGCGACTTTAATCGGATAGCCAGCCAGTTTAGCGGCCTGTATGGCAATGTGTGTTCCCTTGTCCGGGTGAATCCGTCCAAACCAAACCAGGTAATCACCAGCAGGTTTGGCATAAAATTTCCATAATGAAATATCCACGCCATTACAGATTACCTCACAATGGTTAAGGAAAGGCTGCCAGGCAAGTGCATTCGGTTTTGAAACACTTACATAGCGTATGCGGCCTGTTTTACGCTCCTGTAACATCGCGCGCTTCATTTCGAAAATAGGAGGCGTATGTAGCACGGTAACCATTGGCGTTGCCGTAACGGTAGACATGGTAAGTGGCACGTAGTTCAGGCTATTATTGAAGATAACATCATGTTCGCGGCCATCAATATCCTGCATCAGCTCTAAATAGGCGTGGTGCGTGGAAATAAAATCTTCGCTCAGCTCATGCGACCTGAACCTGCTTAGCGTTTCCCTATCGTAATCCACATCAGTGAGTATAACATTAACATTGAGATCAGGATCGCTCAGTTCACTCGCATACAAGGTAACAGTGTGTCCCCTGGCAATAAGTCTTTTGGTCACTTCGTAAGTGAAAGCTTCCAGTCCGCCCATGTATGGCTTACGGATGGGATGTTTTAAATGCGCTATTATTCCGATATTCATTGGGATTTTTAAAGGTGTTACCATAACAACTGGATAAAGCGGCGAAAGTTTTGGGTAATTCTGATACCGAACCTTTTTGTATTTATTTCCCGTATTTAACCCCAAGTAATCTACTGATCAAGACATATATCAGCATTTTTCTTATTGAGCTGTTGGCATTGTTTAGATTATGTTGAGCCGCTTATTAAACAGGCTGCCATATTCTCTGAAACCAATTGCTGAAGTTTTGCGTTTTAATGACGATGCAAGAGAAGCAAAAAATAGCAGAGCGTATATTATTGGTGGCCGGTCAGCGCGGAGCCGATAAAAGCACCTGCCCATCAGAAATTGCCAGAATGCTTTATCCTGATCATTGGCGTAAATACATGGGAACTGTTATGGAAGTGGCTATTGACCTTTGTGTTAATGGTAAGATTTCCATCACCCAGAAAGGCAAGGCGGTTGATGTGGAAAAGATTAAGGGGCCGGTTCGGATTAAGCAACCAACGGACTGAACTGCCTCATAACTTAAGAAATGTTCATTTTGATCAGCCTTTTAGATAAATGATTAAACTCTTTTTATTTTGTTAAAACCAAATAAGTTCCAAATGGTTATATCATTACACTTGGAAGGATGATGAAAAAGAAAATAATGGTTTTAGAAGACGATCGTGATATCAGGGAAATCATAGGATTGCTATTAGATGATGAAAATTATGAGGTGAAGCTATATCCTGATATCAGAAGCTTTAGGAAAGATTTACTTTTTACTTCACCAAACCTTATGATTTTAGATGTCCGTCTGCCTGATGGAAATGGACACGACCTTTGCCGGGAAGTGAAAAATGATCAACGCACCGTTGATGTGCCGGTTCTGATGATGTCTGCACATTGTTCTGCAAATGAGGTTAACCGAAAATGTCATCCGGATGATTTCATTCCAAAACCTTTTAGTATAGACGATTTTGTTGCCAGGGTAAATGCAGTGGTAAACTAGCATTCAGCATGTTTGTTGAACTGGATTTTGATTAGTTAGCCTAAGCAACTTCCCGGATAAAATACGAATAACTGTATGTCCAAACAGCTTAATTTAGTTTCTGTTCCAATTCCAGCACATTTCTAAACATGGGATCATTTTGTAATAAAATGTTTTCCCGAATATATCGTGGCTTATCGTGCGCAGGTAAAGATTTTCAATGGGATAAGAAACCGGATATTCTACATGGTTCTGGAAAACATCTTCCAGCTTTCTGATGCTTGGTTTTCGGGTTTGATGATAATGGTTTCCAACTGATTTTTCTCTATGTTGCTGCGGGCCTCATTCCACTCATTCGCAGAGGAAGCTGTAGGTGTTACTTGTTAATTTAAACAGCCTGCACAGGCAAATATAAACCTTTACTTTCTTAAATCAATCCATTAGGTTTTACTGGTTAAAACCCCTGGTTTTTGGTTTCCGCAAATAAGTAGAAATTATAAAAATGGCAAATCCAAAAAGCCAGGTTGAAAATAGTACGATAAAGAAAATTGCCCTGATGGATGGATGAAAAAAATTTGGCTGGTAAAAAAGCCGGTTTAAAATATTGATTTTCTCAACCAGCGCGTTTCGGTTAAAATTATTCCTGATCTGGTCCAGCTGCTCGCGGTCCTGATCCCGGAAACGGAATACATCTCGGGTAAGCGTTGCCGGATCGATAGCAGATTCGACCTGATATTTTTTTAGCAATAAGTTTAGTTTTTGAAAAGCATGAAGTAACGAATCATGAGGCAACTGATAAAGAAGCTGATAGCGGTTTATGGCGCTTTGCCGCTGCTGTACTGCAATAGCTTCGCCATTAACCGGGCTGAGTAGGGTGTTGTTTTCCAGAAAGACACAGATGCTGTCGTCAAACCTCGGGTTGACTGCAGCCCCTCTGAATATGATCTGAGTACTATCTTTGCTGATGGTTTTGGACAGGATCCTCTTCTGAAATTCTTGCTGATCGAGACCCGGCAACTCAGCGGCTATATGGGCTGCGCTTTTTAACTTATTGTAAGCTGACGTAAGCATTTTAAGCGTATCGATACTGTAATAGGCCGACTCGACGCTATAATATGCTTTGTTTCCCGGCTCGTAAAAAACAGTATCTGTTACTTCGGTTACCGGATAGGGCTTTGGATACAGAATGTTGGTTACCTTGAACAGGGTTTCTGACCTGTAATAGGAGCCAGGGTATAAAAGCGGATTTAAAACGTTCAACAGCCTTTTATCTGCATTGAAATTTTTGGCAGATAACTCCTGTTTAAGTTTAGCATTCATGCCAAAGCTATAACTCATAAAGAAGCTTAAGGATAAAAACACCATAAACAGCAGTATGGCCCCGATTTTAACCAGATTTAGCATGTTATACCTTTCTTTGGAATGATTCCGGACCAGTAAAATAAGCACCGTCAGTAAAAATAAACCGCTTACAAAAAAGTGCGAAATGGATACATCATCATAAAACTTAAACCGGTAAAACTCCGTGTAGATGTAGATTCTGCCAATCCCTACAAACCTGAAATAACCGTAAATAAAATAGGCGAGGTGTATGAGGCCTAAAATGAAAATCGATTTGCTAAAAAATGACTTGAGGGCTTTGTTGATCATGATGTTAAACTTATTCGCTGGAATAACTGATATTCTCCGGTACTGTAACCAACAATTCAGCACCTTAAATGTTATAGGTAAACAGAAAAATAAACAAACAGGTGATTCGTTACCGGTTAAACCAGGTTAAAACCAATAAGTATGAGCTTCGATATTTCGCTATCTAGAATTGAAACCAAGGAAAAAGAACAGGCAGGCCGTGAGGAGGGGTTTTTCGAAAACACAGAAAATTTAGTTCCCTTTACAGCAGAACAGTTTGAAGCCTTGAAAGAAAGGTTATTGAGGTACGATTATAAACTGACGGCCGATGACCTTTACGGACTGCATTTTACTCATGTCGACGAAGATTTTGGAACGGCCCTGTTAACAAAGGGAGCGGTTTACTTTATGGCGGGCTGGAACAGGGATTCGATTTTTGAAGTGGGCATGACGGTTTCTGAATTTACAGATTCAGGACAATTTGCAAAATATGATCGCCAGACCGGCAAATGGGAAACATGGGAATGAGCCGGGTGGGTAAATACAGGAGCTGAAGCCGTTCGATATTGATGACATAATAAATATGAACATGATATAAAGCGGCAGTATTTGGCCCTGTTTAAGCATCTTTTGTGCTTTGGGCCATGTTTTTTAAAACTGAAATCGGTTTTCCGTCCCGGCAATTTGTAATTATATTTGCGCCAGAGATGAAAAGCGAGCAGATACAGGAAACCTTCGGAAACATAGATGTTTATTTATTTGACCAGTTACTGAAAGGTACTTATGATGAGTGTAAGGCGATTCTGGACGCCGGTTGTGGAACAGGAAGAAACCTGTTGTACTTTTTAAAAAGTGGCGCACAGGTTTATGGCGTAGATCGTGATCCCGAAGCCATAGCACAGCTTAAAGTAATGGCAAGTGCTTTTAAGCATATTAATCCGGATGAAAACTTTAGCACCTCACCGGTAGAACAATTGCCTTTTGAAAATGAATGTTTTGATCTGGTGATCAGTTCGGCCGTACTGCACTTTGCCATGAACCAGGCACATTTTGAAGCGATGTTAACTTCAATGTGGCGTGTACTTAAACCAGGCGGATATTTTTTCTGCCGCCTGGCTTCAGAAATCGGTATAGAATCACTGGTCCGTTTTATCGGAAATGGCAGGTATATGCTTCCAGACGGATCGGAACGTTTCCTGGTTAACCAGGAGATGCTGCTGAGACTCACCAAAAACCTTGGCGGGCAGCTTCACGAACCGATTAAAACAACCAACGTACAAAATACCAGGGCCATGACCACCTGGTGCGTGCGCAAATAACAACCGTTTTAATTACTTTGCAAAGCCTGTTAACCAGATGATTTATCTTAATGGTTGAAAAACCTGAGCTGGTGATTATTTTATAGCAAAGGCGCGCTGCTTATCATCCAGTCCGGGAACCAGTATCCCATCTAATTAACTTTAACCAGCTCAACCCTTCGGTTTTTTGCTTTGTTTTCGTCAGAATCATTAGCCACCAGAGGGCGTTCAGCACCGAAACCCCTGGCCGACAGGCGTGATTGTGCGATATGAAGCTTAACCAGCGCGGCCATTACGGCATTGGCCCTATCAGCCGACAATTTTTTGTTGTGGGCGGCATTACCTGTATTATCGGTATGTCCTTCGATGCTGATTTTCAGGTTTTGATCTTTGTTCAGCGCTTCGGCAATTTGATTTACGGTTTCTGCACCAGCAGTTGTGATGCCGGATTGATCGGTATCGAAATGAATATAAAGGATAGACTTTCCACGGTCAGCAAGATCCTTTATAATCGAGTCAGCGGTGATCTTGCCAATGGTTTGGGTAAGTGCTTTTTGTTGCAGGATATTCAGCTTTGCGCCAACATTTGTAGCTGAATACTGCACCAGGATATTCCCTTGTTCTTTACTTCGGATGGCATAAACATTAATTTGGTCTCCATCATAGCCAATGTCTCCTTCGCCTCCTTTATTTGGATCTTGTTTATGGTAACGTTCATATTCCTCACTTGTAATGGTTCCTGAATAGACTTTAACGGCTCCAACGGATTTAAGGTAATTGTCTAAGCTGCTTTCAAAATAGTGCTGTGAGAATTTTGTTCCGTCCTGGCCCGTGATGTTAGCCTTGTATAATTTGCCTTCAAAGCCTTTCATCACACCGTTAATGGGAAAAAAGCAAATGTCGAAATCATTCAGCAGGGGTTTGTTCATTTCTGCAAGTCCTTTGGGCAAAGTGAAAAATGGAAATACGCCGAGATCGGCCCTGGTGTAAGGTATGGTTTCGAAGCTAAACGTTTGTGTAGTGTCTGGTATAACCTGTTGCAGGGCTGCTGGTTCCTCCTGTTGAGCAGCCTGTATGTTATTTTCTTTTGGCTTTTGCTTACAGGAAATAACAATAGCGGCCAGTGCGAATAAAAATCCAATTTTTTTCATCGGTACGTGATTTTGGTTAAGTGTAAAATGTCAACTTACAAAATTGCGTTTATGGTGTAAAAAGGGATTTAATTTCCTGATTTGACCAAAAATGCTGTAGCGAATTTAGCGGTAAAAGTTAAACATCGTTCCAAATCCACACCGGTATCTTCCCCTAATACTGAAAAATACCGGAATACCAGTAGAAAAAAATACTGCAATTAAACCATTTTTACCCAATGATTTCCTGCATTGATTATGCAGCATGATGTTATCCAAAATCGTTTTCAGAAGGTAAAATTTGAATCAGTTGGCTGAAGTTCCAGGGGATAACCTTTTAACTGATTCAATGCATTGCGTAACCGTTGTGACAAACATTTTATAGAAATGGATGTTAGTGGTTTAAAAAATAATTTATGAAAAAAGAGATACAAAAAGCATTGCTTTTTTTAACCCTGCTGCTTGGTACTGCATTGATGGTTTCATCTTGTAAGAAAAATGGTGTAGGGGAGGAGCAGATGGAAACTGCCGCCACGCTAAAGCGAAAAGTGTTGGGTAAATGGGAATTATCTAACGGCTTAATCACTTACTATGGCGCCAATGGCCAGGTGATTAACCAGGAAGATTTATCAGGAACTAAACCTGCTCCGGTTTGGGATTTCAGGGATAATGATATTCTTCACCAGAATGACGGCGGCAGGGAGGAGACATTTTCTTACCAGGTAGCTATTGATGCGAACGGTAAATCAAAACTGATTATTGACACGGATTATGATTTCAATGTGAACGTTATTGATCAAAGCAATATGAAACTGTTTCTGGAACGCAAGTTGTCAGACGGCCAGGAGGGCACGATTAGAAGGGAAACAATGGAAATAGAATTTAAAAAACTGTAGCCCACTGTTTTGCTTCAGCCCTGGTGTTTACCGGTTACAGCAGATCATAAAACCTTTAAATTACGGGCAGTTTCGTTATCAAATCTGTTTTTATGGACAGAAAAATTAATTGAAAACCTCCTCTGAATCTGGGGCTTTTACAATTTATGGATTTTTTTCTGTCTGCTCAAAATAATCTAATATCAAACCGATGGGATCTGATACCGTATCGGAGATTGGGACATCGGGAAGGATCCCGAAAGGATCAATGGCATTTTGAGGGAGATTTATGGTGCGTATAGATGTGGGGTAACGTAGGCTGCCACCGTTAAAGCGGATAATATTACCGTTATAACCATCTATGCAGCCTGCCGTAGCAGTACCAAAGGTGGTTACCCTTTCACTGGTTTTGCCCTTTAGCACCAAAGTTTCACCACTGCTGGCAGTTTTGGAATCCATGAGTATGGCCACGTTTTGTGGAGATTTTGCATAATGAGCTGCGCTTAAATACGGGGTTTCTGAAGTAGTTGCCCATGTTCCCCTTCTACTAGTATCTGAAGGGTTTAGCTTTTCCAGGATACCCAGCTCACGGAACAGTTTAACGTTTTCATCGCTAAGATAGTAGCCAACCTTAGGCTGTATACTCGCTTTGGTTAACATATAGGGTAGCAGGGCCCTGTAGGTCCTGTCACTTCCTCCTCCATTTCCCCTTACGTCGACAACTAAATTTCGACATTGTTCTAATTTGTTTTTATGGACATTGATCAGGCTATCGACTACCGATCCGAATCTCGGAGCGCAGCTGGGCAAGGTAAAGATAGCCGATTTTTCGTTTATCCATTTAAGCGTTGGCTTGTAGGGGTCTGCCTGGTTCATTTCAGCCAGTGTCGGAATGTGATCAGTTGGAGCGGTTGGTTCCAATTTACGCCAGCTAAGGCCGTCGTCATCTAACAGGGTATATTTGCCGGAAAATCTGATCGTCGAACTTACCATCGTTGAGTCGCGCCGATAAAAGTCCATGTCGTAAAAACCATCTTTTTTTATCAGGTGCATCTTGAGCATCCCGGGCTTGAAAGTGTCATTGTCTGCCGAGACGATCAAGGCATTAAATTGGCCATAGTTCTTAAGGTCTGGAATAATAACGGCACGGTAGCCTTCCATTTCCCATAAGCCTTCAATGGAATCTTTAGCAATTTTATGGTCGAGCCAGCGCTTTCGATATGATTTTAACGCCAGGCGGTACTGAATATAGTCGATTTTTTCTGCTTCAGTGTCAACAGTAACCCATAGATGTTTATCTCTAAAATAAGCTACCCAATCGTTGAGCAGTTTCTGGCAGGCTCCACTTTGTTTTATGGATTGTGCCTTGATGAGATAGAGGCGGTTGAACGATTGGTATTCCTTGAAATTGTCTGCGTTAACCTTGATCTTAAAGAGGGCGTAATTGTTTTCGATCCCCTTAATACTTTGTTGAAGTATCTGGCTGCAATCGCAGTTTTTGGCCATTGTATTAACGGATAAAAATAGGGTAATGGGCAAAAGGAACTTGTATAATCGCATAATCAAATATAATTGAATTTTTGCTGCTTTCCGAAAAGATTTGGTAAGATGAGTTGAAGTGCATAACAGCAGTTTTTTCTAAACTGTGTAAAGAAATGCCTCCTGATGAGATTTGCCGGTGATACTTTCACCTAAACCAGCCTGCAACAACCACTGGTTTTGTGAATTTTGGAGGGGTGGGTCGAAAAACAAAAACATTGGCTGTTTGAGGGTGTTCTAAAGGATATTCTTAAAAAACAATAAAGTTAAACCTATGAAATTCTTAAAAACAACATCCACAAATGGCGAAGAAATTAACCTGCACTATCAGGACCTGGGTACCGGTACACCGGTTATCCTGGTACACGGCTGGCCACTCGATCACCAGATGTGGGACTACCAGACTACCGCCCTTACTGATGCCGGATTCAGAGTGATCAGCTATGACAGACGGGGCTTTGGTAAATCAGACAAACCACTAACGGGTTACGATTATGATACTCTGGCTGATGATTTAAAGGCGCTTATTGATGAACTTGGTGTAGAAAACGCCATATTGGCCGGCTTTTCGATGGGTGGCGGCGAGGTAGTGCGCTACTTTAGCAAACATGGCGGTAAAGGTATTTCGAAAGCGGTCTTAATCAGTTCTATCGCACCCTATATGTTGCAAACGCCCGACAACCCGGATGGGGTTCCGCAGGAAAAAATAGACGAAATTACGGCGGGCCTTATTGACGATCGTCCCGGTTTTTTGGGCACCTTTGCAAAACAGTTTTACGGGCAGGGGTTATTGAATAAACCGGTGAGCAGCGAAAGGCTGGCCACTGATCTGAACATTGCCATGCAGGCTACCTTAAAATCAACCCTTGACTGTGCAGCCGCATTTTCTTCGACAGATTTAAGGTCAGAAATGTCGTCGGTAACGGTGCCTACACTAATTATCCATGGAGATGAAGACCAGACCGTGCCCATTAAAGCAACCGGAGCGCAGGCTGCCCAGCTTTTGCCCCATGCAGAATACAAGGTTTATGAGGGCGAGCCACATGGCCTTTTCATTACCGCAAAAGATCGTTTGAATGCAGATCTGATAGATTTTATACGCAAATAATCGTTAGCGGTAAATCAGGCAGGAACGAAAAGGTCCCTGCCTGAAACGTTTACTGATCGACAGCAGCTAACTGCAGACTATACCGCTATCAATTTAATATAAAATCATCAACTGCCCGTTGCCTACATTAAATCTACCTACACTTAGCCAGAGTTTATGTAAAAACATGGGTTGATAACTGCCGGACAAGGCATTTAACTGAAAAAATTAAGATGGCCGGGTTTTACTTTTTACCCGTTTTTGGTGCCAGGGTTAGGAACATTCTTTTGCCCTCGAGTTTTGGCAATAATTCCACTTTGCCTACTTCTTCGAGGCCTTGCGCAAATCTCAACAGTAAAATTTCGCCCTGATCCTTATAAACTATAGAACGACCTTTGAAGTGAACAAAGGCGCGTACTTTTTCACCATTTTCTAAAAACGAAACCGCGTGTTTAAGCTTAAACTGAAAATCGTGATCGTCTGTATTTGGGCCGAAACGGATATCTTTAATGATGGTCTGCTTGGCCTTACTTTTTATCTCCTTTTGCTTCTTTTTCTGTTCGTAAAGAAATTTACTGTAGTCGATCACCCTGCAAACGGGAGGCACGGCGTTCGGTGAAATTTCAACCAGATCAAGGTCTAGCTCTTTAGCTATTTTGAGCGCTTCCGCGAGCGGGTAAATATTGGTTTCAACATTATCTCCCGTCAATCGCACCTCTGGTGTGGTTATAAACTCATTAATTTTATGTTCTGCTTCTTTTTTCCTGAAGGGTAAGCGTGGTCCCCTATAAAATCCTGCTTTTTTTAATGCCAAATTTGAAAAGTTTTAATGAAAAAATAAATCAACAGAGCGCTTAATCTGGACGGTATTAGCAATATAGCTTTTTTATCATAAAGCGGCAAGTCGCTGGCGCAATCATGACGCTTTACGTACATTAGGTCGCTTTTCCGTGAGGTTACCTCAATAAATGATCTGAAAAGCCTCCGGCCATCACTATAGTTTTCTTTTTAACCTGTGGTGATCTCGTTCGCCACTTTATCTTCGATTCTCAGCGCTTCGAAAGTGATGAGCATAAAGCCTGATATGAACAATACAACTGCTAAAAATTGCAATAGCTTTTCTATACTTTTGGTGTTTACCATTCTGTCCGGGCAGGTAAATCCATTAATGCCTGTTAGTTTCCTGCGCTTGTTCCTGCGCCACATGGCGAAGATGAAAATAAATGTCCCGAAAACCAGCGCTAAAACACCAATGATAAAGGGCATTGTGGTAAAATTTAAGGTTTCTTGCATTTCTATCATATAAAACAGACCAACAGCAGCCTAAAAAGTTTAAAAAAAATATTTTTTATTTTAACCAGGGCCAATTTTAAAGCCCTTTCTGATACGATCGGCGGTGTTTTACCTAAATAAGAAACATGATGCAGGCTTTGATGGTTTTCTGATTGCTGCTGTCAAAGATCTACCGCCACGCCTTATAACAAGAATAGAAAGATTGGAAAGAAACAAGCCTGAGCATGAAGATTTATTTTGTTTGATCCAAACATATTCAGGCTCACCCTGTTGTTATTAGAAAATATTTAAACTATGGAAAATACAGAAAAAACAGTAGAAATTTTAAATGATCTCATTCAGATTAACAATGATAGAGCAGATGGTTTTGATAAAGCAGCAGCCGATCTAAAAGAAGAAAACATTGATTTAAAGGCGACCTTTGAAAAACTATCAACTGATAGCCGCGACAACGTGATAGAACTGGCCGGATTGGTTGGTAGAAATGCGGAGACTCCTGACACTGGAAATACGATTTTGGGAACGTTGCACAGAGCTTGGATCGATATTAAAGCATCCTTTGGTGGCGACGACAGACACAGTATCCTGGCTGAGTGTGAACGCGGTGAAGATGCCATAAAAAAGGCATATCGTGATGCACTGGCAGAAAATGAGCTTGGTGAAAATGTTAGAACCGTATTATTAAAACAACAGGAAGGCATTAACGCCAGCCACGATGCGATCAAAGCATTGAGAGATGCTCACGCTTAAATTAGCCGATTTCATCTAAGAAAAAGCCATCAAAAAAATTGATGGCTTTTTTTGTGTCTGGGTAAAAAACCGATTAGTGATTCTTTATCCACCATCATGATCACCCGTTAGGTGTTAAATACATGGTAATGTGGCTCGATAGGGGTTTGAAGTGGGCACTGGTGAAATTAGGTGGAAAGCTTCGGTGGCCGGCCATCATTTCTGTATAAACAGCAGCCGGTCCCTGGCGTATTGTTGTTTAAATGCCTGGCTAGGAAATGACAGCTTATAGATGCGTAATCCGTTAATGTGCGAATTTTTTGAACGGATGGTATCCATGAGCCTTACCTGATCTGCAATGAGATGAATGTTTGGTCCGGTTAATTTGGTCAGGTAAATGATGGTGTGTTGATCCAGGTTTTTGGGCGACTGCGTTAGAAAGCTGTTTTTTGCCGATATGACCAGGGGCAGCGCTGCATCGCCGTAATGTTTTAAGGCGCCGGCTATGGCATAATCATTGGTTAAAATTAGTCTGGCTTTACCCGATGTTTCCGTTTGTTTGCTGGCGTTCTCCAATTTTGAGGTGAGGTATTCCCAGTCTGTCATGTCGGCGAAAAACTGTGGCATTTTTCCATACGTTCCATCCTCATAGCGCAGCGGTCGGGAAAAACCTGTTAGCCTGACCATTTCAGACATGTAGAATTGATTATCGGTAACGGAAAAAATAGGGATCACCACCGGAAGGCTTAGAAGCGCAAAAGTATAGAGCATTGATATAAACACGACGCTACAAGCGCTTTTGAAGCGGATTAACATGAGCTCCCAACAATGTCCGCCGTTGGCAAATAGCAGGGGGAAGAGCCCTAGTCCATAATATAACTTGCCTTTTAGTACGGACAATACCACAATTACAACTAGGGATGCGATGCCTAAAAAGAAGTAGGCCCTGCTTTTTGGGTTTGTCATCAGAAAAATCAGTCCGGCAGACCACACCGCCACTGATGCGCCGTGAAAAAAAAACAGTTGGAGAATGTAATCGCCGGGGTCGACCTCAAAGTTTGTTTTCGCTACCACGGCTGTAAAATTTAGAACAGGAAAGCCATGTTCTATTTGCCAGGCCAGGTGTGGAGCTAAAATCAACACGAAAACCAATGCAGGTAGTAAGTACTTCTTCCAATTGGTAATATAGGTGCGCTGCCCAAAAACTAACCAGGCAAGGAACGCTGAAAATACCAATAACAGGATGCTGTATTTGTTTAGTATGCCGAAGGCCAGGGCCACTGCCATAAGCCATAAATAAAAAGTTTTACGGCTTTTATGGTACGCAATGAAGGCGAAGGATAGGAGGGTCCAAAAGAACTCGTCGAATACAGCAGGTTGCAGAAGGTAGGAAGTAGCTAAAAATGCAGGTGAACAAATAATCGCAGAGCAAGCGATGGTAATGGCTAAACGTTTTCCGCCCAGGAAGTGCGTGATATAACCCGTTATTACAACTGTTGCAGCAGAAAAAAAACAAGGCAGTATCCGGTATCCGGTTAAAGATGAGCCAAAAAGCAAATTTGATATACGTGCCATCCAGGTAACAAAGGGAGATATATCGGGGAAACCCCATTGCCATTGCTTTCCAAGTTCGACGTAATAAATCTCATCAGCATGATAGCCGTATCCTTTTAAGGCGGTTAAATGGACCAAAAATTTTAATATTCCAAAAAACAGGATCAAGAGGTGAGGTCTCCAAATACCGCGTGAAAGGTTTTGGTTACCGGAAATACTAACCATTGACGAATGGAAATTGGTTGACGCGCTGATTTAGATGCTTCAGGTTCATGTTTAGTATAACAGCTAAGAATTAAATTGGTTTAAAAAGGATGTAATTGGAGGATAAGTATTATCATGCTGGCTCATTCAGCTCAGACACGTGTTAAGAAATATATTTTATCATATTAAAAAATACATTAACTTAGTATTAAAACTACAAAATCAACATTATGAAAAACACAAGATTAGTTATGCTATTGCTGGGGGGATCGCTGTTGCTGTCTCAGGCCTGTAAAAAAGCGGCTGAAGATGATGCCAAGTTATCATCAGCAAAAAGTGCCTCTGAAATAAGGCAGGGTTATTATTTGGGATCATTGATCAGTTATGAACGAATTGACGGTAAAAATATCTTTAACGGTGATATGGTTATTCCGGATGAACAGATTACCACAAAACTTCCGGAAGTAACCACTGAAGGACATGGGCCAGCTGGTGCATACAAATGGCCAAACCATAAAGTATCTTATCGGTTTGCCGCTGGATTTACGACTGCGCAGACTAACACGATATTAACAGCCATGGCCGACTGGACAGCAAAATCTGGAATTATATTCGAAGAGGTAACTTCGGGCTACTATCTGACTATACAGCCTGGTAGCGTAAATAATTGCACGGTAGGTTATGTTAGCGGGGCCACAATGAATCTTTCCAATCCGGAAGCTAAGGGCATCGTTGTTCATGAGTTAGGTCATGCTATCGGGTTACACCACGAGCAGCTACGTGCGGACCGTGACTCCTATATTCTGGTAAAGTGGGACAATATCAGTACATCAGCTCAATCGGGTTATAATAAGCTTACAGGTATGAATTATGGGGGGACAACATTCGATATTAGTTCGATCATGCTTTATGGATCATACAATGGTTATGGTGCCATCAACAGCAGCCTTCCAACCACCACAAAGTTAGACGGTTCTACCTGGATCGATAATTCATGGAGTGGTACAAAATCACCCTCCGCCAAAGATGCCAGCTGGGTGAAAACTATTTATGGGATTTAATTTTGGGTTTTTGTCAATTTGTTAGAACCCGGTATGTAATGTCGCATGATATTAAATATTTCAAAAATGAAAAACGGGAACCTATCCTAAGATAGCTTCCCGTTTAAATCTAAATTAACGCTCTCGTATATATAAGCGTAATTTTTTGCTGTTTATTGTGTCCGTTAAAAAAAATATTGGGTTTTATAAAGGGTATCAAAATATTGATCATCGGCAGGGCTAACTTTCTCAAATTTAGTAATACACTTTGTTTCCGGTATTATAAACTGATGATTTGTTTAGCTGTGTCCGGCGGCTGCAATATATTCAGGGTCCACAGGCGAGGCCGTATCGCTCGGCGTATTATCAAGATAAGATTGTTCAAGTTTGCCCAGTAAGGTTTTAAGTTTACTGATCTTAGCGATCACTTCATCTTTTTGCGCTGAATTGTGCTCCGGAGCACCATCCATGGCGTTTATCGTGTCTATGGCATAGTCCATAAACCCTTTTGCATTTTCGGATAATGTTAAGTTTTCCATATTGGTATTTATTGGTAAGCATTTGGTGCGAACGCTATTGTAATACAAAATTTCGGTTAATTGGTTTGAAGTAGAATAAAAATTGATTATTTCTCTGTGTTTTCTATTAAAGCGATCGCTTAGCCCTGTGATGGTTTGGTGATCAGTTTTGTTAAACGTGGCAAAAAAATAGTGTCATAAAATGTGCAGCATTGAAGGATTAATCCAGCAGCGGCTCAGGTTTCTTTTTATTTGTTTGCTGGCGCTCGTATGCTCCGTTTCTATAATCCTGCTGAAAGGCACCATAGTCTGCACATACCAGGGCTGCCTGCTCGATGGCGATATTAAGGATTTGTTGTTGCCACCCTCTTTCGCTGGCAAAAGCTTTCAGCTCATCTTTTGTGGCAGCACCATCCATTCCCGAACTCCTGAGTTGAGAGGATGCAGTAAGCATGCCCATATCATCAATTACCTGATAAAGTTTCCGGTATTCTGCTTTGATGAGTTTGAACTTGAGGGTATCTTTTACCGGCTGTAATTCCTGCACAACGTAATCTTCTCCTTTGAATGTTGCGGTAGAGAGCAGTGATGCCGAAACATGTTGCATGCGTTTCTGTACAGAAACAATGCGCCTGGCTTCATTCTCCCATTCGGGCTGTGGAATATCCAAAAAGGGCGATAGCGAAGATGGGTAAGCCTGTTTCATGTCAAGAAGCAGGTATCGGTCTTTTTTTCGCGTGCTTTTCAGGAGGAACAAAAATCGTTTCTGTCCGAGGCTGCCGGTTCCGGCAAGCCGGTAAACTACATCTTTAATGCAGTAATTGTATGGGCTGTCGCTGTTTTGGGATAGCCAGTTTTCCATGTGGCTGATCAATTCGGCTTTCAATTCTTTTTTTAGTTTGAAGTGACGCTCGTCACTGGTGTCAAGATGTAATTTTCTTCCTTTTTTAAATGTCCTTTTATGTAGTAATTCATCTGCAGAACTTCTTTCCGCACGTTTTAAAAAAACGCCGGTAATGCCTTTGGACGTTCTGGGATCCAGATCCATGGCTTTTCCACCAGTTAGGGTCGTACCATAGCTTTTCAGGAATAGTACGGCCATATTCATGGCTTGTTCCCCGTCAATCTCCAGGGTTTGGAAAGCGATAAAAATGCTGGTTACCAAACGTACCACCTCCCAAAGTACCGGTGCCTTTATAGCCTCATCGAAATCATTGAGATCAAAGTAGACCAGTTTATTATCACCTCTGTAACTGCCAAAATTTTCAAGGTGCAAGTCGCCACTGATCCAGCCTACGGGCGATTTTGGCATTGTTTTCAGCGAAGCAATCCTTTCATAGAAAAGATGACAGGTGCCACGGTAGAACCGGAATGCGTTTTCGAGCATGGCGCTGTATTTAAGCCTGATGATGGATGGCAACCGGTTTCTATTGAATGCTTTTATTTTATCGGAACGTTCTGACATATATGTATAACTTATAGCTAGTACAACCTGAAAGGCATAATGGTTTTGACTTTGTGTTAGATACAGCTATCAGGCCATAAATTTTTTCTCCGGTTTGCTGTACCAACTGGACTAGGACGCTGGTTATTATTGGTATTTTGTGTTGATGACCAAATTGTTCACATCTATAAACTTGACTCGAAGCACGATTTCGTCTTCATTTTTTGGAAAAAATATTTGACATCTATTCTAATAATCGTAATTTAAGCGAAATTAAACCCGCAATACAAACGTCTCTCTAATGTTTAAAGATCCCTTTTCTTTTTACGGCAGGATCCGCCGTACGGAATTTGCCCTAACCCAAATCTTTTATTTCATTGTTCATTTTTTCGTATTGATTGTTGAGAACAACAAGTCAGTTGGGAGTTGGATTGAACTAATCAAATTATTGCCGATCTATCTGTTGCTATCGCAGGATCAAAATTTTCGGAAATAAACAAGAAAAAATCATTTAGAGTAAAACGTTAAATCCGTAAAAATATGAAGTCTCCAAAAACGATATCCATTTTACTGTTACTCACCCTCTTTGGCGCTACGCTTCAGGCTCAGGAGGTTGCAAAGCCTGATCCGGTTACAATTGTTAAAAACTGCATAGAAGCGAGGGGTGGCGAATCCTTTCTCCGTACTATTACTACTTTGTATAGCGATCTGAAAACGGAAATGGAAGGTAGAGCGGTAAATTACATCACCAAAGAACAATTGCCAAATAAGGGTAGTTTTAAGATTGTGTACAAGGGCAGAACCGTCTTTCAAAATTGGTTTGATGGGAAAACAGCTTTTGAAACCGTTAACGGAGAAGTGAAAAAAGCAGATCTGGCGGAGTTTAAGGACAAGTTTGATAGAAAAAATATTTTTAATGAACTGGATTGGATTATGCCCGAATTATGGACGCTCGAATTTCTGGGCGAAGAGAAGGTAGGAGAGAAGGATTGCTATAAGATCAGGGCAAAGCGTAAAAGCGGGCTGATACAGCTGTTGTATTTTGACAAGGAAAGCAAGCTGCTATTGCGTGATGATAAAGTAGAAGATATCAATAAAAACAGTTTTGCGACGACACTTTATTTGACTTATAAAAAATATTCAGGACTTACCTTTGCTTCGGAGATGAAAGTTGGTGATAAGGACAGCTCACAAACCCTTACTGTTGTTGAGCTGAAGATTAATGCTGATGTCAGCGAGGCTGACTTTAGGCCGTAATTTAGCTTAGTTACAGCAGTTTGTTTAACTGGTAAAGAGCTGCTTGTGCGGTTCCAAGTCGTTTGACGAAATTTGTTGTACACCAATCACCATTTCAGATATTAGTTAAAAATCATATCCGATAATATTGTACAAATCTATCCAGTTAAAAGAATCATCCATACTTTTGTTTTCGATATAATTTTTTAAGATTTCAAAAGCTTTTTCTTCGTGTAATTATTATAATGCAGCCTGCTCATGGAGTCTCGCAAAGAGTTGCCATAAAGCGTTTTTTTATTTGTAAAAAATAATTAGCGGTAAGGTTATAGCGGGTTGGGATGACCCTTGTTGACTTTTATGATATGTTTCTTATAGTTAATTCCGGGTCCGGGCATAATGTTTCAGTAAATTGTCTTTAATTAGCTAAGCTATTAGATTTTGATTCCATAACAATTGCGGTTTTAGAATAGGCCTTTACCGGTCCAGCCACAATTTAAACTGAGGGATTCTGATACGGCTCACCATCACTTCTGCCTGACGGTCCCTTTTCAGGACGACTTTCAGTTTATCGTTAAAATATTTGTGGATGCTGTCAATGCTGTTGATATGCAGGATATACTGGCGGTTCGCCCGGAAGAAATACTGTGGATCAAGCTGCTCTTCCAGCTCCTCCAGAGTATACGGCACGGCGATGGAAGTTCCGTCCAGCACGTGGAAGTAAACATTTTTATTTTCCAGACAGATGTAATCGATCTCTTCCACCGGAATCACCTTGTAGGTTTCCCGGTAATGCAGCAGGAAACGGCTTTTATAAGTTTTCTCTCGGGTACGGAACATTTCCATGATGGCACTGATCTCATCTCCGGAAATTTTCGGCTGCACCCGTTTTACCTTTTCCAGTGCTTCTTTCAATTCCTCTTTTTCGATAGGTTTGAGCAGATAGGCAGCACCGTAGACCTTAAAGGCCTGTAATGCATACTCATCGTAAGCCGTTGTAAAAATAACGGGCGAATTGACTTTTACCCGGTTAAAAATTTCAAAAGATAGTCCGTCCGCCAGCCGGATATCCATAAAAATGACGTCCGGAGCGGGATTTGCTTCCAGCCATTCCACACTTTCCTGTAGGGAAGGAAGTATTTCCAGCAGTAGGGCTGCAGGATCCGTTTTCCCTACCAGGCTTTTCAGCAGTGCTGCGTTATGGGCTTCGTCTTCTATAATCAGGTAATTCATTGTTCCGTTTTTTAAATGTTCAAGAGCGGCAGTGTAACTTCAAAAGAAGTACGGGTTTCTGTGATTTCCGGCATTTTACCTTCCAGCAGCTGGTACCGCTCTTTGATATTCTTCAGCCCCATACCCGTACTTTTATAATCGATATTGATGCGCTGAAGATTATTTTTAACGACAATTGTACCGTTATCATCGCTTACAATCGATAAATACAACGGTTTTTTCAGAGTAGACATATTGTGTTTTATAGCGTTTTCCAGCAGCAGCTGCAATGTAACGGGCGGAATACCTTTCCTTCTGTCTGCTTCCGGCACATCAACAGTCAGATGGATGGTTTCACCGTGCCGGATTTTAATGAGGTGGAAATAGGTTTCCACGAACCTCAGTTCCGCATCCAGGGAGACAATGTCTTTTTTACCCGTAGTGAGGATGTACCGGTACACTTTAGAAAGGCTGGACAAAAATTCCTGTGCCGCTTCTTTATTGATCTCGATGAGCTGGGTCAGGATGCTGAAGTTGTTGAACAGGAAATGAGGATCCAGCTGCAGCTTTAAGACTTCCAGTTCGGCTTGCAATGCATTTTCCCTAAGCTGGTGCGACAGGATTTCCAGCTTATTGGTTTCCATAACTTCCGATTTCCATTTTTCGAAAAAGAAAAAGGAATTGTAGAAGCTGTTGACAAAAGCAGCAACTACGATATTTACCACGAGATAATTCCGTACATCGACCTCCACCTCTCCGTTTCCGTCAGCAGATTCCGGCCACAGCTGTTCGTAAAATACATTTTCCAGATACAGCAGCAGGAACATGCAGACAATGACCACACCGGTGGTCAGGACAAAATGAACCAGAATATTGTCTTTCAACCTGTTTTTCCTGTTCACCCAACCGGACAGCAGCCTGATAATCCCGAAAATAACGGCATACATCGCAATGCCTCCGGCAATGGTGATCCAGATTTCTGTCCAGAGGGCTTCCGTATAAAAATCCCACCATTTGCTTTGTGGGTTCAGCAGGTACTGGATCAGATTTGCCAAGGCCACTGAAACCGGCACGCCGCTCCACTGGAAAATGGTTTTCCACATCGATCCTGACTGGTTTTTCAAATTGCTGCCCATCTAATTTCCGCCTAATGATTTATACAAAGCAAGATAAGTATTTATTTCCTTCTGGCGGGCA
>NZ_CAJYOJ010000045.1 GCF_913776295.1 uncultured Pedobacter sp.
TTTTCTTTCGAAGCCAGTGGGATGGCTTTGTCAGTGGAGCCCGAAAAATTTGTTAGGCCGGATTTAAGCGGAACGGAGATACGGTGCTACGGCCTAGCTACGCCGAAATGCATAGGTTCCGCAAGTCACTCATTAATAGACAATTGCAAAATAATGTCAATGGTAGCGCAGCGAAGAATCTGTCTGCGAACATGTTTCCATATTTTGGAAAAGATCCTTCATTTCATTCAGGATGACAAAAAAAGGAATATCCATGGTGTAAGATGTTACCATCTTAAACTTACTAAATGCTGCAAACAAAAAAATCAGATGGTAGCACCTGACTTCGCAATCTATCTGTTGTCATTCTGAGCGCAGCGAAGAATCTGTCTGCAAACATGTTTCCATATTATGGAAAAGATCCTTCATTTCATTCAGGATGACAAAAAAAACGATACGTTTAAATTAAGGTTGGTTAACCAGAATTTCTTTTGCCATGACCATCGGAACGCTGATGTATTTTTTCTCCATGTAGTTCATTACGCGTTCTAAAACTTCACGAGAGGCTTCGTCCATCTGACTGATTTCATCAGCAAAAACGCCATTGATGGCTGTATTCTTGATTTCTTTAATCTTTCTTGGCACTTCCTGCATCGCTAATTCGATACGGCGTTGTTTTAAAACAGAGAAAAATTCGGTAATGTTATTACTGATAATTTCTTCAGCATGCACCAGTTCGTTATAACGTTCCTGAATATTTTTGCGTGCTACTTCTTTCAACGATTCTACCTCAATATAATGTACAGGATTATTATGGATCACTGCAGGCACAACATCATTCGGAATGGCCAAATCTACAATTACCTTTTTGCCCTGATCGCCATTTAGCAGTTTGGCATATAACGCTTCAGTGATAATTGCTTCAGTAGAACCCGTACAGGTTATGATTACATCAAATCCTTCATTAAAATCTTCCAGTGCAGCTAACGGATAAGCTTTACCACCCAGCTCCTCTGCCAAAGATTCAGCCTTAGAGAACGTACGGTTGAAAATGGAGAAATTAGAATATTTATGTTTATTAAGATATTTTGCAATGTTCTGATTGGTTTCGCCGGCACCAATAATCAAGACACGGGAGTTACCACACATATTTAACTCTTTTAGCTTGCGGTAAGCCAATGAAACCACAGAAACCGGATTTTTGGAGATATTGGTATGCGTATAAACTTCTTTTGCTGTTTTAACCACGCGATCCATAATCATGCGCATGTAATCGCCGGTAAATCCGGCATCGCGACAGTTTTCGTAAGCTTTACGGATTTGAGCAAGAATTTCCTTTTCACCAACCACCAAACTCTCCAAAGAGCACGATGTTCTGAGTAGATGATTAAAAGCTTCTTCATTTTCATACACCGTAACATTATCCAGAAAACGCTCCATAAATTCAGGAGGCAGCCCCATATCTAAAACGGTAAGAAATCTAGTTACAAATTCCTTGTCAGTTTTCTCCTTGGTCAGGAAAACAAATTCTACACGGTTACAGGTTCCGACATAAAAAATTTCGCTAACGGGAAGCTCTGCTTGAACATTCTTCAACCTGCTATCTAAACTCTGGTCACAAATAACTAATTTCCCTAAAGATTTCAGGTCGATGTGGTGATGCGTAAAAGCTATTACTTTTAAATATTCCAAGTGCTTCCGTTATTAACTATTATCGGGATACAAAAGTAACATGGTAAAGGCATGTCACTGTCATTAACCTGTAATTTACATCAATTTAGAACGGTTTTAAATAGCAAACCTAAAGATTGAAAAACTATGTCGATACATGATGAACAGACTCATCTATATTTTTTTTCTTTGGGTTTATGCCCTTTTCTATGCTCTGGCCGGATGTAACCACTTTCTATCCACTGCAGCATATTACGTAATCATGCCAGATTGGTTGCCTGCACCTGGTTTTTTAATTTACTTTTCTGGACTATTAGAAATTATTTTAGGGCTATCATTGTTATTTAAAAAGAGCAGAAAGATTGCAGCGGTGATGATAATACTCATGCTGATTGCGTTTATGCCTGCACACATCTACATGATCCAGAAAGCGCCTTTTATGTTGGGTCAAATACGGGTTACTCAACTAATTGCATGGCTGAGGTTGCCTTTTCAATTATTGTTTATCGGCTGGGCACGGTATTATTACTTTAAAGAATAATTTATGATTAAAAATAATAGGGTTATTTTTTTGAAGCGCAGTGACAGTACTAATAATAAAGGTTCCGTCCTGCTGTACATTACAATCCTTTTGGACAACACCCTTAAATGACAATTTGACGGTTCCAAAAGGGATTTTCATTTCCATCAGGGCTATTTTAGCTAAGGTTGTAATCAGTTTCTTACTATCCTAACCACAACAAAATGAAATTTTGTAGGTTTACATTCTATACCAATCCTTAAAATTATGATTACACAAAGCAATTTTAGCATTAGCGGTGCAGACGGAAAATTAATTATTGGTGACATTACTTTTGATGAAAAAAACCCTAATACTCCCATCGTACTTTTTGTACATGGCTTTAAAGGTTTTAAAGATTGGGGCGCCCATAATTTAGTCGCAAGATATTTTGCCAGTAATGGTTACCGTTACGTTAAGTTTAATTTATCGCATAGTGGCGTACCGGTTGATGATCCAAAAGATGTTACCGATATGGAAGCCTTTGCCAGCAACACCGTATCCAAAGAACTTTTTGATGTAAATGCAGTATTGGATTTTATAGAAAAAGCTTATG
This sequence comes from uncultured Pedobacter sp., assembly GCF_913776295.1. Taxonomy (GTDB): domain Bacteria; phylum Bacteroidota; class Bacteroidia; order Sphingobacteriales; family Sphingobacteriaceae; genus Pedobacter. The sequence goes on from NZ_CAJYOJ010000045.1 coordinate 2,766, forward strand.
GTGCAAACACTAAAGTAAATTTAATTGGCCATAGCCGGGGCGGTGGATTATCCATCATAGAAGCAGCCAACGATTTAAGGATTGACAAACTGGTTACCTGGAGTGCCATTGCTGATTTTAATAGCCTTTGGAAAAAGGAACAGGAGGCAGAATGGAAAAAAACGGGAAAAATCTTTGTAACCAATGCCCGCACTAAAGAACAAATGCCGCTGAATGTGACCTTGCTGGAAGATCTCGAAGAAAATGCAGCGACATTAAATATTATAGATGCAGCAAAGCGCATCAATATCCCCTGGTTAATTATTCATGGCGATGATGATGTTAATGTTCCTTTCGAAACTGCGCAAACGCTGGCAGAAGCCAACACAAATAGCAGATTGATTAAAATTGAAGGAGCGAACCATGTTTATGGGGCTACACAACCTTACATCAGCGAAACTTTACCACCACTTTTATTTAAGGTTTGCGAAAAGGTTTTACTGTTCTTGGGAGAGTAGGTTCTTGTTATGTTGAGCAACGAAGAATCTGTGGCTTGCAAAACACTGCCTGTAAATGGGGCATGTGCTTTTATTACGGAGCATCCACGAGCAGATTCTTCGTTGCGCTCAGAATTACATCAAATTTAATCATCCCCTCTCCTCACAAAATTCCGCATATCGCTGCCGCTAGGGCTTTGAAAAATTTCGAGATCGAAGTAAGGTACCGCAGCCAATAAATGGTCAAAAATATCAGCAGCCACTTCTTCAAAACGTTTTAAACCTTTTTCCTTCGAAAATACATAAATCTCAATAGGCAATCCGTGTTCTGTAGCCTGTAATTGGCGCACCATAAAGGTGAGTTCCTTATTAATATGAGGATTGCTTTCCAGGTATTTTTCTGCATATACTCTAAAAGTCCCGATGTTGGTCATGTGGCGGCCGTTAACCAGATTATTAGGATTTACCGTATTTTCAGCATTGTAACGCTCAATAAAGGCCTGGGTTTCCCGGAGGTAATCTTTCAGGAAATCGATGCTCTGTAATCTGCCGATCAGTTCCTCATCGCAGAATTTGATACTGGAAATTTTAATATTGATGTGGCGTTTAATCCGCCTTCCCTCACTTTCTTCCATTGCTCGCCAGTTCTTAAAAGATTCGCTGACAATGGCATAACTGGGTACAATAGTTACCGTTTTATCCCAGTTGCGTACTTTTATGGTGGTTAAATTGATTTCGGTTACCTCGCCATCGGCACCATATTTTTCTACGGTAATCCAGTCGCCAACCCTAACCAGATCAATTGCACTCATTTGTACCGAGGCGACAAAACCTAAAATAGGATCTCTGAATACTAAAATAAAAACAGCCGTAACGGCACCAAAACCACCAAAAACATATACCGGTGATTCCCCCAGGATAATCGAAAGGATAAGTACAAAACCAACAATGTAAAAGACAATTTTGGCTACCTGTTTATAACTTCTAACGGGTTTATCGGCATATTTCTTCGATGATTCCATAATGGAAACCACCGCATTCAAAAATGCATTTACCGCAAACATTACCGCTAAAACCATGTAGATTTTAGCTAAAATCAAAGCATAGAAATGCCAGTTTTTAAAGTAGATAAAAAGATAAGGAACAACATTATAAATAATGTAAGCGCCAAAAATTAGGGCAAAAGCCCTAAAAACACGGAATTCGAATAATGCTTTTTGCCAGTCCGATTTAGTTTTGGCACTTTTTACCACGCCAATAAACACCTGCCGGGTTACAAAAATGGTAACAAATAAGAATAAAATAACGGCAATAAGCCCGATAAAAAAATAAGCATAAATGAGTTCGTTACCTGCAAGGCCATTCTCAGCCAGCCAGTTTCTAAGCTCGTTAAACAGATATTGAAACTCGGGTATTTTCATCAAGGCAATTTAGGATTTATTGATTAGAAAATTTAATGGTCCCCGAACAATATCGTGATCTATGAGGACGCAGACCACAGCTTACGCTTAATTGCCATGCCTCTTAAGCAATTATTATTAATTCTTTTCTACCCAATTCCCGTCGCCTTTAATGATATCGATCAATTCATCCAGAGCATAGGCTGTAGTTACATTTTTCTTTACTACCTCTTTACCCCGGTATAAAGTAATTTTATCTGGACCTGTACCCACATAGCCATAATCGGCATCAGCCATTTCGCCCGGGCCGTTAACAATACAGCCCATGATCCCTATTTTTATCCCCTTCAAATGGTCGGTACGGGACCGGATTAATTGAGTGGTTTCCTGCAGATCGAAAAGCGTTCGCCCACAGCTGGGGCAAGAAATGTATTCTGTTTTACTGATGCGTGTACGGGTAGCCTGTAAAATACCAAAACTGGTCGAGTTGATTAATGAAAGACTTTGTCCTTTTGCGTCAATCCACACACCGTCGCCAAAGCCATCGGTAAGCAAGGCCCCCAGATCGGTAGCGGCATAAAGCATTAAATGATCGGCATCTACATCCTGGTAAGTTCTCTTGATGATCACCGGAACCTGGATATTTTTCTCTTGCAGCGCCACAAAAAATGCCCTTTGTTCGGCCATGCCGTGAATAGCAGAAGTTTTAACGATCAGCACTACGCTGGTTAACTGGTTAACTGTTAAACTGGTTAACTGCGTCGCATCAATTTCAACAAAGTTCAATAGATCATCTTTATGATCAGCTTTGATAAATTCTTCTAAAGAGAATAAAGGATGACAATTCGTTTTGTCTTTTAGCTTTAACCAGGTTGCATAATGATAAACCTGTTTTAAATTTCCTGGAAATGAAAAAGATGGTAACTGATCACCTAAAAAGGCTAAATCACAGGCCTGATCGGCCAGATTATATTTATCTAAACCTGCGCTATAGTTATAGCCAACCGAACTCAAGAAGTAAGGATCTTTTAAATTTTCTTTTGAAACATCAATCATTACTACCGGATGGTGATGCCCGCCAATATGTTGCACAGGAACGGCTATACGGCGGTTATATTCGTAAGGGCTGTAAGTTGGGCGCGGAGCGTTGAGCGTAGAGCGTAGCTGATTTGACTCCGGACTCTGGACTTCGGACTTCGGACTTCTTAAAGCATATCGGTCTGCCAAAGCTTTTGCTACTGGTGCTTCAAATTCAGGATCTTCAGTTAAAGAAACACGGATGGTATCGCCCAAACCATCTTCCAATAAAGTTCCAATACCAACTGCTGATTTAATACGACCATCTTCACCATCACCAGCTTCAGTAACACCTAAATGCAAAGGATAATTCATTCCTTCTTTAGCCATGGTTTCTACCAACAAGCGATAAGCTTGAACCATCACCTGGGTGTTACTGGCCTTCATCGAAATCACCAGGTTATAATAATTCTGGTCTTCGCACATGCGGATAAATTCCATTGCCGATTCGACCATACCACGTGGGGTATCGCCATAATGGCTCATAATCCGGTCGGAAAGTGAACCGTGATTGGTACCGATGCGCATCGCCGTGCCATACTCTTTACAGATTTTCACCAGCGGAATAAACTTTTTATAAATCCGGCTTAACTCTGCATTGTAGGCATCCTGCGTATATTCTATATTCTCGAATTTCTTTTTATCTGCGTAATTGCCTGGGTTAACACGTACCTTTTCTACTATACGGGCTGCCATCTCGGCGGCATTTGGCGTAAAGTGGATATCGGCAATTAAAGGCACCTTATAGCCGCGCAAACGCAATTCTTTTTTAATATTGGCCAGATTTTCGGCTTCCTTGATGCTTGGTGCGGTAATACGGACATATTCGCAGCCCGATTCTACCATGCGGATGGTTTGCTCTACCGTTCCGAGGGTGTCCATGGTATCAGTAGTAGTCATAGACTGGATACGAATAGGGTTATGGCCGCCCAAGGCTATATCACCAATCTTTACTTCACGGGTTAAAAACCTTGAATAATCTGTTAAACTGTTGCAATATCCGCCAGCCAGATCATGTTTTGCCAATATATTTTCCATCTATCTGCAAAGATAAGGATTGTTAGAATTTTTGATGTTGTTATGTTGTAATTAAATCGCAGTAATCCTAATGACATTTTTTTTTGGAAACGGAAGAGCAGTATTGCATGGCAAATGCAGCCCCGCTTTTTGCTTTACTCCGTTGCACTTCGTGTTCGCTCCACTCGGGTTTATTCTTTAACGTTGGGTGGGTTTAGCCGTATTGAACCAGCCTAACTAGAGCATGCTCCCGGATAAGTGTTACCAGGCTCTACTAACTAAATCAACCGATCTTTAATTACCAAAGTATTGGCTACAATATCATGCCAGCACTGATGTTTCTTATTCAGAAAACTATACAGATAACCAAAGAAAACCGGAACTACAGACATGATTTTTGAAAGATTTCTGGCCAGGGAACTACCAAAAGAAACCCTGCTCCCTTCTAAATCGGTTACTTTAATATTGAGCAGTTTTTTACCAATGGTTGCCTGGTTCTTAGTTGCTTCAGCGATGCTGCCATAAAGCAATTTGACTAGAAATATCAAAGGAAACGGAGCTAAAAAGGCCATAATCCGCTGTTCTTTTCCTTCGATGTATAAATAACTGGTTAAAATGATAACGATATAGAAACCGAAAATCATAAAATGATCAATTACCGAAGCCAACAGTCTTTGATCGAAAGCGGCGAAATATTGAGGTGCAGTTTTTTGATAAGTAAAACCCAAAAGCTCACGCATTTCAGGAATGGCGTGAGCTTCTTTGTAATCGTCCATCCCGGGTTTACGTATAAAGGTATTCGCACTGATGTTTAAATCTTTCAGTTCGTTTAAACTATACGGCCCCTGCGGCTTTCCATTAATTACAACAGTATATTGATCAGGATTCATCAAATAGGATCAGGATTATGAGATTTTAGGATTGTAAGATCAGCATTTAATAAAGATTTCGTTGACGAAGTCTTAGCCTTACGCCTTCTACCTTCCAACCCTTAACCTTTCTAGTATCTGCTCACTTCAAAGTTACTTAATCCGCCATCTAAATTGATAAAGATTTTTTTGGTTGAGGTTTTGTAGTTTGAAGTTTCGTAAACGCCATCACTTAACTTTTCAAAACCATCAAAATCCTTAGCTGATAAGCCTGTTTTGGTTTTAATCCGGCAACCTGAATTAGTTGGCACAGCAATTTTTACATCGGCTACGCCAGATTTTACGATTACATCCGTTATTGGCAATAAATCTCCGAATTTAATATCCAAAGCTGCTGCTCCGCCATCAAAGCGGAAAGTACGTACTTTATAGTCGGCAAAATCAAAGTTGGCTTCGCCGGCTCCAAGTTTCATCAAGATATTCCAGTTGGCTTCTTTGTTCAGTTTAAAGTTAACATCGTTACTGCCATCACCAAAATTCCATTTATTCTTTTTATCGTCCATCTGGAAGGTAAGTATGGTAGCACTATCGGTCAGTAATTTCTTCAAAGAGAAATTACCATGTTTTTTCTTAACGTCAGCATTGATCAATTCGGATGTTTCACCATCAAGATTAAATGAGATACCTCCTCCGGAAATATTTAATATTGTTTTTTTAGCATTATCTGCTGCTACAAATGGCTCAGATAAGCTCATGTGATTATACGAAGTGTCGTTATCATCATCGTCGTTATCATCATTATTGTGTTCGATATTAATGTCGACATCTTTTTTAAAGTGGCGTCCCCACCAATTGCCCTGTTCAGGTACCTGTTGTCCTCTATAAAAAAGAAACGAAAGGGCCACCACTAAAACACCAATTGAAATGATGCTGCCGGTTTGCGAATTGTTTCTGTTAAACAGGATATTTAAACCTGCAATAATTAAGAATACGGGCCAGAAGCTCCACACGTTGCGCCAATAAAAAGTGATTACGCCAAAGTTTTCCAATAGAAGTACACCGCCAATAAAAAGCAGGATGATACCCCACATTAATCTATCTAATTTCATTTCTTTAAACTTGAGGGTGAGCGGATGTTGAATGATCGTCTGTTTTGACTGGTGATGCAGGTTCGTTTTCTACTATCGTTTCCGAAAAATCAGCTGTTTTTTGTTGTTCAGCATCCTGTTGCTGTTGAAAAGCCGCCCAGTCATTTTTTCTTTTTGATTTGGCTATGATACTGATGCCTAGAGCAATAAATATCAATGGCCACATGTATCTGAATAAGTTACGAATACTAAACCAATCAGGTATAAAATCCATTTCGCGCATTAGGAAAAAACATCCGATTACCAGTAGTACCAATCCGCCGATGGTGCGGCCGGTATCATTCGATTTATTAAACTTACTAAAATCAGGCTGTGTTTCGAACGGTGTTTTCTGTGTGCCGTCTACAGGTTGTGTCCAATTCTGATTTCCCTGATTAGCAGGTCCGGCGAAAGGATCGGCGGTTCCAAATGGCTGTGCATTTGGGTTTTTGTTACCAAAGTAATCGTTAAATTTAGAGAATTTTGCTGCCGGATCGTTATTCACCGGAACAATAATCCACATGATAATATAGGCAATTAAGCCACCTCCGGCCATAAATATGGCCGATAATGCAAACAATAACCTGATTATGGTAACCTCCACCTGCATATAATCAGCAAGTCCCGAAGCTACCCCTGCAATCATCTTATCGTGTTCGTTCCTAAAAAGCTTCTTTTCCATAACGTTGTTCATTTTGTGTTTAAAAATCAAGCGGAGTAATTAAAACCTCATCTACATTTACCCCTTTACTTAAGTTTAAAATGGTAAATAAAGTTTCAGCAATATCTTCAGGCTGTACAAATTTTTCATCCGGAATTGTTGTGCCTTCCCAGGATGAAGTTTTAGTAGCGCCTGGCAAAAAAGCTGTAACCTTAACATGGTGAGGTGCTAACTCTTGCCGCAATACATGATTAAGACTCAACATCGCTGCTTTTGTTACACTATAACTTCCGGCATTTTTTGGAGGTACATTACTTGCTATCGAACAGATGTTAAATATGTGGCCCCGCTGCGCTAAGCGCATCCTTTTGCCAAAGAATTTGCTCAAATAATAAGTGGCATTTGTGTTTAAATGTTGTTGTTTTTCAAAGGTTTCGTCATCCTCATCAAGCATGCTGCCAGGCAAAAAAACCCCTACGTTGTTGATTAAAACATTTATATTATCAAAATTTATGGTGGTCGAATTTAGAAAAGCATATACTTCTTCTTTAACTGAAAAATCTGCTGCGTGGATAAAAATGACATTTCCATAAGGGCTTAACTCCTCCTGAAGATTATTAAGGTCGCTTAAACTCCTCGCTACTAAAATCAAATCGTACCCGTTCCGGGCAAATTTAGTCGCAATAGCTTTTCCAATCCCCTTAGTTGCACCTGTTATTACCGCTTTCATTATTTATGGTTTAATTTTTGTTAACAAAAAACCATAATTATATTCAAAACCACGAATATTTTTGTAATTAGCAAAGCGCTCCAACTTTTTTATCGTTTCTTTGTAGTAGTATAGAATGATCATTTAAATTAAGCAAATACATACGGAATGAATTTTACCAATTTCGGCAGATACATCCTGCTACTTAAGTCTGTATTCAGAAGGCCGGAAAAACTGAAAATATACCTGAAAGAAATCGCCAAACAAATGGATTATGTCGGCGTTGGCTCTTTAGGTTTAATTGCTATTATTTCTACTTTTATCGGTGCAGTAATGACTTTACAAATTGCTTTCCAGTTGGTTAGTGATTTTATTCCAAAAACCATTATCGGTTCTGTAAACCGCGATTCAAGTATATTGGAATTAAGTCCAACTATTAGTGCAATTGTACTGGCAGGAAAAATCGGTTCGGCCATTTCGTCTGAAATTGGATCAATGCGGGTTACCGAGCAGATTGATGCCCTGGAAATCATGGGTATTAATGCACCGGGATATTTAATTCTCCCAAAAATTATTTCGGGTATAACCATGGTACCCATGCTGGTTATTATTTCGATGTTTTTAAGCATTACCGGTGGCTATATTGGTGGCTCGGTTTCGGGAGCAGTAACACCAGCAGAATATATTCAAGGTATTACCACCGATTTTAACCCTTATACCATTACCGTTGCTTTGGTAAAAGCATTTGTATTCGGATTTATTATCACATCTGTTCCGGCTTACGAAGGATTTTATGTTCGCGGTGGTGCACTGGAAGTTTCTCAGGCCAGTACAAGAGCTGTTGTAATTAGCTGTATTTCTATTTTAGCTTGCGATTATATCGTGACCCAATTGTTATTGTAATGATCGAAATTAAAGATATTTATAAGTCATTCTCCGGAAATGAGGTTTTAAAAGGTATTTCCGGAAAGTTTGAAGAAGGTGTAACCAATTTAATTATTGGTGGTTCCGGCTCGGGAAAAACAACCTTACTAAAATGTATGGTGGGCCTGCACCAACCAGATTCTGGCTCAGTATTGTATGATGGACGCGATTTTACCCCGATGACCTATGAGCAGCGTATTGAGGTACGTAAAGAAATTGGCATGTTATTTCAAGGCTCTGCCCTGTTTGATAGTATGACAGTTGAAGAAAACATCATGTTTCCGTTAAACATGTTTACCGATCAAAGCAGAAAGGAAAAGCTGGAGCGGGTAGATTTTTGTCTGGAACGGGTAAACCTGGCTGGCAAAAACAAATTATTCCCGGCTGAACTATCTGGTGGCATGAAAAAACGGGTAGGTATTGCACGTGCTATTTCCATGAATCCAAAATACTTGTTCTGTGATGAGCCTAACTCGGGTTTAGACCCGAAAACTTCCATTGTAATTGACGAACTGATCAAGGAAATTACGGAAGAATATAAAACCACTACCATTGTGGTGACGCACGATATGAACTCGGTAATGGGTATTGGCGATTACATTCTATTTTTGCACGAAGGAAAGAAATTTTGGGAAGGCAGCAACAAGGAAATTGCCCATACCGATATTCAGGAACTGAATGACTTCGTATTTGCCAGCCGTTTTATGAAAGCTGCAAAAGATAAGTTTTAAGAAAATTTGTATATTTGTATATGACTACGGCTACCAAAAATATCATTCACAAATTGGAAACCTTACCAGAAAGCATGGTAAATGAGGTTGAAGATTTTATTGATTTTTTAAAAGCCAAACATTCAAAAAGTTTCCCTAAATCAGCAGTTGAAAAAGCAAATGTTGTTGAAGAACCAAAAAGCTTATATGGTGCTGCGAAAGGTACAATTCTTTATATCTCTGATGATTTTAATGAACCATTAGATGAACTAAAGGATTATATGTAATGCGTCTAAATTTTACTAAATAAAATCGTCGTTGCGAGGCACGAAGCAATCTCCTTCTGTATGTATTGCATTAAGATTGCTTCGTACCTCGCAGTGACGGACCACATACAATATTAAATGATACAATTACTCGCCCCCACCCATTGGAAAGATTATGAACTGATAGATTGCGGGGATTTTGAAAAATTAGAACGTTTCGGAAACGTCATCCTCATCCGTCCCGAACCGCAGGCGGTATGGAAAAAAACATTATCAGAACAGGATTGGAGAAAAGCAGCCAACATTACTTTTAAAGGCCGTTCGGCAACTTCAGGCGAGTGGGTAAAAAAAAATCAGTCTATTCCAGACCGCTGGCATGTAGAATATAAAAATAATGAAGTTGCCATTAAACTTCGTTTGGGTTTAACTTCATTTAAACATGTGGGCGTATTTCCGGAGCAGGCAGTAAACTGGGATTATATCTCCTCATCAATAAAAAAGTTTAAAACACCACAGCCTAAAGTTTTAAATCTTTTTGCCTATACCGGGGCGGCATCGCTCATTGCAAATGCGGCTGGCGCAGAAACTACCCATGTAGATTCGATTAAACAGGTGGTAACCTGGGCAAATGAAAACCAGGAGCTTTCGGGATTGAAAGATACCCGCTGGATGGTTGAGGATGCGCTAAAGTATGTGAAAAAAGAATTAAAAAGAGGTAAAAAATACAATGGAATTATCTTGGACCCGCCAGCTTACGGCCATGGCCCTAATGGAGAAAAATGGAAACTGGAAGACCATATCCAGGAAATGATGCAGGACGTGGTGCAATTATTGGATGAAAAAGAACATTTCCTTATCCTAAATACTTACTCTCTTGGTTTTTCTTCAGTAATTGTTGAAAATTTAATCCGTACTTCTTTCCCTGCAGTTAAAAATCTCGAAACAGGAGAACTTTATTTACAGGCCACTTCAGGCATTAAATTGCCGTTAGGCGTTTTTGGCAAATTCTGTAATGTGTAAATGTTGAATACTTTATTTTAAACTACCATATTTCCGCCCTACTTTCATTGGTCCGGAAAAAGACTAAAATTTAATTATCTTATATCTATGAAATTCCCTTCATTAGCAGGCACCATCATACTTGGTTTTGCCGCAATCAGCTTATTTGCCAACTGTAATTCAGACAGTAAGGGCGGAAGCAGCATTGGTAAAATCTTTTCAACTGATACCACTAAAAAGAAAACCGACTCAACCGCAAATGTTATGAAACCGGTTGATCCAAAACTTTACGATTCATTAGTAAAAAAACTAGCAAACGGAGATACTACGGGAAGATGGCCGGTTAAAAAGCAACCATATCCTTTGGCAGGCGCTATTTTACCTTTTAAACGCATTGTTGTTTACTATGGGAACCTGCACTCGAAAAAGATGGGTGCACTTGGCGAATATGCGCCTAAAGAAATGTGGCAACGCCTGAATGCTGAAGTTAAACATTGGGAAAAAGCTGATCCTTCTACACCTGTACAACCAGGATTACACTATATTGCCGCAGTAGCCAGTGGAACACCCGGAAAAGATGGAAAGTATATCAACAGGATGGGTGATAAACAAATCGATTCTGTTTTGAAAATTGCCAAAATGCAACCCAATACCATTGTCTTTTTAGATCTTCAGGTTGCTTTAAGTACCATAAAAGCAGAATTGCCCCGTATTGAAAAATATCTTGAACTGCCTTATGTACATTTAGGAATCGATCCAGAATTTTCAATGAAGGATGGTTCGTTGCCTGGTAAGAAAATTGGCACCTATGATGCTGCAGATGTAAATTATGTAACACAATACCTTGCAGATATTGTTAAAAAGCACAATCTGCCTCCGAAAGTATTTGTATTACACCGCTTTACAAAAAAAATGGTAACCAATTCAGCTAACATTAAACTACGTCCGGAAGTACAGGTAGTGATGCACATGGATGGATGGGGCGAACCCGAATTAAAAAAAGGCACCTATCGCCACTTTATACAAAGCGAACCGGTACAGTTTACTGGTTTTAAGTTGTTTTACAAAAATGACCTGAAAAAAGAACCAAAGCGGTTAATGACTCCGGAAGAGCTGTTAAAGCTAACTCCAAAGCCGATATATATACAATATCAATAAGTTTCCAGCCTGTAATCAACATTACAGGCTTTTTTTTAATCCCTTAACGAATGCTGTTCATAATTATAAAATCAGCGCGAATCAAAACCTGTAAGAATAATCAAGCGCTAAACCTATTGCAATATCAAAAAAATGTCTTTTTTTTGAATTAATCTAAAATTTGGAATAGATTTTATATTAAGAAGATTATGCAGATAGCAACATTTGGCGGAGGCTGTTTTTGGTGTACCGAAGCCGTTTTTCAAACTTTAAATGGTGTAAGCCAGGTTACATCAGGCTACATGGGAGGGGATTTAAAACATCCCACCTATATGGAAATATGTAACGGCGATACCGGGCATGCAGAGGTGGTTCAAATCACATTTGATGAAATTATTATAACGTTCGCTGAACTTTTATTGATATTCTTTAAAACCCACAATCCAACAACCTTAAACAGACAAGGTAACGATGTTGGCACTCAATACCGATCAGTAGTCTTTTATGAAAATGAGGACCAGAGAAAGCAGACAGAAAAAATGATTGCAGATTTAACAGAACAACATATTTTCGACAAGCCTATTGCTACAGAAGTTGCCCCGGTAAGCGAATTTTATGAAGCAGAAGATTATCATCAAAACTATTTTGGCCACAACCAGTCAAAACCATATTGCGCCTTTGTAATACAACCTAAACTGAACAAGTTTATGGTAGATTTCAAAGATAAAGTTAAATCAGCACTTTTAGAATAGTTAGCTATCAAAAGTAAGTAAGGCATGCTGGCTGGCGGTGTGAAGATCCCTCCAAACCCTATTGATTTCCGACTCTTTCTTTGCCGCCTCTAAACCACAATATGGGAACAACATGGCTACTATTTTCCAACAGGCATGCGCCAATTTACGGCTGTTTGAACTTACCTCCTTTAACTTGTCATCGCTAATTTTACCCTTATTCATTAACTCATCCCATGACTGATCAAAAGAAAGGTAAAATTGCGTACGTAGGCTTAACAATTCAGCTTTGCAGTTGTTAAGCACATTGTTAAAAAACAAAATCTGCGTTTCGCTATATCTTCCCAATCCAGACCGGGCATAAAAAGATTGTTCAACCAGTTTAATAAAATGATTGGTCATTCCTAAGCTATTTACTGCCAGTGTGGTTTCTGCCAGCTGCAAAAAAGGAAAATCAAACCCGCAATCGGCCACTTCAATTTGCTGGTTAATTTCAAAAGTCCGATTTTCATCCACATTTAAATTACAAACTTCAAAAGCATGGCTTCCTGTAGCTATTAAACCAAAATACGACCAGCCTGGTAAAATATTTACTTCTTCTTTTTTAAGAATAAATGACTTGATTTTAGGCAATCCGTTTTCATCCAGAATATCATCACCGCTTTCATTTTGGAGGGTACAATTGGCGGTAAATATAGTAGCATGTAATGCACCGCTGGCGTAACTCCACTTCCCATTAAGCAGATAACCTTCCCGAGTTTTAACTGCTACTCCACCAACAGCGCCACTTCCTGCAAAACAAACCTCAGGGTCAGCGAAAATCTCTGCGGCCAATGCAGGATTTAGAAATCCGGCAAACCAGCCTGCGCCTGCACAAAGTGTAACGGTCCAGCCTAAACTTCCATCGGCTTCTGCTAATTCTTCTTCCAACCTTAAAATTTCCGGAAGCTTTTTCCCTGGCCCACCGTAAACCTCTGGTACGAAAAGCTTAAACCAATTTTCCTGATAGGCAAGTTCCAGAATTTCGGGATGTAACCTGCCCATTTCTTCAGAAACTGCGGCATAAGCTTTAACTTTTTCCTGCCAGGTAGGGTTTAATGTTTTGTTCATAACTGGTGAGTAGAAAGGATGATTAGGCTATGCTGAGTCTATTTTTGTCAATGATCTTTTTCCATTCAAAAAAACCAAATATAGCTACGATGAACAAAAACGTTGTTAAACAGGCCATTAGTGGAAGTTTTTTGTGGAAGAGCAATGGGATGGCCACAATATTGGATATATTCAGGAATATCCAGTTTTCAATTTTGCGTTTGGCCAATAACCACATGCCTGCCCATGCTGTTGAAGATACAAAAGCATCAAACAAAGGTACATCCGAATCAGTATAATGCCTCAATACCAGATAAAGCACCCCAAAACCTACAATAGAGATCAAAACTGCAATGGTTAATTCCTTATTGCCTGACCAAGATACCTGGTTTTCGCCATCCAGCTTTCTTTTTTTCCAGATAAACCAACCATAAATGCTCATTGCCAGATAATAGACGTTGAGAAGCACTTCAGCATATAGTTTTACGCCCAGCAGTAAAAACATCCACAATAGAACAGAAATTATTCCGGTTGGATAAAGCCAGATGCTATTTTTTTTTGCCAATAAAACTTCGGCTACACCAAAACCCACAGCCAGCCATTCGATTAATGAGGTGTGTAAAATCTGCTCCTGAAAAAGCTTAAACCAGTCTTGAAAACTCATTTACAATATTTGTTAAAATCATTGAAAACTGCTTTCAGGGCAAAACAGCAAGGTAATGCTAACCTCTTTCCTACGTCGGTATTATCCGCATCAGGTTCATTAAAGGTAGAAGGTTTAGGGTGTAGGGTTTAAGGTTAAATAACCCTAAACCTTAAGCCTTTTGCCTTAAACCTCTAAATGGGTATAATCTCAGCAAATTGACGGCAACAGAAATTGCAGCATCAACAAGCACCCCTTTGAGTGAGGCAAATATAGGTTTTTTATATTAATGAGATTTAAAATATAATAAGCCACCCCTAATCTACTTACCTCAATGAATACATGAGCAATAAAATATTGTTTTTATCAATGCATATACCGGACTAACATATTGGTCGAGCCTCGATATTCAAAGGATCATGAAAGAAATTCATATAAGATACTGTCATGTTGAGTCTCGGAACATATTTAAATTCCAATAAAATACTCATATTGATTCACTGGAAGCTCAAAAGCCAAATTTATAGTTATGATATCACTCCTTTGCTGCTTTGTAACGGAACACATCATCAGTTCTATTCCTTTTTCATTTAGGTTTCTCTATCTTTATGGAAAGCGATTATTATGAAAATTTCACTCTCTCTCCTTATCTTATTTTTCTTGCCTTCTATTTTATTGGCCCAAAAACTTCATTATAGCTCTTCCCTGTATCATGCACTACAATCAGCCCGATATCTTAAAAAGGATGTTTTGGTGATCATCAAGTCAGAAAACACAAATAGAGAAAAACAAAACCTGCTTTTTAACGATCCAGAAATCGTAAATAAGGTAAACGCACATTTTATTTCTTACGAAACAAATTATGGCGACACTACTTTAAAATCAATAATTCAATATTATAATATCCAAAACTGCCCAACCTATATTTTTTTACATAGCGATATGGAGTTGTTTTACAGAAGCTTAGAATCTGAAGCGCCAAAGGAACAATTTCTAGATATATTGAAACAGGCAGAGGAAGCCTCACAAGAAACAACCATTAAAAGAGCAAAAGAAGATTATTTACAAGATACTTCTGACATCACTAAATTAAAACGATTAATCAATATACTTAAAAAGCGGGGTGTAACGAATAATGCATATTATATCGAACAATACGCCAAAAAATTAAGTCCGGCATCTTTTAACGACTATCAAACAATACTATACATATTGGAAGCAGGTCCAATCATTAATGGAATTGCTTACAGAAAAGTTTTTGCAAATCGGGTTATAATAGACAGTATATTCAGAAAGGAACCAGAACAAACAAGGGCATTTATATTGAATGTTATTTCAAATAACACCATGTTTACTGCCATAAAAACGATTTGTTTGGCTGATGCTCAGAATACAGCCAATTTCCATAAAAACCAATGGCAAAATAACCAATTTAATGGCCAAAAAATCTATAATGAAAAAATGCTTTTTTACTATAATGCTGTTAAAGACACTAGTAGCTATTTTAAGCTGGCCACCCATCACTATGATAAATATTATATGGGCATTGGCATCGATAGTATTGAAAATTTAAAGTTACTGGAGAGGACCGATAGTACATCGCGGTTTAAACCAGGATGGAAAGCAAAGTCATTCCCAGATGGATTGAATGAGGTGGCTTGGAACTTTTATTCATCCGGCACCAAAAATCGCGAGCAACTTTTAAAAGCTGTAAAATGGAGTAAAAGATCTATTAAATTAGATCCAAATCCAAATAATTTTGATACCCTGGCACATTTATTCTATTCGTTGCAAAACTTTAAAAAAGCGATCAAAACCCAGGAAACTGCAATCAATACGGCAAAAATTAACGGATTTCCAACTGATGCCTTTTCAAAAAACTTATTGAAGATGAAATCAAAAACACTATGATTTCATAACCCTCTACACTATGGTTGAAATAGCAATATAATTAAACTTTTAGCGGCGAATTAATTCCTCATACCTATATCAATGTAAAAATAAAATTTTTCCCACGCATGCGACACTCTCAAAGCTCATCGCATTAGAATTCCTATCTATGTTGGAATGATGAACGGCAGATAACCAATTGAATTAAATTGATAGCTGTAGAGTTTATCAAAACAATCCCAACTGCCCTTTATCGTCAATATCGATATCATCCGGGTTGGTGATTTCGAAATCTACCTTTTTTACGGGCTTTTCGTCTATCTTGGATTTATCACCGGCTTTAACATCTTCCTTTTTTTCTACATCAAGCTCTGATTTCGGTTTTTCTACTGCAGCAGGCTTTTCTTTAACTTCTGGTTCTTCAGCCTTAACCGCTGGCACTTCTGTACGTTCGAACTTTGGTTTTGGTGGTAATACAACAGGTTCATCCGTTACTGTGGATTCAGTCCCCTCATCGATTACCGGTTTCTCATCAACAGCTTCCGATCCATACATTGACTCCTCTTCGCCACCTTCTTCCGTAATTTTCTCATCTGTTTCTTCAACAACTATTTCAGGTTCTTCTAAAGCAACTTTCTGAACATCATGCGGAGATAATCTGTTACCGTTCGCTTTTAATCCTTTAACATCAATCAGTTCTGCCAAGGTCAAATCCAGTGTTTCCGGAATTTGAGTTTTGCCTTTTAACACATCAACAATAACTTTTGCCGCTGGATTTGAAGTGAGGTATAACAACTTCGATTTTTGTTCTTCACTGATAAAGATGGTTTTCTTGCCATTGGCCTGCAGTTCGAACACAAAACGTTTTATAAAATAATTTTGTGCTTTGCCTTCAAAATGCACTGCGGCAAAAATCTGCTCGGGATCAAATTTCTGGATCAAAATTAACCCATCATCAAAATGATTGCTCAGTTCAAAAGAACTCAATTCGTAGTATCCATCTTTATGTACCTGCAAAATACGGTCGTCGCCATCAAATTCACCCAGGTATTTTCCGCGACCATCAACGTTCAGTCGCTTTAATAAATCATCGTACCAGATTTTTAGTCCGGATAAAGTAGAAACGCCTTTACTCTTCAGCACAATTTTCTTAACCGGGTATTTGGAAACGATATTACCCTGAGAACCACGTCCTTTGATGGCCACTTCAGCAAAATCAAGATCGAACTGCAGTTTACGCAATTTAGAGTGCGGCTTCAGCGCTACATTAATCACTTCAGCTTCTCCATTAGGATTAGCGGTAAAATATAAAACCTTAGATCCTTTCGATCCCTTGGTTAAATCATACTCCTTATCGCGGGTTACCCCTACTACAGCAAACCTTTTAATATAGGAAGTACCGCTTGCTCCATCCTTATAAACCATATTATAAATGGTGCGCTCGTCGTTTTTCTTAAAAACCTGCACATGGATAATGCCTTTACCCACAAAAGTTTTGTCGGCTACTTTGGTAATGATGCATTTTCCATCCTCACGGAAAACGATTATCTCATCAATGTCCGAACAATCGGCCACAAATTCATCCTTCCGTAAGCCCGAACCCACAAAACCATCGGCACGGTTTACATATAATTTTACGTTGGCCAGGGCAACTTTCGACGCTTCAACCCGATCGAACAAACGGATTTCGGTTTTACGTTCCCTTCCCTTTCCGTATTTATCCTTCAGTTTCTGGTACCAGGCAATGGCATAATCAGTCAGATGTTTTAGGTGATTTTTAACCACCTTAATTTCATCTTCCAGGTTTTTCATCTGCTCATCGGCTTTTTTCACATCAAAACGGGTGATGCTACTCATTGGCTTATCAATCAGCTTCTTAAAATCTTCAGGTAGTATTTCGCGGTAAAGCGATGGTTTAAATGGTTCAAATAAAATATGTAATACCTCAACCACGGTATCAAAATTGGCTGAGTTTTCATATTCAGGATTCTTATACATGCCCTCCTGAATAAATATTTTGAGTAAGGAACTAAAGAAAATTTTCTCCTGTAATTCGTGCAGGCGGATTTCGAGTTCTTTTTTAAGTAAACCCTTGGTGTGTTTTGTATTTTCGATCAGGATATCGTTCACACTTAAGAAGTGCGGCTTATCGTCCTGAATAATACAGGTATTTGGCGAGATCGATACCTCACAGGCGGTAAAAGCATAAAGGGCATCGATGGTTACATCAGGCGAAATACCCGGCGCCAGGTGCACCACAATTTCAACATTGGCGGCCGTATTATCTTCAATCTTTTTGATCTTGATCTTGCCTTTATCATTGGCAGATAAAATGCTGTCGATCACGGATCCTGTAGTAGTACTGAACGGAACTTCGCTAATAACCAGCGTCTTCTTATCCTTTTCGGTTATTTTGGCACGTACCCGGATTTTGCCGCCGCGCTGACCTTCGTTATAGTTCGAAAAATCGGCCATACCACCCGTAAAGAAATCGGGCAGAATATTGGGGCGCACGCCCCGTAAGGCTTCCATCGATGCATCCAGCAGTTCGATAAAATTGTGCGGCATTACTTTGGTAGCCAAACCTACTGCAATACCTTCTGCGCCTTGCGCAAGCAATAATGGAAATTTAACAGGTAAAGTAATCGGTTCATTGTTACGCCCATCGTAACTTAACTGCCATTCGGTCGTATCAGGATTGAAAACCACTTCATTGGCAAATTTGGATAAACGCGCCTCGATATAACGTGGTGCTGCAGCGCTGTCACCCGTAACCGGATCGCCCCAGTTACCCTGCATATCAATCAGTAAATCCTTTTGCCCAATCTGTACCATCGCATCGCCGATGGAGGCATCACCATGCGGATGATACTTCATCGTATTACCAATGACGTTGGCCGCTTTGTTGAAGCGTCCGTCATCCATCTCTTTAAGAGAATGCATAATACGGCGTTGAACAGGCTTTAAACCATCGTTGATATGCGGAACGGCCCTATCAAGAATTACATAAGACGCATAATCGAGAAACCAGTTTTCGTATAAACCGTTGATTGGGGTTATGGTATGTTTGTGCTCTTCGTTTACGTTTTGATCTAATTCTTCACTCATTTATCTACAGAAATTGGCAGCCGTAAATATAATAAAAATGATGGCACAGCGTGAAGAGAGGTTATTCACATTTTGCAAAGTGCACCCATCCTATCGGCTGATGTCGGAAGTGCCTAAATTTTAACTTAATTATGTTGATTTGGAAAGCAGGGTTCCGTAGTTGCATTAAGTGTCAGTCCGGCTTTCCGATGCGATCTTTTTTGCCCGCAAACCATGCTCGGCCCACAAAAAAGGATCTCCCCTTCAATCCGGTTTAGGTGGATAGTTTTGTGCCGCTATTAATGGGGTATAGAGCAGAAAAGCTTATATTCTTAACCTTTCTTCTACGGTAAAAAATAAAAAGATTAAAAAATCCTTCACTACGTTCAGTATGACAGCTATCCATCTGGTCCTCACCTGACGAGATCAAGATTTGCTTGTCATGTTTTGAAAAGCAGGGTTAAGCTTATATTACCTTAAATGTCTTATATGGTAAAAGAAGCGAAAAAAGATCCGCTACTGCGTTCAGGATTGATAAATCCAATCAGTGATGTCTAACCTGCCTAAATTTTAACTTAATTATGTTGATTTGGAAAGCAGGGTTCCGTAGTTGCATTAAGTGTCAGTCCGGCTTTCCGATGCGATCTTTTTTGCCCGCAAACCATGCTCATTCACAAAAAAGGATCTCCCCTTCGATCCGGTTTAGGTGGATAGTTTTGTGTTGCTATTAATGGGGTATAGAGCAGAAAAGCTTATATTCTTAACCTTTCTTCTACTGTAAAAAATAAAAAGATTAAAAAATCCTTCACTACGTTCAGTATGACAGCTATCCATCTGGTCCTCACCTGCGGAACTTAAGATTTGCTTGTCATGTTTTGAAAAGCAGGATAACGTAAATTCTATTAAGTCTTAAATCAGCGAAAATAAATATAAACCTCAATAAGATACTGCTGAAATCATAACATATAACATGCTTTGCAAACTAACAACTTAGAACTGAAAACTGATCACCGTTCCAACCGATCCTCAACAAAAGCAAATGGTATCAAACTCTTTACACTCGGCACTTTTAAAACTTCGCCGTTTAAACAGTAAAAAATTACCTCAATAGGTTTGTTTTGTTTGCGTTCAAATTCGACCATCACCTGTAGGCAACCTCCGCAAGAGGTTACCGGCTTTGAAATCTCAAAATTATCGGTCTGGGCCGTAATTGCCATACTTTCAATCACCGCATCCGGATAAGTTGCCCCAATACTAAAAAGTGCAACCCGTTCTGCACAAAGTCCTGAGGGATAGGCTAAATTTTCCTGGTTGCTGCCTAAAACAGTTTCTCCTGAGGCCAGGCGGATGGCCGTACCTACTCTAAATTTAGAATATGGCGAATAAGAACTACGTAAAGCCTGTTCTGCACTTTCGCAAAGGTTTCTATCGGCCAATGTCAGTTCCGAAATACCAGCATATTGTTCAAAAGTTATATTCAAATTTATTGAATTCATTTCAAAGTGATTTGGAACCGCTAATGCTAATTTTTTTTACAGCGGGCGAACAATTTAGGTTATTTTTTGTATTATTTAGTAAACCTGCCCTAAAATTAATTTTATCGGCATGCTTTAGGCATTTATCTAAATACCAAACACACTTAGCTTTGAATAAATACGTACGCAAAAGTCTTAAAATTTTATTGTGGGTAATTGCTTCCATCATCTTTCTGGTGGTTGGTGTGGCCCTTGCTCTAAATATTCCAGCTGTTCAGAATTTTGTTAAAGGGAAAGCGATCAACTATCTTAAAAACAAAACCAAAACAGAAGTCAGTTTGGAAAGCATCAAAATTGCTTTGCCAAAAGACGTGGTTCTGAACAAATTCTACATTCAAGACCTCAAGGGTGATACTTTATTATATACGGAGAAACTTGCAGTTGATATCAGTTTATTCAAATTGTTAAAAAACACGGTCGAAGTCAATAACATTGAACTTAAAAACGTACGCGCAAATGTAAAGCGCGTCAACCCTGATACCACCTTTAATTTCTCCTTTCTGGTTGACGCTTTTGCCAGCGATCAAAAAAAACCAGAGGAGCAGGTAAAAAAAGATAGCACTTCTACCCTTAAATTCTCTGTTGATAAAGTTTCTTTCGAAGATATTGGCATTAACTACCGCGATGATGTTGCAGGTAATGATGTGAAATTATATTTAGGTGCATTTAAAACGAAAATCAAAGATTTCGACCTGGCCAACCAGCACTATGTTATTAAAGAGTTGACCCTGGTAAATACTTCATTGCGTTATTTACAACAAAAACCATTGGTTAAATTGGTACAGCACATTACCAACAGCGTAGATAGTACGGAAAAAAAAGAGGGTAAACTGCCGTTAATTGAGGTACAGAATTTCGTTTTCAGTAATGTTAAGGTAAACTACGACGACCAGGTTTCGACAACGAAGGCAGTTGCAGATGTAAACGATCTGGGCCTGGTAAACCTGAAAGTAGATTTAACCAATAGTAAATATTCGGTAGATGATGCACACTTAAATAAATCGAATATTCTTTTCGCATTTAAGCCGGCGCCAAGCAATGATTTAAAAAAAGTGAAAGATACCGTTGTTCCAGAAAAGTCACCTTTGGGATTAATCATCAAGAATATCAGCTTAGCCGATAACAATGTACAGTTTGATAACCTGGGCGCAAAACCCGCGCCTAAAGGTATGGACTTTAACCATCTTAAAATAAATCAGTTAAACTTAGGTGCCAGCGATGTAAGCTATAGTGCGGCAGGAATAAAAGCCAATGTTAAAAATGGATCATTGAAAGAGAAAAGCGGCTTTGTTTTGGATGAATTACGTGGCGATGCGGTGTACAATGATAAACAGATCAAGCTGAGCAATTTTATCCTGAAAACACCAAATACCAGTATTGAAAATGCTACGGAATTAAATTTTACGTCAATGGAGGATCTGACCAAACATCCTGAACGCGTAAAATTGAATATAGCCCTTAAAAACACCACCATTGGTTTAAAGGATGCCGGATATTTTAGCAATGCTGTACCCGCAAATTATCGCAACGAAAAGATAAAAATCAATGCTGATGTTAATGGCTATCTGAACGACCTGAATATTCCAAGACTACAGATTAGCGGTTTAAAAAATACGCAGATTGATATCAGTGGGAAAGCAAAAGGTTTACCCGACATTAACAAAACCTTTCTCGATTTAAACATCAAAAGGCTTCACGTCACCAAGGGCGATATTCTGGTAGCTGTACCTAAAAAATCACTTCCCCCTTCCATTGAACTGCCTAACGTGATCGATGCGAAAGGTAATTTTAAAGGCTCAATGACTGATTTTAACACCAACCTAAACATTAATACCGATATGGGAGGCGCGGTGGTAGTTGCGGGAATGAATGGCCCTAAAGGCAAAGAAAGTTACAAGGCAGATGTTAGTTTAAATAATTTCAACGTTGGCCGCCTATTAAAAATGCAGCCTAAACTCGGTCGCGTTTCGGTTAGGGCCAATGTGGTAGGTACAGGCCTCGATCCTAAAAAAATCAATGCAAAGTTTAATGCCAAAGTATTAAATGCTTATTATAATAAATACACTTACCGTAATTTAACACTTGCCGGTGATTACAGCAACCAGCGCATTAGCATCAAAAGCAACATGCCCGATAGCAATGCCAACTTTAATTTAAATGCAAAAGTAAATCTTGCAGGTAAATATCCGGCGGTAAAAGCTGATCTGAATTTAAAACAGGTAAATCTACAGGCGCTCAACTTCAGTCCAACGGTGTTAAGCGCTGCCGGTGTAGTTAAAGTAGATCTGCTCACTGCTGATGCTGATTACTTAAATGGATCGGTGGATGTTACCGGTTTACAACTGGTAAAAGATAAACAAAGAATCAATGTCGACACGATTTCGATACGGGCAAAATCTACGGCCACCGAAAATGAACTTACCCTTAAATCCGAAATACTTTCGGCAAAGATTGACGGAAAATATCAACTCACCAAAGTAGGCAGTGCCATCATTAATGAAATCAATAAATATTATGCTTTTGGCACCGTAACCAAAATCCCGGATCAGCGTTTAAGGTTTTTTGTTCAGGTTTATGATTCTAAATTATTGAAGAATTTTGTGCCGGAATTAACGGTATTTAAACCCTCTCAGTTTTACGGATTGATTGATACGCAGAAAGATAGTCTGCAGATTAAGGGTAATTTCCCTCAGGTAGTTTATGGAGATTTTAAAGTAGATACAACGGTTTTAAATATTAATAACGATAACAATAAATTAGGCTATAGCTTAACCGTTAAAAGCCTCCAGAGTCCGTCTGTAGCACTTTTTAACACCGAAGTGAGTGGCGATGCAGCAAATAACAATTTAGGTGTTAACATTTTCCTGCGTGACAGGCAGAAGAAAGACAAATACGTTATTGGTGGTAATTTCCAATCGATCAATAAAGATTTTAAATTCTCTTTAGATCCGCAGAAACTCCTGCTCGATTATCAAAAATGGATGGTATCGCAGGATAACTATATCCAGTTCGGTGCCTCCGGCATTTTGGTTAACCAGTTTCAGATCAGCAACAATGGCCAGTCACTATCCGTTAACAGTAATCCTACCCAACCCAATGCACCTTTAGCTGTAGCTTTTAAAGATTTCCAGCTGGAAACCTTGACCAAATTTGCCGAAACTGATACCACTTTGGTTGGTGGCCGTTTAAACGGAACTGCCAATGTTAAAGATTTGGCCAGTACACCAAAATTTGAAGCAAACCTTACCATAGATCAGTTGCGTTATCAGAAAGATCAGCTGGGTACCTTGCGTTTGGCAGTAAACAACAATACTGAAAATGCCTTTGAGGTAAATGTGGCCTTAACCGGCGTGCATGAACTAAGGGTAAATGGGTTCTATTATACCGCACCGAAAAGTGCGTTAGATCTTACCGTGAATATAGATAAGATCGAAATGAAAAATATTGAGAGTTTATCTGCGGGTCAGCTTAAAAACGGAACGGGTACACTAACAGGGGCACTAAGTGTGAAAGGCGAACTAACTGCTCCAAAAATATTGGGCGATTTAACTTTCAACAATGCGGGGGTCAGAGTGGCCTACGTGAATTCATATTTCCGACTGCCTAACGAGAAGATTTCGTTTACGAATGAAGGAATCAGTTTTAACAACTTTACGCTGATCGATTCCTTAAATCAGAAAGCCACCATCAACGGAAAAGTTTATACCAGCAATTTCAGAGACTATCGTTTTGGTTTGGATATCAACATGAACAACTTCAGGGCAATCAATTCGACCGCAGCCGATAATGATATGATCTACGGAACGGTATTTTTAACCAGCGATATTAAAGTACGCGGTGATCTGAATCAGCCTGATGTGAACATGAATGTTAGGGTGAACAAAGGCACAAAATTCTTCTTCGCCCTACCGTCAAACGACCCTTCAGTTATTGATCAGGAAGGAATTGTCCAGTTTATTGATGCTGACTCCCCTCCGTTTAATGGTCAGAAAGCTTTAAAAGTAGATAGCATAAGTAAATCTGCCATGAAAGGCATTAACCTGGTTGCAGCCATCACCATTGATCCTGAAGCCGAACTGAATGTGGTGGTTGATCCGTCAAATGGTGATGCCCTGAATATCAAAGGTGAAGCCGACCTGAATGCAACAATGGACCCAAGTGGAAAGATTAGTTTAACAGGCCGCTATGAAATTATTGATGGTTCATACAATTTATCTGTTGGCCCGCTAGGCAAAAAAGCCTTCAAACTGGTTAAAGGAAGTACCATTGTATGGACAGGCGAACCTACTTCAGCTAATGTGAACTTAACCGCACTGTACGAAGTGAATGCGGCCCCTATCGATCTGATCAATGAGCCGGATAATATCCAGGCCAAAACCAAATTGCCTTTCCAGGTTTATCTGATGATGAAAGGTGAGTTATTGAAACCGGTTATTTCTTTCAAACTTGATTTGCCGGAAAACGAACGTGGTGCATTAAATGGTACGGTTTACACCAAATTGATCAATGTAAACCGCGATGAAAGTGAATTAAATAAACAGGTTTTTGCACTATTGGCATTGAACAGGTTTATCGCTAATAACCCTTTCCAAAGTTTGGCAGGCGGTGGCGGTGGTGTTTCTACCCTGGCCAGATCAAGTGTGAGTAAATTGTTGACAGAACAGTTAAATAACCTTGCTTCCGATTTAATTCAAGGTGTAGAATTGAATTTTGGTGTAAATTCATCAGAAGATTATTCTACCGGCTCACTTCAGCAAAAAACAGACCTGGAAGTCGGTTTATCAAAAAAATTATTAAACGATAGGCTTACGGTAACCGTGGGAAGTTCTTTCGCATTGGAAGGACCGCAGGCACCAGGCGAAAAATCGACAGATATTGGCGGAAATGTAAATGTTGAATATGCTTTATCAGCCGACGGAAGATATCGGTTAAGAGCTTACCGACGCAACCAAAACGATGTAATTGTGCAGGGACAGATTATCGAAACCGGTTTGGGTTTTACCCTGGTAGTAGATTACAATAAATTCAGAGAGATTTTCCAGAAAAAACGCAACAGAAGAAACATTGAACAAAAACCTAAAAATGAGACAACTAATTAGACCAATTTTATTTGTACTGGCCTGCTTAGTTTGGGCTGCTTGTAGCTCCACCAAATCGTTAAAGCCGGGGCAACATTTATATACAGGTGCCGAAGTAAAGATCAATCCGGATTCATCAGGTAAAATTGATGATGAAAAACAGGTAAAAAAAGATTTAGAAAGTAAAACAAGACCGCGCCCCAATAGCTCTATTTTAGGTATAAGATATAAACTGGGTATTTATAACCTGGCAGGCGAACCAAAAAAACCTAAAGGTTTTAGGAACTGGTTACGCAGACAGGGTGAACCTCCTGTGTTAGTGAGTGAGGTAAAACTAAAATATAATAATGATGTACTGACCAGCTATTTAATTAGCGAGGGTTATTTACAGGCATCTGTTACCGGCGATACAATAGTGAAAGACAAAAAAGGTAAAGCCGTTTACACTGCAGAAACGGGTAACCGGTATAAAATCAATAAAGTTACTTTCCCTCCTGATACCGGCGTTTTGACTAAAATCATCAATCAGAATAAAAATAAAACCCTAATAAAGGCAGGAGATTACTACGACCTCGACAATTACAAAAACGAGCGCATCAGAATTGACAATGACCTTAAAGAGCAGGGATACTTTTACTTTAGTCCCGATTACCTGATTATGCAGGTGGATAGCACCATAGGCAAAAATCTGGTAAATGTAAACATCAAAGTTAAAGACATTACGCCTGACGCTGCATTGAAACCTTACAGCATTAGGGATATTAACATTTATCCAAGCTATAGCCTCCGTAGAGACACCCTCTTAAGAAAGTTAAAACCGCTTGAATATCACGATTTCAGCATTTATGATGACCGCAATACCTTTAAGCCAAGGTTGTTCGACCGTTTGGTTTTCTTCCAGAAAGGTGAACATTACAACCGTAAAGATCATAATCAATCGTTAAACAGAATGGTCAATATTGGTGCTTTCAGAGATGTGAGGGCAGAGTTTTTACCGGTTGATAGTTTCAAAAATAATCAGTTGGACCTGAATATTTACCTTACCCCGTTAAAGAAAAATTCATTGAGTTTTTCGGTTACCGGTACCAGCAAATCAAACAACTTTGTAGGTTCAGAATTAAAGGTTACCCAAACTACCCGAAATTTGTTCAGGGGCGCAGAGCAATTGGATGTGAGTGTGAGTGGTGGTTTCGAAACACAGGTTAGAGGTACTTCGCTGGGCCGAAACTCCTTATCATTTACAGCTGAAGGAAAACTAACTTTCCCAAGGCTGATTGTACCATTTTACAAACCTAACAGCACGAATGCTTTTATCCCGAAAACCATTACATCGCTTTCTTACCAGATGCTAAACCGTGGTTCTGAATATACCCTACACGCGATAAAAGGTGAGTATGGTTATAATTTTAAGGAAAATCAGTACAAAGAACATAACTTGAATCCGATTTCAATTAGTTACGTATCAACCTCTTTCCCATCTGATACGACAAGGGAAAGGATATTTACGCAAAACCCCTTATTAAGAAATACCCTTGAAAATCAG
This sequence comes from uncultured Pedobacter sp., assembly GCF_913776295.1. Lineage (GTDB taxonomy): Bacteria > Bacteroidota > Bacteroidia > Sphingobacteriales > Sphingobacteriaceae > Pedobacter. Next base: position 29,734 of record NZ_CAJYOJ010000045.1, read on the forward strand.
TTTATCATTGGTAGTAATTATAACTTTACCTACACTAACCAAATGGAAACCAATCGCCGTAACAACGTTTATTTTTATGGCGGTTTGGAAACAGGTGGCAATGTTTGGGGCTTGTTTACGCCAACAAACGATAAGGGGCAGAAAACTTTATTTAATACCCCACTTACGCAGTTTATCAGAGCTGAGGCTGATTTAAGAGATTTTTATAAAATCAACCGCAACCTGGTTTGGGCGAACCGTTTAAACCTGGGCTATGGTTACGCTTATGGCAATAGTAGTTCACTACCTTTCGTAAGGCAGTTTTTTGCAGGCGGTAGCAACGATATCAGGGCCTTTCCGGCACGAACCTTAGGGCCTGGTACCTATAAAGTTCCAGACACTGCACTTTTTGCCGATCAGGGTGGTGATATTAAGTTAATGCTTAATTCAGAACTTCGTTTTAAAATTGTAAGTGTTTTATATGGCGCATTGTTTGTAGATGCCGGAAATATCTGGCTTAGAAAAGAAGATGTTGGAGAGCCAGGTAAGCCAGAAACAGCAAGATTAGGATCAGGTTTTAAATTAAAGAATGCTTTCAACGAGTTGGCAGTAGGTACCGGAGCTGGTTTACGTGTAGATGCAACAATCTTTGTAGTCCGTTTAGATGTGGCCTTCCCGGTGCGAAAACCATATCTGCCTGAAGGACAAAGATGGGTGTTTGATGATATTGCCTTTGGCAATAAAGATTGGCGCAGACAAAATTTAATTTTTAATATAGGCATAGGCTATCCGTTTTAATTTTCAGATGAAAGTAATCACCAAGATCAAAAATTTCTTTATTGCGCTTTATCACCTTTTTGTTGCTGCAGGAAAAGGTTTTGTAGAAGATCGGGTAACTAAATTGAGTGCTTCATTGGCTTACTACACTATTTTCTCACTTACCCCGCTCATTATCATTCTCCTCTCGGCAGCCACTTTGTTTTTTGGCGACGAAAGAAACCAAAAAACAAGGGGCCAGTTTTATGGCCAGGTGACCGAAATGGTGGGCAATGATGCAGCTACACAAATTCAGGGTTTTGTGGAGCATGCCAATAAATCTGGTCAATCTACCATTGGTTTAATTATTGGTATAGCTACGCTGATCATTGGGTCTACGGCCATTTTTATTGAAATACAGGATAGTATCAACATGATCTGGAAGGTAAAGGCTGTACCCAAAAAAGGTTGGCTGAAAATGCTTTCTAACCGATTGTTGTCATTTTCTTTAATCGTTTCAATGGGTTTTTTATTACTGGTTTCGCTGGTGATCAATAGTGTAGTAGTGGGTTTGGGTTCAAAATTAGCCAACCTGATTTCACAAAGCGAAATAAAGGAAGTTATCCCGGTAGCCAACGACACCATGACCTTGCTGATTTATATTTTGAACAACGTGATTACGCTTGCCGCCGTAACCGCTGTTTTTACTGTTATTTTTAAAGTCTTACCAGATGTGATCATCCGTTGGAAATCGGCAATCATCGGTGCTTTATTTACGGCTATCCTGTTCAGTTTGGGTAAATACCTCATCGGAATTTATATCGAAAAAGGCAATCCGGGTTCTGCCTTCGGAGCGGCCAGTTCCATCATTGTGATCTTATTGTGGATTTATTATACATCAATTATCCTCTATTTTGGCGCTGAATTTACCCAGGCTTATGCCGAAAAGTATGATAATGGCATCGCTCCCAGTAAATACGCGGTGTTCACCAAAATCACCATTGTTGAGAAAAAGGTAGATGTACTGCCACCGCAGCATCCGGAAAATACAGTAAATGCACCTGAGGAGTAATAACAATTTGAGATCACAGCAATCATTCTGAGTGATAATTTATTGTATAAAAATCAATATGAATGTACAGATATTAAAATGTACAGATATTAAGAAATCTGAATAATATCGAAGTATTGTCATTTCGACCGCAGTGGAGAACCCGAAGGCTCAGCGCAGCTAAATCTTTTAAATTTGATTTCAATAGCTTAGTACAAAGATCTCTCCCCGCCTGTACGGGCGGGCAGGCACTGCGCCTTGCTTCGGTCGAGATGATGACCGCATTAATGGATTCTCCCAAATGGTAGCGAAGTAGTAGGTTTTTTTGAAGGAAAGCCACTAACAAAGAAGTCAAGTTTTGAAAACTTGACTTCTTTAATATGTAAAGTTGAAGGATCTTCTAACACACTCATCACTGGCTCGAGGAAGACATAAACCATGGATAAGCTAAGCTACCTCTTCCGTAATCACTTTAGGCTCTTCAGTTACTTCATCCTTCTCTATCCTGAGGTTGCGGATAATGTGCTGTTGCCTGTCTGGGGTATTTTTTCCCATGTAATATTCTAACAGGCCTTTGATTGTCTGATCTTTTAAAATAACAGGATCCAATCTGATGTCTTTGCCAATAAACAAACCGAATTCGTCCGGAGAAATTTCACCTAATCCTTTAAATCGGGTGATTTCGGGTTTATTGCCCAGTTTTTCGATTGCATTTTTACGTTCTTCATCACTATAGCAATAAATGGTTTCCTTTTTATTCCGAACCCTGAAAAGCGGTGTTTGCAAAATATAAACATGGCCTGCTTTTACCAAATCAGGGAAAAACTGCAGAAAGAAAGTCATCATCAACAGGCGAATGTGCATTCCATCCACGTCGGCATCAGTAGCGATGACAATATTGTTATAATGAAGCCCGTCCAAACCATCTTCAATATTTAAAGCATGTTGCAGCAGGTTAAATTCTTCATTTTCGTACACGACCTTTTTGGTCAGTTCGTAACAGTTAAGGGGTTTTCCTTTCAAACTAAATACCGCCTGGGTATCCACATCGCGTGATTTGGTGATTGAACCTGACGCCGAATCTCCCTCGGTAATGAACAACGTAGTTTCGTAACGTTTTTCGTGCGTGCTGTTGAAGTGAACCTTACAATCGCGTAGTTTTTTGTTATGTAGGGATGCTTTTTTAGCCCTGTCGTTAGCCAGTTTTTTAATTCCTGCGATATCCTTACGCTCCCGCTCCGATTGCATAATCCTTTTTAACAGGGCATCGGCAACATCAGGGTTTTTGTGTAGATAATCATCCAGTTCTTTTTTAACAAAATCGTTGATAAAGGTAGCTACAGATGGCCCTTCCGGTCCCATGTTCTGAGATCCCAGTTTAGTTTTGGTCTGCGATTCGAAAACAGGTTCCTGTACACGGATGGAAATGGCTGCAATGATGGATGAACGCACATCAGCAGCATCAAACTCTTTTTTAAAAAACTCCCGAACCGTTTTCACTACTGCTGCCCTAAAAGCTGCCTGGTGGGTTCCACCTTGTGTGGTATGCTGCCCATTCACAAACGAATGGTAATCTTCGCCATATTGCTGACCGTGAGTCATCGCAATTTCGATATCGGGGCCAACCATGTGAATAATCGGGTACCTGATTTCTTCGGGCTTATTAAATTTGGAAAGCAGATCGTAAAGGCCTCTCTCTGAAAAATATTTCTGATTATTGAAATTGATTGTTAAACCTGTATTCAAGAAAACGTAGTTCCAAACCATGCTCTCCACAAAATCAGGGATATAGTGATAATTTCTGAAAATACTTTCGTCAGGATAAAAAGTAATGGCGGTACCGTTACGTTGTGTAGTGTCGATTACCGGATTCTCATTTACGATTTCACCTTTTGAAAACTCCACTTTTTTGGTTTTTCCGTCACGGTACGATTGAACGGTAAAGCTGGTCGATAAAGCATTTACTGCTTTTGTACCCACTCCATTTAAACCTACCGATTTTTGGAAAGCATTACTATCGTACTTCCCACCCGTATTGATTTTGCTTACACAATCTATTACTTTACCTAGTGGAATGCCCCGTCCATAATCGCGAACGTTAACTTTTTGTTCGGATAGTGTAATTTCGATGGTTTTTCCGGTTCCCATCACAAACTCATCAATAGAATTATCTACAATTTCCTTTAACAAAACATAAATACCATCATCTTGTGCAGAGCCATCGCCAAGTTTACCGATATACATACCCGGACGTAACCTGATGTGCTCTTTCCAATCCAATGAGCGGATACTGTCGTCGTTATAAATTACTTCTGCCATAATGTGTTTATCTGCTCTTCAATGAAAAACCCTGCATTTTTTGACCTGCAAAGTGATGAAGAATTTATAGAAATAACCCTGATGATCGAAATAAAAACATTTTTCAAATAAGTCTCTCAGAATTATCATACAATAATAGATTTATTCTGTGAGGCAAGCAAAAGAAAGTTTCAACATATAAACATGGAGCATGGAACAGGCAGAACAGATAATGACCGTTCAGCGGGTTGATGGTCCATAGTTTGATGGTTCATAGTTTAATAGTTGATAGTATGATGGCCAATAGCAAGAAACGAATAGCCCAGTGAACTAATGACAAATAACCAACAGACTGATGACCAATGACCAAAAGAACAATTACACCCCCATCTTGCCTCTTCCGCCTTCCATCTTTACATAATTTCCCTATCTTCATCACTTTATTTAATATCCTTTATTGATGCAACCTAAAAAACAGCTTTCGCTCTTTGATTTATCCATGATTGTGGTGAGTTTGGTTATTGGGATGGGTGTTTTCCGTACACCTGTAAACGTGGCTGCAAAAGCTCAAATTCCCGAACTGTTTTACCTGGCCTGGTTTATCGGCGGTTTTGTAGCTTTTTGCGGGGCATTAACTTATGCCGAAATCGGTTCGCGTTTTCCCGTAACCGGTGGCTACTATAAAATTTTCTCGGTAGCCTACCACCCTTCCATCGCCTTTGCCATTAATTGCATCGTAATTATTTCAAGTGCAGCATCGGTAGCGGCCATCTCTATTATTGGAGCAGAATACCTGAGTAAAATTATTTTACCCCCGGGTATCCAAACCGAAACATCAAGAGTAGCGATAGCTATTACCACCATTCTGGTATTTTATCTAATTAATCTGTTAGGCTTAAAAGCGAGTGCCAAAACACAAAACATATTAACGGTAATTAAAATCGGAATGATTTTAACGCTCATCTGCGCCGTATTTTTTAGCGGACAAGCTGAAAGTGTTACGCCGGTTTTTAAAACCGCAACCGGTGCTTTACCAACCTGGTCTGATTATGGAAAGGCATTAGGCCTCTGCTTAATTGCCGTTTCTTTTTCTTATGCGGGCTATGCGCAGACCATCAACTTTGGTGGCGAGGTTAAAGAAGCCAAAAAAGTAATTCCACGTTCCATTATTATCGGTTTAACCATTATTGTAATCCTTTACATGGCCATTAACTATGTCTATGTGAAAGTAATCGGCTTCGAAGAACTAAAATCAGCTGAGAGTATAGCAGCAATATTAGCTTCAAAAATATTTGGTCCGGCCGGATTTAATGCACTTTCGGTCATTATTTTTTTCTCGGTAATGGGTTATGTAAACGTCAACCTACTAAGTAACCCAAGAGCCATGTTTGCCATGGGCGAAGAAGGCGCGCTGCCAAAAATTTTTAGCAGCATGAACAAAAAAACAGAAGTGATAACCATTAGCTTAACCGTTTTCAGCTTGATTTCGGTGGTGATTATTTTCTATGCCAAAACCTTCGATAAAATTTTAAACTATACCATTTTTTTAGAAAGCATCAGTATGGCCAGTTCTGCAGCTACCATTTTTATTCTTCGAAAAAGAACCGCACATCTTGATAAAAAAACCATCTATACTGTTCCTTTATATCCTATATTGCCTATTATATTTATTGCTGCTTATACCTTTGTTGCTTTCAGTATTTACGCTGACGATCAAAATGCAGCACTTAATGGTTTATACATTTTTGCCGGCTTTCTGGCGATTTATTTTATAAGCAGATGGTTCAACAAGAAATAATTGATCCCGGGTTTAAACCTCACAGGTTTTTGAAACCTGTGAGGTTTAGAAAACACTTTTTAAATAATTAATGAACAAAACACTCTCTTTAAAACAAGAAATTGCATACGCCGCGGGTATGATTGGCTGGAGCACGATGACCAACATCATCATCGTCATGCTTCCCTATTTTTACCTGCCCCCAAGTAACGCCGGCTTACCGCCTTTGGTACCACAACTTGTTTTGTTGGGTGCATTTAATATCCTTTCGATCATTGCGGCCTCTGGCCGACTGGTAGATGCCATTTACGATCCTTTCATCGCCTCCAGAAGTGATGCGAGTACCAATAAAAATGGTCGCAGGATGCCTTTTATGAAATGGGCTATTGTGCCGGCTATGCTTTTCTGCGGACTGGTTTTTTATCCCATTCAAAAAACAGAAAGTTTGCATAATGCCTGGTGGCTCACCATCACGCTTTGTTTGTTTTTCATATCGGTTACCACCTATATTATTCCCTACAATGCCTTACTGGCCGAAGTAACCAACACCCCTAGACAAAAAGTTAAGTTATCCAGTTACCAGCAAGTGGGCTTTGTTATCGGTATTATTTTATCGGCCTGCACCAATAACTTTGCCGATCTGGTTGAAGCTAATTTTCAGGTAGCCAACCGCAGTGAAGCCATTCAGTCGGCCATATGGGGTTTATGCATCGTATCCGGATTGGTGATGTTGCTGCCCATTCTATTCATCAACGAAAAAGAATTTTCGGTGGCCAAGCCTACTCACGTTCCGTTATGGCCAGCGATAAAAAGCACGTTTAAAAACAGCAATTTTAAATACTACCTTATCTCTGACTTTGCCTTCTATACCGCATTGAGCATCATATCAAGCGGTTTATTGTTCTTTTGTACCGTTTTATTGGGTTTACCAGAATCAGAAGGAGGCAAATTTATGGGTGCCATGGTGATGGCCTCTTTGTTATTTTATCCAATCGTAAATTTCGGTTCTGCTAAAATCGGCAAAAAGCCTTTTGTATTGCTTGCCTTTGCGGTGTTGTGCTTAATCTTTGTTACTATTTTCTTTTTGGGTAAATTACCTTTAGGGCCATATACGCAGATATATATGCTCGTATTATCGGCCTCTTTTCCACTGGCAGCACTTGGCATTTTACCTACTGCAATTTTGGCCGATATCGCCCAAAGAGACACCTTAAAAACAGGCGAAAACCATGAAGGTATGTTCTTCGCGGTGAAATATCTTTTTGTGAAACTTGGTCAAACCCTGGGGATTGCCATTTTTGCTATGCTCACCATTTATGGCAAAGACCCCGGCAATGATTATGGATTAAGGTTAAATGGTGTGGTCGGTTTTGGACTTTGTTTAATCGCACTGTTATTTTTTAGCAGGTTCAAAGAAGAGAAGTAGTATTAAGATGGGGAAATTATCATCTGATAACCTTATTAATAGCAAACTGTTATAACCTGAACTCGATAATTATTTGATGAAAAGCTGTGTTCTAAACACCCTTACCCATACCAATTCGTCATATCAATCATCGAACTCAGGTTTATAATATCTGTTTTTTTAGGAAAGCAATTGCGGTGTTGCTTCGGTTACTGTGGCCCCGCCCTTTGCTTAATCCCGATAAAAGGTCGTAGAAATTTAACCCTTTCTAATCGGGATAACGCTGTCGGTCGGGTTTATTTTACTTACTGCAGTAACCATATTTCACTCACCTAAAAACCTTTATCCAAGCGTTACGCTTTTTTATTGATCAGAGGCTGAAAAATATACGAGTGAAAGAATCATTATTATGACCAAAATGGCTACAAGGTTACATAAGATTTTCTTTAGTTGGCTGTGAATTAAAACGTAAGAGGCTGTATCATAAGTGGAATTGTCATCCAGAGTTTGTCGAAGAACCTTGTTCCAAATGCTTTAAAGGCGTTTCGACAGGCTTAACGTGACAAATTGGATGCGAAATCACAAATTATGATACAGCTTTCATTTATAAATTCATCTAATATCCGGTATTTTGTTTTAATGTACCCTTACTTCTGTCAATCTGATCCTGTGGTAAAGGAAAATATTCATCCCTGCTTTCGAAGGTTATGCCTTTCAGATAATCGAAATATCCACCTTCAAAAGAGAAATAGCTTTCGAGTGTTTGTTTCGCTATGCCCCAACGTACCAGATCAAAAAACCGGTGACCTTCCATTGCCAGCTCCAGTCTGCGCTCAAACCGAACGGCATTTCGGGCATAGGTAACATTAGGGAATGAGGTGTACAGACTAACCTTATAGGCAGCAGCAGGCGCATCGTTTATTTGTTGCGGGGTAATTTTTGCAGCCCTGGCCCTTACCGCATTTACAAGTACTAAAGCCCTCGGCAGGTCGCCTTTTTCTACCGCACATTCTGCAGCCATGAGGTATACATCGCCCAAACGGATCAGGTTTACATTTAATCCGGTTACGTTGGTGGTGCCCGGCGCGGTGCCACTGGCAATCTGTGCAGCCTCTATGGTGTTTTTAACGGCAACAAAAGGACCGCCATTTGAAGCATCACGAATCCAGGTATCGCCTGCCATAATCCCCCAATCGCGATAAGGAACACCACGCCTGCCAATGGTCGATTCTATACGTGGATCAAAAGGTAAGGTTTTATCTACTACGTAGTTGTCTTTTGCTGATCCGGTTAAACCAAAATCTGATTTATAGGGGTTGTTACGGTAACTGCCATCCAATAAAGGCAATCCAGCTATATCAACCTTAAAAGAATTCGCCAAATCAATTGTTGGCTGGAAAAATCCACAGCAGTTGATCGGGGTGTTGCCATACGGGAAATTCAGGATATCGCCAACATTTCCATTATCTCCACCGGTTCCATCAGTACCCACGGAGTGCTGAACAGACATAATGGTTTCCGGACCGTCTTCTTTGGTGATATCAAAATTATCCGAATAAGGCATGGTGGTTAAGTCTGCTTTAGCCAAAATTACCGCGTTCAGCAAATCGTAAGCTTCCGTATATTTTTTCTGATACAGGTAAACCTTACCAAGATAAGCCTGGGCCGCATATTTATCAACCCTCCCTTTTTGATTTTTGGGTTTGGTTGTAGTCAAATTATCTACTGCGTACTGAAGATCAGCTATGATATTAGGATAAATATCTTTATCGTTAGGTACAAATGTACCACTGCTGGCCTCTGTTACATACGGCACCATTTTAAATACCCTAACCAAAAAGAAATAATAATGCGCACGCAACAAACGGGCTTCACCCTGTATTTCCTTGGCACGGGCATCGCTAAATTTGGCAGAACCATTGCCTGCCTGTAAATTGGCCAGTATTTTAAGGGTGTTATTACAGCGCTGAATGCCTTCAAAACACCTGTCCCAAAGATTCGATAAGTTATCGTTTGTACTGGTTGGAGAATGTTGCTCAATGGCATTCATAGGGGGCTGATCGCCAACACTACTACCTTTATGGGCGTTATCCGAAGCTACTTCTCCAAAAAGCCATTGGCTGGGTGCAGCGCCATAATTACCATAAGTACCGTTTACGTTACCATTTAGCAGGCTGTAGGCACCTACCAGTAAACCCTCCACCCCATCTTGTGTGGTGAGTTGTGCTTCTGTCAGTTCGCCCTGCGGTTGCAGGTTCAAAAATTCTTTTTTACACGAGAAGGTAGAAAAGATCAGAAAGGAGAGCAGAATATATTTTATATGTTTCATCTTTATTTTTAATTAAAATCCAACATTAATACCAATTAAAAACTGACGTGGAGAAGGATAAACACCCTGATCTACTCCCGGTGCAGAAAAAGTATCTGTAATCTGACTCACCTCCGGGTCCATACCAGTATACTTCGTTATCGTAAATAAATTGGTTGCGCTAACATACACCCTCAATTTGCTGATGGGCGAATTGGCACCAAATGCCTTAGCTGTAGGAATCGAATAACCAAGCTGTATATTCTTTAACCTTAAAAAACTTCCGTCCTGAATATAATAGCTTGATGAGGCAAATTCCAGATCTGATGCGCCTGCATAGGCAGAAGGTATTAAACTGGTTGGATTGGAAGGACTCCATGCGTTTAACAGCCTGGTACTTTTTGCCCCATCGAAAGAAGGGAAATCGGTAAAATAACGTGTGGCCTGAAAAATATCATTGCCCTGAACACCATAGATAAATGCGGCAATATCAAAGTTTTTATAGGAGGCATTTAAGTTTACACCCACGGTAAAATCAGGATTAGGATCTCCGATAATCGTCCGGTCCTTTGGATCAATTACGCCATCACCGTTAATATCCTGATAGCGTAAACCACCAACCCTGGCACCGGCATAAGATGGATTGGCCTGAATATCGGCTGCGCTCTGGTAAATTCCGGCAGTTTTGTACCCAAAAAAAGAACCAAATGGTGCACCTTCCTGCAGCACACTGGTTTGTAAACTTCTGTAATTACCATAAATCTGGTTAAAAATACCAGGGGCCAGCCTCACAATCTCATTTTTGTTTTTAGAGAAATTTACACCCACATCAAATTTAAGCGGACTGTCATCTTTAATACCGTAATGATAAGCCACATTAAACTCGATCCCTTTATTGCTCATATCACCAATATTCACAAACGGCGAGCTACCTAAACCAACCACACTGGAAGGTAATGGAAGGTTGTAAAGCATATCGGACGTTTTTTTGTCGTACCAATCAACCGATCCATCTATTGCACCTCCCCATAAACTAAAATCAAGTCCGATGTTCAGCGCTTTTAACGATTCCCATTTTACATCGGCGTTTTGATAAGCATTTTGCCATACGCCCGTAGTTAATCCGTTTGCGCCACCAACGGCATAAGCAGAATTGATAATGGAACTTTGGAAACGGTTAATGTACTGATAAGGTGGGATCCGCTGGTTTCCCGTCTGGCCGTAGCCTACACGGAGCTTTAAATCACTCAGCCATTTAATGCTTTTCATAAATTCTTCTTCCGATAATCTCCAGGCTACACTCCCTGCCGGATAATTACCATATTTATTGTTCGGACCAAAGTTTGAAGAACCGTCACGTCTGAAGGTAATACTGGCGAGATAACGATCGCGATAAGAATAATCTGCTTTTCCAAATACAGAAAACAGCGAGCCTATGGAACCAAAACTGGTATTGCTGATATTGGAAGAGCCGGTACTCAAGTAATAATAATCCTGATTGCCTAAAATAAAGAAGTCATTTCTGCCTGCATTTAACTGCCGTGATCTTGACCTGATGGCTTCTGTACCCACCAGAATATTTACACGGTGTACTTCGTTAAAAACCTTACTGTAATTTAAAGTGTTGGTCCAGGTCCACTCGGTATTGTATCCCTGGTACTCGTTCAGGTTATTGGAGTTATTCCCCTCAGAGAATTCGAGGTTTGGATAACGCATAGACAGGCCATTGAAGTTTTCGTAACGCAAACCAAAATTGGTTCTTAGCACCAGGCCGGGGATAATATCGCCTTCAGCAAAAACATTTCCGAAGAAGAAATTATTTTTGTTTTTATTGTCTTTTGCACGGTAAAGAAAAGCGAGGGGATTCTCCGCATTTCCCAGTTGGCTACCGCGGCTACCTGCAAAATTTCCGGCAATATCATACACCGGGATAATGGTTGGTATACGATAAGCCCAACCCAATGCGCTGCCCTGATCCTGATAACTGCCTGGCGTATTGGGATTAACACCAAAACCAAAACCTTCAGAATAACTATATTGCGCATTTTCGCCAAAACGAACACGCTTGTTAAAAGCCGATATACTGGTATTTGATCTTAAGTTGTACCTTTTAAATCCGGTATATTTTATGGTTCCTTTCTGATCGAGGTACCCGCCTGAAAAAGCGTAGGTTGCATTTTCACCACCACCTGTAGCGCTGATCTGGTAATTCTGTACCGGTGCCGACTCCGTGATCTCATCAAACCAATTGGTTCCTTCCTTGTTTGCCCTTGTAATCTGATAAAACAGATTGGGATCGCGGCTGTAATTATATTTGGAAGGATCTGCATCTGCAGCGGTAACGTCCTGACCTAGTTTTGAACCTGCCACCAGATAATCAGGCAGCACAGGAGTAGGCCCGGAACCATAGTTTTTTCCAGCTGCGATTGCTTTTCCCGCATTGGTATAGCCATCAAATACGTACTGGGCATATTGCTGCGGGTTCATCATTTCCGGGAAGCTGCCTTTTCGTGGTGCCTGTGTACCATAATAAGAATCGAGCGTAATTTTCGGCAATCCTGTTACCCCTTTTTTTGTGGTAATAATTACAACCCCATTATTGGCCCGCGATCCGTAAATAGAAGCTGAAGAAGCATCTTTTAGCACCTGCATGCTTTCAATGTCATTTTGGTTAAGCCAGGATAGCTTGCCTTCAAAAGGGACACCATCAATTACATAAAGTGGTTCATTGTTATTGATCGTACTGATACCCCTGATGCGGATTTGCGGGGTAGAACCAGGCGCTCCATCGTTGATGATCTGTACACCCGTAGCCTTGCCCTGCAATGCTTCTACTGCACTGGCAGCGGGCTGTGCTTTTAACAGCCCCATACTTACTACTGCCACAGCACCCGTCAGATCCTTTTTCCGCTGACTGGAGTAACCTGTTACCACTACTTCTGATAATTTATTGTTTTCGGCCATTAAAACGATGGAAAGACTCGTCTGACCGCTTACCGCAACTTCGTTTGATCTGTACCCGATAAAGGAAACTACGAGTACATCGGTTGGTTTTGCAGCAATAGAAAATGTACCATTAGCGTCGGTTGTGGTACCGCCAGGACCATTTTTGATTTTTATCGTTGCCCCAACGATGGGTTGTTGATCATCACTGCCAGTAACTTTCCCGGTTACTTTGGTTTGGGCATTTGCCTTAAATACAAACAGCATAATCAGGCACAGGAGTACATAACTTCTCCTGAAAAAAGATAGATTTTGTTTCATAGGTTATTATGATTTAGGATTTTGAGCTAAAAAAATGGCAATGCGCGGCACACAACGGCTTCAATTGCCGCATTTTTTAGTAAATAACTGGATTGATCGGCTTTTTTGCCTTTTAAACCTTTGGCAAATAAATCAGAATCGAATGCCTACAATGGCGGTGTACTGTTTTTTTCATAGTGTAATAATTGGTTAGATAGTTGGTTAGAAGTTATAATATTTAAATCATGTGTTATGTATACAAAACTTTAAGCATAAAAAATACATTAAGAATAAAATAAATATACAAAAAAATAAATAATTACAGCCGCATTGAATTAAAATACCAATTATTTTATTCGGCTTTCCTTACAACAGCTTTGTACCTATATCCTGTATGGTATATCACCGCACAAATAGGCAAGGTTTGCTTTTCCACATTTTATTGTATCTTTGCCGACGAAGCAGGAATAAGGGCTTGCCATTCTGAATGGCATATTCTCTCCGCAAGTTAGTCCTTCAATAATTGATTGTTCTAGCTTCTTCGATAAATATTACATAAAAACATACATGTTATTCAAAGAATTAAACCTCATTGAGCCCATTTTAAAAGCTCTTGAGACCGAAGGTTATTCACAACCAACACCTATACAGGAGCAATCCATCCCAACCATATTAAAAGGCAAGGATTTATTAGGCTGCGCACAAACCGGTACCGGGAAAACAGCTGCCTTTGCCATCCCTATGCTGCAGTTACTGCACGAAAAACACATCAATACCAAAGCAACCAAAAATATCAAGGCACTGGTATTAACGCCAACACGCGAACTGGCCATCCAGATTGAGGAAAGCTTTAAGGCTTATGGCAAAAATTTAAATCTGCGCCATCTGGTCATTTTTGGCGGTGTAAACCAACATTCGCAGGTAGAGGCATTGAAAAAAGGAGTTGATATCTTAGTGGCCACCCCTGGCCGTTTACTTGATTTAATGAACCAGGGCTTTATTAATCTGAATACCATCGAACTGTTCGTTTTAGATGAGGCTGATCGGATGTTGGATATGGGTTTTATTCACGATGTGAAAAGAGTAGTGGCTAAATTGCCAGCCCAACGCCAGACTTTATTTTTCTCGGCAACCATGCCCGATGAAATCCAGAAACTGGCCAACACCATTTTATCAAACCCCACCAAGGTAGAGGTTACTCCGGTTTCGTCAACAGCCGAAACCATTAACCAATCCATTTATTTTGTAGACAAACCGGATAAGAAGAAACTTTTAATTCATCTTTTGCAGGATAAATCCATTGAAACGGCACTGGTTTTTACCCGGACCAAACATGGTGCCGACCGGATTGCAAAAGATCTGGGTCACGCTGGCATTAAAGCCGCTGCCATTCACGGTAACAAATCGCAAAATGCCAGACAGCGTGCGTTAAATGATTTTAAAGATAAAAATATCAGGGTATTGGTTGCTACAGACATTGCTGCCCGCGGAATTGATATCGAACAGCTGTCGTACGTTTTTAACTATGAATTACCCAACATTCCTGAATCTTACGTTCACCGGATTGGTCGTACAGGCCGTGCGGGCGCGAACGGCTTTGCCATTTCGTTCTGTGATGCCGAAGAAAATGAGTATTTACTGGATATCCAGAAACTGATTAAAATTACTTTGCCTATTGTTGATGATCATCCTTATCCTTTAAGCTGGGAAAATATGCTGGCTAAAAACCAGGTTAAACGTAAGCCACAGGCTCAATCTAAAGGTGGTGGCGGTGCTAAAAAAGGCGGCGATGGCAACATAAGCGGCAAACCGCGTAACGCCAGCAACAACAGGAGATTTGGCGGAAACAGAAGGAAGAGAGATTAGTGAGGCTGAAGGTTGGAGGATGGAAGCTTTGATTCATCTTTAAACATCAAATATCCGTTTATTTAATTTGCTCCGTCACCCTGATCCGATAACCATCGGATTTATTTCAGGGTCTTTATAGCAGGAAGATGCTGACCATGCAGTAGCTACAGGGTGATTAGGAAATTAAAAAGCGTCACGTCATTTCCAACTTGATTGGGAATCTTACTGTAATAAGCTTTAAGATTCCCGCCTGCGCGGGAATGACGACCGCAATAGGGATTCTGTCAATGGCGGCGCTGCCAAGAATCCCAAAACTCTGCGAATTAGATCTCTCCATTTCGCTACGCTTCAGTCGAGATGACGCCCCTTCTATTGAAATCTCTCCCGAAAAGACAAAAAACCCGGATTACGAAACGTAACCCGGGTTTTTATATTTTTAGCTTGAGCAAGAGTAAGGAAAGCCCTCTACCTTATTACCTTCCGCCTTCTACCTCTCTATACTACTACATTAATAATCTTTCCTTTAACGAAAATAATTTTCTTCGGCTCTTTTCCATCTAAAAATTTCTGGAATTGCTCATCGGCCAATAAAATTGCTTCTACTTCAGGTTGAGTTAAAGTTAAGCTCAAATTCAGGTTCATTTTCATTTTACCGTTGATGGAAACCGGATAGGCAAATTCATCTTCCACCAAATACTCCGGTTTGAATGCCGGATAGGCAGCGTATGATAAAGTTCCTGCTTCATTACCCAATAATACCCAAAGTTCTTCGCAGATATGTGGCGCATAAGGCGAAAGAATAATCACCATATCTTGCAAAATCTGACGGTTTTTACATTTCAGATCTGTTAATTCATTTACTGCAATCATAAAACTGGATACAGAAGTGTTGAACGAGAAACGCTCAATGTCATCCTGCACCTTTTTAATGATTTTGTGCAACGATTTTAATTCCGCTTTCGTCGGTTCGGCATCAGATACAGTGAATTCCCATGACTCGTTGTGGAATAATCTCCAGAATTTGCGAAGGAACTTGAATACCCCTTCAATACCATTGGTATTCCAGGGTTTGCTTTGCTCCAACGGACCCAGGAACATTTCGTACATGCGCAAAGTATCAGCACCATAACGCTCAATCAAATCATCAGGATTAACTACGTTATAATAACTTTTCGACATTTTTTCAACCTCAACACCGCAGATGTATTTTCCGCCTTCTAGAATGAATTGAGCTTCTTCGAATTCTGGTCGCCAAGTTTTCAGCTTACTAACATCTAAAATATCATTCTCAACAATGTTGACATCTACATGTATAGGCACAAAAGTATCTGGATAGATTGTTATCGAAGAAGTCCTTATATCACCTAAAACATCAAATAATGAAGTATTAAATTTATTTAATAAATCCAACTCTTGCTTTTCAAACTCAACGCTTCCATCTCCGTATGTGGAAAAGTTATCTCTATGAAATGAAATTGATTTAAACTTTAAATATTTTTTAAATATTTTTTGGATTTTATCTACAATTTCAAAAGAAATAAAAGTTTTTCTTAAGATTGAATTAGGATCTATATCTCCTGTTGAAGCCGAACTAAAATTACCTACTCTATAAATAAAATTACTTCTGCCCTGAATCATCCCCTGGTTGATCAGTTTTTTGAAAGGCTCTTCTTCTTTGGTATAACCCAAATCTTTCAAAAATTTATTCCAGAAACGACTGTACAATAAGTGGCCGGTTGCATGTTCAGAACCACCGATGTACAAATCAACAGCCTTCCAATATTCAACCGCTTCTTTCGAGGCAAAATTGTCGTTGTTATTGGCATCCATATAACGGTACCAGTACCAGCTGCTTCCTGCCCAGCCCGGCATGGTGCTCAGTTCATAATGTCCGCCATCTTTTGGCAACCAGTTTTCGGCCCTGGCCAATGGCGGCTCTCCGCTTTCAGTTGGTAAATATTTATCAATTTCAGGAAGCAACAATGGCAGTTCTTCTTCCTTAACCAGATAAGGCAATCCATCTTTAAAGTAAACCGGAATCGGCTCACCCCAATAACGCTGGCGACCAAAAATCGCATCACGCTGGCGGAAGTTTACCTTTGCCTTGCCTGCGCCACGCTCTTCTAACCAGTTATTTAAAAAGGCAACCGCCTCTTTGTATTCTAATCCGTTAATAAAACCAGAATTGATGTACTTACCTTCTTTTGTTGGATCTGCCTGCACATCAATATCTTTTTGCGCATCTAAAATCTGTACAATAGGCAAATTAAAATGTGTAGCAAATAACCAGTCGCGTTGATCGCCACTCGGCACTCCCATTACAGCACCAGTTCCGTATCCTGCCAATACGTAATCGGCAATCCACAACTGCACGCGTTCTCCACTTACCGGATTAATCACGTAAGTACCTGTAAAAGCACC
Organism: uncultured Pedobacter sp.; assembly: GCF_913776295.1. Lineage (GTDB taxonomy): Bacteria > Bacteroidota > Bacteroidia > Sphingobacteriales > Sphingobacteriaceae > Pedobacter. The sequence goes on from NZ_CAJYOJ010000045.1 coordinate 46,820, forward strand.
AGAAACCGTTTTGGTATCGGCCATACGGTCTAACTCTGATTTCTTTTTCGTCAATGCGATATAATCTTCAACAACTTGTTTTTGTTCGGGAGTGGTCAATTCGGCAACCCACTCATGTTCCGGAGCCAAAACCAGGTATGAAACACCAAAAATGGTATCCACACGGGTGGTGAAAACCTCAATATAGTCCGAAGTCCGGGGTCCGGAGTCAGAAGTCTCAATTTTGAACTTTACCGATGCACCTACGCTCTTACCGATCCAGTTACGTTGCATTTCTTTAACCGGCTCTGGCCAATCGATGGTATCCAAACCTTGCAAAAGGCGATCTGAATAAGCCGTAATGCGCATGCTCCATTGCATCATTTTCTTCTGCTCAACCGGGAAACCGCCGCGTTCAGAAAAACCGTCTTTCACCTCATCATTCGCTAATACCGTTCCTAACGCCTGACACCAGTTTACGGTACTCTCACGGAGATAGGTTAAGCGGTATTTAAGCAATTCGATCTGTTTTTCTTCCTCGGTAAAGGTTGCCCAGTCGCTTGGCAAAAACACTTTGGTGTCGTCATCACAAACTGCCTTTACATCGGCTGTACCAGAGGAATTAAATTTTTCGATCAGCGTGCTGATATCTTCAGCCCTATCGTTTTCAATGTTGTACCAGGAGTTGAACAACTGCATAAAAATCCATTGGGTCCACTTATAATAAGATGGTTCGCTGGTCCGTACTTCCCTGCTCCAATCGAAAGAAAAACCGATCTGGTCCAACTGTCTGCGGTAGGTCGCGATATTAGCTTCGGTGGTAATGGCCGGATGTTGCCCGGTTTGTATGGCATATTGCTCAGCCGGTAATCCGAATGAATCGTATCCCATGGGGTGCAATACGTTAAAGCCTTTAAGGCGTTTGTATCTTGAAAAAATATCTGATGCAATGTAACCCAGTGGGTGACCAACGTGCAGGCCTGCTCCTGATGGATAAGGGAACATATCTAACACATAGTATTTTGGTTTTTCAGAATTACTTTCGGCTTTAAACGTTTGATGATCTGCCCAAAATTTCTGCCACTTTTGCTCTATTTCTTTGAATTGGTAATCCATTGCAAGTTTTTATTTTTTAAAGGGGCGAAAATACAGAAATTAAGGGGCTTTAAAAAGCAGATACAGGATAATATTTAGCCGGAATATATACAACAGGAGAATAAGTTATAACTAAAATCTGCAATTCTTTTATGCAGCCAGATGCTTCCATCCGACTATCCGGGCATTCACGATAAGTGAAATCTTAATTATCTTTTACTATAACTCAGTGTCAGTTGGCAACAACTGACACCACATTACCTTGGCATCAGTTCGCAAAAACCGACGCAACAAAAAAAGCGCCATTGATCTTGGAATCAATGGCGCAGCAAATAATCGGGGGATTAAGTTCTTATCTTGATAAAGAATATACTTTAGTTACGTTTGTTTTATCAATTTTGGCTGTAAACTCTAATTTGTTCGCCGTGATACTGTTTATCTTACAATAATTCAACCCGTCGTTAATGTCCATGGTAAACTGATCAGAATAGATGATTACATAAGTGCCGATCGTTCTGTTACCTGATAAACTCAACTCTACCTGGTCATCATTATTTGATTTGAAATCAATATAATCACTGGATGTACCATAATTAACTGTTCCATTCATTTTTTTTGGGTCTTTCAATGTTTCTTCAGCAGTATAGCCAGAAGTTACGATTTTATTTAACGTCCATCTCCCTAACATCTGAGCTTTTAAAGATGTACTATCTTTTTTGCAGGAAACAATGGTAGAGGCGATCAGTAGGCATAAGCCCAACATGGTAATTTGTCTTTTCATAGTTCAATTTAGTTTTAGGATATCCTTAATTAACGCCATTTAAGCAAATTTCGTACCGCCTTTAAAAAAGAATCAGATTTGATACAAAATTTAATCTTCAAACTAAAAACCGATCGCGAACGTTAGTATTCATTTAACAATCATTAATTGGTGTTTATCAGGTATAATTTATATTTTCGCAGAAACAAAAATGAAATACATGGAAGAATTCGAAGTAAGTGATGCATCTAAGAAAACCAAAACCGTTTACATCTCTACTATCATCAGTATTGCGTTGGTTTTATTAATGCTGGGGCTACTTGGTTTAGTGCTTGTACATGCCAAAAATCTTTCTAACTACGTTAAAGAAAACATTGTTTTAAACATTATTGTTGATGAGGGCGCAAAAGAAGCCGACGTTTTGGCTTTCCAGAAGGAGCTTAACGCCAACCCGGCGGTAAAGCAGACCCAATATGTAAATAAAGAACTTGCAGCCAGAAACCTGACCCAGGATTTAGGTGAGGATTTTGTTAATTTCTTAGGATACAATCCACTAACTTCCACCTTCGATGTATATTTAAAAGCGGAATATGCAAACAATAAAAGCATCGATGCTTTGAAAACCAGTATTTCCAAAAATCCTGTAGTGAAAGAAGTGGTTTACCAAAGTTCTTTAATTGATATGGTAAACAAAAATATCAACACCATTGGTTTAATCATTTTAGCCTTCGCCGCACTGTTATTAATTATTTCTATCGCATTAATTAACAACACCATCAGGCTAGCCATCTACTCACAGCGCTTTTTAATTAAAAGTATGCAGCTGGTTGGTGCAACGAAAAATTTTATCCGACGTCCTTTCTTACTGTATGCTGCTTTGCATGGCTTAATTGCCGCATTTATAGCCATTATTATTTTGTTGGCCACTTTAATTTATGCACGTAAGGAAGTGCCTGAAATTATTATTTTAAATAACTACCAGGAATTTGGCTTTGTGTTTATAGGCCTGTTAATTGTAGGTATTTTTATAACAGGTATTAGTACATGGTTTGCAGTAAGCAGATATTTACGTTTAAAATCTTATCATCTTTATAGATAATGGCAGAAAAAAAAACAGGTCCGGTGGTAAAGGACGTTAAAAGCGAATTGGTTTTCACCAAAAAAAATTATCAGTTATTGTTAATCAGCATTGCAATTGTAGCAGTTGGTTTTATCCTGATGATGGGGAGCACAGGTAACATTTACGATTTCAGACGGACTTTGTTAGCACCGATGGTGGTATTGGCAGGTTTCGCTTTTGGTATTTATGCCATTTTAAAAAAATAAATGCTTTGTATTAAGTAAAGTGTTTTTTAACTTTATAATATGACAACAACAAAGTTGCAGATTGAAATTAATTCGCTTCCCCTAAACCTTAGGCAGGAAGTTGCAGATTTTGTTGAATTCTTAAAAACAAAACATAAAGGTAAGCCAAAACTAAAATCACGCGAATTTGGTTATGCAAAACGTAAGATCAAATTATCAGATGATTTTGACGAGCCTTTAGAAATGTTTGCTGATTATATTTAATGGCCTATTTATTAGATACCCATACCTTTTTATGGTTTGTTGCTGGTGATGACCAATTACCACTTTCAATTAAAAAAAAGTTATCTGACATTGATGTATCTTGCTTTTTGAGTATTGCCTCTTTTTGGGAAATTGCCATAAAAAAACAAATCGGAAAACTCAATTTAGAAATTGAATTCGAAGAGCTTTTTAGATTTGCAGAAAGAAACTAGATTGAGATTGTATCTATTAATGAAACACATCTTACTACATTATTAAACCTTGAATATATTAATAATGATCCTTTTGATCGTATTATTGTATCTCAAGCCATTTCTGAGAATTTAGTATTGATTTCACGAGACAAAAAATTAAAAAACTATAAAATAAAATTGGAGTGGGAATAACCCATTAACTAAACGATATGAATTCTTTTGAAGCTGTTGTCCTTGCCATTGTGGAGGGACTAACTGAATTTTTACCGGTATCGAGTACTGGCCACATGATTATTACCTCGTCATTAATGGGCATTGCGTCAGAACCATTTGTAAAACTTTTTACCATCGTAATTCAATTAGGCGCCATACTTTCGGTGGTAGTACTCTATTTTAAAAGATTCTTTAAATCAATAAATTTCTATATTAAGTTGCTTGTGGCCTTTATTCCAGCAGCAGTATTTGGCTTGTTATTGAGCAAAAAAATAGATGAATTATTAGAAAGCCCTATGGCTGTTGGTATTTCACTGCTAATTGGAGGTGTTATTTTATTATTTGTAGATAAATGGTTTAATAAGCCAACGGTTGATGAAGAGGAAAAAATAAGTTATTTAACAGCGCTTAAAATAGGCTTTTTCCAGTGTATTGCCATGTTGCCAGGTGTATCTCGTTCAGGAGCCACTATTGTGGGGGGGATGAGCCAAAAATTAAGCAGAAAGGTAGCAGCAGAGTTTTCGTTTTTTCTGGCTGTACCAACGATGTTTGCGGCAACTGCAAAAAAACTGTATGATTTCTATAAGGAAGGGCATACCATTACCCATGATCAAACCAATATGTTGATTATCGGAAACGTTGTTGCGTTTATTGTAGCACTTTTGGCCATTAAAAGTTTTATCGGGTACCTGAACAAACATGGTTTTAAAGTTTTTGGATGGTATCGGATTGCTGCAGGTTTAATCATTATCATCCTGTTGCTGAGCGGACATAATTTACAAATAATATAATCCCGAACGGTTAACCACAGGTTAATCCGATAATGGTAATCGGTGTGCATCCTTTTCATCTGTGGTAAAAAACAATATTGAATCCGTATCTTTGCGCAAAAAAGATTTGTGAGCACCGAAAATCCTAAATTCAAAGATTTCAATTTTGCCGAAGGCGAATTGCTTTTAATTAACAAACCGTACAAATGGACATCATTTGATGTGGTGGGCAAAATCCGTAATTCTTTAAAACCACTAAAACTTAAGGTTGGCCATGCCGGCACTTTAGATCCCCTTGCTACCGGCCTGCTGGTTATCTGTACAGGTAAACTGACCAAACAAATCGATACTTTTCAGGCTGAGGAGAAAGAATATACCGGTACCATGATATTAGGTGCTACTACTCCATCATTTGATATGGAAACCGAAGTTGATGAAACATTCGATATCGGTAACATTAGTGAAGAAGAAATTTATGCGGCCTGCAAGCCATTTATTGGCGATATAGAACAATATCCGCCTGCTCATTCAGCTGTGAAAGTTAATGGCGAACGTTTATATGTAAAAGCCAGATTGGGCGAAGAAGTGGAATTACGGAAACGTTTTGTAAATGTACCAGAATTTGAAATCACAAGGATTGAATTGCCCGAAATCGATTTCAAGATTGTTTGCAGCAAAGGCACATACATCCGCTCCTTAATATCCGATTTCGGTAAAACTTTAAATAACGGTGCCTACCTTTCCAAATTAACCCGTACCCGAAGCGGAAACTTTATGCTAAAAGACGCGTTTGAGGTATTAGAACTTGTTAATTATATTCGCAGTAAGAAAGAAGAAGTTAAAACTGAAGCAGGAGTATGAACCATATCAAAAACAGGAACACCAGGTTTATAAAGGAAATCCTTTTGATTATTGCAGGTGTAACTTCTGCATGTTTTGGCTTAAAAAGCTTTTTAATGCCCAGTCATTTTATAGATGGTGGTGTTACTGGTATATCCCTTTTGGTAAGCACCTTAACCGGCTGGAATTTATCGTACCTGATCGTCTTCATCAACATTCCCTTTGTTATTCTGGGCTACAGGCAAATTGGTAAAGGCTTTGCACTAAAAACAGCTATCGCCATTGCTACACTTTCACTGGCTTTGATTATCCTTCCTTTCCAGCCCATTACGCACGATAAATTGCTGATTGCATTTTTTGGCGGTTTATTTTTAGGCGGGGGAATCGGATTGGCTATGCGAGGTGGCTGTGTAATTGATGGTACCGAGGTTTTAGCACTTTACATCAGCAAAAACAGCATTTTAACCGTAGGAAATATCATCCTGATTTTAAATGTAATCATTTTTGCATTCGCTGCTTACTTCCTCAACATTGAAACGGCACTGTATGCCATTCTAACCTATTTATCAGCATCCAGCACCATTGATTTTATCGTAAATGGCCTAGAGCAATACACCGGGGTCACGGTTATCTCCGACCATCAGGAGGCCATTAAGGATTTCATTATCAACGATATGAAACGTGGTGTTACGATTTACAAAGGCGAAGGCGGATATGGAGAAAAAAAAGATATCGATATCATTTTTACCGTTGTTACCAAGCTGGAAATGAGCAAATTGCAAACTGCTATCAGGCAGATTGATTCGGATGCTTTTGTGATCCAACAGCAGATTGCCGATTTAAAAGGCGGCGTAGTAAAACGCCATGCATTACATTAATCCCAACCCCATTGAAGATATACCATAACCTTTCGGAATTTAAAAAATTAGATAATGCCATTGTTACCATCGGTACTTTTGATGGCGTGCATTTCGGACATCAGAAAATCATTAAACAACTGGTGCAAAAGTCAAAGGCCGATCATGGCGAAAGTGTGATATTAACTTTTTTCCCACACCCCAGAATGATTATTGATCCTGAAAACCAGGATCTGAAAATGATCAATACCATTAACGAAAAAGCGGAAATTTTAAAAGGTTTAGGCGTAGATCATTTGATTATTACACCTTTTACCCGCGATTTTTCTAATCAGCTGCCAGAAGATTACATTAAAAACATCTTAGTTGACCATATCGGCACGAAACACATTATTATTGGTTACGACCATCGTTTTGGGAAAGACCGCTCTGGCAATTTAGACGTTTTAAAAGCTGCCGGCGCTCATTTCGGCTTTACGGTTGAAGAAATTATGGAGCAGGATATCCACGATGTGGCGGTAAGTTCAACCAAAATCCGCCAGGCACTTTTGGCCGGCGATGTTAGCCTGGCAAACGATTACCTCGGCTATCCTTTCTCAATTTTTGGAAGGGTGATTAAAGGCGATAAAATAGGCAGGACAATTGGCTTCCCAACAGCAAATATCTTTATAGAAGAAACTTACAAACTGATCCCAGGCGATGGTATCTATGCGGTTACGGTTGAAATGGAGTCTGAAGTCCGAAGTCCGAAGTCCGAAATACTCAACCCGAAACCCTCAGCCCTAAACCCTCAAGCCTTCAAAGGTATGGCTTATATCGGGCAAAGGCCGACCATTAACGGGATGACCAGAAATATTGAGGTTAATATTTTCGATTTTAACCGGGAAATTTATGGACAGGATATTAAAATGAATTTCTTAAAATTTCTTCGCCACGATGTAAAATTTACCGGATTAGAAGCTTTAACTGTTCAGTTACAAAAAGATAAGGAAGCTACTTTAGCTTATTTTGGCGGTTAATCTTACAGCGGATATAAACTTAAATCAGTAATAAATTTAAAATCTTTCACATTATAAGAAAACAACTTTAGTTTGGTTTTAAGAACTGTAGCAGCGATTAGTGCGTCAGCTAAAGCGAGTCCATGGCTTAATTTATAGTTTTGTATTAGGTTAATTGCAGTTAAGTTTATCCTTTCATTAATTAACACAATACTAAATCTGCTTAGCTTTTTGTTGATAATATGAAGATCTGACTTGTTTGTCGCCCCAAACAATAACTCCATTTTAGTAATGGATGAAATAATATTATCTAATCCGATATCTCTTTCAAGCAACACTGTAGTAGATCCATTACGGCTATTATTTTTATCAAAATAATCTATCAATACATCCGTATCACAAATTATTTTTTCCGTTCCCATGCAATTTCTCTAAGTTGTTTTGCACTTAAATTCTTATCTGTAAACACATCATGCAATTGGGAAATATCTATGGACTTATCTCCTTCTATTATTGGAATACCATTGATTTCTCTCTCATTTTCTTTTGCGGCCATAGCACTAGTTTAATCAATAGAAAAATTCAAATATTTACCTAATTCTCTCAATGCTGCCAAGGTTTTATTGCTCTTATATTTTACGGTTACTTCTTTCATTAGATTTGGATTTTAGAAATCGCTTAACCTGCTTTACACAAATTTAATCAATATTTTCCTTCCGAAAAAGCCTTATTTTAGCTATATTAGCGGCAATGAGGCTTTTTTACATCATTTTATTTCTATCCCTTTCCATAAATTTTGCAGGTGCAGCATCACAGAAAAACAGAAATGAGGTGCAATCAAAATACACAAAAATAAGTTTTGTTACGAAGAAAAAGATCATCAAGCAACACTTCGGTTTTAATCAGGATAACGAAAGCCTGCAAAAAGATTTTATCAATATTTCCTCTGTAAAAATATCTTTCAGTGCTTTTGTTCTGATCACTTTTTTGCTATTTCTTCTTCTTAAGAACAAAACCAACCATACCAAAGTTATAATCAAAAGATTAAAGTATAATTATTGGTGCTTGTTTAAGATGCTCTATCCAAAACACGTTTTTTGGTAAATCAAACAATCATATGGCTGCCAGCGATTATCACCATTGGCCGTTGCCTCAGCCGAATTTAAAATTTTTAGTTTTTAATATTTTAAAAATCAAATGATTCATTTACCAGATTTAATTGCCGATTTAGGATTAATACTCGCTGCTGCAGGTATAACAACATTATTATTTAAAAAAATTAAACAGCCACTCGTACTAGGCTATATATTGGCTGGCTTAATGGTTGGTCCGCATTTCAGTTTTCTGCCAACAGTAACCGACCAGAAAAGCATAACCATTTGGGCCGAAATAGGTGTCATATTTCTTTTATTCAGTTTAGGTTTAGAATTTAGTTTTAAAAAGCTGGTCAAAGTTGGCGGTTCTTCTTCAATTACTGCCATTGTTGAAGTGCTGTTTATGCTTTTAATTGGCTATGCAGCTGGTTCACTGATGGGCTGGAATACAATGGATAGCATCTTCCTTGGCGGGATCTTATCCGTATCTTCCACAACGATTATCATCCGGGCTTTTGAGGAACTTGGCGTAAAACATAAGAAATTCGCAGGACTGGTTTTTGGTGTGCTGATTGTGGAAGATTTAGTTGCCATTTTGTTACTGGTACTCCTTTCTACATTAGCGGTAAGTCAGCAATTTGCTGGTTCAGAAATGCTCATTTCGATATTAAAGCTTGCCTTTTTTCTCGTATTATGGTTTTTAGCAGGCATTTTCCTCATTCCAACCTTCTTAAAAGCTACGCGAAAATTAATGAACGATGAAACCATGTTGGTGGTTTCCCTGGCTTTGTGCCTGGTTATGGTATTGCTGGCGGTAAAAGTTGGTTTTTCTCCCGCACTTGGCGCATTTATTATGGGGTCGATCTTAGCTGAAACGACCCAGGCTGAAAAAATAGAGCACCTGACAAAGTCTGTTAAAGATTTGTTTGCCGCGGTTTTCTTTGTTTCTGTGGGTATGTTAATTGATCCTAAAGTTTTGGTTGATTATGCATTTCCGATTCTTATTGTTACCCTCGCTACAATAGTTGGTAAATTGATCAGCAGCTCCCTAGGTGCTTTATTATCCGGTCAGCCTTTAAAAACATCTGTACAGGCGGGAATGAGCCTTGCACAAATCGGCGAATTCTCATTCATCATAGCCACACTGGGTTTAACATTGAAGGTTACCAGCGAATTTCTTTATCCGATTGCCGTAGCAGCCTCAGCCATCACCACTTTTACCACGCCCTATTTAATCAAGTCATCAGAAAGTTTTTATAACTTTTTAAACCGGGTTTTACCACAAAAATGGTTAGATGGGATTCAGAGATATAGTTCCAGTACCGCAGGAATTACAACACTAAGCGATTGGAAAATCCTGTTACGTTCTTATATCTTTAACACCATTATCCACTCCGTAATTATTATTGCCATTATTTTTCTTACCTCAAGGTTTTTACAGCCTTTTATGGTAAAAAATATCACCAACGGTCTGCCTTCCATCTTAATCAGTGTTGCGCTTTCGTTTATTTTAATGTCCCCCTTTCTTTGGGCGCTTTCTATTCGCCGGATCCAGAAAACCGCTTACTCCCACCTATGGTTAAATAAAAAATATACGCGCGGTCCACTGATTGCTATTGAGTTTTTCAGGATTGCACTCGGCATATTTTTCGTCGGATTTTTGATGTATGAGTTTTTTGATACATGGGTTGCAGCGATGATTGCTTTGGTTTTAATTGTGCTGGGAATGGTTATCTTCTCCAGAAAACTGCAATCGTTTTACGATAAACTGGAACGCCGTTTTATCCGGAATTTAAATGCCAGGGAAAATCAAAAACCGGATATTTTACCTTGGGATACCCATCTTACCGAGCTTAAGGTATCACCCGAATCGGAAGTGGTTGGAAAAACGCTGAACGAACTAATGATCAGGGAAAAATATGGGGTAAATATTGCCTTAATTGAACGTGGTAGAAATAATATCCCGACACCGGGCAGAGATGAGCGGCTTTATCCACATGATAAGCTGTTACTGATTGGTGCAGACGACCAACTTGCAGCGGTTAAATCACTTTTGGAAGTTAACGCTCCGGAAATAACCGCAGAAAATAATTTCCCGGATAAAGAAATGTCCCTGCAAAAAGTTGTTGTTCATAATGAATCGCCTGTGTATGGCATGAGCATCAGAAATGCTGGTATCCGCGAAAAAGCGCAGGCTTTAATTGTAGGTATAGAAAGAGGAGCTGAACGCATCTTAAACCCTTCGTCGGATTTTGTGTTTGATAACGGCGATGTAATCTGGATTGTAGGGAACAATAAGAAGATTAAGGAGGTTATATAGATTAGTCAGAAGTTATTAGTTTGAAGTCCGGAGTCTATTAGCTGAAGACTTTTGACTAATGACTAAAAAGCATATCTTCGTGTATAACCAAAACTATGAAAGTTGATAGAGAAAAGAGTGAGTTTCTTGACGATATGATTGAGCAGTGGCAAATTGACGGCATAATTGATCATGAAACAGGCGATAAACTCCGTAAAAGTTATGAAGCCAAGAACTTCGATTGGTTGCGCCTGGCACAGTATGCTTTTTGGGTAGCCCTGGCTTGTGGGTTTATTGCACTTGGATCACTCCTTATTGACAATTCTATCCTAAACTATTTAAAGCGGGTTTACAATACGCCCAACATTGTGATAGCTATTGTTTCAGGCGGATTGGCGGGCTGGCTTTACATCTTAGGCTTTCGGCGAAAAAAGAAACTCGCACATTTAAAGTTCAGCAATGAGGCCATTGTGTTCGCAGCCATTTTACTCACGGCAAATGCCATCGCTTATTTTGGGAAGGCAGTTGATAATGGCTCAGGCAATTTCTCTATCCTGATTTTAATATCTGTTTTTATTTATGGGGCTTTAGGTTATGTCTTCAACTCGCGTTTGATCTGGATTTTTGCCTTAATTTCCCTGGGTGCCTGGTTTGGCACAGAAACAGGTTATTTAAGCCGTTGGAATTATTATTTCCTAGGTATGAATTATCCTTTGCGTTTTGTGCTGTTTGGTGCTACATTAACCGTAGCGTCGTTCATGATGAAGGCTTTCCCTAAAACACAAAATTTCTTTCAGGTTACCTATATCGCGGGCATGGTTTATTTGTTTGTATCGCTTTGGGCATTATCGGTATTTGGTAACTTTGCCAATCTGGAAGAATGGTACCAGGTAAGGCAATTAAGTTTATTTTACTGGGCTTTAATTTCTGCCGCAGTTTGTGTAGCCAGTACACTCTTTGGCTTAAAGTATCACGATGATATTGCCCGTGAATTTGGGATTACCTTTCTGTTCATTAATCTTTACACCCGATATTTCGAATATTTTTGGGATAGCTGGCACAAAGCTTTATTCTTCTCTGTTTTAGCGGCTTCTTTTTGGTTGATTGGCAGAAAAGCAGAGAAAATTTGGAATGTGGAGTTTTTGAAGTGACTGTAATAACTGAATAGATTGCTTCACGCTCTCCTCAATGGCCCACCGCTTCGGTTTGCAATGATGTACTTTAGTTCCCTAATATCAGTCATTGCGAGATGGTTTGTTCAGCCGGCGAAGAGGCTGTCTCAGAAATGATTTTGGAGATTTTTGGCAGAATAATATTTTAAAAGGGCGTCATTCCCGTGAAAACGGGAACCACGAAGTGCTCAGCGAAGCTAATCTTAATGCGATAGAACAGCAACTAAATAAGTCCATACCAAAGCATTAAGATGCCCAGTCAAGCTGAGCATGACGACATACCCAAATTTAATTCCTGCTATTATTTAATCTGTTATTTCGAGACAGGCTCACGCAATATAATTAGCTATTCTGATACCAAACTTCGTAAGTTAGCAGACCCATCTACTGATTTGAAAACGTCAGACAGTGTCTGCTGAATTGAAAGCATCCGAATTTCCGAGATGGTGTTTAGGAAATATAAATGAATTAAAATCTATGAAAATATACCAACAAACCTTAGCCCTAAGGGAGCGCAGAAGAGGCTTCCACATTATTACCAGTGAGGTTGAAGCTGCCCTGCCACAAATTAGTGAGATAAATACCGGCATTTGCCAGGTGTTTATACAGCACACTTCAGCTTCCCTTACAATTAACGAAAATGCCGATCCAACTGTGCGTATGGATTTTGAGATGTTCTTTAATAAAACGGTTAAAGAAAATGACCCCGATTATGAGCACGACTATGAAGGATCAGACGATATGCCTGCACATTTAAAAGCTGCGCTTTTAGGTAGCTCTGTAACTATCCCGATCAGAAATGGCAGGTTAGCACTTGGAACCTGGCAAGGTATTTACCTTTGCGAACATCGCAAACATGGCGGACAAAGAAGATTATTGATTACGGCCTGGGGTGAATAATTATGCCTTATGTACTTCTTCCTTAATTTCAGGATGATTATCCTGAATAGATTTACCATCGGTTTCTACTTCAATTTCTTTGGTAGTTACCGCATAATGTGAAGGGTAAATCTCCGAACCGAAAGCAACGGCATAAGCCTTGGTAAACTCGGCACCAAAATATAAAATGATAGAAGAATAGTAAGTCCACAAAAGTACCACTACTAACGAACCTGTGGCACCATAGGTACTTCCCACATCGCTTTGCCCAATATAAATGGAGATGGCAAATTTACCGATCATAAACAATACAGCAGTAACTATTGCACCAGCAATTACATCACGCCATTTGATAATTGCATCAGGTAGTACCTTAAATATTACACCAAATATTAATGAAATAACCGCAAGGGTTACAAGCTGATTGACAATGTAAAATACAATCACAGATACTTCTGCAAATCTGGCCTGTAAACGATTGCTAAAGGCATCTAATACCGAAGTAACGGCCAGTGAAACCAATAATACGAAGCCCAAGCTAATAATAACCGAGAAAGACAAAAAGCGATTCTGCAACATTTTCACCCAGCCTCTTTTAGGTTTTGGCTTTAATCCCCAAATGGTATTGATAGAATCCTGGATATCACCGAAAACGGTTGTTGCACCAATTAATAAGGTAATGATACCGATAATTAAAGCAATGGTACTCTTACCATCCAGATAAGCGTTCTTGATCAACTGTTGCAGTGAGACCGCAGATTCCCTGCCCAGAAAACCTTCCAGTTGGGCGTAAACCTGTCCTTCTGCTATTTCCCTGCCCAGGAATATACCACATAGAGAAATAATCACCACTAATAATGGCGCCATGGAAAATACGGTATAATAGGCTAATGAGCCACTAAGTTTCGTTACCTTATGATCGTTAAATCCTGTAAACGATGCTTTTAAAACGCCCCATATTCCTTTTAAAGTGATTTTCCGCTTTTCCATAAACAAATTATTTTAGATGAGTTACTCTAATTTAAACTGCTTATTTTTTGAATTGTTTGTAAATTATAAACAAAGAAGGAGTGAGAATAAATTATCCACACAAAAAAAGCTCCTGATTTTGATCGGAGCTTTGTTCTTTTAAGTGATTTATGCTATTTGGCCTTAATCCATGAGGTGAGATCGTTGACCAAAGTTTCGGATACGCTTACAGCCGCCTGGTATTGAGCCATCGTCCCCTTTTCCGTTTGAGGACTCAACAGGTGATTCAAATCCGGATAAAATTTAAGTACCACATTTTTCTTTTTACCCAAAGCCTCATTCCATAAATCAAAATCTACTTTGCCTACCTGAAAATCATTACCGCCTTGCAAGATGTATATCTTAGGTTTCGAAAGGCTTTTAGCTACCGCAACCTGGTTGTAGCTATTTAAATCTGTCCAGTATTTTGCTGGCAGGCCTAAAATGATAGAGTCAGGTTTTATGGTCGTTCCCAACTGTGAAATTCTGCTTTTATCAATCTCCACAGCAGCATCGGCCAATTGTTTTCTAAAGGCAGCCGTGGTATCATTGACCAGATCGAACATATACTTATTCTGATCAACAATAATATCGGTTAATTTTCTTGCTGGTGCTGCGGCCAAAACAATCCCTGCCAAATCCGGTGTCAGAGTTGCTATTTTAGGAGCCAGCATTCCACCCAAACTATGACCGAATACATAAACAGCTTTTGGATCAACCCCAACTACTGTTTTAGCAAGTGCAATAGCTGCGGTTGCATCATCCAGCACCTCTTCTTTTACCGTAAAAGCCTTGTTAAATTCGTTAGGATAGATCAAAGTTCGTTTTACATATCTGACGGAAGCAATTCCTTTAGAGGCTAAACCGCCAGCCAGATCTTTAAAAGGTTTATTTGCACCAACCGTTTCATCCATATCAGCAGGTCCGGAGCCATGTACAAAAACCACAACAGGAAAATTTTTGGCGTTTTTAGGGGTCGTAATAATGGCGGCCAATTGTTTTCCAGCCGGACCGATATATACTGACTTTTCCTGATATAAACTGGTATCTACATAGGTCGGCTTTAGATAAGAAGATGTTTTTCGGGAAGGTGCCAGGAATATTCCGACAATTTTCTGTTGTTTATTAAAACCCAAAATAAAGTTCTGATCACCGTTGGCAAATTTACCCTCCACCGTTACAGCAAAAAAATCGCCCTGGGCTTTACTTTGAATGGCATCTAACGATTCCGCCTTTCCATATTTCTTGCCGATATCGCCCCAAAGTTTCTTGAGGTTTTCCTCTGTCAGTTTCGTTTTTAAAGTATCATCAAAGAAAGCATGGGCATCTTTAAATTTTTCTTCCTGTAAGAGCTTAAAAAAGTCGTTTGCACCATTGAAAAGCTGGATCACATTCTGAGAAAATGCTGAGGTGGTTAGTAATAAAGCAACTATTAATAAAATGCCCTTTTTCATCCGTATATTTTGTTTTAATGATAATGAGATGTTTTGCTTTATCCTTTTGAGGATCTAAAGCCATGAAAATTCAAGTATATGTTTGGTTGTTTACAATACCCAAAGTTAACAATATTTGGTTCTGAAAGGATGCTTCCTTAATCAGTGCTTTAGTTTTAACTAATTTTAACATTTTTAATGCCTGGTTCTTTTTTTAGATCTGGCCGATTTAAAAAAAAACAAAAAAAATAAAGCTGAACACAATATATTCTATTTACAGCGTTTATGTATGTGAGAGCGTTAATTTAGATGACGGGGATACTGCCTGAGGGTGGAATCCCCGTTTCTTTTTGGCAAAAATGCAAAGGCATGAGCAGAGATGCATAGGGCAAAGCTCAAAGGTTCCCGCCCTTTGCTACCAGGCATAAAAAAAGGGACATTGTTAAAAAACGTCCCTTTTTTTGATATATGATGGAGTTAAGAATTTTAGCTTTCTTTATCTGTAAAGTCAATTGGTTTCTTTTCAAAATATTGATCAAAGTTTTGAACTTTTTTAGGTTTTAAGATGATATACAAGCCTAAACCGATCAATACCATTGGCATGCTGATTCTAAACAGATTAAAATCAAAAATGTTTATTGCTTTAAAAGTAAATAAGCCTCCGATAATAGTCAACGCCAACCAACCGCTACCCTGGAAGTCTTTACGATAACCCATCCACAAACCGATACCTAACATAATAGTGTGCCATCTCAAAATCCAATGTGGGATATCTATCCCCGAGTTTCTTAATAAGAACACCGAACCGATGGCAATGATTAAAATGCCTAGACCGAACTGTTTATCTGCGTGATTTTTTTTGATTAAATTTTCCATGACCGTTTTGTTTTATGATTCAAATGTAGCATGAATCACTATGCCTGAGAATGGCTTTTCCCTCAGTAGGGATATTTTATCGGTAAGCGAAATAAAATTATCGGTAAAAAATTTCCGGAAATTAAAGGAGAGAGGAATTTATCGGTGAAATTGTCAGTTTTCCGACGGAAACACAGAGAACGCAGAATTAAAACCAAATTCTTATAAGCGATAATGCGTGATGCTTGACTTATTATTCCCCGTGCCAATAAAACAATAAGGAGTACAAATTTACTAATGACTATGAACCAATATCCAGTCCTCAGTTCGCAGTTGTCAGTCAACCAATTTAAACAATTAACCATTTAACCATATCAATGCTATGAACAAGTAAACTCTTGATCAATGACCAATAGACTACTCACCAATAAACCAACGGCTAATGAACGACTAAACTAACATTATTCAAAAATGATCAAATCCGTTCCATTACTCATAATTACTTTTGAAGTGAGGTTAACGAATAAACCATGAGCCAATATTCCGTTAATCTGATTTAAGTTAGAAGCTAATTTTGCAGGATCATCAATCAGGCCAAAATCAGCGTCAATAATCAGGTTTCCATTGTCGGTAATAAATGCCTGGTGATCTACGGTTCTTAATATACCGCTTCCGCCAAGTTTGTTAATTTGATCGAATACATATTGATAAGCCAGCGGAATTACCTCAACGGGAACAGTAAAAGCACCCAGTTTTTTAACTTTTTTTGACGAGTCGGTAATGATGATGGCATTTTTACTCAATGAAGCAACTATCTTCTCTCTGAATAGCGCACCGCCGCCGCCTTTAATCAGGTCAAGTGATGCTGTAAATTCGTCTGCCCCATCAATACTGATATCAATCTGGCTCAAGCGCCCAAGATCGAGAACTTCAATGCCAAGCGATTTTGCGAGTTCTTCGGTTCGAATGGAACTGGCAGCTGCTTTTATCTGAAGTCCGTCTTTTACACGTTTACCCAATTCAATGATGGCGAAAGTCGTGGTAGAACCCGTGCCCAAGCCAACTACATCGCCATCTTTAACAAATTTTACTGCAGCCCGGGCAGCTGACAATTTCTCCGCATCCTGTTGATTTTTATCTGTAATAGCCATAAAAGTAAAAATAGGTTTAAATGATAAACATCCAAAAATGAAAAAAAAATTGCACCTGATACAATAAATCGTTTTTACAGCGTTTAAGTATATGAGAGCGTTAATTTAGATGATGGGGATTCTGCGATAGTGGAATCCCCATTTCTTTTTTCATTTTAATTATGCTGTCATCCTGAGGGATAATTTTGTATAAAAATCGATATTGTTGATAGTCCTCTCCCAAGTCCTCCTTTCGAGCGGAGTGCAACGCAGTCGAGAAATCTTTCTCTATAGATTTCTCCCCGCCTGTACGGACAGGCATTTCGCTACCGATGAAAAATCGGTACGCTCCAGTCGAAATGACGACTGGGCTAGTAGATTCCGTCAATGGTAGCTTAGTCGAAGGATCTTCTCATTTAAGTCGAAAAATTTCCTTAAAAATATATTGACATAAAAAAACGGCTGGCATTTCTACCAACCGTTTCCTAACAATCAACTTATTTATTTAAAGAATTTATCCAGGCTGCAATTTTTAACGCTTCTGCTTTGGTTACCTGCGGCATTGGCGGCATTTCTGTTGAATAACCCGGCCAGTTTTGTGGCTGCGGATTATGGATCAACTGAAATATTTTCTCTGGCGAATATTTACGTTTTGCAATTTCCACGAATGGCGGGCCAATCTGTCTTTTGGTTTGATTATGACAGGCCAGGCAGGTATTTTTAGTTAATAAACCTTCAACCTCTTTAAAAGTAGGTGCTTTGGCTGTAGCCGCAGGTTTGTTCGGTGCTGAAGTTGAAGTTCCTTTGGCTTCCGGTGCTTTTCCCGTTGTTGCTTTCGGTACAGCGGTCTTTTTAGCAGGGGTGTTTACCGGGGTTGCTGAGTTTTTAGTGCTCACCTCATTGGCAGAAAGTTTATTTCCATCAGGAATCTGATTCAAAGTGTAATAAGCTACCGGATGAATGAGCGAATAGAAACCGTCCTGCGAACGGATACCATCTAAAGTTAAAGTGTGGATATAATATTGACGTAGATTCTGGACAATAATCCTGGCTTTTAAACCATCTGCCGAAACCTTAACGCCAGAAATTTTTAACTTCTCTGTGTTAACAGGAGGCGAACCATATACCGGGTGATATTTGTAAATAAAACTTTCGGCACTGTAAGAAGCTAAATCTTCCGCCGATTTGCGGTCAACAGGCATGGTAAATTCTACTTCAAAACCATCAGGCATGGCCCTTACGGCTTTCATTTCAAAAGGTGTTTTATTGTTGTAGACCAATCTTTCCAAACCTTCGTTAGCATCACCAGCAGATCCCCAGCCACGGTTGGTTTCACCAACAAACAGCGAACCATCAGTTCCCCATTCCAATCTTAGTACACCAGAACGGAAACCTTTGCGGAAAAGGAAAGCAGCTCCTTGTTCTTCACCCTTAACGGTTTCCATAAAAATCCTGGAAATGATACTCATTCCCTGATCGCCAACCAAAATCTGGCCAGCGAACGGGCCAAATGTATTCGCAGGGATTTTAACAGGTTCGGCAGAAGAAATACCCAGGACACCATAAGGTAACCAAACCGATGGCAAACGCAGTTCAGGGAATACTTTTTTCATTTCAAACAAGGTTTTAAACGATTCGTTTACCCTGTTCTCTGGTTTAATGTATCTTCCCTGTTCATTTTTGATTCGACGCTCGTCTATTTGTGAATAAAAGAAATCTGATTGCAGTTTAACCGGAGAGTTAGGCAGGTTGGTCCATCTTAAACTTGCCGGGTGCCCCATAAAGTCACCTTTGTTTACTTTCCATAAACCACCTGATCCTACCCAGTCGCCCTGGTTTTCAGTATAATAAAACTGACCATCAATACTGCCAATACCGGCCGGAGAGCGGAAACCTGCAGCATAAGGAATCATTTTACCATCTTCGGTAATATTCATGGCCCAACCACGCATTGGTACACGGCTTTCGGCACGCCACCATTCTTCGTCGCCAAAGGCCACATTTGCGGTAACCATAAAGCTACCATCCGGCATAATTTTCGGACCAAAACTATATTCGTGGTAGTGCCCGCTTAAAGGCCAGGCATAAACGGTTTCGTAAACATCAGCTTTACCATCCTGATCTTTATCTACCAGTTTGGTTAATTCGCCGCGCTGCGCTACATAGATGGCTCCATTTTTATAGGCAATGCCTAAAATTTCATGCAAACCATAGGCAAATCTGCGCCAGTAAGGTTTTGCACTGGTAGGATTTTCTACAATATATACTTCTCCCCTACGAGTCGAAATGCCTAAATCGCCATTTGGCAGGGTTACCAGACCTCCAACTTCCAAAATCGGACCCTCGGGTACACGTACCTTGTTTATCTTGAAAAAATCTTCTTCTTTCGGTGTTTCTTGCGCAAAAACTGTCGTAAAGCTAAAACTTAACGCCAGTATTGCTAATTTTTTAAATGTATTTCTCATGATGATCACGACTAAAACAAAATGGTATAATTCAACTTACTTCCAATGGCGGCAATGATTTCCCATTTGCCATCCACATTTCTAATCACCGGCTTTGCGGCGCCTTCTCCAAGCTGTATATAATATGCTTTATCGTCAATTAAATACAAGCCTTTCCCGGCTTCTTCAATGTTTGAAGCAGCAGCTAAAAGGAAATACAGATCTTTTGAAGGTTTATCAACCGTAATCTCCCTGCTTAACCCTTGTCCGTTGTCCATCACTTTAACTGCATCGGTCACATTTGTTCCATTAATGATGTATTTAAACTCCGGACGATCTTGTTTATCCATCACATAACCTTTGGTTCTGAAACCTGTACCAGCCGTATCGGTAACCCACTTGGCCTGGTCGTTTGCCAACCTAGAAATCGCCAGAATAGGCTGTTTGGTAAAACGGGTAACACTGCCCAAAGCACGTGAAGTTCCGTTTCCGCGGCCATCCCACATAGGCGTAGCATCAATAAAATCGCCATGCCATCCTTGTAGAAGCGTACCATTATCCAGATCGTAGCTATAAGCAACCTTTTCTGGTCCACCTACCGAAATAGCATGAACAGAACGTACTCTCGGTGCAACATCTACAAAACTTCTGATCATATTGTTGCTTGCGGCTTCAATATATATCGGATCTGCACCACCGTTTTGATTTGGTTTTGGAATTTCCGATAGCTCGGAGATCTGGATATTTCTAAAAGCTACAGAGCCGTGATCGCCCTGCAAGCGTAAAGGGCCTTTTGCTTTTTCAGCGCCCGCAGCACCTCTGGTCGCCCCGAATAACTCAACATTTTCGTGAATCAGTACACCATTAAGTTCTGCACTGATGATTTTAGCATTTTGTGTTTTTTTGCCTGTAGCATCAAACTTTGGTGCCTGGAAAATGATTTTGATGTGCTGCCATAAACCAGGGGCCTTGCTTGCGTTCTGACGGGGCGCAACACCACCAAACCCTTTTTCGGCTTCGGGTTTGCTATCGTCCCAACGTTGGTAAATGCCGCCATTGTTTGATGAACTTGGATTTCTAATTCCCCAGGCATCGTCAATCTGAATTTCATAGTTACCCTGAAGATAAATCCCTGAATTTGTTCCTTTTGCCGTTAAATAATCTAATTCTAAGGCTACATCACCATACTCATTAATGGTATACAAATCAGAGCCAGCTTTTTTTGCTGTAGATTGATTAACCAATATACCTTCACCTTTTGTGGTTTTTAATACATTTTCGGCATTTAGGTCGGCCATTACATTTTGTGCCAGCGACCATGAACCAGAAGGATTTTTAAAGGCCGAAAGATCTTTGAGATCAATACGCTGGCCAAATGCCAGCAGGGTTCCGCAAAGCCAGAACATGGCTGTAAAACCCGTCTTAGAGATATTCATATATTTTGGTTTGTTAGTTTAGCCCTATTGAGGCCAATTGTTATTTTGAAAATCAGACTGTATCATCAACTGTAAACTAAAGGTGTCTTTTTACAGGCTCAGCATGACAATTGTGTTTATGATACAGTCTTCTTGTGTCTCTATTTTTCTGTCGATAACGAATAAGGGAAATCAGCTGGATTTGAACCTCTGGTTTTGTTCGGTGTAGCCGTCATGTTGAAGTTTAACACCGCACCTTTCTGCATACCGCTATGGCTGATCCAGTTTTTGGAATATGCCTTACCATTCATCTGCAACGATTGAACATAACGGTTGTTATCGTTATTGGCTGGTGCGTTGATCACCACTGTTTTACCATTTTCTAAAGTAATGGTTACCTTTTTAAATAAAGGAGCACCCAAAACGTATTGGTCAACCGCTGGTGTTACCGGATAGAAGCCCATTGCCGAAAATACGTACCAGGCCGAAGTTTGACCGTTATCTTCATCACCACAATATCCATCTGGCGTAGCTTTATACATTCTGTTCATGGTTTCGCGCACCCAATATTGTGTTTTATAAGGAGCACCGCCATAGTTGTACAGGTAAATCATATGCTGAATAGGTTGGTTACCATGCGCATATTGGCCCATGTTTGCAATCTGCATTTCGCGGATTTCGTGAATTACACCACCGTAAGCACTTTCATCAAATACCGGAGGCATAGAAAAAACTGAATCTAACTTAGTTACAAATTTTTGGTGGCCACCCATTAGCTTGGCTAAACCATCAATATCCTGGAAAACCGACCAGGTGTAATGCCAGCTGTTGCCTTCAGTAAATGCACCACCCCATTTAAACGGGCTAAATGGACTTTGGAATGTACCATCCTGATTTTTACCGCGCATTAAACCCGAAGCCGGATCGAAAAGATTTTTGTAGTTCATCGCTCTTTTCTTATAGATATCGATTTCTGAAGCTGGCTTACCCAAAGCTCTTCCCAATTGGTAAATGGTAAAATCGTCGTATGCATACTCTAATGTTTTCGCTGCATTTTCGTTCTTTTTTACATCAAAAGGCACATAACCCAACTCATTATAATATTTAACTCCATCGCGTCCAACAGCTTCCATGGGGCCTTCGTTATTGGCTCCGTGTTTTACCGCCTGCCATAACGTTTCAATGTCGTAACCACGCATGCCTTTAATGTAGGCATCAGAAACTACCGAAGCTGAATTGTTACCCACCATAATATTGGCATAACCCGGGCTGCTCCACTCCGGCAACCAGCCGCCTTCTTTATAATCGTTGATCAGGCCTTGCTGCATCTCTTTATTAATAGACGGATAAACCAGGTTCAGGAAAGGATATAACGCCCTGAATGTATCCCAGAAACCTGTACCAGCAAACATATAACCGGGTAAAATCTGCCCGTTGTATGGGCTCCAGTGTACAATCTGGTTTTGTGCATCAATTTCATATAACTTATTCGGGAAGAACAAGGTGCGGTACATAGCAGAATAGAATGTACGGGTTTGATCAATTGTACCTCCTTCAACTGCAATTTTGCTTAAGGTTTTGTTCCAGGTTGCCCTGCCTTTTGCTTTTGTAGCGTCAAAACCATCATTAGCCAATTCTCTTTTCAGGTTTAGATCGGCCTGCTCAAAGCTGATAAACGAAGAAGCCACTTTTGCAATCACCTGCTCGCCCTTTTGTGTAGCGAAACCAATAACGGCACCGGCATGATCTACTGTTAATTCTAAATCTTTTTCATTCAGTTTTTTATCATCCCAGGTTTTGGCCAGTTTGAAATCTTTGTTGAAATAGATTACAAAATAATTTTTAAAATTTTTAGGCAGTGGCCCACGGGCATATTTAGTGGTATAACCGATTATCTTCCTTTCTGCAGGAATAATTTTGATATAAGAGCCTCTATTTTGCGCATCTACCACCACATAAGCGCTATCGGTTTTAGGAAAAGTAAACCTAAACTGGGCAGCACGTTCCGTAGGGGTAATTTCGGTCGTTACATCTGCATCTGCCAGGTAAACACTGTAATAATATGGTTTAGCTACCTCAGCTTTATGGCTAAACCAGCTGGCACGCTCATCCTCATTGAATTTTAATTTTCCGGTAACCGGCATAAGCGAAAATGCGCCATAATCGTTCATCCAGGGCGAAGGCTGGTGTGTTTGTTTAAACCCACGGATTTTATCGGCGTCGTAAACATAGGCCCATCCATCGCCGTTTTTACCGGTTTGAGGTGTCCACATATTCATTCCCCAGGGCAAACCGATTGCCGGATAGGTGTTTCCGTTAGATAGCGATGGCTTAGATGCCGTTCCCATTAAAGGGTTAATCCAATCTACCGGATCTGTAATTTTGCCTATTGTTTGTGCGAAACTGGTTGATGCCGCAACACTCAATAAGGCGATAAATAATCGTTTCATTTGTTGTTTGTGTTTTTTATATGCTTGTAATTATTTTTAAACTTCAGAACTTTTAGCGTAATCTGCCCAGAGTGCATCTAAATCTTTACCTGTCAATTTGGTCCAGATCTCTTTGGTATAGGTGTGGTCTCTTAAAGAAGCATCAACGGCTTTAATTGTACCTGGCTTTACACTTTTTTCAATCCATGCAAAAAATGCAGCGGTAATGCGGTAGCTGTTTTTATAACTGTGTTCGGGCTTTAATGCTGGGAGCGACCATTTGGCACCGGCATTATCTACGCCAAATTTATAACGTGCATAATCGGCAATGCCCTCGGTTAACCAGCCCGGGCCAACACTTCGGCCATAATCCTGCACAATGTGCATCACCTCGTGGGTAACCACATCAATATCTTCTGGATGTTTGATCATCCACATCGAACTGAAAGTTACTTTACCATCGGCAGTTGCTGCAACACCTTTATAAGCGGTATCTACAAAAAACTTTACTTCTTTGATAGTCGAAGGATTATATTCTTTGGCCAGCTTTGGATAAACTTCGAAAAAGGTTTTAATTAAACGTTTTTTCAATTGAGGATCCAGCTCTTTGAAATTGCTTTCAAAGGATAAAGTGTAACCGTTCTTCTTAGTAATTTCCTGCGCTTTTAGCTGCAATGACGAAGCAGAAAGAAGCATAACGAAAACCGATAGAATTGATATTTTTTTCATGTATAGTGAATATAGTGTTTTGGTTAGCGTTTAGTTCTGCAAATTAAATATTTTATGTAAAACGTTTTAGTAAATGATCAAAAATTTTACTTTACTGATGGATATTTTTACAAAAAGCGATAAAGAAATCAGGTTTGGCTGAGCGCATGCCATTAAAACCTGACTTCTCTTCTATTATTTTTTGCTACTATAAGTAAGGTTTACTTTTTCAGGTTCTTTACTATAATCCTCCCAAAGCTGATCTACACTTTTGCCGGTTAAAGCTGTCCAGGATTGTGCCGTGTATTGATGTGCCCTTAACTGCTGATCTAGTGCAGCAACCAATCCTGGTTTAACATTTTGCTCTAACCAGGCGAAAAAGCGTGCGGTAATCCGATAACTGTTGGTATAATTTTGTTTTGCATTATAGGCTGGCAGGCTCCATTTAGAGCCTACATTATCTACGCCAAATTTATAACGTACATAATCGGCAATACCTTCTGTTAACCAAACCGGACCCGCGCTGTAGCCATATCCCTGTACAATATGCATGGTTTCGTGCGTTACCACATCTATATCGGTCGGGTGCGCCTTCATATAACCTGCACTGAACAGAATCCTGTTGCCACTGGCTTCAGCAACGGCTTTGTAAGCAGTGTCAACCACAAAAAGTACATCATGTGTAGATTTTTGGTTAAATGTTTTAACCAGTGTGGGATAAATCTCGAAATAGGTAGCAATTAAGTTTTTCCTAACCGTTGGATCAAGGCCAGGATCTTTGCTGATAAAAGTTAATGTGTATCCTTTATGTTTTTCTTTACTGTATGATACCCAATTTTTATAAAGCGCAGTAAAGAGTTCTTTCTC
This sequence comes from uncultured Pedobacter sp., assembly GCF_913776295.1. GTDB lineage: Bacteria > Bacteroidota > Bacteroidia > Sphingobacteriales > Sphingobacteriaceae > Pedobacter. The sequence continues at coordinate 71,828 of NZ_CAJYOJ010000045.1, forward strand.
GATCTTTCTTTGCGATTTATTTTTGACCCATTCGCTGTTCACTTTAATCTCCCCAGCTTTAGCTTTTATTGTGGGCGTTTCATCAGTTACAAAATCTAGTACCACATTTCTTTTTGTCCTGTAGCCGTCAGCTTGTGCAAACCCAGGATAAACATTGATAAAAGCGGCTTTCAGTTTGACGTTTAGAGCAGCATTGGTGGCACTGTCCTTATCGTTGATAACAATTTTATAGCCTCTTTCTCTGTTTTGGGCAGATGCAACAACCGCCAGGCATGACGCTAAAGCTAAGATTAAAAATTTCTTGATCATTTGTTTTATATTAATAGAAAAGAAAGATTCAGCCTCATGCTAAATCTATTCCGGTTATAAATTCAATAGGTAATATTCGGAAAATCAGTTTTGGCTTTGGTCAACATTGGTGCCCAGTCGGCCCCTTTTTCGTCTTTCGGTCCAAAGGCGGAGAATGCCAATGGAGCCAAATCTGCTTTAGCCGCACCGCTCCAAAAGTGGATAAATTCGCCAAAATTCATTTTTCGCGTGTATTGCTGGTAGCTTTTGCCCTGTACTGTGATATTTTGTTTAGGAAAATATTGCGACAGCAGGGTAAAGAAACCGTTCAGCACCTTTGCTTTACCATAGTTTTCGTAAATCGGTAAGAACCAGTTTTTGAACCATTGCGTACCTGCCCTCGGGTAATTATCGGTTGTGGTCATCATCTTATTCATCCAGCGTTGTGCATCGGCGGTTCTGTTTAAGCCCAAATACACATCGTATTGATAAATTTCCATCCATTTACTATCGTGCCAGATATCAAACGCGGGCGATTCCTTTACCCCTTTGGATGCGCCTTCAACGATATGACCAATTTCATGTGTAGATAAATCAATGTCATTATCTACACCTGTAATCCATGCATTTAAATCATTGGAGCCACAATCCGTAACATTCCGGTAATCATGGCCGGCATCAAGATAGGTGCCTGGGTGACCGCCTCCGTATTTACCTGCATGGTAAATGACGAACAAGCGGCTGTCATCGCCAAACTTACCATAAACTTTTTTGGTGTAATTCCAGGCATCAGCCATATAGGTCTTTGGCCAGGTAACAGTTGGCTTCACATCGCCATCATAATAAACCACCACGCTGGTATCATAGGCCACCCGGTTTAATAGCTGAACATGTTCGAACCAATGTTCTTTCCAGGTTTTGGGCGGTGCATCCGGTGGATCAATTGCCTCTACAAGTGGTGGCGCTGGCTTCGAAGTTTCTACAGGAGTCTTTTTGCTGTTGCAGGCCAGTAATAAAACAGCTGTAATTGCTGCTAAAGGGAAAAATTTTTTCATTGCATGGATATGAAGAAATTAAAAAAGCACCGAGCAAAATGCCCGGTGCTATATCTATTTTACCAACCTGTGTTTTGTACAAGTTGAGGTACTTTTTGGATTTCTGCTGCTGGTATAGGCCATAAGTAGTGTTTCTTTTGGAAAACCCTATTTTCGGTAACGACCGGCGTAAAAAATCCAGGTGCATTTTGAGTAATGTTCAAACCTCTGATCTGTGTATCGGTTGTTTCTGCAATTTTCCACTCCCTTGTATAGAAATAGCGGTCCAGTTCAAAAGCCAACTCAACGCGTCGCTCTCTGCGGATGGCATCTTTCATATCTGTTGGGACAGGTAAACCTCCACTTCCATAAACCGGGATACCTGCCCGGGTACGGATCCTGTTCAGGTAAATCAAAATATCCGGATCAGATGGATTAGATTCTTGCAAAGCTTCGATGTAATCCAGATAAATTTCTGCCAATCTGATTACGGTGAAAATTGCTCTACCATTTGTCCAGCCTGCTACCGTTAAATGTTTTCTGGAAGTATAACCTGTTTTGGTATAATCGTTATTGGCAATGGCAGCTTTACCCGCATTACCGTTAAATTCAAAGCTGGTAATGATATTTGATGAAGTATTGATCCATTTACGTCCACTGTAAGTAATATCAGCATAAAAACGTGGTTCGCGGTTCACATACATATTGCTAATTGCCCTTGGTGCATTCTGATCATTTGGATCTGGAGCCTGATAAGTTGATGTTCCGTTAGCGGTATAAGCCGGATCATTTTCGATCGGTAAACCGTTCGCAGTAAAGAAGGCATCCACCAGCTGTTGAGACGGAGATAAAAATGAACCACCTTTGTCGCCACCCGAAGCACCATTGTGATTTGGCGCTAGAGAATACTGGTAAAAAGTAACATCACCACCTCTGCCAAAAATGATCTCAGCGTTCCAGCCATTCAAAAATACATCTCTCGTAGCAATAAAAGCCCGGTTAAAAGGGGTATTTGGCAAACCAGCTGGTGTAGAGCTTACCGAATACAGCGCATAGTTAGCATAGTTAGGGTTATTTAAAAAAGCTTTCGCTGCTGTAGCCAACCTGGTCCATTTTGCCACACTATACGTTTGATTGATCAGTTGTTTACCGTCCTGATTTTTAAGGTTTGCATAATCGGTATTCCCGTTAAATAACGGGCGGGCAGCAGTTAACAGCGCTTTAATTTTATAAGCATCGGCTACTGAAGCCGTGATGTGCCCATAATCTTCATTGGCCTGTGGTGTTGCCGGAAGACGTGAGCTTGCTGCATCCAGCTCGCTTACAATGTAATCGATACATTCATCCATCGAATTACGAGGTTTACTGATGGCTTGTAGCGGTGCATCTGACGCAATTGGGTCATTGCCCAATAATACAACCGGCCCGTACTGTCTCACCAGGTGATAATAATAAATCGCACGCAAAGCCCTTGCCTCGTTATAATAACGGTTTACAATATCAATACCACCGATATTACAATCTGTACATCTGCTCACGTTTGCCATAAAAGAACTCGCCGCCTGAATACCACGGTAATAACTTTGCCAGTGGTAATTTACCTGACCGCTCGTGGCATCCCACGCACCCGAATTTACGTTTTCAGTAAAGTTTGGCAACGTATAGTCAGCCTCATCAGAAGCAGCCGTCCATGGCCCCATATTTCCAGATGCGGAGGCCGAACGGTCTTGATTTTGATCTGGTAATGTAGAATAAACATTCGCTAAGGCCTGGTCAACAGTTGCTTTTTTCTCGTACATCTGATCGAAAGTTAACCTATCGTCAGGTACCTGATTTAAAAATTTCTTACAGCCATAATTACCCATTACCAGTAATACACCAGCAGTATATATCAATATCTTTTTCATTCTTTTTATTTTAAAAATTAGCGGTTAAACCCAAAGAATAGTTAGAGGTTAATGGATACCTTGTACCATTGTTGGTTAATAACTCAGGATCCCATAGTTTGAATTTGCTGATGGTAAACACATTGTAACCTGTAGCATATATCCTTAAACGTTTAACGCCTAGAGATTTGATACCATTTTTAAGGGTATAACCCAAATCAGCATTTTTTAACCTTAAGAAACTCACATCACGTTTCCACCAGGTACTGGATTGATAGTTATTGTTATTGGTACCACCATAAGATAATCGTGGGTAAACGGCATCCTGGCGTGGATTGGTTGTTGTCCAGCGATCGGCAGCTACGGCCAACATATTACCCAAACCGCCAGAATTGGCAAAGGATGGAATATTCAACAGAATGTCTGCGTTATGCTGCCCCTGAAAGAATAAACCGAAGTCGAAGTTTTTGTAGGTTAACGAGAAGCCAAAACCATACGTGGTACTTGGAACATCTCCCCTGCCAATAATGGTCTGGTCAAAAGAATCGATTTTACCATCACCGTTTAAATCTTTATACTTGATATCACCCGGCATCAAAGTACCAAACTGGGTAGGACTGGCGTTGATTTCTGCCTGGCTATCAAATAATTTTTCTGCAATGTAACCAACACGGGTCGCCGCTAAAACATTGTATCCGCGTTGCTCCATCCATGGGTATGGTTTTGGCGCCTGGTCATTTTCAATTACCTTGTCTTTATTGAAGGTAAAATTTGCCCTTAAATTAAGTGACCAATCTTTACCAAACTGCGCATCGTACTGTATGGTACCATCAATTCCTTTATTTTCTACAATACCCAGGTTACCTATTGGCGTATTGGCTAAACCAATGTAGTTTGGCACAGTTCCTCTCTGGATAAATTGATCTGTTCTTCTTTCCTTAAAGAAATCGACGATTAACGACAGATTATTATTGAATGTTTTTAACTCAAAGCCTAAGTCCTGTTTACGCGTTTCGGCCCAGGTTACATCTACTCCATACGCGGTTACGCCTAACCCATTGTATCCAATATTTCCCGTCTGGCCAAAAGTGTAACCACTTGCGGTACCTACTTTTGTTAAATAATAAAAACGGTCGCCTTCCGCACCGGCATAGCCTGAACCGCTGGCACCACTACCCACAATACCATCAGAATAACGGAATTTAACCATCTGGAAAGTATTTTTTAGGGGTTCGAAGAATTTCTCGCTTGATAACAACCATCCAATACCCAATGCCGGGAAGAAGCCATAACGTTTATCGGGTGCAAAGTTTTCAGAACCATTATAGCCCATGTTAAACTCGAAGAAATATTTATTGTCGTAAGCATAGGTGGCACGACTGGCAACTCCTTGTAAACGATAAGGAAGAGATAACGTGAGGTTGCCGGCAAACGGTGTACTGTTATCATTTTGGTTATATAGTAACAAACCGGAAACAGCATGTTTACCGAAGGTACGATTGTAGTTGATAGCCGCCTCGAAATACATTTTTTTGTCACCACCGTTGCTGATCCCATAATTCAGGAAATCCTGTCCCTGGAGAACCAATCCGTATTTGTAACCCGATGCAGGATTGTTTGCCACGATGTACGGATCGTTAGGATTGATCCTGTAAATAGTTTCTCTCTTGGTTCTCGCAATCGCATTATTGTTGTTCACATCAAATGAGAACATAGAGGTTACCGACAAACCCGGGGTTAACTCTTTTAAATCCTGTGTTAAACGTAAGTTTGAATATAACTGGTTGCTGTATCCTGTTCTATATCCATTTCTGGTTACATCGCCATAAGGATTTCGTTGATCGGCCTGCGGGCTGATACCAGGTAAACTGCCATTTGGGTACAGTATCGGAAATGATGTTGGATTGATCAAAAAAGCCTGATTGAAGATATCCTGGGCGCCGAGATTACTCGGAAAATTGCTCTGCGATAGAATCCCTTTAATACCCAAATCCAGTTTTGTGGTACCCGTGATATCCCAATTTAAGTTTGTACTTACATTGTAGCGACTAAAGCTTTGTTTAACAGCAGAATTTACCGCCTCGTCTGTTTTAAACAAACCATCCTCACCATAATAACCTAATGAAACGTAATATTTAGCATTACTTACACCACCAGACAGGTTAGCTGTTCCCGATCTGTTATGGCCAAAATCGTTATAAATGGCATCAAACCAGTTTACGTTCGGATAAAGGATCGGATCGGTACCTGCAGCAGTTTTTTGAATGGCATCTATAGAATAGGCAGGTGTAAATGCACCTGCTGCGCCACCGCGTAAATAATCAGAATACTTCGCCTCATTGGCTAGGTTCATATAATCTACACCGTCAATCAGTTGTGGCCTTTTAGTAAAACGGCTCACCCCTTCATAGTACTCCACATTAATTCTTGGCGTGCCGACTTTACCTTGTTTAGTGTTGATCAGAATTACGCCGTTTGCACCACGGATACCATATACCGCTGTTGCTGCAGCGTCTTTTAGTACTGTGAAATTCTCTACATCATATACACTGATATCGTTCAGGTTACGGTTTGGCACACCATCAATAATGATAAGCGGTCCCCTGTCACCAGAGTTCAGTGAAGATATACCTCGGATAAAAATATCCGATCCGGTTGCACCCGGCTCACCGTTACGGGATACGTTAACCACGCCAGGGATACGGCCCGCTAACAACTGGCTCATGCTCGAAACCGGCTGTTTCAACTCATCAGCTTTTACTGATGATTGTGCACCAACCAAACTTTCCTTTTTTTGTGTTCCGAAACCCACAATGGCCACCTCCTGTAAATTGGCACCAACGGTTTCCTTTAAACGGATATCCAACACGGTCTGTGTACCAACGGTGATCTCTTTTGAATCATAACCAACATAAGTTATGATCAAAACCGCGTTCTGATCAGGAACGGTTATGGTAAATGCTCCGTTTACATCTGCAGCAGCACTGGTAGAGCTTCCTTTAACTTTAACACCTGCACCTGGCAATGGTGCACCGGTTTCGTCTTTAATAATACCACGGATTACAATATCAGCCCTGGTTTGATTAACCGTAACCGAACTGTTTATATTAATGGCCGACGCGCTGGCTGTTGCATAAAAACCACTGCTTAAGGCCATTGCAAATGCAATAGCTTTAAAAGCACAATCTTTAAGCCTGAGCCTGGCCCCAGTTAAATTTGTATTTTTTTTCATTATAAAATTAGTTTGTTGTGAACAGATTACTGTTATTTGGTCTATTAATCAGTTTGAAATAAATTTTATTGCCTACAGAAATTACTGTTGCTCTTCAGGCACCTCAATCACACGCCATTCAGACAACTGGAACAAAGAACCACTTCCAATTGCCGTGATATTAAGTCTGTAAAATTTAAATAGAACCTTGTTTTTAAAGTTGTAGGTCTTGGTGGAATTGCGACCCGAAAATGTTTCTCCTGTTCTCACATCAAGATCTACCCAGTTATTACCATCGGTAGAGGCGCTCAATTTCCAGTCTTTTGGATCCCTGCCCGGTGCATCATTTCCCGATGTTAATGTATAAGATGCAATCTGTTGGGGGGCTGCAAAGGCCAGCTGCATATAAAAGTTGTTCTGATAAGGGTTGATCAGGAATTTAGAGTTAATGTCGTTATCAATAACCTTGGCAGACCCTTCTGAGCCGGCCGAGCCGCCGGAGCTCTCGATGTTTACTGAAAGTGTGGCCTTGGCGGTCACATCTACCTTTGCTTTCCAGGTAAAAAGATCCACTGCCGGGTACTCTTCTTTACCACATCCAAGAATTAAAGCTAAAGCAAAGCAGAGCCCAACAGCTTTCCTGGTCATTTTTAAAAGATTCATAATAGTTTGATTATAGTTTGTTGGTTATTAAAATGTGCAAGATTTACCCGATTGATCAATGAACGATCAGGGATTTATTCGTTTTTAGGAAAGGCAAATGATTAACTGTTCAGCAATTTTTTAAGTGCAGCAAAATACGCCCTATAAATTAACAGGTGTTCATTTATAAATGGCAGATTTCGACCATACGATTTTAGGTTGCTTTAAGCATTAGCCGTCTGCTATCACGAATAAATACTAGTAGCGCCTGTAGCGATGAGTCGGTTTAGTAAGTTTTTGAGTCATGATGAGTTAGTAGTTTGGTTGGTTGGTTAAGCGGTTGAATGTGATGTATCAGATGTAAAATTTATCTCATTTGAATTCTCCTTTATTTTAATGAATGATTAGTTACTTTTTGGTTTTACTAAAACGTTTTAGTATTTGTATATAAAAAAAAGCCTCAATCCAATCGATCAACACTTTCCTCTTTTTTAGTTTTCGCTAAGCAAAAATGCTTAAATGGCTCATTGCTAAAACGTTTTATTAAGCAATGATAAGCATATTATTAATAAATTAAAAATTATTTATTTTTTTCCGGAAAAATTTATTTGGAAAGGTTGCATCATTGAGATAACAGGAGATTGCCGTCATAACAAATATCCTATTGAGATACGGATTTCTTTAAAAACAGGAATAAGGGGAAATTGGATTAAACTACAGAATTAGCATTAAAATGTTAATCCTGCAGTTTATCAAAAATAAATATCAGACAGAATAACTATCCAACATTAGGTTAAGCTTAAATCGCAGCAGCTTGCAGCGCCGATTAAAGCTGCATGTTCTTTTAGTTCCGAAATTTTAATCTCCGCATCTATCCCATTGCCTTTAAGTGTTGCAGTCAATTCAGGGGCAAATGCGCTAAAAGATTGTGCAATATTACCTCCAACAATTACGGTATTTATTTTATATTGTTTCACCACAGGAATTAAGAACTGGGCCAGGTTATAGCCGAATTCCATAAAAACCATCGTCGCAAAATGGTTGCTTTCAACCATTCCCACCAATTCTTTCACCCCTTCCACGTCCTCACCGCTCAATTGCTTAAAACGTTTTACGAACCAGCGCGTAGATAGATAATCTTCAGCAATTCCATCCAAAAAAGGAGAGTTCCATAAATCTGCATCGTAAGCCTTATCATTTAAACAAAGTGAAGATCCGAGCCCTGTCCCCAGGGTTAATCCCAACACGTTCACATTTCCTTTGGCAGCCCCGGCAAAAACTTCCCCTTGTAAAAAGCCGGCTGCATCGTTTATAAAATGGATATTTTCTATGTCAATCTCCAATCGTTTTGCAAGTTCCTCTTTCACATTCACCTGATAAAGCGATTTAAACTTATCCTGATCTTTGATCAAGGAAATTCCATCTTTATAATTAAAGGGTCCAGGCATGGCTATACCCACATTCCTGCTGCCATTTTTAATATCCTGAAAAGCTTTATTAATAATATCGCACCAGGCCGATAAAATCACTTCCTTATCCTCCTGTGAGTTCACAGGGCTACGCTTGATAGAGTTCTCCATTAAGGTTCTGCTTTCCAAATCTACCAATGCGGCTGTAATGTGCGAGCCGCCAATATCTACACCTAATGCAACAGGCTTTTCCATTCTTTATATATTTCTGTTCTCTTTCCTTTATTAATTTGACTAATTCGGCAAAAGTAGTCATTCATTGTCTATTTACTAACCGAAAACGGTTTGTCTTCTTCTGATAAGCCCCTATTTAACGAAGGTTTAACATTCATATCCAATTTTAACACACCGCCTTTTAATAAATCACTATGATTTAAGTAATTTTTGGTATAATTTTCACCATTTAAGCTTGCCGACCTGATATAAACATGATTTGCATCATTTGCCGGTGCTGAAATAACAAACTTTTTGCCATTTTCCAGGCTGATGGTTGTTTTCTTAAATACCGGACTCCCTAAAACATATTCACCAGATCCAGGGGTTACGCTATAAAATCCTAAAGCGCTCAATACATACCATGAAGAGGTTTGTCCCTGGTCTTCATCTCCAGGATAACCATTTTCTGTAGCATCATATAGTTTACGCATTACCTCCCGGGCATGAAATTGCGCTTTCCAGGGCTGGTTGGCGTAATTGTACAAATAAACCATGTGCTGTATGGGTTGATTGCCATGTGCATATTGGCCCATTTTGGCCATCACCATTTCAGTCATTTCGTGGATCATCCCACCATAAGAGCCTACATTTACGGTATTGGGCTGGCTAAAAACCGAATCCAGCTTCGAAACAAAGTTCTTATTCCCATCCATCAGGTTAATTAAACCTTTGGTATCGTGAAAAACAGACCATTGCCAATGCCAGGCATTGCCTTCGGTAAACGGGCCTCCCCATTCTGTTGGATCGAAATTTGGCGACCATTTTCCCTCCGCATTTTTTCCCCGCATAAAACGTGTACCCGGATCGTAAACATTTTTATAATTGAACATGGGTTTCTCAAAAACTTCCATATAATGTTTATCGCCAATCATTTTAGCTAAGGCATAAGCACAATAATCATCGTAAGCATATTCCAATGTTTTTGCGGTAGCTTCTCTGTATTTAGGATAAGGAACATAACCCAATTGGTTGTATTCGGTTACCCCATCCCTGCCATTTGCTGGCCCCCATGGCCCCTTGTTCATGGCTTCATGGTAATAGGCATCCAAAGCCTTTTTCGGATCAAATGTTCTGATCCCTTTTGCCCAGGCATCGGCCAACAGCGAAATGGCATGGTTACCGATCATACTTCCGGCTTCACTTGGAAAAGACCAGGAGGGCAACCAACCGCATTGTTCATAGGCATCGAGCATGGCCTGCATATAACGACCGTGCATTTCTGGTTGTACGAGCGTATTTAGCGGAAATTGTGCACGGAAGGTATCCCAAAAACCCGTATCGGTAAACATGTAGCCATTGTGCACTTTACCATCATACGGACTAAAATAATAAGGTTTGCCGGCTTCGTTAATTTCGTAAAATTTCCTGGAGAATAAACTTGCCCTGAAAAAGCAGGAGTAAAAAGTCTCCATATCTGCCTGAGATCCGCCTTCCACTTCTATCTTACCCAGCGATTTATTCCAAACTGCAGCTGCGTTGGCTTTTGTATCTTCCAAAGTTTTATCGTTGCCCAATTCTCTTTTTAAATTGAGTTCAGCCTGTTTTAAACTGATGTAAGAAGAAGCTGTTTTCACCTGAACCTTTGCTCCCGGTTCAAACTGTACAAAGGCACCCTTACCTAAGCCTTCTGCTGAAATGGAATCTTTTGAAATGGTATTGCGTTTGTTTTCCCAGGTACCATATGCTTTAATCGGTTGATCAAATTGAACCACAAAATAACTTTTCCAGCCTTTTTTAAAGCCTTCACCATTGTTTACCCAACCGGTTATCTTGTTTTCTTTTGGCAAAATCTGAACGCCGCTGAGTCTGGTATAGCCGTCTAAAATCAAAAAGCTTCTTTTGCTTTTTGGGTAACTGAACCTGAGGTGTGCACCTCGCTCCGACGGTGAAATTTCGGTGGTAATATCGTTTTCGAATCTTACTTTGTAATAGTTTGGTTTGGCAATCTCATCCTGGTGGCTAAATCTGGCTTCCCGCTGATCTTCGTTCACCACCAGTTCATCAACCATGGGCATTAAAGAGAATACCGCATAGTCTCTTGTCCACGAGCTGCATTGGTGCGCCTGCTGAAAGCCTCTGATTTTATCTTTAAAATATTGGTATTTCCAGCCATCGCCGTTTTTGCCGGTTTGGGGTGTCCAGGTATGCATGCCAAATGGCAGCGCTGTTGTTGGGTAGGTATTGCCCCGGGTAAGTTCATGTTTAGAATTGGTACCCTGCAGGGTGTTTACGTATTGCACCCAATTTTTTTGCTGCGCCGGTGAACCTTTGGCGGCCAGGCAGCATAGAACGGATACGATTAATTTAAGTTTCATTGTGTGTTTGTTTTTTTTGCCTAAGCAATTAACCTTTATCCGGCTTATCCTTTCTCAGCCCTATTCATCATAATAATTTTCGAAAGAGATTGATACAAGCATAACGCTTGATTAATGGATAAACAAGTGCCTGTATTTTTTTGACTTTTTACCATTCAACTAAAAATAACAAGGCTTAACTAAAGGAAAATTTTCTCATAACTAATATTTGGTTTTGATATATATAAATCGTTTTACCTTATACCGTTGATCAATGCCAAACTTCTAAGGAAGAAAAACCGTTAAATTATCGCTAGTTTAATGGATGATGTTTGTTTGGTGACGGACGTAAAGTAAATCGTTTTACCAATCCAATATTAGTAAAAAAATAGACAGCTTTTACTTTTTAATTATGTAACATATGGATTACATAAGTTTCTTTGAAATTGGGCAAAAAAAAGAGGCCGTCTCATAAGTAAATTATGAGGCGGTTTTTTATTTCCATCATTTTGGTTAACCTATCAGTAGCGGTGTACTGTGTCAGCCTACTTTGATTCTTTTTGATGTTCCCAAGGGCGTGTTGCGAGGTAAAAAGCCCTTTTCCTCAGGCTTTCCACTTTCTGAGGTTATGGGCGATTGACAATAAGCCTATTTCGACCTCGGTTTTGGAGAGTCCTTTCAGCAGAAAGCGCCTGAAGCCATGATTGTGCTTCAGTTGGGCAAACACCGGTTCTACATCAGCGGGCCGTCGTTTCCGGTATTTGATTCCTTGTTCGGTATTTAATCTTTCCTTTGCTGCCTGCTTGTGTTTTCTCAGACCATGATTGATTTCAACGATCCTGTTGCCTGCTGCTTTATGACATACACCCCGCATTGGGCAACCCTCACAGTTCAGCGCCTGGTAACGGCTGATCATCTGGACAAAGCCCGATGAGGTGACCCGCTGACCCTCACCGATATGTTTCATTCGCTGCCCCATTGGACACACCAGGTAGTCCTCCGCCTGGTTATAATGCAGGCTATCGTTACTGAACGCCTTGAGGCCATCTTTTTGTTCCTTGTCGAACGTATTGTATTTGATATAGGCTTCGATACCTTTTTCTTCCAGTATGCCATAGTTCTCATCCGAACCATAACCTGCATCAGCTACTACGGCTTTTGGCTTTTCGTTATAAAGGGCCTCATACCCCTCAAGGTGTGATTGCAGGGTTTGGTAATCTGTTGAGGTCTGGTGAAGTGAATAGTTGAGTATGAACTGCTGCTGGGTACTGATCTGCAGGTTGTAGGCCGCTTTGAGCTGTCCGTTCAACATATGGTCTTCCTTCATCCGCATGAATGTGGCATCTGGGTCGGTCTTGGACATGCTGTTGCGGCCTGCCAACAACTTTTCCTGCTCCTCATACTTCTTTAGGTTCTCCGGCCAGTGCTTCTTTGCGTAGTTCAGCTTTTGCTTTACTTTCTTTTCTACCTCTTGTTTATCATCTAAGGCTGCATTGATCCTGGCTATAGTTTCCTTTACTTTCTCCGGATTTACTTCTTCAAAAGTTACGGGGGCTGTATCCTTCAGTTCCTCGGCGGCAATGCTTTGCGCATAACCCCATAGTTCATCAAGCTGGGCCTTCATCTTCTCTTTATTCGCTTTGATGCTTTTGCCCCATACAAAGGTGTACCTGTTTGCCGCTGACTCGATCTTGGTCCCGTCAGTGAACACGGCCTCCTTCAATGATACAATACCTTCCTGCTGTAACAACAGTACGATCTGTGAGAAAATCTGCTTAAGGACACCTGACAATTTCTCGCTCCGGAAGCGATTGATCGTGTTATGATCGGGCTTTTTCATACCTAATAGCCACATGAAATGCACATTCTGTGCCGCCTGATCTTCCAGCTTACGGGAGGAATAAGTATTGGTCAGATAACCGTAAACCAGCAACTTCAGCATCAGCCGCGGATGGAAGCTTGATGCTCCCGCCACCTTTATACTTGCGGTTGATCGGTTTGACATCTACCTGGTCAACCACCTGCTTAACGATACGTACAGGATGACCTGCCGGCACCAATTCCTCCAGTTTGTACGGTAAGAACGTCAACTGGTCAGGATCATATTCCTTAAAGACTACTTTGCCTCCCATACCTCTAAGATACCAAAAATCACCCTAAATAAAAAGAGGCTGCCTCACTTTTGAGACAGCCTCTTTAATCTTTACTGATAACCTGGATTTTGTTTCAGGTTGGTATTAAGGGTTAACTGCCTTAATGGAATTGGATAAAGTGTTTTAGTAGCAGTTGATGGCGTGTGATCCCACCAGCTGGCTGTTGCAAATTTTCCGAAGCGGATCAGATCATCTCTTCTCATGCCTTCAAAAATAAATTCTCTTCCTCTTTCAGCCAAAAGCTCATCTAAAGTTAAACTTGTGGTGGTATAAGCACGGGTAGCAAAATTTGCTTCTGTAAACGCCCGTTTTTTACAATCGTTTATTAACTGAACGGCTTCTGCTGTTGCTACTCCTCCATTTTTACGCATAATGGCTTCTGCTTTGGCAAAATATATCATGGTTAAACGGTAAATATTCCAGTCGCCATTGTTATAGTTTACATCCACTGCAGGCACTCCACCTGGTCCTGGGAACTGGTTACCTAACTTATATTTGTTAAAACGTACACCAGAATTTTCTTCACCTTCACTCATATTGCTCACGGTAGAACCTGTTTTGTTTTTTCTGATATTATCAACAAACACCAATTGTGATCCATTGTACTCTTCAGATGCCAGAACCGGTTTGGTTGGGTCAACAAACTGAAACATCGGTCCTTCTAAAAGCCATTCCCTTTTTCTCAGGTCTGCATCTTCGTAAGTAGTAAAAACACCAGGAACCACTACAATTCCGTCGTTACCGTTTCTACCGCCACCATAAATCTGCTGTTGTTTAAAGTGATAGAACTCTGATGGCCATGAGGGTTGGAAATTGGCGATTGAATAATTATAGGCAATAGAAAAAATGGCCTCTTTAGATAAATCGTTGGTTGTTTTAAACTGATCGGTAATGTTAGGATCAAGTGCCATTACACCATTTTGTGCGCCTGCTTCACCAGAGATTATTTTATTTGCTGCAGCGATACAATCATCCCAACGTGGGGTACCTGTCCATACTTCAGCATTTAAATAAAGTTCTACCAACATGGCGTAGCCCGCAGCCTGGCTGATCCTGCCCACCATTGCACGCGAAAGCTTTGGTGCTTTATCAATATTGGTCTTGATCTCCGATTCAATAAAGTTAAATACCTCTTTTCTAGGCATGGTCTCAGGTCTTTCAGGAACCCCCACTTTGGTTACCACAGGGATATTACCAAACAGATCCATTAATTTAAGATAATGGAAGGCCCGTAAAAGTTTTAATTCCGCAATATAGGCATCTTTCTCTGCCTGCGTAATTCCCATCTGCCCGATATCCCTTTTTTCAATATTCTCGATAGGATCATTACATAATCCCATACCCCAGTTCATTAATACCCAGGCCTGGTTAAGTCCACCTTCATCTACAGTCCAGGTATGATAGTGTAACCTTTTCCATTTACCACCGTCTTCACCATGGCGACCTTTGGTAGGCCAGGCCAGTTGATCTCCTGACAACTCGGCTAAACGCCACCAGCCATCCTGACCGGATGGGGTAACCCATGCATTGGCATGCGTATAAGGTCTTAATACAGCTGATAATACTTCCGTTTTGTTATTATAAAAATTGTCAGTTAATAACTGATCGTATGCGTTTTCATCAAGCTTGGTACAAGCACTTGTAATGCTTAATACGCCGGCAAGCACACCATATATGATTGATTTATTTTTCATTTTTAATTTGTTAGAATCCAACATTTAATCCGATTACAAATGATCTGGTACTTGGGTACGGACCTCTGGTATCGATACCTAAACTTTTACCATCAATTTCATTACCGATACCATTATCCTGTACAAAGTCAGGGTCGTTTCCGGTATAGCCGGTAATGGTTCCAAGATTTTGGCCGGTTGCGTAAAGGCGCAGATTGCGGATATATTTATTCTTGAATTTAAAATTGTAGCCTAAGGTAACCTCATCCAGTTTCACAAAACTGCCGCTTTCCAGGTAGTAATCAGAAAACATATAGGTATCGTTAATGTCTTTATATTTATCAAATGTGCTGCTCAATAAATTACCAGACCATGTTCTGTTTGCATAGGTTAATGCAGTTGTGTTTAATACATCAAAATCGAATTTACCTCTTAAAAAGATACGCAAGTCGAAATTTTTATAGGTAAAGCTGTTCGTCCACGAAGCATAGTATTTAGGAACGGCATTACCGATAACGGCTAAATCTGACTGATTCAAATCGTTACGTGAAGTATTGATCTGACCATTTAAAACTTTTTCTCCGTTTCGGTTATAAAACAACCATTTGCCTTCCGGGGTAAAACCAGCAAACCTTTTACCAAAAAACTCGCCGATTTTGCCACCTTCAAACAGGGTAAAGGCATCGCCCAAATCTCCTGCACCTCCAATGCCGCCCCGGGTGATGAATTTAACTTTAAATACATCATTCGAGTAGCTGTCTAAACGGTTGCTTAAGGTACTGGCCGTAGCATCCATGTTCCAGCTAAAATTGTCGTTTTTAATCACCAGGTAACTTAAGCCTAACTCGATACCTTTAGAAGAGATCTGGCCCACGTTGGTTTGCAGGTTATCTCGTACATATGGTGGTTGAGGCGTGGTATAGCTATCCAAAAGATCTTTTGTTGTTCTTTTAAATACATCAATCGAACCGGTTAAGCGGCTGTTAAGCAAAGTAAAATCCAAACCGATGTTAGCCTCTTGTTTACGTTCCCATCTTAAATTCGGATTTGGGTTCCGGTCAGGGCCATAAGTTTCGTAGTAATTACCATCAGGGTACAGGTATTTACCGCCGCCGCCAAGGGTAACACGTGATACGTTATTGGAAGTAGGTGCATTACCCGTAACCCCATAACCAGCTCTTAATTTTAAGTAATTTACAAAAGGAATGTTCTTCATGAAACCTTCCTCGGTAATGTTCCATCCGGCAGAAACCGCAGGGAAGTTACCCCATTTGTTATTTGCCCCAAACCTTGATGAGCCCTCTCTCCTTAGAATAAACTGGACCAGGTACTTGTTATCAAAAGCATAGTTAACCCTACCAAAGAATGCAATCAAAGTATTGTCGTTTTTGCCACTCGACATGGTTGCCTTACCAACCCCTAATGCAGCTCCTTGAGAGATATTATCCTCATGAAAAAGATCGTTGATGAAGCCACGGTTAGACATGTCTGCTCTTTCTTCCATATAATAACGGTAGCTATAACCTGCTAATGCCGTAATGTTATGCTTTTGTGCAAATGTATTGGTATAATTTAAGGTAGGTTCAACCGCATAAGCTTGCGAAAGGAAATTACCTCTGTAAGCATAACCACCACCAGGGAAATCCGTATTTTCTACTGAGTTTTCACTGGCCTTTAAACGGTACTGGCCGTCCAGATACGAATTCCTCACCACCGAACCAAAAATAGAGGCCTTTAAACCTTTAACAATATCCAAATCGGCCTTTACATCACCAGATGTGGTTTGTTGTTTTCTGTAACTTGTTTCCTGAAATAAACGGGCATATTCGTTGGTACTGGTTAAATCAAAGCGATAAGAACCATCAGGATTAAAGTTAGAAAGTGTAGGATTTTTAGCCGATTCACTTTCCCAACCGCCACCGCCCAACAAGTTGGCCTTGTTAAAATTGGTAACCAGGTTCATCTGGATGTTTAAACGGTCATCTAATCCCCTTTGGTTTACATTTAACCTTAAGGTATATTCTTCTCTGCCATTCTGTTTAGCAATACCTTCCAGGTTACGGTAGTTTAAACTGGCTCTATAGTTTGTTTTTTCCGTTCCGCCACTAAAAGAAAGGTTATGGTTTTGAGAAAGGTTATCGTGATTGATCAGATCATTATAAAAATCGGTTGAACTGCCAAAATCCTGTTGTTTGATCTCCCCTGAAGCTATTTTTTGGCGATACTCATCAGCAGTTAAATAATCAGGCCGTTTTTGAATATACTCTTTTCTTAAATAACTGGAATATTCGAATACGCCTGGTCCTGCCTTTCCTTTTTTGGTGGTAATCAAAATTACACCTGCATTGGCACTGGTACCATATATAGCTGCACCCGAACCATCTTTTAATACATCAATCGAAGCAATATCGTCTTGCTGTAATAAATCGGGGTTACCGCCAGGTATACCATCAATTACAAACAGTGGACTCCGGCTTCCGGTTACAGTTACCGATCCCCTTAATTGCACAGACACTCCACTATTGGGGTTACTACCGCCTGGTCTGGTCAAGTTTAAACCCGCAATTTTACCTTGTATAAGGTCTAAAGGATTTCTGGAACCACTTTGTCTGAAATCTTCAATACCGGCATGGCCTACTGCAGAGGTCGTTTCTTTAATGCCCTGTGTACCATAACCAACGGCAACAACCGTTACTTCTTTTAAGTTTGTATTTTTTGCAACTGCTAGTTTTACATTAATTACTGACGATTGGCCAACCGTGATATCCTGCGTATCGTAACCAATGTAAGAAATGCGGAGCACTTGCCCTTCACTGGCTTCAATAGAAAATTTTCCGTTACCATCGGTAACGGTGGTTTTACCAGTGGCCTGGTTTTTTATGCCTGCACCTGGTACCGGCAAGCCGCTGTCATCCACTACCGTACCGGTAACATTTTTTTGCAGCAGAATTCCCGCACTTCGCATATGCTCATTCAAGAAACCCCGTGTGCCTTCCCACTCCGAATTCATTGAAAATGCAGGACTGTTCAGCAATACAATTGCAGCCGACAGCCCCGTAATTTTAAGTAAATTAATTTTCATCAACGGTTTTGTTAAATTATTATAAATGATTAGTTATTTTTTCCTGGTAATGCTTATCTGTAGTTAAAATGACCGGGCGAAACAATTGCCAGACATTTTAAGGTATTATACGATTTTAAGGTTTTGGATCTGGTGACGACATAAACGAATGAAACAAGCAATTCTACTTTGTAGCTTCGGTAAAGCCGGTTAACATTTTGTAAGGAGTTGCTGTAATTTTCATGAAAAATTGAATTGGTTAGCCTAAAACGATTTAGCGAATCAATAATAGTGATTATAAATCAAATAAAACGATTTAGTGTGTAAAAAAAGTATTACAGCTTGACCGGGGGGAGTTTTTCAATTAGTCTCTAAGCACCAAACGGGTAGGGATAATCAGCTCTTCAGCAGGTAATTTCCCTTTTGAAGATAGGCGGTTTAAAATGAGTTTGATGATGGCTTCGGCTATTTCCTCTAAAGGTTGCTGAATGGCCGAAATGCGTGGGGTATGCAATTCGAATGCTTCATGATCATCGTAGGCAATAATGGCAAAATCATCGCCTATTTTTTTATCGATCTGTTTCAGCGCTTTCAAACCACTAATAGCCAGATAATTGGTTACAAACAAAACGGCATCCACCTTTTTGTGTGCTAACAATGATTTAATCTGGGCAATGGTTTCATTTTCTTCCTGGTTAAAATGGATTTTTAACACCAGGCTGTCGTCGTATACAATTCCATTATCTTCCAGCGCTTTTTTATAGCCATCGTGGCGTTCGGTAATCTGCGCTACATTAATATCGGTTGTAACCAGCGCAATGTTCTTTTTGCCCTGGTCAATAAAACTCTGTATGGATTGGTAAGAGGCATTAAAATGATCGGCGCCCACATAACTGGTTTTAACATCCGGCAAATTCCTGTCGAAGAAGATCACCGGGTTGCCATCATCCAGCAGCATCTGAACATCTTCTTCTATGCCTTTTATCGGAGAAATGATATAGGCATCAACCTTTCGCGATTTGAACAGGTTGATCAGTTCCTTTGCCTTATCTATATTATTTTCGGTGCTGGAATAAATAATTTTATAACCTCTTTTATAGGCTTTATCTTCAATTAACCTGGCAATCCTCGAAAAAAAGGAATTGGAAATATCCTCGATAATTAAACCAATAATGTTAGAATTACCTGTTCTTAAACTTCTGGCAATCTGGTTAGGCTTATAACCACTTTCTTCTATAATTTTCTTTACCTTCTCAATTACCGCCTCACTGATGGATTTCTCTTTGGCTTTACCATTGATGATAAATGAAACGGTGGTAATGGATACGTTTGCTTTTACGGCTATATCTTTGATAGAAAGCGATTTCATTTGGTTTGGATTTCTGTAAGTTAATCAATTCAAAGCTAAATAAAAAATACAGCTTTTAAATTTTTGCCATTTATAAAAGTGCAATTTAACATTTTTTGCATTAATCGTTACACAAACGTTTATTAAATGATGTTAAAGCTCCAGAGGCTGGAACAGTATAAGGCATTTAAGCGCACTCATAAATATTCCCGGCTGTTTGGTTGCCTTAATTCAGGGTTTATGTTAGATAGCTGACAATCAAACGGGCAGTTTTTGCCGAGGCACCCGGTTTCCCCATCAGTAAAAGCAGCTCTTCATAATGTTTCAACATCAGCTCCCTGCCCACTCCATCAGTAATCATGTTAAGTTCTTCGTTTACCTTTTGTGTATTGCAATCTTCCTGGATCAGTTCAGTAACGATTTTTTTATCAACGATGAGGTTAACCAATGAGATGAACTTAATTTTTACCAATAGCCGGGCAATGGCAATAGAAATGGTTCCGCCTTTGTAAACCACTACCTGCGGCACTTTAAATAGCGCCGTTTCCAGCGTAGCGGTGCCCGAGGCTACAATTGCAGCATGGGCATGGTGCAATAAATTATAGGTATTGTTAAAAAGCAGTTTTACTTTTTTATCTCCGATAAACTGTTGGTAATAGGCTTCGGTAAAATTTGGGGCAGCGGCAACGGCAACTGTATAATCAGGATAATTTTCTGTAACGCTTAGCATTACCGGCAACAAACGCTCTATTTCCTGCCTGCGGCTGCCCGGCAACAGGGCAATCATTTTTTCATCACCCAGCTGATGGTTTGCCCGGAATTCCGGATCTGGTATAAACTGCGCAATTTCATCTAACAAGGGGTTGCCCACATAATCTACCTCCATGCCCCATTCTTTATAAAAATCTACTTCAAATGGCAGGATACAGAACATATGGTCTACCACCTTTTTTATTTTTAGTACCCGTTTCTGGTTCCAGGCCCAAACCTTTGGCGAGATATAATAACACACTTTTATGCCATTGGCCTTTGCAAATTCGGCTATTTTTAAGTTAAAGCCCGGAAAATCGATCAAAATCAACACATCAGGCTGCCATTTTACCATATCTTCCTTACAGGCCTTCAGGTTTTTAAAAATAGTGCGTAAATTTAAAACCACTTCGGTAAATCCCATAAAGGCCATATCGGCATAGTGTTTAACCAGCTCCCCGCCTTCGGCCTTCATTTTATCGCCCCCAAAATACCTGAACACCGCCTGGCCATCCTCGGCTTTCAAGGCTTTCATCAAATTGGCGCCATGTAAATCGCCAGAGGCTTCGCCGGCTACGAGGTAGTACTTCATCATTATATTTTTATAAATCGTTATTGCGAGGAGGCATCCCGACCGTTCGGGGAAGCCTGCCTGCAGCAGGCAGGCAATCTTTTATGCTATTGTTTAGCTGTTGGCCTATCTTGTCTTAGAAGATTGCTTCACCCCGCCCCACAATGCTTAACTTCGGTTCGTAATGACGACCGTTTCTTTCTAAAAAACTTTATAGGCAAAAAACACAAAAGCACACAAAAATGTGGCTGCCAAAATGCCCCTGCCAATATTTTCTTTATTGTATTTAAAAAAAGTTTGCATGGTATAGGCGTTTACGGCAATACCGCCAATGTACAACAGATCGGCTTTTGCCAGCGAGGCCACCTGGTGGATGATGTACCAGGCAATAGAACAGCAGATTGCCGGTACCAGCAAACCAATGCCCAAACCCAACCATACCGAATTATTTAATTTCCTTAGTTGCTCCATTATCGCAGTTAACCTAAATTCAGGCCATCGGGTGCGCTTACCTTGCCGCCGGCAGCTTTGGCATCACTACCGCCTATAAAATCCCAGCTGTTTAACGTCTGTATGGCATGGTGCGCCGTTAAATCAAACTGCACCGGCACAATCGACACATAACCATGGTCCAATGCCCAAACATCGGTATCTTCTCCTTTGTCAAAATTTTCAAAAACACCGGTCAGCCAATAGTATGGGCGTTTGTAGGGGTCGGTCCGCTCATCAAATTCTTCCATCCATTTGGCATTGGCCTGGCGGCATACCTTAACGCCTTTCAGGTCTGCTCCTTTTGGAAAATTCACATTCAGCAGGGTACCTGCCGGCAAACCGTTGGCCAAAACCTGCTCACAGATATTTTTAATGTATTTTTTGGTATGGCTAAAATCGGCATCGGCCGCAAAATCATCCAGCGAAAAGCCAATGGACGGAATTTTTTCTATCGCCCCCTCAACCGCTGCCGACATGGTGCCGGAGTACAGTACATTAATAGAATTGTTTAAACCATGGTTAATGCCCGAAACGCATAAATCGGGCTTTTTGCCTTTAAAAATCTTGTTTACGGCAATTTTAACACAATCAACCGGGGTACCGCTGCACTTGTACATCTCTGCCCCATCGTAAAGGTCTACCCTATCAAAACGGATCGGTTTGCCTATGGTAATGGCATGCCCCATCCCGCTCTGCGGGCTATCGGGTGCAACCACCACCACATTGCCCAGCTGCTGCATTACTTCCATCAGGTTTTTTATCCCTGTTGCGGTAATACCGTCGTCATTTACCACCAAAATAGTTGGTTTTGTGCCCTGTTTTGTCATGGCGGTAAAAATACAGATTATAATTCCAACGCACAATAAACCAGCATTTATATGCTAAAACCTTTTATTCCTGGCTTTTTAGTTTAGAAATCAAAATTATTTCTTTCCCTGCCATAAAGCCTTTATATTTGAGCAAATAACTTATTAAAAATGAATGCTGTATTTCAGCCAGGCCCTAAAACCGCTAAGTACCGGTTCATTATCATAAACCAAAAACAATCCAATGAAATTTAAATTATTTACTCTGGCTTGTTTTCTCATTACGGGTGCTGCAGCCATGGCGCAAACCACCTACCAATGGAAAACAGGTACATCTGGCGGTTACACTTACAAATATGTAACCAACGATCCGACCAAAACACGTTTTTATACTTTAAAAAACGGTTTATCGGTTATCTTATCACAAAACAACAAAGAGCCTAATATTACCTACAAAATGGCCGTAAGGGCGGGCAGCAATACCGATCCGCGTACCAACACCGGCCTGGCGCACTACCTGGAGCACCTGCTGTTTAAAGGAACCGATAAGTTCGGCACCATGAATTATGCCAAAGAGAAACCGCTTTTAGATAAGATCGAAGCCCTTTACGAAACCTATACCAAAACCACCGATCCGGCCAAACGTAAAGAAATTTACAAAGAGATCGATAAAACATCGGGCGAGGCTTCCAATTATTCTATCGCCAATGAATACGATAAAATGATGAAATCAATCGGCAGTAACTCTACCAATGCCCATACCTCGGTAGAAGAAACCGTTTATGAAGAAGACCTTCCATCAAACGCTATTGATAAATTTCTGGCCGTACAGGCAGAACGTTTCCGCGCACCGGTTTTCCGTATCTTCCACACCGAGTTAGAAGCCGTTTACGAAGAAAAAAATATCGGTATGGATAACGATGGCCGTAAAATGTATGAGAAAATGCTCTACGCCCTGTTCCCAACCCATAATTACGGGCAACAGACTACCATTGGTACCATTGAGCATTTAAAAAACCCTTCTTTGGTTGAAATCAGAAAATATTACAACAAATATTATGTGCCCAATAACATGGCCTTAATTATGAGCGGTGATATCAATTACGATCAGCTGATCAAAAAAATCGACAAAGATTTTGCTTACATGGTTCCTAAACCCCTTGCCCTGTACAACCCTGCGCCCGAGAAACCTTTAACACAGGTGCAAAAGGTTGATATTTATGGCCCAAGTGCCGAAAACCTTTACATTGCCTACAGGGGCTTTGCCCAAAATACCCGCCAGAGTTTATTGCTGGATCTGATCGGCAGCATCCTTTCTAACGGCAAAGCCGGGTTAATGGATATCAACATCAACAAACAGCAAAAAATGTTGCGTGCGGGTGCGGGTTACAACTCCATGAAAGATTATGGTATGTTCATTTTAACAGGCTCGCCAAAAGCGGGGCAAAGTTTGGAAGATGCCCAAAAGTTATTGTTAGAGCAGGTAGAACTGCTTAAAAAAGGTGAGTTTGACGAAAGCCTGATCAAAGCTACCGTAGCCAACATTAAACTGGCGGAGTTACAGGGTTTTGATAATAACGATGTGCGTGCCAACGCCACCATGAATGCCTTTATCTTAAACCGTGGCACCGAGTGGGATAAAATGCTCGCCTCAACCGATGATATGGGCAAAGTAACCAAAAAAGAAATTGTTGATTTTGCCAACAAGTTTTTCATCAACAATTATGTGGTGCTGTTTAAACACAAAGGCGAAGATAAAAGCATCATCAAGGTAGAAAAACCGGCCATTACCGCGGTAAAAACCAATACCAACGAGGTTTCGCCCTTTACCAAAAACATTATCGATGCCCCTGTAAAACCCATTGCCCCTAAGTTTTTGGATTATACCAAAGACCTTAATTTTGGCAAGGCCGGCATTGCCGATGTAATTGCCATCCAAAACACCGAAAATGGTATTTTCCGCATGGGTTACCGTTTTGATATGGGCTCGTACAACTACAAACTGTTGCCTTATGCTGCGCAATACCTGTCGTTTTTAAGTACCGATAAATATTCGGCTGAAGAGATCAGCAAGGCCTTTTATAACCTGGCCTGCAGCTATAACATCAATGTAGGTAATGATGTAACTACGGTTTCGCTAAGTGGTTTACAGGAAAATTTCGATAAAGCAGTGGCTTTAGTGGAAGATGTACTGGCCCATTGCAAACCAAACGAAAAAGCTTTGGAAGATTTAAAAGGCCGCCTGTTAAAATCGAGAGAGAATGCCAAATTAAATAAATCTTCCATCCTGGGTGGTTTAATGAGTTATGCGCAATACGGTGCCGATAATCCTTTCAATTACGGCTTAACGAATGATGAGATCAAAAACATGAAATCAGCAGATCTGATTTATATTTTGCATAACCTTACCAATTACAAACACACCATTACCTATTATGGCCCTAAAACCCTGGCGGCATTTTCTGCCGATATTGTAAAGGCCCACCCATTGGCAAAAGAATTTACCGATGCCGCCCCGATCAAAAAATTCACCTATACCAAAACCGATTCGAACAAAGTTTACTTTGCCGATTACGATATGGTACAGGCCGAGATCCGTTGGGTGCGCAACAGCGGTTTGTACGATCCTGCCAATGCAGCTAAAATAGCCTTGTTCAACAATTATTTTGGCGGCGGTATGGGTTCGGTTGTATTCCAAACCATCCGCGAATCTAAAGCCCTGGCTTATGCTACCTTCGCCGTATATTCATCGCCAAACAGTAAAGATAAAGAGAACACCATTGTGGCTTATGTAGGTACACAGGCTGATAAAATGAACGAGGCCGTGGCCGGTATGAACGATCTGTTAACCACTTTACCAGAGTCTGATAAATCGTTCGCCCTATCAAAAGCCAATTCTTTAAACGGTATAGAAACCAGCCGCATCACCAAAGATGACATCATTTATACCTACCTGGCCGATAAAAAATTAGGTTTCGATCACGATTCGCGCATTGATGAGTATGCCAACCTTAAACCGCTTACCTTTGCCGATATCAAATCGTTCCACCAGAGCAACCTTTCGGGCAAACCTTACAACTATTGCGTTGTGGCTTCCGAAAAGAAAATCAACATGGCCGATTTAGCCAAATTTGGCCCGGTAACCAGATTAACGCTGGAACAGATTTTTGGATACTAGGAAGGTTGAAGGTAAAAAGGTGGAGGGTTGAAGGTAAAGACCCAAAGCTGATAGACCAAAGCCTGAAAGGCTAAAGCTGAAAGAGTAAAGCTCAAAGGCTAAAGCTTAATAATTAAAGCGGTTCCCGGGACCGCTTTTTTGTTGGGTTTTATTTTGAAGGAAGGTTTGTTGTAATCATTATGCGTACCCCGATTTACTGTGTTAATCAATCTTAATGGCGAGATAAAGTGCTGGCCAATTTAATTGCCGTAAGCAAATGCACACGCCAAAGCGCTAAATTGAGCGCCTGCCAACCGTAGTGGGCAAGGCAAACAGCAGGTACAGGCAAGCAGCCTGCTTTGGGGCAACATGACCACAAGCACACTAAATGTTAACCCTAAAAAAACCTATTGTTTACCTTTTAGGTAAGCAATAGGTAACCAAAAGGTAAAGAACAGGTAACCAAAGGGTAAGCCAGGGGTAAACTTGGTACCAGCAAAAGGTAAATAACAGGTAAAGCGGGGGTAAACAAATCCGGCATTTTTTTCACAAAATCTGGTTATCCATCGGGCTGCTGATCGGTAAGTTGAAAGCTTAACGGGTACATCGAGGACACTTGGGGCAGCAATGACACCGATAGAATGAATGCCGCGCCTTCCCAATGCGCACTTTAAGTGATCTGTATCAAAAGTAAAATCTACCAGTTAAGGACAGCATTTTATTCCGTGTTTCCGTCATTCCCGCGCAGGCGGGAATCTTAAAGCACTTTGCTAAAGCATTAAGATTATTCATGAGTTTTCGTTTTTTTTTGTATTCATGAGCACTACGTGGTTCCCATCCGATAGCAACAGGATTAAATCGGGAATGACGATGTATCGAAATGTCATTCGCTTAGTTAATTCGAATCAAATATTGTTTATACAGATTCTTTATTTTATCGCTCATTTTGGGCAATTCCCGTCTGTTCAATAATATCAACGGGAATCGGCAGCGCATAATAACCCGCATTTGGCTGCAAACTGACCAGTTTACCTCCAATATTTCTGGAAATCACCAGGTTTTCACCTTCGCGGTTATACCGCTTCAGGTCAACCCACCGCATCCCCCTCATCAAAAGCTCCTTTCTCCTTTCGGTCCTGATCTTTTTCAGCGCATCTGCACGGTCAGCGGCCACTAAGGGCACAAACACCGCACCGCTCTTCCAGCGCGATTTTAAAAGCAGGTTCAGATCGGCCATGGCCGGGGCAACATTCCCTAAAAAGGCATTACACTCTGCCCTGTTCAGGTACACCTCATCATTGGCAATACCGGTAAAAAATACCGATGCACTTTCTGCATAACTCCCCTTATACTGCTGGTAGCCACTTACCGTCCTGAAAAAAGCCGTCCGACGGAGATCATTGGATTGATAAGATGCATAAAGCAGCGTATCTATCCTGGCCCTGCTGGTGGCATGCAGGGTAAACGGAGGCGCCATTTCGGTATAAAACAACGTTTCGCCGTTAAACTTCCTAAAGGGTACGTTCGCCGCGAGATTGATCACGCTAGGATCACTATTATAATCCATCAGCTTACTGTTGATCTTTAGCGATGCATTGGCCCATTGCAGCCCAAGGTCATATCTGCCCATATAGAGGTAAGCCCGCGAGAGCAAAGCACAGGCTGCCGCCCTTGATGGCCTCATTACATGGACCGGAACATCGGGCAACAGACTCACCGCCTGCTGCGCATCCTGCAGCACCCTGTTGTAACAATCGCGCAGGCTTGCCCTTGTTCCCGGCAGGTTAAAATCAGAAGCGGTCCTGAGGATGATCCCCGGGTCGGCGTCAGCCGTAGCCTCGTTGTACACCCTGGCATAATTAGCGGTAAGCAGCAGGTAATAATAGGCCCTGAAAAAAAGCGCTGAACCTTTTACATTGTCCCAGGCCGTGGCATTGGCATTCGTCCGCTCAATTTTCTCCAGCAGCTCCAGGCCGATATTACAATTGAAAACGGCCTGGTAAGTATAGTTCCAGTCGTTACCAAAGCGCGAATCAAAAGACTGCCAGCGGTAAAGCCCCTGGCTGATGGCGCTCTGCGCGTTATAGGTAGCAGGTAGCCAGAAATAGTCATCTGCTGAACTCTCCGGCAGGCCTGGCGTGGTTTTAGCGTTCATGGTCGGATAATCGTCCAACAGGGCCTGGATATCCTGCAGGCTTTGCGGCGTAACAAGCTTCGCATCCGACTTTACATCGAGGTACTTTTTGCAGGATACCAGCGATAACACCAGTATGGCTGCCAATGCATATAATAATTTATTTTTCATCATGCTTTCATCAAATTAAAAATTGCCCCTGATCCCGAACAGGTAACTTCGAGAAGGCGGGATATTGCTGCTATAGTCAGGGTCAATACCAAACTTATTGGCACGCCATAATATGCCGCCGTTCTGGAGTGCTGAAAAAACTTCGAGCGCACGGAACACTTTTTTAAGCCTGCGCAGGCCCACTTTATACGAGAGGTTGATATAATCCAGCCTGATATTGTCGGCCCTGATGATATTCACCTCCGAAGAAGTGTAAAAGAAATCCCTGTTCTCATCAACCGGATATACAAACGAAGGCACATTGGTGCTCAGCTCATCGCCCGGATGCTTCCACCGCAGCGCAAAATCACTGTGCCCGCTGCCGTTTAAAACCAGGCCGGGATAACTTATGGTAGGTTTTGAGGCATAATAACCAAGCTTGTAGCTGATGTTTACCGACAGGCTCAGCTTACCGTAAGAGAAGGTATTAATCAGCGAGCCAAAGTACAGGGGGCTGGCAGAACCGTAGTAAACAATATTTGCCCCTGTAGCGCTGGCCTCAGCCAGGATGGCCCGGTAATCTTTGCTTACCTGCCCTGCAACATAACCTTGCGGGTTTCCGCTGGCATCAAGCCCCGCCCATTTCAGGGCACCTACTGCGTATAAGGGTTTGCCCACAATCGGGGTAATCTGCGTGCCGGTATTGAGCAGCTGACTGAGGCCGTTCGGCGCAGTGCTGTAATACTTTACCGTTTTAGATACACTGTATGTAAAATACCCGTCAGTTCTCCAGTTAAAATCCCCCGCACGCAGGTTCAGCGTATGCAGGTCAAGCTCAAAACCCTTGCCCCTCATATCGGCCACGTTCCGCACCAGGGTTTCGGTACGTCCCCAGCCCGTATAATCATAAGGGGCAGGGCCATAGAGGTCAGTCCCCTTTTTAATAAAATAAGCCACCGATCCGCTTAACCGTTTATCCTTGAAACCAAAATCAGCGCCCAGGCTCAGCTGCGAAAGCTGCTCCCACCTCAGGTCGGGATTATTGATACTCGAAATCCTGGAGGTGAGCAGCCCGGTAAGCGGACTGGAAGCATAAGCGGCAATGGGGAGTGCCGTTTTGGTGAGGTCTACATTGCCACTATACCCAAAGGTAGCTTTGAGCCTCAGTTCGGGCAGGAGCGCGCTTTTATAAAACTTTTCTCCTGAAAGCAACCACCCAAGCCCTGCAGACCAGAGCGGTTTCCAGCGGTCGTTGGTATTCGCACCGAAAATATTCGACCCATCCCTTCTGATGCTGCCCGAGAAAGTATAACGCCCATTATAGGTGTATGCGCCATTGGCATAAAAGCTCAGGAAACGGTAACTGGTTGAGGTATAAAACTGCCCCGACCCAATTGCAGAAGCACTTCCCCTTAAAAAATCAGGATAATTATTCACCGGGTCTACATTTACAAAAGTAAGCGGATCAGCCGTATAGCCATACTGCGTAAGTGAGGCCGATGAGGCATCAGTCTGCTTAGCCTCGCCACCCAAAATTGCATTCAGCTGATGTTTGCCGAAAGTGCGCAGCAGGTTCAGCTGGGCCCTGGCCGTAGCAGAAGACAGCTCCGCATTGTTGCTGTTTAAAACCCCTCCTTTGGGAATGATATATTTGATTACCCCTGTAGCGCGGTTAAGCTGGCTGTAACTGTTAATCAAATCCCGGGCATAATAACTCTGTTCATCCGAAAGCAGCTCGCCATCCGAGCGCTGCCGCTGGTACTGGTAGCTTAAATCCAGGTTCAGCCCGGGTAAAAGCCTGTACTTCAGCGCAGCGGTTGCAAAAAGCTCCTGCCGGGCAGATTTGTTGGTCCGGTGCAGGTAATCATCCGCCGGGTAATATTTCCAATCCAGCAGTTTGCCGCTACC
The DNA here is from genome assembly GCF_913776295.1 of uncultured Pedobacter sp. GTDB lineage: Bacteria > Bacteroidota > Bacteroidia > Sphingobacteriales > Sphingobacteriaceae > Pedobacter. The sequence goes on from NZ_CAJYOJ010000045.1 coordinate 101,071, forward strand.
GGCGGTATCGGTATAGGCAGCCCTGTAGGCAATGGCCACCGGCAGGGCATTCCCTGCCCCATCCCTGAACTCCAGATAAGGGATTACCCTGCCGGCCGTAGTCAGCGAACCAAAAGCCGGCCGCCCGGAGGCCCTTTTATTACCCGTAAAATAAACCTTCGTACTCAATGAAAGCCTGTCTGTTAGCTTAAAATCGTTTGACAGGCCGATGTTGATCTTATCAGACGATGCATAGGTTTCGCCCAAAGAGCGGTCATAGCTTACCGAAAGGCCAAAGGCATGTTTGCTATCGCCCCCCTTCAAATTTAGTCCGTACTGCTGGGTTAATGCACGCGTATAAAATTCATCCAGGTAAGATTGCCTCGCATCAATACCTTTCAACCGGTTCAGCGCCTCCTCGGCCGCCTGGGCAGTGAGGGTCCCGTTTCTTTTGGCCAGTAAAACTTCCACAGCAGGGGTTAGTGCAGCAAATGGCGTACTGCCAATCTGCGTATCAAAATAACCGCTGTTAAACATCGTGCGCTCTACCTCAATATAATCGGCACTGCCCATCTGTGGCGACCTGAACAGATCGGGCAGGGCAGCAACCAGCACACTGGCTGAAAAAGCAGTTTCATAACGCTGGTTAAACTTTCCTTTTTTGGTGGTGATCACGATAACCCCGTTGCCCGCCCTGGCGCCCCAGATCGAGGCTGCCGAAGCATCCTTCAGGATAGATACATTTTCGATATCCAGTGGGTTCAGGTTGGAGATGTCGCCGTCGTAAATAAACCCGTCGAGCACAATGAGCGGATCGAGCGGGCCGTTAATGGTTCCCAGTCCCCTGATGGAGATATTGGTTTTGTTCTGGGGGTTGTTGGGGTTGGTTTTGCCGATATTCAGCAGCAGGCCGGAGCTCTGCCCAACCAGCCTGTCCAGCAGGTTTGATCCGCCCCTGGCATTCAGCTGATCACTATTGATCACCGCCACCGTGCCGTTGGTTTCATTGGGCCGCAGCAGCTGGTAGCCTGTATTTACCTGCACATCACCCAGATCAAACGCAGCGGAAGCTAGCTCCACATCGATCAGCTGATCGGCAGAATTTACCGCTATGCGCCGCGTTTGATAACCGACCGCAGAAAAGATAAGCGTATCGGGCAGTGCCGAAAGCACAATCGTAAACCTGCCCTCCTGATCGGTTTGGGCACGGCCCCCTTTCGCCGCGGTTACACTTAAGATCACCCCTGCTCCATCCACTGCGCTGGCCCGGCCCGATATTTTAATGCCCGCTCTCTCCTGCGCAACAACACTCAATACCGAAAACAACAGGATCAGCACAGCTGAGAAGATGAGCAAAAGGTTCCACTTAAAGCTATGCGAATTAGATTTTAAACCACACATCTCAAATCCCCTCCTTTCCCATCAAAAGCTGCCCGCCCGCCAAAAACCGACGGATGTTCTCCTTATTGAGTGTACCATATCCGGTAACGGCCTTTATGCGCCCATCACTCCCTACCCATACGTAACCAGGCAGCCTGCTGATCTTAAAATACCTTGCAAACAGCTCGTGTTGCGCAATAAAGGGAACTGAAAAACCCGGATGGTCCTTTAAAAAGGAATCGACAAAGCGGGACAGTTTTTCGCTATCCCTGTCACGGGCTGATGAATTCACCAGTACAATCCCCAACGCCTGCCCGTTCGCCTTGAGCAGGCTATCTGCATGCGGCAGGCTTTTGATACAGCTGCCGCACCAGCTTGCCCAAAAATCGAGAATAAAGGGCTTGCCCTTAAAACCGGCCAGTTTAAAAGCAGTGCCCGCACCGGCACCGAGTAAATCGAGTTCTGCATGTAATAAATAATCAGGAATAGCCTGGCCAACGGAAAGCCCCGTGGCCTGGCCGAGCTCCTGTGCTGCAGCCCTGTTTGCGGTTAGGGCCAAAATCAGCATCAAAACGGTAAATATTTTTAAAACGCTATGGTAAATATGAAGGCATAACCTTCCTGAGATAGCAATTGTAGATTGGTTCATAAGTTTGGGTTATTTGATCAGAAAAACATGAACCTGTCTCAAAATAACAGATTCAGAAATAGCAAAAGAATTAAATTTGGCGATGTCGTCATGCTCAGCTTGACTGGGCATCTTAATGCTTTTGTAGGGAATATTTAGTTGCCGTTCTATAGCATTAAGATTCCCGTTTTCACGGGAATGACGCCCTTTCAAAATATTATGCTGCCAAAAATCTACAAAATGATTACTGAGCCAGACTACTAAAAGCAAATGCAGGGGACTGAATTATTATTACATCATTAAAAAACCTAAAGCCTGAATTCGATCAATAATGTGCTTTAATTTGCTTTATGGCGCCTTGCATAAACGGTCGTCACCCTGAACTTGTTTCAGGGTCTTTATGGCTAGCCAATTTGTCTTACTAAAGTATATTAATTGAACTCAGGGTAAAGCCCCCTGCACGGCCAAAGCCTATACGGGGTTTTTCGGCTTCAAGGCATACAGCCGGTCAAAAGGATAACAGCTACTTACCTCCATGGCCCACTCCTTCCTGCTCCGTTAAATAATAAGACATCAAAAAATTGAGGTTACAGTTAAAACCCCAGGCTTTATTACCATAAAAAGTACAGAAACAGGTCAAATCATCAGGTACTGGCTTTTCGCCTTGTGGATGCCGCGATACCTTTTTAACCTGGCTTTTCTCCGCCACAACCTGTTGATGCCCGCCATCACTTGCCAGCCAAATGCTCCATACGGCAAAGGGGCTGTACAAAAAAGCCCAGCAGAGGAAAAAAAGCGGTAAATAGCGGTTATTGGTGGTCATGGCAAATGGTTAGCTCGGGTAAAATAAATAGATGGAAAGCAGGACATTTCCTTATTTCATTCGGAAAAAAAGGGAAAAAGCCAGCCCCTCTGCCTAAAAACAGGCAGATACGGGAAACCGTATTGCAAATGAGGAAAAAGTTACTTACCTTGGGAATGCGAATATCCACAGTAATGCACCCTTGCCTAACAAGCAATAAGGGCTGGCACCAGGCTAAATTAACCCACCGGGAATAAGTGCGCGCTCTCACACCTACCCCTTTTTTTATCGGGCTATTTTACACCTGTAATTCTGGCACTGGCATTACGATGGAGAACAGATGACGTTCTTTAGTAATAGTTGTAGGGAATAAGCTTTGATCACTTCCTTGAAGTAATAAAAGTTGATGGCGGTTAATTTGTTCGTTTTCATAAACGGTAGTTTTATGTAAAACGATGTACCCAAAAGCAGAAGGAAACCAGATTGGTGAGAAGCCAATAGGGCGAAACTCAATGCTTTCGAAAGAGGTACCGCTAAGAACCGCTCAAGCCGAAGCCTGAGTTCCACAAAAGACTTACATGAGTTGCGCCCTATTGAATATAAGATATCACGAAGATAGCAAAATCCAATAGATACGGCGAACTCACGATCGGCTCATGTGGGAAGTTTAGCGGTTTTCTTTCATGAGTGACATCGTTAAAGCCAGGTTATACCCTGACTTTATTTGTCGCTATTAAACTAATAATAAATCAAATATAAATATTACTTGACTATAATGCAAGTTTTTTATACAAAAAAATGACTAAAAAAATTAATGATATAGCAAAAGCAATTAAAAATTCACCGTTACAAGTTGCCGCCCTAGCATTATATCTAGATGTTGATGATACGACAATAAGCAAATGGAATTCAAATATTGCCCAACCTAGTTTAAAACGTCTAAATGAAGTTGGTGAAATTTTAGAAGTTGACAATAAAGAATTACTTAGTTCACAATCAAGAAAACAAACAGGACTTGCTGCCGCGTTGCAAGGCGAATATAAAAGATTATTATCTATTGGATTGACAAAAAAAGTGATAGTAAAGGACGACAATGGCGACAGCAGAGAGGTTAATAATCCGGATATGGTCAAGAAGTTGAGGGAGTTTGCGGAGAAGTATAAAAAATAATATTATGAATCAAGAAATAACAAATTTAATAAACGCGGCTGAAGAGCTAAAAGGTCAAAATGTTATGGTGACTTTCAAAGATGGTCAAGCTCAAAATGGCACATTAAAGAGTACTAAGTTTACCGACAAATCTTTTGATGTATTTATAGAATTGGCCGACGAAGCCGATGAAAGCATTTTGTTCAATTTGGAGAAAGTTGCTTCTATCCAAGCAACACAGCACAAATAAATTAATTCAATATGAAAATTCTTGCTCAATCTTTTAAACCAAAACCTGGCCTTGATGACAAATATACTTTATATGATAATGGAATGATTGTCCATACCTACGATAGGCACATCTATAAAGGTGGTCAAGACAGGACGGAAGAGCTAACAGCCGAACAATTAAGCGATGAGATTAAGCACCTATTATTGGATGATTGTGCAGAAGATAACAAAGCCCAAGTAAAAATCATCTTAAAAGTAGTTTAGCAAGTTGAACCATTTAAAATACGAAATATAGAAATCTGATGCTGAATACCATCGATTGGCCAAGGAGTAGAAATTATAGAACTGGATCGGAGTATGAGCCTATCCAATTTTATTTAGATGGCCTGAGTAACAGCATAAGATTTGACTTGCTATTGGGATACTTTAGCTCAGCGGCAATCAGCGTTTTATCTCTTGGTTTCGCCCGTTTTATCTACGATGGTGGAAATTTAAGAGTAATTGCAAATCATATCCTTTCAAAAATTGATAAGGAAACTTTGATTACTTCATTACAGAAACAAATACAACCTCCCATTGATCTGACTGATATTGAATCGATAAAAGAAACCCTGGATGAATATGATATTCATTTTTTCCAATGTCTATCTTACTTGATAAGTAATAAAAGAATTGATATTAAAATCGTAAAATCCAAAGGAAAGGGTATCGTCCATTATAAATCAGGCGTTTTCGATGACGGCAAACAAAAAGTATCTTTTAAAGCATCCTGTAATTTTACAGCCTATGGTTTGTTGGAAAATGCCGAAGAACTTGATGCTACCTTATCTTGGGATAATGTTTTATCATCTGATAAAATAGAAGATCAAGAAAGTTATTTTGAGCAAATATTCTCTGGTAATGCTGATTTCGTTGAATATATCAATCCGATGAATATTTTAGAGGCTATTAAAGATAGCTTCGGCGATAAGTCTATCGATGAACTTTTAATACAGGAAAAAGATTTAGCTGAGAAAAGGCTTAAAGTATTTTCGAATCCAAAACTCAAAAATTCGATTGAGTTGTTGGAACAAACTCTGGAAACAATAAAGCTAAGACCTAGATTTCCTTATCCCAATGGCCCTCGTCGATATCAGATTGATGCATACAACAAGTGGGTGGCCAATAACTACCAGGGGTTATTTGCAATGGCTACCGGTACAGGAAAAACCCTAACATCGTTAAATTGCATTCTAGAAGAATACAAAAAGAGCGGCTTCTACAAATTTGTGGTATTAGTTCCAAGCATCTCCCTTGCCAACCAATGGGAAGAGGAAGTTGTAGAGAAGTTTAGATTTTCAAATGCGATTGTATGCTCCAGTAAAAGGCCTGCCTGGCAAAAGGATTTACGCTTGCTGGGGAAAAATCTCTTTTTAGATAATGACAAAGATTATGCGATAATATTGACATATGCCACTTTTAGAAGTAAGAATTTTAATAAAATTTTTGCAGAACTTTTTAAGAGCGAGTTTAGTAAAATAACTCTAATTGCTGATGAAGCCCATACAATGGGATCGCCAGGTTTTTTAAAGTTAATACCTAATTATATTAAGTACCGTATAGGGCTCTCTGCCACGCCTGAAAGGCAATTTGATGATATTGGTGAACAAGAAATAAATACCTTTTTTAATACGAAACCGCCGCGATACACCTTCGTTTTCGATATGAAACAAGCCATTGATCAAGGTGTTTTATGTAAATATTATTACTATCCGAAGATTGTATCTCTAGAGACAGATGAGATCAATAAATATTTAGATATAAGCAAAAAGCTAATTAAGTTTTTTGACGCTTCAACCGGCAGGTACCAAGATAATGATTATGTAAATCTCTTACTTATACAAAGGAAAAATGTTATTCATAAAGCTAAAGGTAAAATAGTTGCTTTAGATAAAATAGTTAAAGAGATTGGTGTAAAGGATTTTAGAAACGCATTTATATATGTTCCTGAAGGAAACGATCCTGACTATGCCAAAGTAGACGAATCGGTCAATGGCGAACAAGATAATATTAATGAAAGCTTAATCGATATTTATACTAATTCTCTTTACCAGAACTTTAAACTAAAATTAAAAAAGTTTACGGGAAAAACTTTAGATAGGGAAACGATAATTGACCTATTTAAACGAGGGAAAGTAGACGCACTGCTTGCGATGAAATGTTTGGATGAGGGGATAGATATCCCGCAAACAAAGTATGCCATATTTTGCTCTAGTACTGGGAATCCAAGGCAATTTGTTCAACGAAGAGGTAGAGTATTGAGAATGCACGATGACAAAGAATTTGCAATCATTTATGACATGATTGTTAAGCCAATATTGGACATTACATCAACCGATGATAATCTAAGAAAGGCAGAGAGGAATATTTTCCTAAGTGAATTGAAACGATTCATCAATTTTGCGGTTTTGTCAGAAAATAAGTCTGAGAGTTTAGCCGAATTAGAGGAAATTGCTTATGCACTTGATATAGACATATATGCTCTGGAGTTAGAAGAAATGAAAAAATATAACGTAATCTAAAATGAAAACGCTAAACGATATCTTAAGAGAAGAATTCACTGGAATTTTAGGCGAAGAGGAATTCGTAGAAATGATAGCTCGTAATAAGCTCGATACTGGGGTAATTAAAGAAGCTTTTGATGTTCTGCTGGAATTCAAATATCAGGCTGTACCTGATCGAGGGAAAACTGAATTTGAGAATTATATTATTAATACAATTAAATCAGATAAATAATGCTAATTAATAGTTTAAGAGTTAATAATTTCTATTGTTATTTGGATGAAAATGTATTTGAGTTCTCAAAGGGTTTAAATATAGTTTCCGGATTAAACTCTGGCGGAAAATCACAACTGTTCAATGCATTCTACTGGACTTTGTTCAACAAGGTATATGTAGATATTGATAGCTCAACAACAAAAAAGGAATGGAAAGATGCAGATAAGATTATTATTGCTCCCGAGAAAATTGAATATGAAAGTTTGATAGGTGATAGAATAGAGTGTTTTGTAGAAATAGGTTTAACAAATGAGTTCCATGAAAACGAAGAGCCAAAAGGAGAACTTGTAGATTACACAATTTTAAAATCCGTAACTTATGAAAAACATAAGGACGGGCTTTATTTTGTTTCCAAGCCAGAACTAACCATTTCGTATGTAACTGGAGGAGAAATTAATTATATTAAAAGTACAGATTTTAACTGGTTTTTGAATAGAATTTTTCCTAGCAGTATTCGAAAGTTTATGTGGTTTCAGGGTGAAACTGTAGATGAATTATACGATTTTTCAAAGCCAAGCACGCTTAATAATGCAATTAACGAAATTTCATATTTCCCGCTTTATGATAATCTTAACAGCATAGTAGATGCATCAGTTTCTAGCATAGAAAAGAAAATTGATAAAGAATTACGATCAAGAAAAAAATTAACAAATGATCAAGAGGAATTGATCCAGAAGATAAACACCACGAAGGATTCAATTGCCAAACTACAACAATCTATTACTACTAACGAAGAGAAAGTAGCAGAAATTACCGAAGCAATATATCTGGAAGAACAAAAACTCAAAGGTTTTGATAAATATACCGACCTAAAGGTGAAAATTAACAAACTTGATTCGGATTTTCAATATGCAAAAGATAGGATAGATAGCTTGGTTGGAGAAAGTAAGGAAAAACTTATCAGTAAATGGATGTTAAATGGCTGCGATAAACTGATCAAGGCTTCAGAAAAGAATTTAAAAATTATACAGGCTGAAATACAATCTTTTCAAAAATCAGAAAACCCTGTTCCTATTACCTTGCCGGGCCCCGAATATGTGGAGAAGATGATTGCTGATCACATTTGTTACATTTGTGAACGTCCTGTTGAGGAAGGCTCGCCTGCTTATAAAGCCTTAGAACTACGTTTAGAAGATTTTAAAACAAATCAGGATTACAAAATTTTAAATGATAATTATACTGAATTAAATAGAGCGCGCAAGAAATTGTTAGGTATTTTGCCTGATATTGAGCAAGAGGTGATCGATCATAATAAAGAGATTGACAAATCTATTGAGAAGAGAAATAAGATTTACAACCAGAAAAAAGTTGTTTTCGCTGAATCTGGAGTTACAAAAGAAGAAGATATTTCAATAGGTTCATCTACAGCAAGTCAGATATTGAATAAAGTAGAAAGTCTTCGAAATAATAAAGATAGGCTCGATAAATATTTATTCAATAACAAACTAGAAATCAACGATCTAGAAAACAAACTACAAGACCTTTTAAAAGTTAAAAGCGATACGATAAAACTTGATGGTGGCATTGTTGAAGAAGAGGCGAGAGATTATATCATTTTATTTTCTAAAACGATAGCATTATTGCGTCAACGTGCATTGACGACTTTGATTAATGAAATTCAAGCGGAAAGTAATACTTTATACAATTTGTATTTGGGCGGGCGGGCCCAAGGTGAAATCATTATCGATAGAGGGGTATCTGTTATAGATAAGCATACTAAGAACATTATGTCTAATCTAAATACAGCTGAAATAGTTGCTCAGAAACTAGCTGTTGCCAATTCTTTTTTATCATTGAGCGAAAAGACGTTGGGAAGATCTTTCCCGATGATTGCTGACGCACCTACGTCAGATCTTGATCATTTAAATACCGCTAACCTAACCAAAAGCTTAGGGAAATCTTTTGAACAAATGATCATCATGTCTAAGGACTATGCTTTGTTGTCGGATGCAGAAAGACAAGCAATGATTAATGATGCAAATGTTGTCAAGTATTACGAGTTAACCAATGATTTAATCGATAAAGATGGGCCCGAATCTAGAATTAATAAAAAAACTTATGTAACTGTTATAAAATAGATGGAAAAGTTAATCTTAGAACTCAATAAGCGTAACGTTCATTACGGTAATAATGTAACACAAGTAAGAGACCTGTTTGCAAGGAAACAAGAATCCATAACTAAACAAGATGATAAATTTTTCTCCAAGTATTGGCAGGTTTATGCGTGGTCTGCTATTATTGGTTTTGTTAATAATAAAAGAATAGTTGGCGCTGATTTGCCTAACCAATCTTCATTCCAATATCAGATGATATCGAATGGGTCTGATGATATTGCAAGCGCATTACTGTTGATGGCTATTGGAAAAGTGGAAAGTGAAAATATTGATGAAATTTTAAATTCTAGAAAACTCCTAACCATAATCAGCGAGTATGCTGAAGGCGGGGCAAAGCATGTTCTAGAAATACGACAAACACCAGGTTTTGAGCGGAAATTTAATAGCCCAGATGACTATTTCTATGAGGTGGTGAGTAGAACAAGGAAAGCGAATAAAACACAAATGTAATGCTTGATCAAGACAATTTCATTGATTCTTTAAAGCGAGACCGGGCAAGGGGCAACCTCGCCCCTCATCAAATTATCCTCTTGATTAGTTTTTTCAACTTAGGAAAAGACAGATTGACAATACATGAACTTGTTTCGGAGTTTGACAAAAACTGGGAAACATATAAGCATCTTTTTAAGTCTAATAACCGAAACATTGGAATGCCATTGAAAGCGATGTTAAATAATAATTTAATTACAATTGAGACCTTTAGTTCCATTGAAAATCATAGAAACACACGGGAGATCTTATCAAAGATTATTTTGGTTTCATTAAGCGAAACCCTAACCGAATTCTTTACATCTGTTAATAAAGAATATCTGGAAACAAGAATTGAGTTTTAATATTCACCTAATACTTTTAAACACTATGGATTTATCAAGTTTTGATCTTGAAGGTCTTCAAAGCCTTCATTTATCTTATCACCGAATTTTAGAAAACCACATTAACAAATTGGAGGAGCTAAATAAAAATAATAATAGCGATGATAAATTGCTTAGGGAGTTAATGGAAATAAAAATTGAACAATTCAGGATTCAGATTTCCGCAATAGAAGATAGGATAAATGCTTTGAATAACCAAAAATTAAGGTTTTCAGTAGAGTATATGAAATGGCATTTCGGGGTATTCAAGAAAGCTGTGCAAATACATTTCTTACCTACATCGAATGCATTTAAAACATATGGAGGGTATATTACCGGCACCGTTTTAATTGATGAGGATGATCCTGAAGGACTAATGCAAGCTATACGTGAAGGAAAAAACTCAGATGGGATTATTAAATTTGATGAAACCGTATCTGATGAAATGCCTGGAGATATTAAAGAGAAACTGAGAACTATAGGTTTTTATGCTTCTGAAATTATAACAATTTATTAATAAAGTTGATATACGTTACTAAGTGAAGTATATCAACTTATTTGATCGTCGAGGTATGAGCTTTTCGTAAAATAAGATTATCTGATTTCGCTCAATTCTGAAATAATTTCAAATATTTCTTCATGGTTATTTTTGGGATCATAAGGTATGATATTAATATTATAATCCTTACGCCAGCGATCTATTTCAACCCCTGTTAATTCCTCTTTATTCATTATAGCATAGTGATCTGGAGATCCACCATGGAAAACATTATGAATAAACCTCAAAATTAAAGCTAATTCAGGATCTTTCAAAGATGCTCCTACAAAAAGTAAATTATTCGTGGAGAAAAGTGCATGCAGAACGCTTTGGTAACCGAGTTCATTATAAATAATTTTACGATAGTCTTGTTCTGTAAGAACAATTTCGCTAGGTGCTCCATCAGCACTACCATGAGCCTTAAGGATAAAAAATTCTTTATTAATAATCTTATAGTTAATCGTTGGAGCTTCCTTGTAAGTTAGATCAGGCGGAACATCAAAATATTTCTTTACATAAGCTTTTTCGATCAACTTATCATAATTGGTGGTGATTATAAACCTACTGTTAAGTTCCAGAAGTTTGATATGAGTATCCGTTGGCTTCAAGGTCTTATCATCAAATTTTTCCTTGATATATTTTTCAAACGCACTCCCTAAAGTTTCTCTTAATTCCTGTGCTAACATCAAATATTTATCGGAAAATTTAACCAACTCGTAAAGTTCTGTTTCCTTTTGACCGTTAATCGCGTTGATATCCTTACATTTTGCTATCAAATCTTTTAAGAGATTTTCCCAACTTGGAAGCCCTGCTCCCTGAGATAGCCCTGCTCCAACATAGACGCCGAAGGCTCCATTTTTGTAATGTTGGATTAATTGATTAGGTAATCTTCCTGACATTTTATTTGAGAGTAAAATTTTGGTTGTTAAAAAATTTATGATAGAAAACCCGATATCTAATTTTCAAGTTTTCCTTTAAGGCACCACCAGTTTTAAAAGCAATGATGTAGTCATATAGATCTTTATCATAACTAGTTTTGGTTTTATCCTCAATTAACATTTCAGGACTCTTATTATTAGCACGGCGCAAAAGCTCAAACGACCAAATTTCATCTGACAACGTTTTAGCATCTATTGATGAAAAATTATCTAATTCCTTATACAATAAATAAAATATGTCGACAAATCCCCATTTGTTTTTAAACATACCCTTATGATATGAATTGATTTCTTTCAAATAATCCAATACTTTATTTGCTCTCTGCAACAAGTTGCCAAATTCGGCAATAGATGAATTTGCGAATTCAAGATACAAATGCTTCATATCAGTCCCTTTGATATTCCTTGCTCCATCATATTTACAAAGCGTCAATGCATTATCTAAATAATCTTGATGCTTATATCGACCATTTATAATTTTACATTCTTTTTCAATAAAAAATGTATGATTCGAAGCAAGAGATATAATCGCAAAACCGATATTTGAAGAAATTGCATGCCTAAGTTCTACGGAGTTTAATTTTTCTCCCAATTGCAGTCTTGCGAAAAGAGTTCTAATTTCCTCTTGACTAAATTCAGTAAGAATGGATAATGATATAGGAAACTCTTCAAAGCGTGATTTGAGTGACTGATGAGCCATTAGGTCAGCATAAGAATAACCTTTTATATTAATCCCCTCAATTACACTCTCATCGAGTTTAAATTGGTTATCTACAAATTCCCAGATAGAACGCATCCTTTGCTGGCCATCCACTGCTTCGTAAAGGAATAAATGTCCTTCTGCTAAATAAAATTTCGGAAGATCGTAACCTCTGAGTATACTATCAATAAGTAATTTTTTTTTGGGCAACAACCATACTGGTGCTCGTTGGTATTGAGGCTTTGGGTCAATGTCTTCTTTTAAGTCAATTAGCTTTTTTAAAGTAATCTGTTGTGCTTTTATTTTCATATATAGGAATTATACAAAACAGGCTAAACAGCCTTCTTCCTCTGCATCCAATATATCAATAAGTTTGTTAGAGCGATAATTTTGAGCAGCGTTTTGTTGTTTGGTTAAAAATTCTTCTTTTATCTGTTTAATCCTTTCCGGATTGATCAATTCTTCTAAACGTTCATCTTGCATCCAGGTGTAACCATCTTTTTCATACTCAACCGCTAAAAAGAACTTAGCCGGATTTTGTTCGTATAGCCAAACCCATTCTATTTTACGTTGGAAAAAGCAAAAGAAACAACCGGAGCGACTGCGGTTGTATTTACCTATTTGCCCGTTTACCTCATAAGGGATTTCCTCATAGTAGGCTGGTACGCCTACACCACTTTCGCGCAAGATTCTAAAAATATCATCACGAATGAGTATGGACTCGTTATCCAATAAAGGAAAATCATCTACCAATGCAATAGGCAACTGGCTATCTTTTAATGATTGAAAAGTCACATGATTAAATTCTTTAATACCTAAGCCCATCAAGGCCTTTAACTTTTGGTTTTGACTGTAAGATAAGGATAATGGGGTTTTAATAATGTCTGCAGCACGCTGGTAGAGGTTCGAAGTTAAAAACTCTTTATACAGACTTAAAAGCTTTTGCTGGTTGTCGTTTTTTAATACTTTGCCAATTACCTCTTCACTCCAGATATTTTCTCTAAATGGAAAGATAGACTGTACATGTGGTTTAGTGGAAATATACCCTTCACGATCTTCATCGCCACGGATACCCACATAAGAAATTACAGGTGTAGTACCAATATAATTTTCGAAAGGTTCTATCTTTAATTTTTGGGTGCACCAACGGGCATTGGAAGATGGCAAATATCCGCCATATAAATTATGGTAAAAATCGAAAGGATTTCCTTTGTCCCCCTCTTTTGCATATAATTTATGAATGTTTACACCCAATTTAGACTCGAGGTTACGGATAAGCTGGTAAGTTTCTTCCAACTCTTTACCCGTATCGCAGGTGTAAAATTCTATATCCATCTGCGGATACAGCTCTTTCATGTAAATAGCAAGCGCAGCACTGTCTTTGCCTCCTGAAATTCCTAGTACATGCCTTACCTTGTTATTTTCCTTCGTCATCTAAAACTTGTTTGAGCATTTTAGCTAAGATAGCAATTTTTGTACTTTTATTTGCTTTCCCCATTAAATCTGACATTCCGCTTTCTAAATATTGAAATTGAGCATCTGGTGTTTTAGGCATGCGGATAATTTTATGGCTAGCACTGCTGCCAGGTGTAGTGAGTTCAAATTTGAAAACATCTTCCTCTTCAAGATTTACTTTTTGCAAAGCCATATCGTTTAAATTATCCAATTCGTAAATAAGCGAACGGAAACGCTCCTGAAGATTTTCTACTTCTTTATCCGTAATCTGATCGAGTGTTTTGCCTACGGTTGCCTGTGCTACCGAAGATAACCAAGCGGCTCTATCATCTAATGGCGAACATAATCGATCATAGAAGGTCTTCTGGTATGGAAGCAGCAAATATTGCTTGAGCGATTTTTGGTAGCGAGCCCTTAGCTTTTCGGTATAAGTAGTAAAATCATAATCTTCATTCCAGAGGCCATTAATAATCCCCTCGAACTTATTTAGCAATTCATTGTAAGCATTGCGCAGTTCCCGAATGCATTCTTGCAGGTCTGCGTTATAATTGCTTAACAGTTCGGGATTATTGCTTAACTGCACTAAATCATAATTAAGTGCACTAGGGAAATCTTCGAAAAACAATTTCTCTGGCTCGGTTGCATTGGTTAATGCATTCCTAACAGCAAGCGTTCTTTTGCTTAGGTTTTTAGTTTTTTGAACGTAAGGTTTTAAATCTCTATAAAATTTAAAGAAAGGAACAATAGTTTTAATAAATACCTCGTTAGAGGTTCTTTCCGTTTCCCCTAGAGCAAGTAGCGCTCGGTATTGATTAAATAAACGCACTTTGATTCCATCCGTGTCATAAGTTTTTATCGTATATTGATGCGGATTTTTGACCACTAACTCCAATATTTCCGAATCGATTTCAGGGATGAAACCATTGGTACCATACAACGCGAAATCATCAGTTTTCATAATGAGGTAGATTGGAATCCAAAAGTCTAAGAAACCTTTTTTAAGCTTATAAGGGGCTTCTGATAAATGCTCATAGAACTCTGCAATGCTTCTCTTTGCGCCTTTGGTACTGCTTACAAAATGGTTAGATGCAGCAAATAGCGGTATAAAACCATGGTGATCTACAGCAGCATCAGTAATCTCTTTTAAAGCCCAGCCATTTTCTGTAGGTTGATGGATGCCTGTTTGTTTCAACAAGGAAAGGTAAATACTTTTTTGTGGCGGGAAACCTTCGATGCCTAAACCTTCTTCTTTTTCATTCGTTAATATGGCATCAATTAAGGTACGGCGTGAAGATGCGATTGTACCAGATAATTTACTCTTATTAGCTAACTCACTAATGAATTTAGGTGTAAGGGGATAAACCTCATCTGTAATAACTGATAGGAATGCATTAAAATCTTTACTGCTGTTAAACTGCTTTACTTCACCCTTGTAATACCATTTTACAGAGGTAGGATCATAAAAACCTTCATAAAGGTAGTAGTTCAATAGGTTTTTTTGAATTTCCTCTACAGCGCTTAACTCTCTTTGGATAATCTTATCATTAGGATATTTTGCCTTGGCGATTTTAGCTTTTTCAATTTCTTCAATCGCATGTTGAATATCGCCTACCCTTAAAAAATGAGCGTAAAGAATGGCTTGATCGCTCTCAGCTGAAGCTTTTACAATTTCCGATTCTTTAATGTTTTCGTTAAAGATCAAATTAATGAAGCCATCAATTACACCTTTCGGTTTTGATGCGGTATAAGGTGCATCGGAAATTTTATATTCGAATGTTCTTGGTGTACCCTTTTCGTAATAAGCCCTTTTAGCAGCTACTGGAGGCAATGGTAAGTAACCATTTAAGAAACTAACAATGTTGTTGGCCCTGCTAATTTCTAGTCCTGCTTCGGCTATCGCGTCATCAATATTTACGATGGTGGTCTCAGAATAAAAGAAACGATGTGAATATTTATTATAGGCGAGCAGATTTTTGCGTTGAAGATTCAATAAAGCATCTGCAGCGCCTGTAAGTTTACCAGTTAATTCGATATAGGCTACCAAAAATTTGTCATCTAGCTTGGCACCAGCGTGACTGAATATATTTAGTAGCCCAATGGTTTTAATAATGGTTTGGTAAAGAATGTGGTCTTGTTCTTCTACTTCACCTTCCACTCTTTCCAAAGCATTTTTAATTTCTGCCCATTTGCTGTAATGGATGTTTGCTTTTGAGTTTAAGTAAGAATATAAATTGTAATTCAGGTAATCGTACACATTTGATACGGCGTAGAAGTTTTGGCGTTTTGAGTCAAACTCATCCAAGCCGTAAAAACTGTCGGTATTTAAAAAGGTAAACAGTGAACGTTCATTTTGTCCATATTGTTGTAATGCCAAAGCTAAGATGCTGCCTGATAACAGATCTAACGGATAAATGCTATTGGCAATTTTTTGATCGAAATAAGCTTTAAGTGAAAAAGCTTTTGCCGAAGCGATGATTTCGATTAAACTTTCAATGTTCTTAATTTCACCTGCGCCAGGTGAAGCAGCAATTCTTTTACTTGCCAGTAAAAGCAACTGCTCTACTGGCTCATTAAAGGTTAGCTCTTTAAAACGACCTTTAACTTTAGTCCACTCATTGCGTTGCGTAGCATTTAAGCTGGCTGCGTAAGCAGAAAAATCTTGGTGTAAGGTAGTAATGAATGCAGCCTCATATTCGGTATTGTTAATTAACTCTGCAACTTGTTGTAAGAAGTAAAGCTCTTTTTCTGCTCCATTAGCCGAGGCATATTCTAAGAACTTTCCAAACTCATCAATGATGAAGAATAACCCTCTACCTTCGGAATTAGATGCCTTAATCAGGCTCTCCAATTCATTGATCAGCACAGATGGCTTGTTGCTTGAAGAACCTATAACATGGGCAACATTATCGATAATAGAGTCGTAGTTGCCAACAAGCTTGATGAAATCAAATCGTTTATATTTCTTCCAATTTTTAGTGTCGACAAAAACTTTTTCTTCGTTTAAATGATAATTTAAAGCATTTAGGAAAGTTGATTTCCCCGTGCCGTAAGCGCCGATTAAATTAATAGACCTTACACCAGATGCATAATTGCTAATTAAGGCGTCAAATACCTCTTGGGTATTGGGCGTTATGATATAATCTGCAACATCAAAGTTGTTCAGTAATATATTTTGAGAAGGTGAAAAATGCTTAACCATAATATTGATTTAATACCTCCCACTTATTCATTTCTTGTTTAATTTGTAGTACCCTATTTCCTGCTGTTTCGTTATAGTTAAAATCATTAGGCCAGATGCTAGCCAACTCCATTAACTTTTCCTCCAATCCTTTTTCTGTCATGCAGAATATGTTTCCTGGGGAATTCACCCCTTCCAATAAATCTTTAAATGATATTGACTTTGCATCCGTTCCGTAAGTATCGAGAATGGTAAATACTAAAATCTCTTGTGGGAGATCATCTCTGCTTTCTCTCATTACCCTAAACCATTGCACTGATGTTTTTCCATCTAAGGCTACTCTGGTAAATGGGCGAATTAGATTTAACTCTACTAAAAGATTTGCTGTTTCTTCTTCTACATCGGCTTTGCCATCGTTAGACCTATTGTAAGTCCGTAAGAAAACATTAGCATCAGCATCATATGTTTTATCGCTGAAGTGTTTAAAGCCACTTTCTTCTGTTTTACGTTTTAAATAAGCAATTAATTGAGGTTTAGTAAACTCATTTTTTTCTTTCAAAAACTGGTTGAAGAAAGTTTTAAAAATAAAAAGTTTTTCGTTTTTAATAGCTGCATAATGCAAAAGCCATAAACTTGCAGTATCTTCCAAATAAGGATCATAACGTTCGAGAAGATTCCTACCAAGTTCAGTAATTTGGTCCGCCTCGTCAATAATATTAAATCCACGTAACCAAAATTTAATGGCGGTCGTCATATTCTTACCCACCCCTAAATGCACTACGGCATCCTCATCGTTAAACGATCTATTTGCTAATATATGCTCGTAACCTTTCTTTAGCCAGAACTGGCGGCAAACAAAGGTTTCGTGGCCACTAAAACTTATTTTCATTCGAAATCAATAATTGAACGCTAAAAATATATCTGCTGTCACCTTCCAAATATTGTTTAGGTTAGCGTATTTATACTATTAAAGTAATACAAAAATCGGTAAAATCTTAGATGTAAACAGCTAAAAATATTCACATATTCTAAACCTGAGCCCAAACAACACTAAGCGAGGCAATTAGTGTTAATAACAATACCCCCCCCAAACAAATTTCAACTCAAGTTCTTTCAGCACCTCCAATCCCATGTTGACGATGATCCGTGAAATTTCACTCCACTCTTCAGCAGTACTCCTAATATTCACACAACCTCACTAATCCATAAATCCATATTAAGAATACTTAAACAGCGGTCCAACCAGACATCCCAAATAAACTGATCAAACCTGCACGCCGGAACAGCCTGCTCAACCAGCGTAAATTCTGGAACAGGGTTTTAGACCATACCGGCCCGCTTGAATGTATATATACGCGTAAAAAACTGGTACATGGCAGCTTTGCGGTTGAACATTTTATCCCCTACGCCTTTGTATCGCATGATCTGATCTGGAACCTGATCCCGGCCGATCCATCATTCAACAGCCGGAAGAATAATAAACTCCCAGGATGGAAGATTACTTTGACGGATATTACCGGCTGCAAAAAACAACTATAGAAGTGATGACGGAGAACTATCCAAATGAACCCATGATGGAGGATTACCTGAGCCTGTTACCGAATGCCAATGCGCAGCAATTAACTGAAGTAGATTTAAGAAAAAGGTTTTTAGAGAATATACAGCCGCTGCTTACCATTGCGAATGATAATGGGTTTGAATATATGAGGAGGTTTTTGCAGCCATAACCTGGCTAAATAACGACATTATTTTTTCCAATACAGGGTTAACCCGATCCGATAAGTGCCGGCACCAAATATCATATTCAGATTGGCATGTACTGCATCAGCTACGCAAAGCGTATGCTGATTGAGAGAGTCAAAGTATTTCAGAACCAGATATCCTATATAACCTACAAACCCTAAACTTCAACTACCCTTGTTCGACCTTGCAAGGCGTTTCTTATTCTTAAAATATATAATAAGGTTTGCACCACTAAGTAAACACACAAAAACTACTGATAATTCGAGCAGCTCACATTTTTCAAATGATTCTTTCCATTCCACTACTTTGGGGCCCCACTTGCGGAAATATTCCTCTTTGTTGATCGAGTGGCTTTTCAGTTCAGTCCAAAGTTGAAGTCTATAAACATCAATTTCGCTGTTCTTTTTATAATAATGGTATTAAAAGCCACATAGCGGCAAGCACAAGGCTATTAAACATAGCTGTATTTTACGATGGACTGCTTTTGTCATCTGAGATAGTTGATTTTTGCAAAGGTAAATAATCGTAGTTTATCTCCCCAACATCAACCATCCTTGCTCCATTGCCTGGCCGGTTCTTCTGCATAACCCAAAAAAAAGGGCCCTTTAACACATTTCTTCTGGTAAAAAAGGTTAAATTCTGCTACATTTGCTTTATTAACAAACTGCGCCCTCACCATGTTCCGATTACTGTTCTTGTTGTTATTCTTATCAACCTTTGGTGTGGTCCATGCGGAGATATTTACGGTGAGCAGTCAACTCGACGGCGGGCCTGGCACGTTTAGAGAAGCTTTAGAAAAAGCGGGTGCCAATGGAAGTGCTGAAACTGACTATATACATTTTGCGGCTACAGCCAGGCTCATTAGTTTGAAATCGCCACTAATACTTTCTTCTCATCTTGTTATTGACGGGACTACCCTGCCGGGTGCGGCGTTTGGTTTATCTGATGCCAAAGTAACGATCGAAACCGTGATTCCCTATACCGATTATACGGAACGAACGGCGCTGAAAGGGACTGCTATTAACCATCTTGAAATTTATGGTTTAAGTTTTTCAAATTTTTCGGCTGCAGGCCGTGGCGCTAGCCCGATCTATATTGCACAAGGTACCAATATTACCATTGGAGCTGTTGGAAAGGGTAATATTTTCTTAACCTGCGATTATGATGTTTACTTGTTTAAATGTAAAACCATTAAAGTTTCGGCCAATTGGTTTGGTATTGCAGCAGATAAAAAAACAGCGGCTGGCCCTGCCTTTGGTGGTACGCTTAATTTTAGGTTATGTGATGATATAATGGTTGGAGGCGACACGAAGGAGGAAGGAAACCTCTGGGGTTTTCGGGATTATGGGGTGATGATATCGGGTATTAACCCCACTACACAAGCTGTAGAGGCTACAGGCGAGAAGTGTATTGTTAAAAACAACAGTTTTGGGGTAGAGAGTGTAGGTATTGGTGCCCGCGGATATATTCAGGATTTTAGAAATGTAGCACTCATCAATAATACCTTTTTGGGGAGTGGTGGTTTCGATTTCAAAAATATCTACAATTCTGGAAAGATACAGGGAAACCGGATGGGGATACGAAGTGATGGAAGCAAATCGTATGTTTACAGTACAATAGGCTTGGAAAACTGTTCCAATATGATTATTGGCGGGAAAAATCCTGGTGAAGAAAATGTAATGGCCAACCGGGTGAGCTTTGGTCCGGGAACACCTGGCGTAAGTGCTAGTAACTGCGGCGACATATTATTGCAACGAAATGCAATTTATTGTATTTCATCCATGCCCATTACCTATAAATCAGAAAAATCGAAAGTTGAAATCCCGGTTATTAAAATTGATGAATACGATAATGGTACTTTAAAGGGAACCGCTACGCCTGATGCAGAGATTGAAGTGTTTTCGGATGGAGAATGTTACCAGTGTGATGCAAAGAAATATTTAGGGAGTACTTTTGCTGATGCGCAGGGAAACTGGAAGATGACCATTCCGCCCAATGTAGGCTTTACGGCATCGGCTACGTTAAATAACCGTACCTCAGAGTTTTTAGGGATGAGTTTACAAATGGGCAACTACATTATTAAACAGCCTACCTGCGGACAGGCAAATGGTTCAATTACCGGAATTGTGGTACAGGGTGCTACAGCCATTGAATGGCGGAACGCAGAAAAAAAGTTAGTGGGTACCAATGCCGATTTAAAAGGCCTGCTGCCTGGAACCTATTCTTTTACTGCATTTTTGGGTACGGCCTGTAAAACACAAACTTCTACCTGGGAGCTAAAAGATATTACGCCACAGTTGTATACCGATTTGATGAAAATACAACCTGCTACCTGTAGCCTGGAAAACGGAGGAATTAGCAATGTTTTTTTATCAAATCTGGAAACCGCAAAAACGAAGTTTGTTAGCTGGTTAAATGATGCAGATGAGGTTAAGGGAACTGCGCTTGCTTTACAAAATGTAAAAGGGGGTAATTACAGGCTGAAAGTGGTTACCACCGATGATTGTACAGTTGTTTTTGGCCCCTTTAATATCCCTGCGGAAGGGGCTCCGGTTGCAGACCTTAGAAAAATGCTGACTGAACATGCAGATTGTGATCGCAAAAATGGCAGCATAACAGGTTTAATTGCTTCGGGAAAAGGAGCCATAACCTTTATATGGAGAAATGAAAAGCAGGATATTGTGGGTGTTGAGGCGGATTTACGCGGAGTACCTGCTGGTAAATATACCGTTGAAGTTAAAGATCAGGGTACTTGCGGATCACTTTTTTATTCCTTTATCATCGAGGAAAAAAATGGAATAACGGTTGATGATTCGGCATACGATTTAAGAAATGCAGGATGTACAACCAATGATGGCTGGATAAAAAACCTGAAGATTAGTTCTTCTGATCGGTTAACCTACAGGTGGACAAATGATGCTGGATTGGATGTTGGCCATCAACTAGACGTTGTAAACCTTTCGCCAGGTAAGTATAAATTAACCATTGCAAATACTTACTGTATTAAAACGCTGGAGTATAACATCATCAGGCAAAGTGCAAAGATTTTTCCGGAACTGACTTACAAGATTACAGATGCCGCATGTGGTGAAGATTCGGGTATGATCACGGTTCAAACTTCGGGTATTGATGCAGGAACAAAACTGCGGTGGACGGATGCAACAGGCGCTACCATTGGCCGTACAAATACAATAATGGGATTGAAAACCGGTAAATACAGTTTGTTTTTAACGGATGAAAAAGAGTGTGAACAACATTATAAAGACTACACAGTTTTGCGTATTGAACCCTTGGTGATGGATTTAGCTGAGGTAAATAACCAGGCCGACCATTGCGCCATGGGCCTTGGAGCGATTAGTAATATTATGATTAAGGGCGGGGTTGCACCTTATCAGTACGAGTGGCTGAACAACCGAGAAGAGGTTGTGGGCAGGCTGCCAATATTAGCAAATGTACCATACGGATTTTATAAACTCAGGGTAACTGATAACAGCGGTAGCAGCTGTAATTTTGTAGAAAAAGGATTTGTAATAAACAATATTGGAGAGGAGATTGAAGCACCAGCAGTAGCTGATGTTAAGCTGTGTAGCGAGGGCGAGGGAACTATCAGGGTGTTAAACCCTGTTGCAGGCAACTATAAACTTTATCAGTTTGAAACTGGCGGCCAGGCATTGATGGAAAACAATACGGGTTTATTTACATTGGAAATGGTAAAATCTAAATCGTATTTCGTGAGTTTGGCTAATGGAAATTGTGAAAGCAAACGTACTGCAGTGCCGGTTACTTTTGCCGATAAAGCGGTAGATGTTCCTTCATCGTTTTCACCAAATGGTGATGGGGCGAATGATACCTGGATAATTAAGAATATTGAGCAGTATCCTCAAGCCATAATAAAGGTTTATAACCGTTTAGGTAATGTGGTATTTAATAGCAGGGGTTATGGAATCCCATTTGATGGGCAAAGTAATGGTAAAATCCTTCCTGTGGGGGTATATTACTATACTATTCAGCTGGCTACAAACTGTAAAAGTATTTCTGGTAGTTTGATGATGATGAGGTAGGCCGTATGAGTAATTGGATTGTTGTGAGCGCTTCAAAAGGCTTTTTTTTTAAAAAAAAGCTTGCTCTGGTTCTTCGTCAAAAAGAACTTGCAAAGGGCAATTTTGCCGTTGAACATTTCATTCCCTATGCCTTTGTGTCGCATGATCTGATCTGGAACCTGATCCCGGCCGATCCATCATTCAACAGCCGGAAGAATAATAAACTACCCAGGATGGAGGATTACTTTGACGGGTACTACCTGCTGCAAAAAACGGCTATCGAAGTGATGGCGGAAAACCACCCCAACAAACCCATAATGGAAGATTACCTGAGCCTGTTCCCGAATGCCAATGCGCAGCAATTAACTGAAGTAGATTTAAGAAAAAGGTTTTTAGAGAATATACAGCCCTTGCTTACCATTGCGAATAATAATGGGTTTGAATATATGAGGGGGTTTCTGTAGCGGTAAACTGGCTAAACACCATGTTATTTTTTCCAATAGAGGGTTAACCTGATCCGATAGGTACGGCCCCAGGTACCATACTAAGATAGTATGCACCGCATCAGTTTCCCAAAGTGTGTTTTGATTGAAGTAGCTTTGCCCCTCAAAAGGAACCGTCTTCGGCTTTTCATCAACCTGGTTAGGTTTACCGAATGTTTTAATAAGCTGTTCCCTAATGCACACATATTCGCCCAGGTAGATTTCCAATTTTCCACTCTGTTCTTTCCGGCTCTCTAGTACTTCTTTCAGGTCTGCATAACGGGCCATCTCCCAATCATAAGAAACTAAATGCAACAACGAATCTTGGGGCGTGTAAAAATACTCTGCATAGACCGGAAGCTTACCTACTGCCTTACGCTGTACAATAATGGGGTTTGCCGTTTGATAACGATCTGCAAGAGGATAATACTCCTTAGAAAGTGACACATTATAGGAAAGAGATTTCGCATCAGGATCAAGCTCATTGATCAAAGTATTAAAAAATTCTACTCCCGGAACGATCAAAGATGGCAAATTATCATAAAAAGAGGTTATGCATACAATGTATATTATGTTATGGAAAATAATTATATTGTTGATGATTATTAGTGGAATAAGGATCCGGCTAAATACCCTTAAAGGACATCAATTTGGTATTCATGGACAAAAGCCTCACCTAGAGTCTTGCTCCAATAAAATAAGTAAATTTGTGATATGATTAATTTCTCATTTTTAAATGAATATAGGGTTCAATCCGAAACCCAAGATAACGACTTGAATAATATATTTTACCCATTAACTGAGGATGATATTAAAAATGCAGAAGCTGAATTTGGATATGAGTTACCGAAGGAGTTAAAAGACTTTTACCTGCAGATTGGCTATGGTTTTTTTCATAAATCGCAAGGGGATATTAATAGGTTGTTAGATACACTTCATTGTATCAGATAAATCTGAAGCGGGATGAATTCGAATTTGATCCGGATTTAGAAGTATATGATGATTTATATAAAGGAGAAAAGGTATTATTTTACGAAGTTAATGAAGGGGTGTATTTAGCTATAGACATAGTTGATGAGAATGGGAAAAATAAAATTTATTATCCAGATGCAATAATAGCTGATTCATTAGAGGACTTTATCAAATCATTTCTAACAAATCCCGGGCTAATTAATCAGTTAGATTAATTGTTTTTTATTTATATATTTTATTGGTCGACCTAAAAAGCGCCGCCTCAAATAAGCGATTTTACAGGAAGACTTAAAGCTATTAGATACATTTTTAAGCAGTAAAAAATCACTCAACAAAACAGTTGAACATGCCTACGGGAATTTATTTTAACAATTTTATGTATTAAATCTGTACAGGCAAATAAAAATCAGACCAGTTATGGAATCCCCCACTCTACCGCATCCTATATAAAAACCTCAGCCCATGAAAAACCTGCAATTGATCCTCACCAAACCGTGCTTACGGCAATGGAGCGAGATTGAGCAGCCAGATGGCAAACATCACTGCAGCAAATGCGCCAAACACATCGTAGACCTCACTACCAAATCTGATACGGAACTGGCAGAATTTTTCAAACATAAAAGCGATAACATATGCGGACGCCTGCTGGCCAGCCAAATGAACCGCAACCTGTTAAGCCCCCCTGCAAAGATAGGTTGGCAATGGCTCATGCCGCTTGCCCTGGCCGCAATGGCCGTTAGCCCGGCCCGGGCACAAAAAACAAAACCATTAATGGTACAAACCGAAGGGCAGCACAAAGCAGCCAATGAAACCACACCATCACCGGCCAGCCTCCCCACCTTACCAGTCACCATAAAAGGAACCGTAGTTGACCAGGCAAATGGCAAAGCACTCGCCCACGTTAAAGTAAGAAAGATAGGAGAAGAAGATGCATTGGCGATAACGGATTCCCTTGGCAGATTTGGGCTAAACCTGGATGATCCCGACAGGTTATCTAAATTCATATTCAACCTGCCAGGTTACGCCCCCATGGAGACCTATCTGAATGATAACATGGTGATCAACTTGATCGCTGAGAAAAGGATCATGCTCGGCGGTATATCGACAATTTCGCTGAACAGATCACCGCTTTATCTGATCAAGGCCGGTAATAAGCGCTGTACAATTGAAGCCTCGAAATTAAGTGAGCTATCGCCGGACTGGATTGAAAGTATTGAAGTAATGAAGGATGCAAAGGATACGGCGGTGTACGGCGCGAAAGGCGCTAACGGGGTGATCTTGATCGAAATCAAAAAAGCCTACAGGAAAAAGATCAGGTTTTCAGAATGAACACGGCCCGATAATCGGCCAGGTACCCTTCGTCAATATTAAGGTTCAATCATAGCCCAAACGAGCATAAAAAAAACGGTAACAAATCTCCCCCCGTTTCACTTACTGTACTGCCTGCGCCATCACCTATCCGGTTCAACCATCAGTTGAAAACGCAAAAAAAAGATCATTTGGCGATGTCTTTTTTTAAAAATAACGGAGCAATTGCAATCCGGCAGATCGGCCAGGTGGCTTACCTTGCTGATATTTAGAAAAAGATATCTATGTAGTCCGTTGTTATGCCATCGCAATTCAGCATTTGCTGTAAGCGCCAGTATTTTCGCTTTCCGGAAGCTTTGAATACCGCAAGCCCATTGCTTTCGCAAGGTTGCCCACTATTGATATCCGCTATCCTTGATACGATTTTACCATTGAATTTAAGCAGCCGCCCCACTACCATAAAAGTTCCTTTGATAGTGACATATTCATTTTTAGTTTTATCCCTTTGCTCGCCTTCGATACTGTACTCATTTTTCCCTATCGATTTTATGATTACTTTTCCAGGCTTGTTATCCTTCTCAAAAGTAATCCATTGAATGGTAAATGCGTGAGGTCCGGTCCTTACTTTACCCGGATTTTCCTGATAAGCAGAACTGAATAAAGGTGCTATCAGTAAAATGATATATGCTATATTGCTCATTTTGTTCGATATTGATCGTTTAATATTATTTAACATATTATAAATACAAAAACAAACCTCTTTAGATTTATTTTTGTATAATCTGTTTATGTCCATCTTTTTTAACGCATAGAAACTCATCAACCCGCGCTAAGCGCATCGCTTCATAATGTACTATAGTTATAGTGCAAAAGCACAAATGGCATTGCCAGATGATCTGCAACATATGAATTGATGGTAGTATTTAGCGAAGCGGGTTGAGAGAAGCTGACCTGATAATTATATTGTGAGGTGAGTAATGTGGCATATATGCTCCTCCAATCTGTAATGGAGACCCTGTTACTGTCTAACAACACCGAACCATCATAATTATCCATATTCAGGAACTCTATACCGTAGTCGAGTAAGATACCGGTAGTTGCTTCGCCGCGATTTAGGTGTTGAAAAATAAAGTTATGCCTGTTGGCAAGTTCGTTAGGCGTGTCTTGAGCTGAGCATAAACTCAAGGAAAGCGAGAACAGCAGGGAAAGAAAAGGTGACTTAAGCATTGTTTGTAAAGATTGAGAGGGTTAATGATTAATTGATCCGATAATCCGATCTTTGACTGATTTAGATGGAATATCAGGTATTTGTTAATCGATAGCTTCTAAAGAGAACAGATTTGTTTGATAGCCTTGGTACAAATGGCTCTAATTAGTAAATTTAACATCAAAGCGCCCATCCGTTATAGAAACGGTTTTTCCGGCCTTTTCATTTTTTGCAGTAAAATAGAAACGTCCGGAAACGATATTATTAGCAACATCGTATTTGGTAATCGTTATTTTGCCTGCAACAGCTTTATAATCGAGATCGGGGTTACTATACCCCATTTCTGACGTAATCGCGTATTCGCCTACCGCGGTCATATTCCTAACCGGAAGGCCAATAGCTTCATTTGAACTCTTTTTTATTGACCGTAGATTGAGTATTTGGTATTGCAGGGAAGCTGTTATTGCCGGGAGCCCAAAAACACCATCAGGTATGTAAGCCTTACCGT
Source organism: uncultured Pedobacter sp. (assembly GCF_913776295.1). Lineage (GTDB taxonomy): Bacteria > Bacteroidota > Bacteroidia > Sphingobacteriales > Sphingobacteriaceae > Pedobacter. The sequence goes on from NZ_CAJYOJ010000045.1 coordinate 128,091, forward strand.
CAATTAAACAGCCGAATGTATTAGCCCCGGTTTGTGTTTCGGCAGGGAGTTCTTCATTTTTGACAGGGTTAATTCTCTTTTTACAGGACGAGAAACTGAAAATGATTAGGAGTACTAAAAAAAAGCTGTTGGCCAGCTTGATGAGAGCTTTCATAAATTGTAGATGTGAGCGTGAAGTTTTCTATAGCTAACCTACGTTATTTAGTGGATATAATCAAAAATTGCTTGAATTGCTTTTTTAGTGGTTTTGACCTGTAAAGTTATGATGTATGTTTAGAGAACTAGATTTACACCAGAACGATACATTGGATACACTTCACAATCCCGGACGCGTTTAGGGCTTCATATCCCCTGCCGAGGACTACAAACAGCGGAGGTTACATATTGCCCAGAGTATAGTAAACGATCCGACCAATACATTTTACTTTGAGTACGATGACGACCACAGGCGGTATTTTGGCATTATGAAAGGCAGTATCATTGTAGTGGATAAATCTGTTCAGGTTACATCCGGGATGTTAATTGTTTGTGCTATAGATGGTGAATGGCTCACCAGAAAGTTATGCATTAAAGGAGATAATACTTATCTATGCCTCAATGATACAATGGATGCCTGTTTAAACATCACCGGGTGAAACGTTACCGTATTTGGCGCCGTTACCTGGACCTGCCTGCCCCATTGCGGTTTCCACACTCAGGAAGCCTAACCGTGATTCGGATTTGCTCCTACCATTGAAGACCGGGGATGAGGTTTAGCATCAGGCAAGCTTTTTCATCGTGTTTTATTTACCCAACCAACACACCTATATCGCACCGATTTGATCAAAACTACCTTCAGCGATCAGATGAAGTGGTGAATCATTTGTGGTATAAAAATATGCTGCATAAACCGGGAGCATGCCAACCGCACTTATCAACCGCCATTTCCTCGAAACGGCGGTTAAAGAATGATTTCACCAAAGATTGTTAAAATTAAGCTATTCACAATTACTGATCAATTTCACCTCCCTATCGCCAAGCTGCCCTTTCGGGCTCAACCTGATGATCCATTACCGGTTTACGAGAACTGGAAGCAGTGAGGAGAAAAACTGGAAATAAATAGCTTTTATCACGTTTCTTTTAATAGTTTCCGGTTGAGATCTTACTGCCATGCCACTGCCCGTTACGTTTTACAATACCGTACATCAGGGTTTTAAATTCCTGTGGCTTTTTTAAAGAACTTGGTGAAGTACTAGGTGATACATGGCCATTGCCATCGATATTGAAACCAATCTGGAAACCCCAGTCGAAAGTTTTATGAACATCATCGGTGTTGTACTGATGATTGTAAAATGTTTTCGCCACCATCAGTTTACCTAAAGGAGCGGCATTATAGGAAAAAGTAATGTTGTTATCAGGCTTAGGTTTCCCAAGCGACTGCAGGAAGTTACCTAATTTTGAAACAGTGCCGTTCCAGAACAATTTGTTCAGGTTCTCATGCGATAATGCTTTATTTCCGGCCTGTAAGGCGCCGTAAAGCCCATAATCGATAACATTGTTGGTTGAAGGATAATTGAACGGAAGTATATCTTCAATGTAGAAGTCATCCTTAAAAATGGTAGGATAATTTTGCGTGCTATAGCCGGATATCGAATAAACGCCTGGATAAGAAGAAGCTGTCCAGAAGGTACTCGCATCAAAAATAGTTCTGTTGTTATTGTTGTAGATGGTGGTAATTCTATTCTGAGATGGCGCAGGATTAAAATAGGAAGAGTAATCGTAGAAGAAGGTGCCACAAATAACCCCTAAACGGATTTCATCAACATTTTCTTTTCTCCAGAATCCGGTCCATCCTTTAAATTGGTTTTTAACCTTAACCCCAAGGTTATAGGCCAGGTAATAATTGTAGTTGTATGCTTTAGATTTTACCCTCCTTTTATTTTCATAACGATCTACACACATATCTGAATCTCCAAACAGGCTTTGAAGAAAGGTGGTGTAGGTGCTGCAGGCCGGTAAAGCGTTGATGAAATTTGCCATTTGGATATTAGGATCTGTTACCGGGGGCGAGTTGGTTGAGGTGCCGCCTGAATACCCGCCACCACTGGAAGGCAATGTACCAGGATAGTAGCCGATGCCATCATCTGCAGAAATGGAAGTAACCATCAGCGCAGGCCTTGCGGAAACATAGCTATTCCGTACGCCATCATCCGTGGGGTAAAGTAAATTATCTGCAATCCGCTCCTTTTCGAGATACCTGTTTAAGGCTTCATAATTTTTAGCATTAACGATAAAAATCCCTACATCGGTATATTTATAGATGTCCTCACCAACCTGAATTTCGCCATTACTATTGAGCAATGCAGAAAAGGCATCATCACCTATAATTTCTTCCAGGCCATCAATTTGGTCAATCATCGCATCGATGTTATTGATTGAAGCTTTGGCCCTGGCAGCATTCATATATCTGGAATTCTTTTTCAATTGTTCCAAACGCTCTTTGGTTTTTTGATAAATATCGGCCTCATTCTTTTCTGTAACTATTGGCCTTAACGAGGTAATACCCAGTACATCGATGTAATTGGCTACGGTTTCATCATCAGCATCTTTTAGCTGATCAAATGTTTCCTGCAAAGACTCTTTTGTTGCAAAATAAGCCCTTCCATTATATGATTTTACGTCGCGGAAATGATCAGACGCACCGACCCTGCCTAATTTTCCCGTTTTTAAGTCTGCATCGGTCAGAAGATTATCCTTACACGACAGGAGAACTGTTCCAATAGCGAAAGCTATTACTGTTAATTGTTTTTTCATCATTGGATTTTGTGTTAATTTTTATTTATTGATAGATTGATTTAAAAACTTCCTATTCATATATCCTAAAGGTTTTGTTCTGAATAAAATCATGAATAAATGGGCATCAAGGGATTGATTGCTGACATAACCATCTGAAGTTACCTGTATCTGCTATTGATACAGATGCCAGTTTTTTTTTATGGGAGATGTATCCCTACCACATCATCAATAATGTGGGCGGAACAATCAAAATGATTGGTTTGTAGCCAGTATATTCAGGAATAAAGGAGGTTGGAGCGCGCATAAATTAATAATTTTGTTTACATGCAATGTATATAAATAATACAATTAATACAAGTATTTATTTACGTACAAAAAATAATCTCGTTGGCGTCACTCGTTAGACATTTATGATGCACCTGCTGCAGGCGTGGTTCCGCATTCCCGCACACCAAATTAAAAAAACCTATCTCTTATTTTTATTGTTAACCATAAAAGCCAGTTAACAAAACCACTATGGAAACATATCCGCCGCACCCGCATCCCCAAGAGATGGAAACCCATTTAGTTACCCTGAAGATAAATGGAGAACACCATAGCATCAATATCCGCCCCTGGGTGAGCCTGTTAGACTGTTTACGTGACCATTTGGATCTGACCGGAACCAAAAAGGGCTGCGACCATGGGCAGTGCGGCGCCTGCACCGTAATATGTGATGGAAAGCGTATTTTAAGCTGCCTGAGCCTGGCGGTAATGAAAGACGGGGCAGAAATTACCACGGTGGAAGGAATTGCAACGGAAAACGGCCTTCACCCCCTGCAACAGGCTTTTATTGACCATGACGCCTTCCAGTGCGGCTATTGTACACCAGGGCAGCTGTGCAGTGCTTTAGGTCTTTTATCCGAAGGCAGGGCTTCCTCGCGTGAGGAAGTGAAAGAACTGATGAGTGGCAACCTTTGCCGGTGCGGAGCCAATGTGGGTATTATAGATGCAATTATGCAGGTAAAAGACGGAGGAAGTGATGAATAGTTTCAAGTTTCTCGCCGTGCCTGATGTACCTGCTGCCGTTCAGCTTAGCGATGATCAGCCCCTTGCTGCATTCATTGCAGGCGGCACCAACCTGCTCGACTTATGGAAGTACAATCTTGCTCACCCTACAGCGCTGATCGACATCAGCCAGCTGGCTGCGCTCTCGGAATTGCGTGAACTTGAAAATGGAGGTTTTCGGCTGGGTGCTGCTGTAAAAAACGCCGAAACCGCCTACCACCCTATCATCGAATCCCGATATCCCTTGTTATCGAAGGCTATACTGGCAGGTGCTTCAGCGCAGATCCGCAACATGGCCAGTAACGGGGGCAACCTGCTCCAGCGAACGCGCTGTTATTATTTTTATGACCATCAGGTGCCCTGCAACAAAAGGGTCCCGGGATCGGGCTGTCCGGCCAGGGAGGGTTATAACCGGATGCATGCTATACTGGGTGCCAGTGAAGCCTGCATTGCCGTGTTCCCATCGGATATGTGCGTAGCATTGGCCGCACTGGAGGCCCGGGTAAATGTAAGCGGTGTAGATGGCGAACGTAGCCTGGCCTTTGCAGACTTCCATCGCCTGCCCGGCGAAAGGCCTGAGCTTGACAACAACCTGAAACCTGGTGAACTGATTACCTCGATCGATCTGCCAGAAAAAGGCTTTCCGCTGAACTATTCCTACCTGAAACTCCGCGACCGCCACTCTTATGCCTTTGCGCTGGTTTCGGTAGCTACCGCACTGGAAATGGATGGCAATACCATCAAAGAGGCCAGGATTGCGCTTGGCGGGGTGGCACACAAACCCTGGCGTTCCCTGGAAGCGGAAGAATTTCTCCGCGAAAAAACCGCCTGCCGGGAAACCTTTGCTGCCGCGGCAGATATAATCCTTAAGGGAGCGGTGGGACTTGAATATAACCATTTTAAGATCAAACTGGCCAAAAACGCCATTATACGCAACGGCATGATGGCACTGGATCCGGATACACAGCTTCCAGGCGCACAGCCCTCAATGTAATCTAATACCTAACAAGATCAACATGAATACAGATAAAAACGTAGGCCGGCCGATTAGCCGTTTGGAGGGAAGGGAAAAAGTTACCGGAGCGGCCAGGTATGCTGCTGAATACCCATTGGAAGGCCTGCTCCACGGCTATGTGGTGAGCAGCCCGATTACCAAAGGAAAGATTGTGGAAATTGATACCACGGAAGCCATGGCCATACCGGGCGTGGTGGATATCCTCTCGCACCTCAACCGGCCCAAACTGGCCTGGTTCGATTTGCAGTATACCGATATGGACGCCCCTCCGGGAACCGTGTTTAAACCACTCTATGATGAAAACATCCTCTACAATGGCCAGCCTGTTGCGCTGGTGGTTGCCCGCGACTTTGAGACGGCCAGGTATGCATCCACCAGAATAGTTTTCCGTTACCAGCAGGAACCGCACCAAACGTGTTTGGAAAAACACCTGGATAAGGCCAGAGCGCCTAAAAAAGGATTGGCTACCGCACTTAAACCACCACCCCCGCCGCCAACAGGGGATTTTGAAAACGCGTTCGAAAACGCTGCAGTAAAGGTAAGCGCCACATACCACCACGGCACAGAACACCATAACCCCATTGAACTTTTTGCCACCACAACCCTTTTTGAAGGGGATGGAAAGCTGACCATTTACGATAAAACCCAGGGCACCATCAATAACCAGCTTTTTATTGCCAATGTATTCGGGCTGCATTATAAGGACGTAAGGGTACTTGCCCCTTTTGTAGGGGGTGCATTCGGTTCGGGCCTCAGGCCACAGTACCAGTTGTTCCTATGTGTAATGGCGGCCCTGCATTTAAAAAGCAATGTACGTGTGGTACTGGACAGGAAGCAGATGTTCTCTTTTAGCCACAGGCCGCCGGCGATACAACAGATGCGTTTTGCCACCGACATTAACGGAAGACTTACCGCGCTTGGCCACAGCACCTTTGCCGAAACCTCGAATTTTGAAGATTATACCGAACCCACCTCCAACTGGAGCCATAAACTCTACCCTGCCCCCAACACGCTTTTTGAACATCAGGTTGTGCCATTAGACGTTTATACCCCGATGGATATGCGCGCCCCCGGCGGCAGCACGGCACTCCATGCCATTGAATGCACCATAGATGAACTGGCCTATCAGCTCAAAATAGATCCCCTTGAACTTCGCCTGCTCAACTATTCGGATGCTGATCCATCGGCAGGAAAACCATATACCAGCAAAGCGCTCAGGGAATGCTACCTGGAGGCGGCAGCAAAATTTGGATGGGACAAACGTAGTGCTGAACCACGAAGCATGCAACGCGGCAATAAACTTGTTGGTTATGGCATGGCGACGGGGATTTGGGATGCCTTCCAGTTTCCTTCGCGGGTGCAGATTATGATCAACAGCGAAGGAAAAATGGTAGTTGACAATGCCACTACCGACATTGGTACGGGAACGCTAACGGTAATGACCCAGATTGCAGCAGATGAATTGGGACTGGAAATGGCTGATGTGGAATTCAGGTACGGGGACAGTAAAAAACCTTTTTCGATGTTTCAGGGCGGATCAGCAATCACCTCCTCAACAGGGGTTGCCATTGTGGTTGCCGCCAGGTCGCTGCGTAAAAAATTATTAAAAAAGGCAGCTGAGATGAATGATTCTCCTTTCAGAAAGGCAAAGGAAGAAGAAGTTGTTTTTTCTTCGGGCCATATCCATCTTAAAAATGATCCGGCCATCAAAATTAGCCTGAAGGACATTGTTGCCTTTAATAAAGGTGCGGCCATTAAAACCACAAAAATGGGCAGACCCCACATGCTCAAACTGCGGAAATACAGCCTGGCCACCCACAGCGCTTCATTTGTGGAGGTAGAGGTAGATCGCGACCTGGGTACCATCACCCTCACCCGGGCAGTAACCGCTGTTGCGGCCGGAAAAATCATCAACCCCAAAACAGCTAAAAGCCAGATCCTCGGCTCAATGGTATGGGGTATCAGTAAGGCACTGCATGAGGAATCGATTATGGATCCGCAGCTTGGCAAATATATTAATGCCAATCTGGGCGAATACCATATCCCCGTACATGCCGACATTGGTGAACTGGAAGTGATATTTGCCGATGAAAAGGACAGCCTGATTAATGAGCTGGGCACCAAGGGTGTTGGTGAAATCGGATTGGTAGGCATGCCGGCCGCAATCTCCAATGCCATTTATCATGCCACCGGCAAACGCATTTACAAACTTCCGATCCATTTCGATGAACTGATCTGACCGCTGACAAAAACGCCACGGAAAAAGATAGCGAAAGTGGCGGGATATGGATAGCAGGAAACTAAAGGATTAAATGGAAAGAAATGATATCAAGGCAGGGCGTTTGCGCCAGCCCTTAACAAACGAACGCTGTTAAAGACCTTTTCATTTTTTAAACCAAATGAATAAAATGAGTATACAGAACATAGATTACCTGGGTTCTCTTTTAAATGCAGATGAGCTGAACTCACTTAAAAAAGCGGCAGAACGGCATTCGATGCAGTCGAATATAGATTTTAAAATCGTTTCAGTTGACGATAAGATAGTAGAAATAGAGACCAGTCAAGAGGAGACCGCCTCAGGAAAATATGCTACCCAGCAGGTGTTACTGAAAAGAACAGCAGAACTGTTTAAAAAAAGGCTACCAGGATTAGAGTTGCAGATCACGGCAAATACTGTTCTACCCGCTCCGGCCGATGTAGTTGATGTTTCCTGGATTGATCAGAAAATGCAGGAAAAGGGACTGCGGATCAAGCAGATTGCCTTTGAAACCGGTATTGACCGCGAAAGTATTTCGGACTGGGTAACGGGTAAAAAAGCTATGGGCAAAACCGTTAAGGCGATGTTTTATTTTTACCTGTCGGGATAATTTGCAGATCAGCCAATCCAAACGGAGAAATTAAACCAAAAAACTTATACAATAGATCAAAATGAAAGAACAAGGCAAAAGCATCCAGCCGTTTGAGATGGATATCGATCAGTATGGTGATCGCAAAATAATCAGTATACAGGAGGAAAACGGTGTGTTTGAGATTATTCATGAGGGCAGGTTGATCGGTGCACTCAGGCCACCAGGGGAAGAATGGCAGCTACTTGATTATAGGGAAATTACCGGGAAGATTGCATTGTTTGAACCTGACCTTGAAGCCGAAAAAAAAGGGATCGAACTGCACGCACCCCTGGTCAATCAGATCGTTGGTGAAATTGAGAATCACCTGAAATAGCCGCTAAGTTATCGTGATGGTGACCAGCTTGGCCGGAATACAGTTTGTAGGCTTCGATTAATAAAAGAATATCGGAGCTACAGGAGATCAAACTTTTAGCACCGAAAAACGTGAATCATATTGCTATGGCAAATTAGAAATAGCGGAAAGACATTAAAAAAGGTGATGATCAATACTCCGCAACAATCAATACAGTTTGAATGGATATTGGCCCGTGCTACCTTTACTCGACAAAGAGAAATTGCAGCTTAAAAATTAGTCGGGATGAGAAGATTCGAACTTCCGACCTCCAGCACCCCATGCTGGCGCGATACCTGGCTACGCTACATCCCGTTTAACAATTTAAGCGGCCGCAAATTAAAATAAATACATCAATATCTCTTAAAATTCTTAAAAAAATGTTGGATCAACCAAACTTCATTAAGTTCATTAAATCCATCAAATCAAACGCCATCGATAATCATGAAATGGTCTGCCAAACACTTCATACCGAGCATTACTTCTAAAGGCAACAAGTAGTTATGGGCTTGAGCTTTCGAACAATAGCCGTGGTAATTGGCTCGTAAGTTGTTTGCCGATCTTTTGGTAAGCCTCAGCAGCATTTCCTGATCAACTAAAAACAGCTCTAATCCAGCTGGAAGAGTGTACCCTCCGTTTTTAATAATCGGACCATAACCGAAAGAAAACCAGGCATAAGTACAAAATCATAACAGTAGCATTACCACATCTTTCAGGCCTCCGCCTTTTGTTGTTCGCAGCAGTCTTAGCGAGATGCTAAGACCAAAACGGAGGGAAGAAAATAGTATCCATGAATAGTAATGTAATTATATTACTAATTGACTTCTTGTCGGCAACCTAAAAAAATCAGACAATATCATAAAAAACAATTACTGTATAGTTCATTAATCATGGCTGGTAATCGCAAATCTTAAAATTGAAGCAATTGTGTCAACACAATTGAAATTTTCCTTCCATGGTATGAGAAAAATGTCTTTTATCAGAGAATCCAGCATATCCGAGACCGATGCATGGAGTTATATCACCATCAGTGATGTCAGATGAAAATTACGCAACGGTTTGGTCCTGGTGTTCCCGTTATCAGCAATAATTTAAGATTAATTGAAAGACGCCCGGAACTCAACCGGAGTGAAATCGGTTTTACTTTTAAATAATTTGCTAAATGATTGGGGATAGTCGAATCCCAGTGCGAAAGCAATTTCCCCAACGGTAAGTGTGGTGGTGGAAAGTTTTTCTTTTGCTTTTTCAATGATCTTCCCGTGGATGTGCTGCTGGGTATTCTGACCCGTAAGTGCCTTCAAAATTCCGCTTAGATAGTTGGGAGAACAATGGAGGACCGACGCAATATATTGTACGGTTGGCAGTCCTTTATTGATGCTGTTTTCATCCTCAAAATAGTCGTCTAAAATTTTTTCCAGTTTATCCACGATTTGACTTCCGGATATTTTGCGGGTAAGAAACTGACGCATATAAAAGCGGTTTGAATAATTGAGGAATGATTCAATCTGGGAAATGATGATCGACTCACTGAAGGTATCGATGTGGGAATGATATTCCTGCTCAATATTCCTGATAAAACTTTTCAATACCATTTCTTCTTTTGCAGAAACAAACAGTGCTTCATTTACCGCATAGTTGAAAAACTCATATTTTTTGATGGCCTTGGCCAATGGATTTCCCCACAGGAAATCAGGATGAATGAGCATCATGCTTCCTGCACTCCTGAAGTCATCATCGGCTTTGAATGAAAATACCTGATTGGGAGATATAAAGAATAATATGCCATCATCGAAATCGTATTTTTGCTGCCCATAGCCATACTGTACATCTCCGGCCTCAACCTTTTTGAGCGAGATCATATAAAAATCGAACACTACCCTGATACTTTCCTCGCTCCTGTAGGGTGTGATTTCAGCGAGATCGATCACACTGATCATAGGATGTTCAGGATGGCCGATACCGAGTATTTTATGATATTCCTTGATGGTTTTTATTCTGTAGGGTTGTTGTAAATTCATTCGGGTAGCTTACAAGTTTTAAAGATAAGATTATTCCACATTAACTTTTTCCAAAGTCAGCCCGCGATTTAATCCGAAGAAAGAAAGTCCCCAAAAACCTTTGATATTGAGGTCACCACTTTTGGTAATGGTGAGATAAGAATCATAGGTATTTCCCTTTTGTCCGTCATAATCATAGAGCTTTCCCTTCCAGCTGTTCTTTTTATCGTTGAAAGTAATGTCTGTTAATAACAAAATTCCGACTAAGGGCCGTTTACGTTTTTCTTTATCGGGATTATTAACGTCTAAAACAGGTTTACCTTCATGATCGAGAGCATGTTTTAAATAGGTTAACCTGCCATAATAATGGTTACCGCTTTTATATATCTGTACATTGCCCTCTTTTACCGGACTGTACCATACCCCAACAATATCATCGGCTTTTGACTGTGAAAATAACATGGTAGAAAAATTTAGAAAGAGGATGGTTATAAATAACTGTCTCATTGTTCGTTATATTTTAAGGCGAATGCTTTTGCAAAATCATTTATTTTTGTTTTACCCAAAATGGCAGGCCTGTTTTTGAAATAATCCTCAAACAGACTACCATTATGCATCGCCGCATTCATTTCGGTAAATGCTTTGGCTATTTCAGCCGATGCCCCGATTTGCATAAACGCATTAGTCATTTGCCTGTTACTGATCAGCACCCATTTCAGGTATGGCTTTCCAATGGCTTTTCCTAAAGCAGCGGCTATTTCCTGACAGGTAAGTTCTTCACTAGCAACATATCTCACTTTCTTTCCTGCTCGAAGAGCACTAATCTCCCCGGCAATAGCGAATGCAATATCTATGGGCGATACCCAGGCGATTTTGTCGGTTTCACCATAATTAGACAATATAATACCTGAATATCCTTTGAAAAGACCTTTTAAACCATAATGCCTAAGGTAAAGTAATTTGCCGATAAAACCTTTCAAAAAGCCTTTGCCCTTAACCATATCCATAAAAGCGTACAAATTATAATCGAAAGAGCCCGGGCGAAGATGGGTAACAGCTACATCCTCAGGAAGTTGTTTAAAAACGCTTTCTGCAATATGATGAAAAACCAGTACCCCAGCCCCGGTGGGCCTTTCAGCACCCACACTGCTCAGCTGTACTACTCTTTTTATCCCCGCGTTTTGAATCGCCTGAACATAATTTGTGCTGATGTTAAGTGCCTGCTTCTGATAATCAAGCGTTTGATCCCCGAAAAAGTTAAAGGGCGGAAGCATACAGTAGGCGGCATCATGACCATCAAAGATTTTAGTTAAAAAAATGGGGTCCTCTAATTCTCCGATCGCAGCCTTTGCACCCAACTGCTCTATTGCTGCTTTCCTAGCGGCTGAGCTGCTGACTACGGTAACCTGATGCCCTTGTTCAATCAATAGCAACACCAGCGGTTTACTGACATTTCCTAATGAACCTGTCACGACTATTTTCATATTAATTTAACATTTATTTCCAATGCAAAGCTCAGTCAATTGAATTGAGCCAACGTATTCAAATCCGCTTTTCTTGTGTTCAAAAACACGCTTGTACTCTTTGTAGAGAAATACTTAATGCCCGAAATTATATAACTAAGCCTGATGTAACTACTGGTTGCGTTTCCACCAGTCGGCCCTTTTAAAAACAGAAGTGCCCAGTACCCGCCCCCGCGGTCCCATCAGCCTGTCCCAGTCAGCATCTGGCGCAAACCATTCGCTGACCCTTGAAAAATCAGGGTTATTTTCTCCTTCAAGTATATCCAGTTCTTCCATAAACTCATCCTTAAAAGCGATAAAATCAATCCGCGTATCGTCTGTATGTTCCAGAATAGCCTTCACCTTGTTCAGGTCGTCAAAAAGCGCATGCAATTCAAATGCTTCCCAGTAACCTGCTTTAGATAAACCAGGTTCAGTTTTTTCCTTACCGAAAAACAAATTGAACATAGGGCGTAAAAACAATAGTACGAGCATTAAGATGATGATTTCCATGATATCCGGTTAAGAAAGCAGATTCAATTATTCCTTTTTTGCAGTCAATGCCACCAATATAGCGCTAATTTTGCCTTCACCATTCCAGCAGAGGGTTGGCCACAGCACGATAAGTTTGCCAGGCTAACTAACATGCTGGTCTGAGCAGCGCTTGGTTTACGAAGATGATAAAAATTTCCTGGTTCATCTTTTGGTGCTTAAATAAGCAGGAAAATGTTCCTTTATTGTTCCTTAAACCAAAAAATGATAATTTGCAACATCAGATGCCGGCTCCTGCGGTTTTCTGGAAAAAAACTGTTAATTAAAATCATGAAAAACTGGATGTGGATAGCGATAGGACTGGTGATTGTAGTAGCTGTATTTTACCTGATCACACGGAAAAATGCCGGTGTGCTGGAACGCAATAAGTTACCATTGGAACAGACATATGTGGATTTTCAGGCCATTAACGAACACTACCGGTCAAACCTGTTCAAAATCGAAAGACTTTGTACCGTAGCGATGCGCAGTGCCTCATCACCTGAGCCCATACGTGTATTCCCGACTGTAAACCAACAACTGATTATTGATGCGGATCCTACGGTAGACGAAGAAACGAAACATGATTACCGCTATTATAAACTGGATCAACAAGGAAAGCTGGTAGATTCTATTTATATCAGATATGAAGGTTACTGGCCAAAATTTATAGACCGTTTTATGGTTTTCAGTAACGACCAAAAAGCCTATTACACCACCTGGCCGTTGGACGGAGATACGATCCGGCATCATTTTGTTAGCTTAAACGCCGACTTTAGCTGGCCAAAAGATAAGATTGATCAAAAAATCAGGGCGGTTAAAAAAAGTGGTAGTTATTACTTCTTCAGTGCTTTCAGGGATCATGAAAAAGACTTTAGATGGATGGCATTTTACGAACAGCAACAATGGTACATGCTCTGGGAAAAGATGCCGGGTTATACGCAGGTTGCTGATGAGGATTCGGGCTATCGTTATCGTACGGATGTATTTCATACGGGAACACCCGATCCGGTGATACCTGACGACGTGAGGCTGATACATTTCTACCCTGAAGAAAAAATGGAATATAAACATGTAATTGGAGGAGGAACGCTTCCTTCTTCAGCTACGAACTGGCGTGGCAAAGGATTTTTTTCAACTGATATTGCCGGCAGGAATTTTTCTTTCCAGGTAGATCGGCTGGTGGTGGAGAAAGAAAAATATGACAGGTTTAAAACGCGTTTGTATACCGTGGCGGAACCGGGCGGGGCGGCCCGAATTTACGAGCCCTCTTTTTACCGTTCGGAACATGGTTTTGCGCTTTATTCCGGTAATTGGGATGAACTTTATATCATCAAACCTCAACAATAACTTATCTACGCTGTGCCAACAATAGGGATTGGAGGATTTTCCTGATGAGCTGATAAATGCCTGCCATCAACTATAAATCTCAAATAAGTCTTTACCCGAGCTTTTTATATCTTAAACACCTCTCAAATGGGTTTTGGCTGGAGTCAACTTACGAACCAGTGAATAACGCCAATTCCTAAACCTGATGAAATATTGATATCTTGCCCCAAGGTATAAGCTATGATGCACTATGATATTGTTTTAGCCGAACCGTCGCCCATTAGTCAGTATTAAATTGAACAATTATACAACATGAACAAAAGCGTAAAAGCTGTGGTTAAGCTTTCCGAAGAGCAGGCCAACTTAAGATTTAGCGGGAACAGTATACCAACACTAAAAATAGGTCAGCTTACTCAAAATTTCCTCTACCGAAAACTTAGCCCCACACACGAATTCATCGGCCGCGCCATAATAAACGGTCAGTTCATCGCCATTAATCAGGTGGCCATTGGTAAATACCACCTCACCAAAAAATCCGTGTAATTCATAATCTTCCCGGGGTACCATTATCGGCGCTTCGGTTCTGGCCAGTACTGTAGACGGATCCTGTAAATCCATCAAAAAGGCACCTAAAGCATACTGGTGTTTTTCATTGGCACCATGGTAAATTTCGAGCCAGCCGGCTGCGGTTTTAATGGGTGCAGCCCCGGCACCTACACGGGCACTATCCCAAAGGTTGGCTCTCGTTTTAATAATACACTGGTGTTTGCCCCAATGGATACCATCTGGAGATTCGGCCAGCCAGATATAATTTCCACCCAACGCTACACTACTGGGGCGGTGCAGTGCATAAAATTTACCGTTAATGCGTTCCTCAAACAGGGCACAATCTTTATTGTGTGGGGGAATGATCATGCCATGGTGTTGAAAATTTTTCCAATCGGTTGTGGTTCGCAGCCCTACGCCCACGCCATGGGCAGAAACAGACGTATAAGTTAAATAATAGGTATTACCGATAAAGGTTACGCGGCAATCTTCAATGCCAAAGGTTTCATCTTTACCTTCGCCCTGTAAAAACGGGTACCCCTCAGGTTCATAAAAATGAATCCCATCATCACTGCAAACCAGCCTTAAATGCGATAGGGTAGTTAAGTAATCGGCGCCTTTGTAGTTGATTACCCTGGGGTCGGTGGCATTTAGTTGGGGATCGTTTTCTGCTACAGCCAGAATTTCTATGCCAGCCTGGGTTAAAATTGGGAAAGAGATAATCCCTGGGCTTTGTTTGGGCCTTTCTGCCACGCGGATCAACAACCATATTTTGCCCTTGAAGGTAAAAACACCCGGGTTGAGCAGGCAGGCAATTTCCAGCCCTACCCTACTGGGAGGTAAATGTAAAGGGGCTAGTATGGGGTTTTGTGGAAACCGCCGGGCAATATCGTCCATAAAAATATTTTTAACGTATACAGGCGATCGAAAAGATCGCCTGTTGTTATTCCTGAATAGATACTATAAAGAGTTGATCCACTTTACCAGTTCATCTCTCCCTTTTCCAGTTTTCTGTTGCAGTTTGCCCAATAACTCGTCATCCTGCCCTTGTTCATGTTTTAAATCGTCGTCTGTTAAATCAGCATAGGCTTGTTTAACTTTTCCTTTTATTTCGTTCCACTTTCCTTTTAATTCTAACTTATCCATAGGTTCTATTTAATAATTAGTTCTGAAATAAGAACACCGATCATTTTCATTTGTTTTAAAAACGGCTTCTTACACAAAACCAATTAGTGCTACCTACCTGATTTGAGCTTGATTGCATAGGAAACAGTTTTAGTATTCCCATTAAGATCCACCACTTTCAATTTTATATTGGAATCTATTACCTGTGTACCAGTTGATGTGGTAAAAATTGTAACGTGGCTTGTTCCCTGTCCATCAGTTATTGTACCTATATTAGATGGCAGTGTCCAGGTAAGCGTAGCACCGGATGGTATGTTTTTACCTGAATAAATATATTCCACCCCTCCCCTGGAAATTGTAGTTGGTCCGGTTATACTTGTATATATAGCCGGAATATCCGTAATCCCGGTTTCAGACAATATCCAATCAGCATATGAAGAGACACGGGCATATCCTTTTGCGCCCACATTGCAATCGCCCCGAAGGCACTGGCGCCAGAACAGGCTTTTTTACTAAAAAATGGTACAGCTTTTATGATAATATACCGGTTTGCAGAATTACCGAACAATACCTGATCCGTGCAGAATGTAACGTTAGGTTAGGTACCAGCGTTGGCGCTACCCCTGCTGATGACATTAATATACTGAGAACCAGGGCTGGATTGGGAAATGTGGTACCTACCCTGACCATCATTTTAAACGAGCGCGAAAAGGAACTGGATTATGAAGGTTTCAGGCTTCATGATTACAAACGCACCAAACGATCTATAGGCACTTTTGCTTATGATGATCCTAAATTGGTTTTTCCGATTCCTAACCGGGAAATAAATGTGAATAAAGCTTTAAAACAAAACCCAGGTTATTAACGCTAATGTTTATAAGCAATGAAGCCTCCCTGCTTTACATCAGGGAGGCTTCATTTTTAAAATTTATTTACTAGAGTTTCTTAGCAGCTTCAATAATTTCTTCTACCACCCCCGGATCGAGCAAGGTAGAGGTATCGCCTAAATTACCGGTATCGCCTTCGGCAATTTTGCGTAAAATCCGGCGCATAATTTTGCCCGAACGTGTTTTGGGCAAACCAGATACAAACAAAATTTTATCAGGCTTGGCGATGGCTCCGATTACGCGCGTAACCGTTTGCAAGATATCTTTTTTAGATAATTCAGCTTCGCCATGCATATCAGGATAAATAACAAAAGCATAAATGCCCTGCCCCTTTACATCATGCGGATAGCCCACTACGGCACTTTCTACCACACCGGCATGCATGTTAATGGCATTTTCAACTTCTGCAGTACCGATTCTATGCCCCGAAACGTTTAATACATCATCAACGCGTCCCGTAATCCGGTAATAACCATCTTCATCACGCAAACAGCCGTCGCCGGTAAAATATAAATTCTCGTAGGTAGAGAAATAAGTTTGTTTGCAACGTTCGTGGTCGCCATAGGTGGTACGCAGCATACCCGGCCACGGGAATTTAATGCAAAGGTTTCCCATTACCCCGTTTCCTTCAATTTCATTACCGTTTTCATCGACCAAAATCGGCTGGATGCCCGGTAAGGGCAAGGTAGCAAAACTAGGTTTGGTTGGGGTTACGGTTGCTATAGGTGAAATCATGATTCCACCGGTTTCGGTTTGCCACCAGGTATCCACAATAGGCGCTTTGCCATGTCCGATCTTCTCATCGAACCAATGCCAGGCTTCTTCGTTAATCGGCTCCCCTACCGAGCCTAAAACGCGTATGGAACTTAAATCTTTACCTTCGAGCGGATCATCGCCATAACTCATTAAAGAGCGGATAGCCGTAGGCGCCGTGTATAAAGTATTTACTTTGTATTTTTCTACAATATCCCAGAAACGTGATGGGCTTGGGTAGGTAGGGATACCTTCGAAAAGTACCGAAGTTGCCCCCTGCGAAAGCGGACCGTAAACAATATAGGAGTGCCCGGTAATCCAGCCAATATCGGCCGTGCAGAAATAAACTTCACCAGGCTGATAATTGAATACATTGGCAAAGGTATAACCGGCATAAACCATGTAACCGCCACAGGTATGTACCACACCCTTAGGTTTGCCGGTAGAGCCGGAGGTATACAAAATGAAGAGGATGTCTTCAGCATCCATTTCTTCCGCTTCGCAGATATCGTTTACGTGTTTAACTTCATCTTCCCACCATACATCGCGTCCCTTCAACATCGAAACAGGCGTACGCACATGGGTTAACACGATACATTTCTCTACTGTTGGGCAACCGATCAGTGCATCGTCGATTACATCTTTTAAAGGAATCTGTTTGTTGCCACGATAAGCACCATCAGCCGTAATTACCACTTTACACTGCGAATCGTTAATCCGATCGGCAATGGATTTAGCAGAAAAGCCACCAAAAATAACCGAATGTACCGCACCGATACGCGCACAGGCCAAAACAGCTATAGCCAGTTCGGGCACCATGGGCATATAAATGCAGATCCGGTCGCCTTTTTTGGCCCCATTGCGTTTTAACACATTGGCAAAACGGCAAACACGCTCATGCAGCATTTTATAGGTATAGATAACACTTTCTTCTTCCGGGTTGTTCGGCTCCCAAATAATGGCAGGTTTATCGCCATTGGCGGCAAGATGCCGGTCTAAACAATTTTCGGTGATGTTAAGCTTTGCCCCTTCAAACCATTTGATATCGGGTTCGTTAAAGTTCCAGGATAATACCTTAAACCAGGGTTTGCGCCATTGAAAGTTCTGCGCCACTTCGCCCCAAAACTGCTCAGGGTTTTCTACGCTTTTCTTATAATCTTCTTCGTATTGTTTAAAAGAGGTAATTTGCATCGCTCGTTTTTATATTTTGGATTTCGTGGCAGCTAATTTAAAGAAATAATGCCAATGAAAAATAGGCTTATCGTATCAAAATGGAGATCAAATGTTAAGTGCATCATCAATTTAAGAGCTGGTGATTTAAATATCCGGAATAATAAACCTGGCTTAGGCCTTTAGCGATTGTAAATATTAATTATAAAAAATAATTAGCTAGGCTATTGCTGTTTACAATTATTATTCGGATATTTGCAAACTCTTAAAAAAATTAAGCGGACGATATTAACAACTATATTTACAAGTCATGTCAAGAGTTTGTGATTTAACAGGAAAAAAAGCAATGGTAGGTAACAACGTTTCTCACTCGAACGTTAAAACCAAACGCAAATTTTACCCAAACCTACAACTTCAGAAATTTTATATCCCTGAAGAAAACCGTTGGATTACGTTGAAAGTTTCTACTTCAGCGATCAAAACCATCAATAAAGTGGGCATCAGCGAAGCAATTAACCGTTTCGTAAAAAAAGGATTTTTGTAAAAAACATTAACTGTTGAGATTAACAGTTTTCAATTTATATTAAAATGGCAAAAAAAGGTAACAGAGTTCAGGTTATTTTAGAATGTACTGAACATAAAGAAAGTGGCATGCCAGGTATGTCTAGATATATTTCTACCAAAAACCGTAAAAATACGACTGAAAGATTAGAATTGAAAAAATTCAATCCAGTATTGAGAAAAGTAACCGTACATAAAGAGATTAAATAAGGCTGAAGGTAAAAGGTTTAAGTTTGAGGGTTTAACCATTCATCCAATCCTTCTATCATTCAATCATTAAATTTATAAGAACATGGCAAAGAAAGTAGTTGCAACCCTTAAAACAGGTACAGGTAAAGAATATTCGAAAGTAATTACGATGGTAAAATCACCAAAAACAGGTGCTTACTCATTCAAAGAACTTATCGTACATAACGACCACGTAAAAGATGCTATCGCATCTAAATAAGGTTAATATTTTTAACATAAAATATTACAGGCCGTTCCGTTTTTAACCGGAAGGGCTTTTTTTGTTATATCAAATTTAGATATGGGTTTATTCGATTTTTTCAAAAAGAAAGAAACTGCGCCTGAAGCTCAGGAAGCGCTGGATAAAGGTTTAGAGAAAACCAAAGACGGTTTCTTTAATAAAATTACCAAAGCCGTAGCAGGAAAATCTTCTGTTGATGATGAAGTACTCGATAATCTGGAAGAGGTTTTGGTTACCTCTGATGTAGGTGTAAGTACCACCTTAAAAATCATCAAACGCATTGAAGAGCGTGTGGCCAAAGATAAATACCTCAATACTTCTGAATTAAATTTTATCCTGCGTGACGAAATTCAATTGTTGCTATCAGAAAACAACAGCAATGATTTCCGTCAGTTCGAATATGGCGATCATAAGCCTTATGTAATTATGGTGGTGGGTGTAAATGGCGTGGGTAAAACCACCACCATTGGTAAACTGGCGCATAAACTTAAAGAATCAGGCTTAAAGGTTGTTTTAGGCGCCGCCGATACCTTTAGGGCTGCAGCCGTTGACCAGATTAAACTTTGGGGCGAACGTGTAGGTGTAAGAGTGGTGGCACAGGCCATGGGCTCGGATCCTGCCTCAGTTGCTTTTGATACCCTGCAATCGGCCGTGGCCAATAATGAGGACGTAGTGATTATCGATACCGCAGGCCGTTTGCACAACAAAATCGGTTTGATGAACGAGCTGGGCAAGATTAAGCAGGTGATGCAAAAGGTAGTGCCAGGTGCACCGCACGAAATTTTACTGGTATTAGATGCCTCTACCGGGCAAAATGCCTTCGAGCAATGCAAACAATTTACTGAAGCTACCGATGTTAACGCATTGGCCATTACTAAATTGGATGGAACGGCCAAAGGCGGCGTGGTGATCGGGATTTCTGATCAGTTTAAAATTCCGGTTAAATATATTGGCGTTGGAGAGAAAATAGGCGATTTACAGCTTTTCGATAAAAAAGATTTTGTGAATAGTTTGTTTAAGTAAGCGCAAGCGTATGATTTCACAGATTTATGTGATTTCATAGATTTTTATATAGATTTAGGTATGATCGAATATGAAAAAGATACGCTAACACAAAAGATTATCGGCTGCTGTTATGAAGTTCATAATCAGTTAGGTCCAGGCTTTTTAGAGAAAATCTATGCGAATGCACTAAAAATTAAACTCCAGCAAGCAAGTTTAAACTTCATTGCAGAAAAGGAATTTAATGTAATATTTGAGCATATTATTATTGGGAAATTCAGATGCGATCTTTTTGTTGAAGATAAGGTAATTGTAGAATTGAAATCCGTGACGGGATACCAACCTAAGTTATTTCAAAGTCAACTTATCTCATACTTAAAAGCCAGCAAAATTAAAACAGGATTATTGATTAACTTTGGCAATACAAAATGCGAAGTAAAACGACTGTCCGTTTAAATATATCATCGGTACTCACCTAAATCGGTGTAATCATTTTATATCGGTGCTATCACACATAACATGAATACCAAAACAATAAAAAAAACAACCATTAAACAACCTAAAATCAATGTGATTACCTTAGGCTGTTCAAAAAACATATACGATTCGGAAGTATTGATGGGCCAGTTGCGCGGCAACAACCTCAACGTTACCCACGAATCAGACAAAATGGGAAAAGATGATATCGTGGTGATTAATACCTGCGGTTTTATTGATAATGCCAAACAGGAATCAATTGATACCATTCTGCAGTTTAGCGAACTGAAAGAAGCCGGCAAAATTGGCAAAGTGGTGGTTACGGGCTGCCTTTCTGAGCGTTATAAACCCGAGCTGGAATCGGAAATTACCAACGTAGATGCCTTTTTTGGCACCAACGATTTACAAAATATTTTACATGAACTGGGTGCCAATTACAAACATGAGCTGATTGGCGAACGTTTACTCACCACCCCATCGCACTTTGCTTACTTTAAAATTGCAGAGGGCTGTAACCGCCCATGCTCGTTCTGCGCTATTCCTTTAATGCGTGGCAAACACATGAGTAAACCGATGGAAGAATTGGTTAACGAAGCTAAAATACTGGCTAAAAACGGCACTAAGGAATTAATTTTAATTGCGCAGGATCTTACCTATTATGGCTTAGACCTGTATGGCGTGCGCAAGCTGGATGAATTGATGCGTCGCCTGTCAGATGTACCTGGTATCGAATGGATCCGCCTGCAATACGCCTACCCTTCTGGTTTCCCGATGGAAATTCTGGATGCCATGAATGAGCGCGATAATATCTGCAAATATCTGGATATGCCCTTACAGCACATTACCGATAACATGTTAAAATCGATGCGCCGCGGCACCACTAAGCAAAAAACCATCGACCTGGTTAACCAGATCAGGGATAAAGTGCCTAATATTGCCATGCGTACCACCTTGATATGCGGCTACCCGGGCGAAACAGAACGGGATTTCGAAGAAATGAAGGAATGGGTTGCCGAAACCAAATTTGATCGTTTGGGCTGCTTTACTTACTCACATGAAGAAAAAACACATGCCCACACCTTGGTTGACGACGTCCCTGAAGAAGTAAAACAACAACGGGTAGACGAGATCATGGAAATACAGCAAGGCATTTCATTTGATATTAACCAGGAAAAAGTAGGCAAAACCTTTAAGGTATTGGTTGATAAAAAAGAAGGAGATTTCTTTGTCGGCAGAACCGAATTCGACTCGCCGGAAGTTGATAATGAAGTGCTAATAGACGCGGCAACAGGTTACGCAGCCAATGGAAGCTTTGTAAAGGTAAAAGTTGACCGGGCAGAAGATTTCGATTTATACGGAACAATCGTTCAATAGAAATGATTAGCAAAAAGTCCCAAAAGTTTAACTTCCGGGACTTTTTGTTTTAAGACTACCTATTAAGTCATCCGGCTCCGGATGAAAATCACAGCTTAGGATATTTGCCTTAATTAGTTTTTAGAAGCTGGTCTGTTTCTAATCTGGCTTGGCTTTAACCAGATTTTGGCTCCCTTAGCGTTTACGTAATATTTCTCGTTTTTTCCGTTAATATAAACATCAGAACCGTCTGGTGCCATTTTACCTTTCCAGGTTTTATCAGCTACTTTCGAACTACCTTTTACCGCTACCTCGGCCGTTTTATTACCTACCGATTTAGCCCCTTTACCAATGGCTTTTCCGGTTTTGTCTAATGCCCTACCTACTTCAGTTTTTTTCTCTTGTGCGTTTACGCTAAGGGTTACACCGCCAAATAAGGCCATTGTTAATAAACCCATTACTAATTTCTTTTTCATGACAGCTATATTTTTTATTTTAACTGATAACAGTTGACGGTAACATTTGTTTTATTTCTGTTACATAAGTAGAGATAATGTTTTAAAATATTATTTTTTAAGCAGATAGTACAAGGTATATTATTATTTAATAAAAGTTTATCTTATAAAAGTCTGCTTAGCCTAATTCGGCGTGGTTTCTTACACCGGCCCCTGTTCAATAAACCTTATTGAAGCGGCTATCCTTTTTGGTGCAGAAACCAAAATATGCCTACACACCTCCACAAAAAGATAATAGCGGAAAGAAGGACTGCACCAACCGAAAGGCAAAGAAACCTGATTTACAAATGATTTTTATTACTTTTTTTGGAGCGCAACAACTGTGGCAACTATTGAGGTTTGTTCCCGTTCTCCGCTATATCCCTCGCTGCGCTTCAGGGATGCCGCTGCGCCCGCCCGCCCAATGTCGTTAAGTTAAGCTATATCCCTCTGTACATCAAAGGTTTTCTCTTTTCTTTATAGACCTTAATTCTTTTGAAGCTTCTATTGGATCTAACTATATCCGTGCAATTCTTTAATAACTTTAGG
>NZ_CAJYOJ010000046.1 GCF_913776295.1 uncultured Pedobacter sp.
TTACTTTTTGATGCCAAAAAGTAAGAGCCATTCGGCGGCGGTAAGCCGAGGCAAGACTGGGCTGTATGGCATAAGTAATTAGTTACGTCATTTATATTGATTTTTATAAAATAAATTATCCCTCAGGATGACAGCATGGAATAAAAGATAATAAAAGCATGCCTAAAGTACAAATCTCCGATAACCCATAGTAGTAAGATTGCTTCCCCGAACTGTCGGGGCAAGCTGTCGTTCCTCCTCGCAATGACGGATTTATTGATGGTACATCGACCATTAAAAACTATCACCAGCCATCATGCTATCTGCACCCTGCTGCCCGGCCTCGCAGATTTCCGCCGGAAAAAGCACGGAAATCTTTGCACTACCCCCTCGTTACTCCACAGCCCAAGGCAGGATCAAAGCGGGAGCGGTGGAACAAAGCCAGGGTAAGAGCCTCGATGCTGCCGCAAATAAGATTTCCGTAGGTTTTTACAAGGAAGGATGCTAGCCTTGATCTTTTGTTTCTTTTCTATCAAGAGAAAAGAAAGAGCCCCTCGGCGGCGGTGAGCCGAGGCAAGCCCGAGCGAAGGCCAAAGAATAGCGAACGCATTAAGGTTCCCGCCTGCGCGGGAATGACGATCAAATGAACTTCATACCTTGTAATAAAAACCTTGTAAATGAGATTGCTTCGTCGTCCCTCCTCGCAATGACGGAATTGGTGCTATGACAACAGCATTACACAAAAAAGCACCAAGAACATCGCGTCCTTAGTGCCTAAATTTATACACAAACCTATAAGGTTTTAAAGACCTTATAGGTTTAGATATTTCAATTAATTCCAGCCTCCCCCTAACGAGCGGTACAAACCTACCACCGCATTTAACTGCTCGGTTTTAATGGTGGTTAACTCCAGTTCGCTCTGCAATAAATTGCCTTGCGCGGTAATCACCTCCAGGTAGTTGGCCATACCGCTTTTAAACAACAGATTGGCATTACGCGAGGCCTGCTGCAACGTTTGTGTCCGTTTTTCAGCGATGCTGTATTGTGCTTTTAACTTCTCTACTTTCGTTAACTCGTCAGATACTTCTCCAACGGCATTTAGTACCGACTGGCGGAACTGAATCACTGTTTTCTCCCGATCAATTTTGGCCAGTTCTAAATTGCTTTTTAACTGTCCGCGCTGAAAAATAGGTTGGGTAATGCCCGCGCCAACCAATCCGAATAAAGATGCCGGTACATTAAACCAGTTGCTGGCTTTAAAGGAGTTGATGCCACCGCTCGCCGTAATTACCAGCGAGGGATACAAACTCGCTTTCGCTACGCCTACCCTGGCATTGGCAATGGTTAAGGCCAGTTCGGCACTTTTAATATCAGGCCGGCGGCTTAACATGGCCGAGGGGAAACCCGCATTTAATTCCTGCGGAATATTCATCTGATCTAAACGGCTCTGGCGGTTAATCGCTTTAGGCAAGGTACCGATCAGGATACTTAAAGCATTCTCCTGCAGGGTTACATTTTGCTCCAAACGTGGAACCAACTGCGCAGCAACCAGCTGTTGCGCCTGCGCCTGTTGTATGGCCAATGAGGTAACCTGACCGGCATCAAACTGTAAGTTGATAATCCTGAGCGTACTATCGTTCAGTTTTAAGTTCTTTTTGGCGATTTCCAGTTGCGCATCCAGCATCAACAGGTTGTAATAACCCTGGGCTACATTGGCTACCAGACGTGTTTGGACTGCTTTACGGGCTTCTTCGGTTTGCAAAAAACTGGCTAAAGCGCCAGCTTTTTGATTCCGGATTTTGCCCCAGATATCGGCCTCCCAAACTACACCGAGGTTTGCATTGTAATCTTCAATGTGTGTAGAACCGGTAAACTGGTTCAGGCTTAATCCGTTTAAACTGTTATCGCTGGGGCGGCTCGAATTTGCCGATACCTGCAGTTTCAGTTCGGGTAAATAACCCAGTTTCGATTGTTTAAACAATACTTCGGCCGCGTCGATATTTTTCAGTGCGATCTGCATATCGTAATTTTTAACCAAAGCCGTATCAATTAAATTCTGAACGGTGAGGTCGCTGATAAAACTTTTCAAAGGCAAGGTACCAATGCCCGAAGCCTCTGTTGATGAGCCGTTTCTGAATGATCCCGGCGCGATATTGGGTAGCGCTGTGTCTTTTGAAACCGAACATCCGCTCCAGATTAAAGCCAGGAGCAAAATGGTGATGATATTAAACCGTTTCATAAACTGTATGATTTATAGGTGTTTCATGGTGACGAACCACCTCATTTGATGATTTTTTTGATAGTTTTTCCTGTAAAGCCTGGAAGATGACAAAAAGTACCGGGATGATAAACAAACCTAAAATTACACCCGATACCATCCCCCCTGCGGCTCCGATACTGATGGAGTGGTTACCCTGTGCCGATGGACCGGTAGCAATACTCATCGGGAATAAACCGAAAACAAAGGCAAGCGAGGTCATGATAATTGGCCTGATCCTCAACCTCGATGCTTCAATAGCGGCATCAACCAAACTCAATCCGGCCTTTCGTCGCTGTACGGCAAACTCCACAATCAGGATGGCGTTTTTAGCCAGCAAACCGATGAGCATAATCAGCGCTACCTGTACATAAATATTGTTTTCGATACCGGTTAAACCCAATACCACAAACACACCGAATACACCTGTAGGGATGGAAAGAATTACCGCCAATGGCAATATGTAACTTTCGTACTGTGCAGATAATAAGAAGTACACAAACACTAAACAAAGCAGGAAGATCACGGTCGATTGTCCGCCTGAAGAAATCTCTTCACGGGTTTGTCCCGAAAATTCGTAGGCATAACCGGTTGGCAGCTGTTCTCTGGCGGTTTCTTCAATCGCTTTAATGGCATCACCAGAACTGAAACCAGGTTTCGGAATGGCATTTACCTCGATCGAGTTAAACAGGTTATAACGCGAAGCCGTTTCTGATCCATATACACGGGTTAATTTTACCAGGGTACTGATCGGCACACTTTCGCCGTTTTTGTTTTTCACAAATACACGATCGATACTGGCCGGATCAGTTCTGTCAGCAACATCTGCCTGCACCACCACCCGGTAGTATTTACCAAAGCGGTTAAAATCAGATGCCTGCGCTGTACCGAAATAAGTCTGCATGGTTTGTAAGATATCTTTTTTGCTTACACCCAGCTGATCGGCCTTTTCGTCGTTCACGTCCAGCTGCAATTGCGGATAATCGGCTTTATAAGAAGTAAAAGCGTAAGCGATAGCCGGTTTCGCCATTAACTTCGCAATGAAGTTGTTGGCTACACCGCTAAATTTATCCAGCCTGCCATTGGTTTTATCCTGTAACATCACGTTCATGGCCTCTACGTTACTAAAGCCCGGTACTGTCGGAAAACTGAACACGAAAAAGGTACCGGCAGAGATAGCCGCCATTTTAGCCCTTACGATATTCTGGATCTCGTCGATATTTTTTACGTCGCCCCTTTCTTCGTTCGGTTTTAACAATAAGAAAATCTGACCAGCCGAAGGACTGTTGGACGCAGTTAAAAAGTTATATCCGGCCAGCGACATCACAAATCTGGCCGATGGCATGGCCCTCAACTCTGCTTCAGCCTGTTTTAATATTTTATTGGTATTGGCCAGTGATGTTCCCGACGGACTGGCAACCGCAATGGCCACAAAACCCTGATCTTCTGTCGGGATAAAACCAGTTTTGGTTCTGCCAACAAGAAAAATGGTAATCAGTACCACTAAAGCCAAACCAGCCATGCTCAGCCATTTATGACGGATCAGCACTTTTAAGCCACCAACATACCGGTTGGTCATGTAATTGAAACCACCGTTAAAACCGGCATAAAACTTTTCTACAAAACCTTTTTTAGGCGCTTGATGATCGCCTTCGGCATGTTTGTTTTTTAAAAACAGGGCCGCCAGCGCCGGACTCAGCGTTAATGCGTTAACCGCCGAAATAATGATGGCAATGGCCATGGTTAAGGCAAACTGTTTGTAAAATATCCCGGTTGAGCCGGTCATGAAACCTACAGGTAAAAATACGGCCGCCATTACGAGCGTAATGGATATGATAGCTCCGGTAATTTCGTTCATCGCCTCAGTTGTGGCTGCTTTAGGGCTAAGCGAAGGGTTTTCTTCCATTTTGGCATGCACCGCTTCAACCACCACAATCGCATCATCCACCACAATACCAATGGCCAGTACCAGTGCAAAAAGTGTTAACAGGTTAATGGAGAAGCCGAACAGCTGCATGAAAAAGAAGGTACCGATAATGGCCACCGGAACGGCTATAGCCGGGATTAAGGTTGACCTGAAATCCTGAAGGAAGATAAATACCACGATGAATACCAGTAAAAAGGCTTCGATCAAAGTATGCTCCACCTGGTTGATAGATTCATCAAGATCGGTTTTGGTGCGGTAAAACTGGTTGTATTTAATACCTGCCGGGAAATCTTTTGAAAGTTTCGCCAATAATTTATCAATGGCAATCTGAATTTCGTTGGCATTAGAGCCTGATAACTGGATTACCCCAATGGTGATTCCATCGTGCCCGTTTAAACGGTTAACACTGCCATAACTGTAAGCACCCAGTTCTACACGGGCCACATCTTTTAAACGTAAGATAGAACCGTCAGAATTAGAGCGGATCGCGATGTTCTGATATTCCTCTGGTTTGGTGAGTTTACCTTTATATTTAACAATATATTCAAAGGCTTCGTTACTTCGCTCTCCAAACCTACCCGGTGCGGCTTCCAGGTTTTTATCTTGAATGGCCGCGATTACTTCATTTGGCGTAATTTTGTAGGTAGCCAGCTGACTTGGGTTTAACCAGATCCGCATTGAATAATCTTTAATCCCACCAAATACACTGGCCGAGCCCACACCCGGGATCCGTTTCAATTCGGGAATGATATTGATCTGCGCATAGTTATTCACAAAAACGGCATCGTATTTTTTGGGATCCTCCGAGTATACCCCGATGGCCCCAATAAAACTGTTTTGCTGCTTGGTCGTGGTGATACCATATTGTACCACCTCTGCAGGTAACTGACTGGTGGCCTGCGACACCCGGTTTTGCACGTTAACCGCCGCCTGATCGGGGTTGGTACCCTGCTGAAAATAAACGGTAATGGCCAAAGTACCATCGTTACTGGCACTGGAGGTCATGTAAGTCATGTTCTCCACACCGTTAATGGCTTCCTCCAGTGATGGTGTTACCGAACGTAAAATGGTTTCGGCATTAGCCCCGGGGTAAACTGCGGTTACCAATACCGACGGAGGGGCGATATTTGGAAAGCGCTCCAGAGGCAACTTTGT
Organism: uncultured Pedobacter sp.; assembly: GCF_913776295.1. GTDB lineage: Bacteria > Bacteroidota > Bacteroidia > Sphingobacteriales > Sphingobacteriaceae > Pedobacter. The sequence continues at coordinate 5,319 of NZ_CAJYOJ010000046.1, forward strand.
AAGGCCCAGTATACCAACGATCACCAATAAGATGGAAATAACGGTCGAAAGTACCGGCCTGTCTATAAATTTCTGAAACATGATTGCTTTAACTTTAATTTTTTATTATTTCTTTGTTTGTGCCACCGCTACTTTATCGGCTGCTTTTTGAGGCTGGATCACCATGCCCTCCTGCAATTTATCCACACCACTTAACACAATCTGGTCGCCAACTTTTACCCCGTCTTTCACCAGGTAATTTTCGCCGGCTTTACCTACTATGGTAATGGCTTGTTTTTTCACTTTACTGCTATCGCCAACCGTAAATACAAATACTTTATCCTGCATTTCTACGGTTGATGACTGCGGTACAAGAATGGCATCGTCATGTTGCAGGCCTAAACGGATCTTGCCCGTATTACCGGAGCGAAGTGTTCCGCTGGCATTAGGGAAGCTGGCTCTAAGTGTAATGGCACCCGTGTTTTTATCAAACTGCCCGTCGATCATATCAATCTTGCCTTTAATCGGGTATGTGGAATTATCAGACAATAAAAGTTCAACCGCAGGTAGATGTTTAATGCGGTCGGCAGGTGTTTTACCCGCGTAGTTTGCATTAAAATTGTTGAAGTCGTTTTCAGCCAGAGAGAAGTACACATGCACTTCGTGGATATCAGATAATTGAGTTAAAGCCATCTGATCTGTCGGCGAAACCAAACTTCCCTGTTTCTTCGGAATACGACCGATGTAACCGCTTACCGTAGCTTTAACATTGGTATAACCTAAATTAATTTGTGCTGCTGCAACATTGGCCTTAGCTTGTTCGGCATTGGCCTGCGCAATTTTATAAGCAGTTTTAGCACTCTTTAACTGAATATCAGAAACTACTTTATTCTGAACCAGCGGAGTTAACTTATCCACTTCCAGTTGTGCATTTAAAATCGCTGCTTCTGCTGCATGTAAACTGGCTTTAGCATTGTTTAGTGCCTCGCGATAAGGGTTTTCGTTAATTTTAAATAAGGTTTGTCCGGCGGTAACATAAGCACCTTCGTTCACCAGCACACTTTGTAAATAACCACTTACCTGCGGACGTACATCGATATCAACTGCGCCCTGGATAGAGGCCGGATACTCGATATAGGTGGTTTCTGTGCTGGCGTTAATGGCAGTTACCGGCAAAGCTGGCGGCGGTGGTGCAGCTGCTGATTGATCTGGAGCAGATTTACAACTGACTAAAATTATAGAGAGTAGTGAAACTGTTAACAGTGAATTAACACTACTAAACTGTTTAACAGTGTTAAGTGAGGGATACAAGCGATGTAGAGATTTCATATGGATTAAATTTAATTGGAATTATAGTGTATAAATAATTTAACAGTGTTAAGTAACTGTTTAAAAAAAATGCTAACTGTTAATAGATAGTGTAATGCCTTTGATGGCATCTTTTAAAATTTGATGGTTTAGTTCATCAGTTGTTCTGCCATAAGGACGAACCAGGTTAATGGAAATTAAACCATGGATAATGGACCAATACGTATAATACTTCATACAGATATCATCTTCGGACACCGGCTTTTTCTCGAATAAAGATTCGATCACATCGGCCAGCATACCGCCTACCGTTTCGGCTTCGGGCATTGAACTTTTAACATTGCAGCAAACCATGTCTACCCCATACATCAACTGATAAAATTCTTTGTGGGCAAAAGCGAAGTTCCAGTAGGCAATCCACATGGCTTCCATTTTATCCTCGGGAGATTCATGTTTGTCACGGGCTTCGCGGATATCTTTAGCCAATATTAAATAACCCCGTCTGGTTAGTTCCAGTAAGATGCCTTCCTTATTTGGAAAATATTCGTAAATAATCGGCGCCGTATATTCGATCTGGTCGGCAATTTTACGCATACTTAATGCCTGCCAGCCCTCTGTTTGAACAATGTTCAGGGCAGCATCCAGAATTTTTGTTCTGGTTTCATCTTTTAAACGTAGAATTCTTTCTTTACTTCCCATGACTGGAATATTAGGTGTAAATAATCTAACACCGTTAAGCAAATGTAGAACCAATTCCAGAATTCACAATCATGCAATTGTCATATAGAATTTTGGGAAACAAAAAGTGCTCCATCTGTACTTAAAACAACCTTTTTTAATAACGTCAATCTTTTGAAAGAGTTGAGAGAACAACACTTTTATAACTGACAATGCTGACATTTTTTGATTTCAAAAACAATTGCAGCAGCCTTTTTGGCAGTGCAGATAGTTAAAGAGCATGAAGATAATAGCAAAAATCGTTGTGTCTAGCCCCGATTGGATGGATGACCACGATTCTTCATCGGGGCAGGAAGGAAAGCGGGAACCATGAAACCGATAAGCACTGCAATTGCGCTCCAAAACCAATGAATGAATATTTTAATCTGGAATGTTCAACAAATTTTAGGGAAAAACCAGAGACGCTGCAGACAAGAGATTAACTACCAGGATACAAAGAGATAGAAATCTGCGAAAGCCCGAACCATATAAGACATATAAGTTACATATAAGCGCAATGCCTTAAATGCCCTTACATTCCTTATATGGCAAAAGAAGCTAGTAAAAACCTTAACCACAAAGAACTTGAAATACCAGTACAACCGGCCCGGGCGGAAGTTCAGGGTGATGGCCTAAGAAAATGATCGCCATCCGATAGCCTTCGCGATAGTCCTAAAAAACTGAACCATATAAGACATATAAGTTACATATAAGCGCGATGCCTTAAATGCACTCATATTCCTTATATGTTAAAAAGAAGCTGGTAAAATTTTAAACACTAAGCCAATGAAACACCAGTTCGACCGGCCGGGCGGAAGTTCAGGATGATGGCCTGAGAAAATGATCTCCATCCGATAGCCTTGGCGATAGTCCTAAAAAACTGAACCATATAAGACATGTAAGTTACATACAAGCGCGATGCCTTAAATGCACTTATATTCCTTATATGTTAAAAAGAAGCTGTAAAAACTTTAACCACAAAGACCCTGAAACACCCATCTGACCGGCCGGGCGGAAGTTCAGGGTGATGGCCTGAGAAAATGATCGCCATCAGATAGCCTTGGCGCTAGTCCTGAAAAACTGATCCATACAAGACATGTAAGTTACATATAAGCGCAATGCCTTAAATGCACTCATATTCCTTATATGGCGAAAAGAAGCTGGTAAAATTTTAAACACAAAGCCAATGAAACACCAGCCCGACCGGCCGGGCGGAAGTTCAGTTCGACGAACCGAAAAGTCTAATATTCTAATGGAACTATAGGTTCCTTTTTAGTAGTAGACATGATCATCATCGTTTGGAAGGTTTTCACGACAGAAATTTTACTGATTTTATCCATAATTAAACGTTCGTAAGCCTTAATATCTTTCACATAAACCTTTAACAAAAAATCAGCCTGACCGGTAACGTGATGGCATTCTGTAATTTCTTTGATCTGATTTACTTCGTCTAAAAAGATCTGGATGGTATTGTTTTTATGAAAATCGAGTTGAATCTGAATAAATGTCTTAATACCCAATCCAAGTTTTTCTTCATCTACCAACGCATGATAACTTTTAATATATCCTGCCATTTCGAGCTTGCGTACACGCTCTAAAGTTGGTGCAGGCGATAAACCAATTTCCTGTGATAAAAGCAAATTGGTAATTCTTCCATTCTCCTGAAGAATTTTTAAAATTTTAAAGTCAATTTTATCTAATTCAGATGCCATATGGTGTTAAAGGTATTTGAGAATACAAATAACCAAATTAAATTCTAAATTTTAACACGATTTATCATAAATATTTTAACAAATAATTTTTAGATTTACCTAAAAATAAAATTAGGCAAATATAAATGCAAAGTCATACCGAAGAGAATTATCTGAAGACTATCTATCATCTGGCAGAGAAAACCGTAAATGTTCAAACCAATGCCATTGCGGAGCAGATGCAAACCAAACCCGCATCGGTTACGGATATGATCAAAAAACTGGCGGAAAAGGGGTTGATTGATTATGTTAAATACCAAGGGGTTACTTTAACTGAAACTGGAAAAAACACGGCGATTGACATTGTACGTAAACATAGATTATGGGAAGTTTTTTTAGTAGATAAATTAAACTTTAAGTGGGACGAGGTGCATGATGTAGCCGAAGAGCTGGAACACATCAAATCAATTGAGCTGATTGAAAGGTTAGACGAGTTTTTAGGTTTTCCGAAAGCAGACCCTCATGGCGATCCCATCCCCGATAAAGAAAGAAGATTTGCCAAAACTCAGTTTATCAAACTCATCGAATTAAAAGTAGGCGATTCTGGCACCATTACGGGCGTAAGTCAGCACAGTTCTCCTTTTCTAAAACATTTAGAAAAATTAGGCCTTACCCTGGGCAAACAAATCGAGGTTAGTGATGTTACCGATTTCGACGGTTCGGTTGAGATCCGGCTGTCCGATAAACAAGTTAATATTAGCAGAGAAGTAGCAAAACATATTTTAATCAGCAGTAATGGCAAAAACTGAATCGTTAAGTGAAGTACATCAAAGCGTAAATACCGATAAAAGAAAAGGCTGGCGCAGAATTCTGGCCTTTATTGGTCCGGCTTATTTAATCAGTGTAGGCTACATGGATCCGGGCAACTGGGCAACAGATTTGGCAGGTGGCAGTAAATTTGGCTATCAATTGATCTGGGTTTTACTGATGTCTAACCTTATCGCTTTGCTTTTACAATCGCTAAGCGCCCGCTTAGGCATCGTGAGGGGATTGGATTTGGCACAGGCCTCTAAACAAGCTTATCCCCGCTGGGCCAATATTCCATTATTTGCCTTGGCACAAACCGCAATTATCGCCTGCGATCTTGCCGAAATTATCGGGATGGCCATTGGTTTACAGTTACTTTTTGGCTTACCCCTCATCTGGGGCATTACCATTACCATTTTCGATACCATTTTATTGCTTTTTTTACTTAACAAAGGCATGAGGGCCATGGAAGGATTTATCGTTTCGATGGTTTTTATTGTTGGCATTTCCTTTCTGGTGGAGATGTTTATTGTAGAGCCCTCACTTAAAGAAGTAGCCAAAGGTTTCGAGCCCTCTATACTCAATGGAGACGCGCTTTATATTGCCATCGGGATTATTGGTGCAACGGTAATGCCACATAACCTTTACCTCCACTCCTCTCTGGTACAAACCAGGAAAATTGAGCGGAGCAATAAAGGAATTAAAGAAGCCTTAAAATTTAACCTCATTGATACCACCATTGCGTTAAACCTGGCTTTTTTTGTTAACGCAGCCATATTAATTCTGGCTGCCGCAGCTTTTTATAAAAATGGCTTACATGAGGTGGCAGAAATTCAGGATGCACATAAATTACTTTCCAATATTTTTGGCAATGTGGCCCCCACCCTATTTGCCATCGCACTGATTGCTGCCGGGCAAAGCTCAACCGTTACCGGAACTTTAGCCGGACAGATTATTATGGAAGGGCACATCAATTTACGGATCCAGCCATGGTTACGAAGACTGATTACGCGTTTATTGGCCATCATCCCTGCTTTTTTTACCATTTTGCACTATGGCGACGATGCCCTTGGAGGTTTATTGGTATTAAGCCAGGTGGTGTTAAGTTTGCAGCTGGGTTTCGCGATCATCCCCTTAATCCATTTTACGTCAGATAAAAAACTGATGAAAGATTTCGCCATTAAAACATGGGTAAAGGTATTAGCCTGGGCAAGTGCCGTTGTGATCATCGCGCTGAATGTAAAACTGGTTATAGAGGAAATAAGTGGCTGGGCAAAAGAAGCCAATAACTGGTGGATTTATGCCATTGTTATACCTGCTTTAATCCTTATTGTGTTACTTCTGCTCTATGTTTTCTTCCACCCCCTACTGGAACAGAAAAAAAATGCATCCAGACAAATTGTACCTCATGGAGATGCGTTGGATATTGGCAGAATTGATAAGATCACCTATACAAAAATTGGAATTGCGGTAGATTTCTCTAAAAATGATAGAAATACCATCCGGCATGCCTTAATTCAAGGTGGCAAAGATGCGCACTATTACCTCATTCATATTGTAGAAACGGCTGCTGCCCGCTATCTGGGTAAGGAAGTGATGGACCATGAAACGCAAAGCGACGCAGCCAACCTGGAGCGGTACAGAGCTAATCTGGAAGACCTGGGATACGAAGCGACACCGTTTATCGGTTTTGGAAGCACAGGTAAGGCCATAGCCGAAATCAGTAACCGCAACGAAATGGAACTTTTGGTGATGGGCGCACACGGACATAAAGGTTTAAAAGACCTTATTTTTGGCACCACGGTAGATTCTGTCAGGCACAAGGTAAGTATTCCCGTATTGATTATCAGGTAAATGTTGAGCGTTAAGTTTTATTGAGCCCAGACACGATTGTGTTTATCTGTGTTTAATCGATTATTTACCCACCACCGTCAACATTTTTTTGATACCTCCATCGCCAGATTGGTACATTAACAACTTCCCGGCTGGAGAGTACAAATACATTGCAGGGTATTGTTTCGGTAAAAATGTAGGAATAAATAATCGTTTTTTATCCTGTAATACCAACACATTAGGTTTTGCATCTAAACCTTTGGCATACGAATTAAAAAACTGCGGAATGATAAAAGCCTCATCCATGGTGATCATATAAATATTCACATCTTTAAACCTGGCGTAATTGGCATTCAGGTTTTTGCTTTCCCGCTGACAGTGCTCACAGGTACAATCAAACAATATAAATAAATTTTTTTTTCCTTGCTTAATATCGCTGTTTGAAAAGGCTTTACCATCCAGTTTATAAAAGGTAAATTGCGGTAATAAAGTAGGTTGCTGTGCTTCTGCCTGGAAAGTTACGGCTAAAAATATGATCAAAAGTAAGTTCCTGAATTTCATTTTCGGAGATTTAAACGCCAAACTTAAACCAATAAATACGAACATAACAATATATCCCTTAGCTTTTACAAACGGATGAATATTTTTTCAGTGAAAAGTCAGATTTAAATGTGCAGGTTTTGATGAAACTTGACTTCTCTTTTATATAAGCATCATCATTAGAAAATGAACGTTAGTTTTTCATCGGTGCTGCTGCCCCGCCATACGCTTTACTCCGTCGCACTGCGTGTTCGCTCCTGTCGGGTTTAATAAACAAGGGTATTATGTGCTGATGAAAGGCCTGTTCCTTTGCTACAGCCAATGTTAAATAAACCGATTGATGGCCGCAACCAAAGTCGTTTTACTTTTGTTTCAGAGCAAGCTGGACCAAGACTGCGAAAGGAAAATATCGATAATTTCCAAATATCAAAGAAGTCAAGTTTAAATACCCGCTCTCTCCAAAAAACTTGACTTCTTTATCTATACAATTGAATTAATACTAAATTATCACACCAATTTTTAAGATATTTGCAAGCTGTGGACCTCAACTTGCATATATGACCTTTCATGATCGGTAGACTATCAAATTGTTTTAGGGATCTTTATAGAAGATACTGGAACAGGTTCAGCATAACGGAACGCATTTGTAATCCAAACATTTTGTTTTACATACCGTTGTATACATTACCATAATACACTTATTAAAATTTTGAAAAACGACATTAACATCAAGAATAAAAGAGCATATTTTGATTATAATCTTTTAGATAAATACGTAGCCGGGATCGCCCTTTTAGGAACAGAAATAAAAGCAATAAGACAAGGTAAAGCCAACATGACTGATGCATTTTGCATGTTTATTGGGGGTAATCTCTATGTTCGCAACCTGCATATTTCTGAATATAGCCATAGTTCTTTTTATCACCACGATATTAAACGCGACCGTGCTTTACTTCTTCAAAAGAAAGAAATCAGAAAATTAACGCTTAAAGGCGAAGAAAAAGGCTACACCATTGTTCCTTTACGCATTTTTATCAACGAAAGGGGTTTTGCCAAAATGGAAATTGCCCTGGCACAAGGTAAAAAAGAATTCGACAAACGCGATAGCATTAAGGAAAGGGATAATAAGCGGGAACTGGATAGAGCGATGAAAAGATAGGTTAGTCTTCAGTCTGAAGTCTTGAGTCCTTAGTCTAAATCGACTTCTGACTACGGACTTCTGACTATGGACTCAAAAACTACCAGGCCTGATCTCCAACTAAGGGTACAAACCTAAAGGTATCCAATACAATTTTGTCGTAATCTGTTTCGCTTACGCGGATCACCGTAACCATCTTTTGGGTTTTCTCATCACCAACCGGGATAACGAGAATGCCTCCTATTTTTAATTGTTTCAGTAAAATTTCAGGAACCATTGGTGCACCAGCAGTAACGATGATTTTATCGTATGGGGCATGGGCAGCAATTCCTTTAGAGCCATCACCACAGTAAAAAGTGGGTCTGTAACCCATTCCAGGCAAAACCTGAATGGTTCTGTTGTAAATATTCTCCTGTCTCTCAATGGTAAAAACAGTAGCGCCCAATTCCATTAAAATACAGGTTTGATATCCCGATCCGGTTCCGATCTCGAGCACTTTATCGCCTTTTTTGATATGCAGCAGTTCACTTTGATAAGCAACAGTATAAGGCTGAGAGATGGTTTGTCCATCGCCTATGGGGAAAGCAATGTCTTTGTAGGCCTGGTTCCAAAAAGTCTCGTCAAAAAAGAAGTGCCGTGGAACTTTACCTATGGCCGCCAACACATTTTCATCTTCAATTCCGCGGGATTTCAACAACTCAACCAGTTTTTTTCTCGCTCCACGTTCTCGGTAATTATCAACAAATTTATACGCCATGAGCTTCAAAATTAGCTTTTTTTAACGGTGATACAAGGACAAAATAAGAGAATGGTTGAATTAGTGAATGGATTACCTGAGTTAGAGAATGATACATTATCCACAGGGAAGAATGATTGAATGAGAGAAGGATTTAATTAGAGAATGGCAAAAACTATTCAATCATTCAAAATTCAACAATTCAATGATTTTTAGTACGGATCTACATCAATTTGTGTAAAAATGCCTTTAAATTCCCTGGTCGCATTAAATTCGGTCAGGGTTTCTCTTAATGCATCTTTAACTTTTTGAATGGCCGTATGTTTATCTGCTTTGATGATCATCTGTTTGATATAAAGGTTCCGTACACGGCTTACCAGCGGTTGTTCGGGTCCTAAAACACGTTTACCGAATTTTGCTTTCAGTATATTGGCCAAAGTAAGTGCAGCATGATCTAAAACATGCGAATCTTTATGTTTGATATATAAAAATATCATGCGCGAAAACGGCGGATATAGGAACTTCTCCCGCTCTACAATTTCATCATGATACATCCCCTCATAATCATTGTTCACCACTTGTTTGATGATCCGGTTTTCAGCATCGTAAGTCTGGATACAAACATTGCCCTGGTCAGCCCTTCTGCCTGCCCTGCCCGCAACCTGTGCCAGCAGCTGGAAACTTCTTTCATAAGCCCGGAAATCAGGATAACCTAAAAGGGTATCGGCATTGATTACACCGATCAGGTTCAGGTTATCAAAATCCAGTCCTTTGGCCACCATTTGCGTACCGATTAAAATATCGGTTTTCTTCTCCTGAAAATCATTTAAGATCTGCTGCAAACCGTTTTTGGTCCTTGTACTGTCCATGTCCAATCGAGCAATAGAAACTTCCGGGTAAAGTAATCTGAGTTCCTCTTCAATCCGCTCGGTACCAAAACCTTTTTGCTCTACATGTACCGAACCACAAGCCGGACAAATATTGATACTACTTTGCTGATAACCACAATAATGGCAATGCAACTTTCCGCTGCTTTTATGGTAGGTTAAACTTACATCGCAGTTTACGCATTTCGGCGTATAACCACAGGTGGCACAAATGAGAATGGTAGCATAACCCCTCCTGTTTTGAAACAATACAATTTGTTCTTTTTTAGAAAGCGCCAGATCAATATCCTTGATCAGTACGCTGGAAAAATACGAACTCATCGTTTTTTTCTTCGTTTCCTCAGCAATACTCACCACTTGCTGGTTCGGAAGCTGCACACCACCAAACCGCTCTTTCATTTCTACGAGACCGTATTTGCCTTGCAAAGCATTATAATAACTTTCTAACGACGGCGTAGCTGAACCTAACACAACCTTGGCACGATGCAGATAGCCTAAATAAATGGCAGCATCCCTGGCCTGATAGCGTGGCGCCGGATCGTATTGTTTATAAGAAGGTTCATGTTCCTCATCAACAACAATCAGCTTCAAATTTTTAAAAGGTAGAAAAACCGCTGAACGCGCGCCGAGGATTACCTTATAGGCGCCTGTTCTTACCTTGTTCCAGATTTCTACCCTTTCGCTATTGTTAAATTTAGAATGGTATACCCCTATCGAATTGCCGAAATAACGTTTAATCCTTTCTACAATCTGTGTGGTTAAGGCAATTTCTGGCAGCAAGAACAATACCTGTCCATCGGTATTTTGAATAATTTCTTCAATCAGTTTAATATAAACCTGCGTTTTTCCTGATGCAGTTACGCCATGTAGCAAAACCACCTCTTTCTCTTCAAAATGGCGGTTAATCTGATTTAACGCTTTCTGCTGACTTTCGTTCAGTTCGAAATTAACGCTGAACGCTTCATCATGGGCAGCCAAACGGCTAACCGGCCTTTTCATCACCACAAAAATATCTTTGTCGGTCAAAGCTTTTAATGCTGCCGGTCCGCAATTACTTTCTGCTAAAAGCTGCTCTTTGGCAATTGGCAAATTCTTTTTTCGCAATTTCAGGTAAGCCAGTAAAGCATCTAACTGCTTAGGCGCCTTATCTAAGATATTAAAAAGCTGTTTCAGATTTTCCTCATCGCTGTAAAAATCATTTAAAACAATAAATGATTTTAACAAAGGCTTATATTTCTGCACCACCTCTTCTGCCACCAGTACCAATTCCTTATCCAATAACTGGTTAATGATCGGGTATACTGTTTTTTGTCCCAGCAGTTTTGAAACGTCGTTAACCGTAAGTTTCTGTTGCTGTTTCAGGGCATTGATGATGATTTCTTCCTTATCGTTAAGCGTAGCATCGTCATTATAGTCGTCGCGAAGAATAAGGATCGTTTCACTTGCCAATTTTAAACTGGCAGGCAAGGCTGCCGCCATAACATCGCCTTCGTTGCACATGTAATAATTGGTCATCCATGTCCAGAATTTAAGCTGCATGGGTGTAATTACAGGCTCGGCATCTACAACATCTATAATATATTTCGCCTCATAAACAGTTGGTGGTACGGTACTGATTCCGCTGATTAAAGCCGTGTAAATTTTATGTTTTCCAAATTGCACTACCACCCGTTTCCCAACAGCAATCTGATCATTTAGATCAAATGGTACCCGATAGGTATAGTTTTTTGCCAAAGATAATGGCAAAATAACCTCCACAAAAAGTGTTTCTCTTTCTGAAAAAATGTCGTTTTCGAAAGTGTTCATTATTTATCTTTAAACGCTGCAAAAAAGAGCATTATCCATCCCAACACAAATAAAAGCCCGCCAATTGGTGTTACCGGACCAATAAATTCGGTAAATCCTAGGTGCGATATGCTTCGGGTAGCCAATAAATATAATGATCCTGAAAAAAGGATGATTCCGAATGTAAAGCAGAAATAAGCAATATTGATAAGCTTGTTCCGGTAACGGGCAAAGGTAGACAGGTATAATAAAGCAAATGTATGATAGAACTGATAATCAACACCTTTCTGCCAAATTTCCAATGATGGGCCATCAATCATAGCTTTTAGCCCATGGGCACCAAATGCACCCAGCAAAACGGCTACAGCACCAAAAAAAGAAGCAGTAAGGATTATTCGTTTATTCATAATTATTTGCAAGTAGCGATCGCTAAATTAATAAATTGACAAAGAACTTCTCACTAATCAAGGTAATAAATTAAATTTGTTGCACAGCAGATGAAAAAAATCATAATTTTAACAAGTGCATTACTTTTAGGTGTGGCCTTTATGGCCTATCTCTATTTTTCGAAATTGGGAATTGATAATGACGCGAAAGACCTGGCGCTTCAATCGGCAACCAATAACGCAGCATTGGTTTTTTCTTTTCGTAACGACAAAAGTTTTTATGATATAATCGAAGGGCAACACCTGATCCAGCAGGTTTTGGGAAAAGATAAAATGACCCTCCTGAAGCAGCTAAAAGCAAGTATTATTGACGACAATCTACTCAACAGGTACGTGAAAGATCAGCAGGTTTATATTAGTGTGCTGCCTGATTCGAATAAGACCCTAAACTTCCTGATCACCTTACAAATTCAGCCGGAAAACGACATCAAAAAGTTCTACGGGCAGCTAAAAATTAAAAAGGTGGTTAGCGAAAAGGCCAAAGACCTATTCACCGTAAAGATAAATGACAGCTTATCCGTTTATTTAGGTGTACACGGCCAGGTATTGACGGCTTCAACATCACTTAAATTGATTAATGACGCAAATGTGCGTTTAACTGAAAATCCTTTTACCGAATATATTAAGGAAAATAACCACCAGATTAAAAATGTACTGGCTAACATTTACATTAACTTTAACCAGGCTCCGCTATTGCTCAAAAATATTATTGCAGGAAACATCAATGGTGAAATTGCCTTATTTAATCAACAGAACAGTTTTGCTGTACTTAATTACAATTTCAGTAGAGAAAAAATTCTTTTTAATGGAAGTACCGAGTTAAAAGATCAGCATAATTACCTTAAGCTATTTGAAAACACCGCCGCGCAAAACACATCTATCCAGAATATCCTGCCCGATAATACTGCAAATTATGCACTTTATGCTTATGATGATTATCGCAAATGGCTCAGGAAACTGAATACCTGGCAGGAAAAAAAGGAAATACTTTCAAAAACCGATGCTGTAATCAAAAGAGTAAAGAATGATTACAGAACGGACTTAAACTTCATTTTTACCAATTACACAAAGAATCAATTTATTGTTTTTCAGTTGAGTACAAGCGAAAAATTAGGCGCAATTTCATTATCAGATGGCGAAAAAACAAAACAGTTGTTGCTTGATGTAAGTACAGATTATAATGACGACATCAAACTCTTTAAATCTGCCGATATCTTGTACAGTTATTTTGGTGAACCGTTTAAAAAATTTACGAGGCCCTATTATACCATTGTTGACAATAATCTGGTGGTAGCCAATAATGCGAGCACGGTACAATCATTTCTGAATCATTATAAAAACAACAGGCTTTTAATACAAACACCGCAATATTTAGATGCAATGAACGAGATTTCTACCACTTCGAATGTGAGCTATTACATCAATACCAAAAATTCGGCAGATATTTTCAGACACAATATTCAACTGAGTTTCTACAGACATTTACGGGCCGATAGTGGTTTGAAAAGTTTCGATACTTTTTGTTATCAAATGAGTGCCGACAAGAACAAGTTTATTACTAATTTGCTTCTAAACAAATATATACAACCAGAAATACCAGATTCATTAAGCAACCGTTACTAAGGAACCATCCCAATAAACCACCATACATGAAGAAACTTTTACTTGCGTTACTGGCAATAACCAGCTTCGGCGTTGCCAATGCACAACAATATGCGCTTTTCGGCACCAGAACCATATTCGATGCATTCGAAAATCCCTCTCAAAAATCTTTCACTTTAGATTCATCAAGAAAATTTTCTTCAAATTTCTTTCTTCCTTATTTTGGAACCAATGCCATTAACAAAGGCAATTCTAAGTTTGCCTTAAGAAAATTAACACAGGAAGGTGTTTTTGATACCAGAAGTTTACCGATCGGCACTGGCGAGGTAAATCATTTTTTTGAGAACAGCAATATCTATGTAGCCACATTCAGACTGTTCAAATCCTATAAATATCAGAAAGAAATGGGCTTTTCATGGCAGATCAGATCTGATGCCCATATCGATTACACCAACGAAACTTTAGCAATTTTTGACTCGTACAAAAGGTTCAATACCAACCAGCAGTATATCGGAATTTTCAACACCAAAGGTTATCAGCAAAGTTACCATCAGTTTAGCTTTACCTATCGGGAAAACTGGGACAAAAGGCTGGCATTTGGTTTAAAAGCCAGTGTATTGAGCGGGATACTTTACAATAAACTGAATATTTATGATTCTCAGTTATTTATCGATCCCGAATCAGATGCATTATTTATTGATTTGAACGGAACTTATTCCGCCAATTTCTCGGATTTTAATGAGATCAATAAGAAAAACTTCTTCCCAAACTTTAAAAACCCCGGTTTATCATTTGGTTTTGGCACTAACTACACCACTAAAAAAGGTTTATTTTTAATGGCTAACATTAAAGATTTAGGATTTATCTGGTGGCGCAGCAATTCCCAACGTACTACGGTAGATCAATCCAAAATTATTGAAAACATCGGGCACAACCAATCGAACACCAACCAGGAAATAAAAGACATTTTCCTGCTATCGGAACAGCCTAAAAAGTTTTTGGCTCCAACCAATGCTAAACTTGATTTTTATATGTCTAAACGCTATGGTTTTTACAAACCTGCATTGGCGGTTTCGAAAAACCTGTTTTACAAAGGTGGCGATATCGCTTTCATCAATACCTTTATTGCCAACGATTTTTCAGTAAGCGCAACACCTATGTACAATTTAAACGGTGTTTTTATGCTTGGTGCACAAGGCAAATACCAAACACCCAATTTCGAATTGTTTTTAGGGACTGATAATTTGGTTGCAACCAGTTTCCAAACCATTGGTAGCATTAAAAAAGATGCTACTGTAGGCAGCGGACCCAACGGCGCTTCATTTTATATGGGAGTTGGTATCAAATTCGGTAACGTGGTCAACCATCCGCAGTTTGCCGACATCATCCCGGGCATAAACGACAATGAAGGAGGGAGTTTCTTTAAAAGCTTGTTTTCGGTTTTTAAAAGAAAATAGAGTTAACCCTGTGCCTGTTGCTTTTTAGATGGGGTAACCACAAAATCTTTCAGGTAAAAAGGCTCAAAGTAGGCGACATCCTCAAAATTACCGTTATTGAAAGCCTGGTTAGCCAACTGCGACATATAGGCAGCAGAATTAAAATTGCGCGCATCGAATTTTGCATGTTGATGTGTTAAAACTTCTGCACATTTGGCTGCTCCATCTCCTAAAAAGGTGATAATCTGATTGGAAAGAAAGTTGTTAAAACTAGTTTCATCGATAATTTTAGCTTCAGTTGGTAATAATATCTGCAATAAGGGATCAAAAACTGCTGTATATACTTCCATCCTTCTGGCATCAATCATCGGACAGATCAAACCTGAATAACCTGGATTTTCAGTCAAAAAACCGGCAGCCATCATATTTAATGTTTCGATGGCAACCAGTGGCTTATCCAGGGCATAACAAAGTCCTTTGGCGGTTGAAACACCAATACGCAAGCCCGTGTACGACCCTGGCCCTTTGCTTACCGCAATGGCATCTAAATCCTGATAAGCTAAGCCAGCGGCTTTAACTACTTCATCAATAAACAGGGTTAAATTTGCTGCATGCAGGTTTTGTCCATGTTCCTCTTTATAAGAAATGTTTTCACCGTTAACAGATAATGCCACTGAACAGATTGCAGTAGCGGTTTCTATTTGAAGTATTTTAGCCATTTGGCAAAGATATTAATAAAATGGAAGATGTAAGAGGTGTTGTGGAACATAGTTTAGATGAGTCCATAGTCTTGAGTCTCCAGTGAAATCTCTTTCTTCTCTGTCAATCCTCGGTGCAAAGTGAGATCTTTAATGATTTAAGATGTAAAATGGATGATGGTTTAGACGAGTCTATAGTCTTTAGTCCAAAGTCTCGGGTTCACCCTCCATTATGTCAATCCTAAGCATAGTCGAAGGATCTTTTAGTTGATTCTCTCCGTAAAATTCAGGAATATGTTAAAGTCGGAATTACTGTGGAGAATGAATAAACCAATTTACCGTTGGCAATCCACAGTTATCAGCCCTACAATTAACCAGTTTAAACAGTAACCGATTAACCAAAAATAGCCTATAATACAATTTACAATTGACCAATAAACCAATGGCCAGTGAACCAATAAACCACTACGGAACCGGATCGTGTCCATGTTTTCCCCAGGGATGACAACGGCCGATACGTTTTAGCGCCATCCAGCCGCCTTTAAATGGACCGTATTTTTTAATGGCTTCAATTCCGTATTGTGAACAGGTTGGGGTAAAGCGGCAATTTGCACCCAGCATAGGTGAAATGGCGTATTGATAAATTTTAATCAAACCTAAAAACAGCCATCCAAAAATTTTATTGATGAATTTCATTAGGCCGGATTAAATTTTGGAAACGTTTGAAGCTAGCGATCAGTTTTTTCTCGATAAAAGCAAATTCATACTTGTCTTTGCCTACAAACTGGATGGAAAACAAAAGTAATCCCCTACCGGTAGGTAAAGGCGAGTATAATTGATCCTGCTTATTTAAACGATAAGCTTCGCGAATGCGCCGCTTGAGCAGATTTCGGTCTACTGCCCGTTTGTATCTTCTTTTAGGCACATTGATCACTACCTGCGCTTGCACATCAGTGGTAGCCTCCACAAAAAGATAAGAAACCCGAAAAGGGTATAATAAAAAAGAAGAACCGTTTTTAAACAACAGGTCTAAATATTTCCTGCTGCATAACCGTTCTTCTTTCCTGAATGTGTACATATATTTTTGATTGATAACTGCAGATTTTGATCTGCCAATCCCGACTTAACGGAAAAGCAATCAAAAATTATGCTTTATGCTTGCGTTCGTCAGAAACTGTTAATCTTTTTCTTCCTTTAGCACGACGTGATGCTAATACTCGTCTGCCGTTAGCTGTTGCCATTCTTTCGCGGAAGCCGTGTTTGTTTCTTCTCTTTCTTTGCGAAGGTTGGTATGTTCTTTTCATGACTGTATATTATCTATTGTAAAATTAAGAGGTGCAAATATAAAGCGATTTCTCTACAAATGCAAGCGTGATTAATTATTATTTTTCTATTTAGATGCAAATCTAAAAAATCTTTTGAAAAACAGGACTAAGGTTATTATTTAGTCATTGCCTGAACCGTACTGTATTTCATCAAACGTTCCTACGGAACGAAAATATATACACATTAGCTATTTTGCCCCATGATTCATCTCGATTGGACGAAATAAAGAGTTTGTAACCATATTCATTGTTATTAGTACCGGGCGCTGAAAGGAACAGGCCGATAATAATCATGGCAGCGTTCTTCTTAAAATAAACCTGTTTGTAGTGAAAATCCTTTTTGTCACTCTAAGTTTAGTCCAACGGGTAAAAAGATGGTAACGGAAAGCATGAATACAATAACTTGAGCAGTTGATTGCTTTCCAAAAAATCAGACTAAATTCCTAATGCTGCCTTCAGTTTTACATATCCTGTTTTGCTTACCGGAAGCCAGATATCAGACTTCAGCAACACCACATAACTATCCTTCTCTTTCAGCTCTATTTTAGTTACCTGCGCCAGGTTAATGATATATGATCGATGTATCCGTATGAACTGGCTAACATCCAGGGTTTGTTCAAAATATGCCATGGTTTTGTTTTTATAAAAAATGCCATCAACTGTACTTAATTTTACATAATCATCATCAGCCTCTAAATAGTTGATATCTGCTACAGGAATTATCTTAATCACACCATCCTTTTTAACCACTACCCTATTGTTTTGTGCCGGGCTTAATGCTGCAGCATCCAAAACAGCTTCTGTATTTTCGGTCTGGTTTAATTTGCCTGGTATTTTTTTGATGGCGGTATCAAAGCGCGATTTATCAATCGGCTTAAGCAGGTAATCTACGGCGTTAACCTCAAACGCTTTAATGGCGTACTCATCAAAAGCGGTGGTAAAAATTACTGCAGGTTTATCTTCTACCAGCTCGAGCATTTCGAAACCGCTGATTTTGGGCATCTGTATGTCTAGAAAAATTAAATCAGGCTTATGCAAAGTAATGGCCTTCAAACCTTCAAATCCGTCGCCACACTCGGCTACAATCTCTATTTCTGTATGATCTGAAAGGTAATACTTTACAATATCTCTCGCTAAAGGCTCATCATCAATTAGTATTGTCCGGATCATTTTTTTGTGGAATTTTTAGGGTGGTAATATATAAATTATTTGCCTCAATGTCGGTTTGTAACAGGTGGGTATTTGCAAATAAAAGGTATAACCTGCGTTTAATGGCACTTAAGCCAAATCCTGTTCCCCCAGCTGCTTTCATTTCAGGATCGAAAGGATTTTGTACGCGCAATTGTAAAATATTATATTCAACGGTAACATCAATTTTGATCGTAATGCCTGCGGAAGTATTGTAAAGACCAAATTTAATGGCGTTTTCTACAATAGGCTGCAATAATGTACCTGGCAAACAAAGATTTAAGGTATCTTCGGCAACATTCACTTCAATATTCAACCTATGGCTGAATCTTACTTTTTCAATATCAAGGTATAATTGAATATATTCCATTTCTTCCTCAACAGAAACCCATAATTCATCATCACGTTTTAGGGTACCACGAAGAAAAGAAGCTAATTTTGTAATCATCACCCCTGCTTCTTTTGGATTAACCATAGTAAGTGCAAATACTGAATTTAGACTATTAAAAAGAAAATGTGGCTGTAGCTGGTGCCTTAACTTATTTAACTCTGCCTCTTTAGCCAAACTCTTTGCTGCCGATAGTCTTTCGTGGGTTTCTGACTGTTCTTCTAATCGATACCAGAGTATATTAGCTAATGCGCACCAGGCCAAACACATAAAGGAAATTAAGCCCCTAAAGGCAAAAGAAAAATTATAAAAATCTTTATATTCTTTGTAATCGGCAAAAATATAAAACATGCAATATTTGGCAGCATAGATAATTACAACTGTAAGGGCCAGGGTTAGAATCAGTACATAGAAAATCCGTTCATTTTTTGGCTGATAATAACCCAACATATTACTTAGCCCTATACAGGCCAACGCTAACAAAAAATTACTGGTTAAGCTATCGGATATGGCTATCCACCAGGAAAAATTAACTACATAATGTAATCCGGCGGCACATATTACCGTCCACACGATTGCAATGGTGAGCGATATTTTCTGTATCTGCGGAACGGATAAAGGTCTAGTTGTCAAAATGATTTTGGTTAGTTAATGATTTATTGCGGTGTGCCAGTTTTTTAAGATATTGTTTAACTGATTTAGGTTCAACAATCCTCGAACTTACTTCTACACCAATTGGTTGGTTCTTCCACCATAGATATTCCGCCTACACCTAAAAATTTCCATACTATTTTTCTCCGTTACCATTATCTAAAGTTGGGTTAAAATATGCAGCATTTATTTTGGCCTTACCTAAGGCCTGCGCAATCCCATCTGCCTGGATTAAACGCATTTGTTCGTTAAACCGGTGTGCATGTTTTCCTTCCCTACAAATTACCTGATAGATACCGTTGACTGCAAACCATTTCATAGGCCATGTATCACAAATGTTTAGAAACTTTTAATTTCGATCCCGCCAAATAAAGCTGTACCATCTAAAATTAATGTTTTTTTCAACTCTGCCACCGGCATCACATGCGATCTTTTATCTTCAACGCTACCAAATAATGCCGTTACATTTGATTTTATTGCCCAATTTTGCGGTACAATCAATTTAATTCCACCAAAAACTGCTGTTACATCAAGCGATACGGTTTCCTGAAAATCAGCCTGGGTCATTACAATATCAGCACCGCCAAAAACAGCCGTAATATCACCGCCCTGAAAGTTTTTAGTATATACCGTTTGATGACTACCGCCAAAAACCGCCATTACATCAATCACATCGTTATTATTCACAGTTTCCTTATCTGTAGCACCTTCAAAATCAAAATCAGCCTTCTTTTTATCTTTTCTTTTAGCAGCACAGCTATTCTTTGGTCTGAAGATCAAAAAACCACCCACGATCACTAAACCAAGGCCCAAAGCGTATTTAGACAGGTCGAAAGCCAGACCCGGAATGCGAATTAAGGTATTGTAAGCACCGATCAGAATTAAGACCAGCCAGCCTATCCCCTTAAAGTTACGGCGAACGCCGAGAAACACGCCCAATAAAATTAAAAAATTAGACCAACTGAAGATCCATCGTGGAATATTTAACCCCATATTGTTTAACAGAAATGCCAGTCCAATGATAATAATGATAAAGCCGCTCCAAACTCTCCCTGAGTTTTTAAGCTGATTGTTATGGTTATGATTCAAGTTTTCCATTTGTGCTCGTATTTATTCTTCAAAAGTATTGATCAGCACCAGATCATCCTATATGCCACATGTAAGAACCTGGTAAAAAGCGGTAGGCGGCCTTATTTTATCGGTGAAAATTATTTTGTTATTTTGAAGGTATGAAATTTATGCTATTTATACTTGTTTTTGCCGTTTGTACTGGCTTGCATGCGCAGGAAATAAGCAGTCATTACAAAATTTATGATGTTAAAAAACAAACATCCATTTCACTGGATGATATTGTTGCTGATATGGAGCATGCAGATGTTTTATTTTTTGGCGAAGACCATAATGATTCTGTAGGACATTACCTTGAAATGGAACTTCTCCAAAAACTCCATTCCAAATATCCGCTAAAAATGGCATTATCTCTGGAAATGTTCCACACCGACGTACAAACTGAGGTAGATGAATACCTGGCAGGATTAATCTCAGAAAAAAATTTTGTCAAAGAAAGCAGAGCCTGGGGAAATTATAAAGATTACCGACCTTTAATCGAATATGCTAAAGAGAACAGAATAAAAGTTATCGCTGCAAATGCAGCAACAAGATACAGCAATGCTGTTACATTTAGTGGGCTGAAGGTACTGGAAAAGTTTCCTAAAGCATCATTCACTTTTTTGCCTCCTTTACCTATTGATACGGCTCAGGGCAGGTATTATGAGAAATTTACGGAGACCTTAGGTGGGCATAACATGGGTACGATGAAAATTTACCAGACCCAAAATTTATGGGATGCGACCATGGCCTGGTCTATCCATAAATGTATCAAAGCAAACAAAGGCATTAAGATTTTACAGCTCAACGGCCGGTTCCATAGCGATGAAAAGCTTGGAACATTAGCCAAACTCAAACAACTCGATCCGAGATTAAAAATCCTGAATATCTCGTCGTTTTCTGATGAAAGTTTTACCGATCCCAAATGGGCAAAATTTAGCCATCTTGGCGATTACATCATCATTACCGATCCTGGGGTTAAAAGAAGTTATTAAAAAGACAAAGCTCCACAGCGGGATCGGTCTGCGGCGCTTTTTTTATGCTTTTGCTTTTAGCAAATCTCTAATTTCGGTTAAAAGCACCTCTTCTTTTGTAGGTACAGGTGGGGTAGCAACTGCTACAGCCTCTTCTTTCTTTTTCATCCGGTTAATGGTTTTAACCATAATAAAAACAATTAAGGCCAGTAAAAAGAAGTTTATCGCAACGGTAATAAAATTGCCATATGCAAATATAGCCGCATCTGGAGCAGCTTTTTTAGCATCGGCCAATGATGCGCCCTTGGGGATTAGCTCCGATCCTTTACCCATTGCAAAATAAATGCTGCTGAAATCTGGCTTACCTACCATAGCCGCTACAACAGGCATAATCAAATCTTCAATGATACTGGTTACAATCTTACCGAAAGCACCGCCGATGATTACTCCGACTGCTAAATCGAAAGCGTTGCCCTTAATGGCAAATTCTTTAAATTCTTTTACAAATCCCATACCTTCTGATTAGTTCATTTTTATTTATTTACTAAAGTAGCAAACATTAAACTCAATACAAACGTTTAGCAAATAATTTTAAAAACCGAACCTATCAATAGGCATTTAGGTCAAATCAGCATAATATCTGAATTCTATTGTTTATTTTTGCCCTATTCTTTTTTATTTACTATGCTAAAACAACATCTACAACAAAAATTATTACAAAAGTTATCGCCGCAACAAATACAGTTCATCAAACTGTTGCAGGTGCCAACCGTTGCTTTAGATACGCGTGTAAAAGAAGAATTGGAGGACAATCCGGCACTTGAAGATCCAAGTTTAATGACTCAGGATGAGCCTAAGAGCGAATATGATGATTTAAATGATGGTCCGGAGGATTACGAACAATCATCAGAAGACACCAGTATGGACGAATTTAACGTGGATGATTATCTGCAGGACGATTCGGCCAATGATTACAGTACCAATTATAATAACGGCGAAGAAGATGAGGAGAAAAAAGAAACACCAATTGCCATTGAAAGCACCTTTTTTGAAAGTTTACAAGAGCAATTAGACCTCATACCGCTATCTGATCAGGATTTTATTATCGGTAAACAGATCATTGGCAGTTTGGATGATGATGGTTATCTGCGCCGACCGTTGGGATCTATGATTGATGATCTTGCTTTTTCCCAGAATGTGATGGTAGAGGAAGAGGATGTACTGGAAATGTTAAAACTGATCCAGGGTTTTGATCCCCCGGGTATTGGGGCCAGAGACCTGAAAGAATGTTTATTGATCCAGTTGAAAAGAAAAGATACCAACAATCCGATCATAGTTAAAGCAATGAATGTTGTAGAAAACTATCTGGATGAGTTTACGCGTAAGCATTACGATAAACTGGAAAAGAGTTTAGGTTTAGATAGCGAAGAGCTTAAAGAGGTTGTAAATGAAATTTTACGTTTAAACCCTAAACCTGGTGATGCCAATCAGGTAACCACCAAACAGATGCAGATTATTCCTGACTTTCATATCAGCAATAATGATGGCGTATTAATTTTGACTTTAAATTCGAAAAATGCCCCGGAATTAAAAGTAAGCAGATCTTATCAGGAGATGTTTGAGCATTACGACAAGGCGGCGTCTAAAGACAAAAAGCTGAAAGAGGCCGTTCAGTTTGTGAAACAAAAATTAGATTCTGCAAGGTGGTTTATAGATGCGATTAAACAAAGACAACAAACTTTGTTAAAAACGATGAATGCCATTATGCACTATCAATATGAATATTTTTTAACTGCAGATGAGCGTAAAATGCGCCCAATGATCTTAAAAGATATTGCCGATAAAATCGATATGGATATCTCAACCGTATCAAGGGTGGCAAACTCTAAGTACGTGCAAACCGAATTTGGTACTTTTCTGTTAAAATCTTTCTTTTCTGAAGCTATACAGACGGAAAACGGTGAAGAAGTTTCGAATAAAGAGGTGAAAAAGATATTGGAAGACTGTATTGGTAATGAAGATAAACGCAAACCTCTGGCCGATGAGAAACTAACCGAAATTTTAAAAGATAGAGGTTATAACATTGCCAGAAGAACAGTTGCCAAATACCGGGAACAGATGAATATTCCGGTAGCCAGGCTGAGGAAAGAACTTTAGTTCAATTTTCAGTTGACAGTTGGCAGTTTTCAGGTAGCAGAAAATTACCGGCTAAGTTTCTTCTGGCCGACCAGACGGCGCTGCAAAAAATCCGCTTGTTATTATTGATTTGGAAATGAACGGTCCTGTTTGCTTGGCCGTCTGCTGTCCTGCCATTCGCTATAGTCCCGATGAAAAATCGGGAGCTGCCGCTGCTGTCAGGTTTAAGATAAAGGGGCTTCCTGCATCCCCGAAAATGAAAACTGCCCGGAACATTTGTATTACCGATAGGATCACTATTACCACATCTTAATATAAGAAGGCACTTTGTAGATGTTGTTCAGCAATAAACCCAATACGATTTCATGACTTCCATTGCTAACCTTATTTAATTGCGAAGTGGTGAAATCATAAGAATAGGTCAGGTTAACCATCTTTCCAATATTGAAACCTGCCATGGCAGCAAAAGAATCGTCTTTACGGTAGCTGCCACCCAACCAGACTTTATCTTTAAAAGCCAGTTTCAGGTTTACATCTACAGAAACAGGTACGGGTGATACATATTTAACCATAACCGATGGGATAGCAGAAATTTCATCATCGACAAAAAATTTATACCCTGCGGTCGCAAAATAATGTGGCACTTCTTTACCCATGTTATAACTGTTATCACCCGTAAAACTTAACTTCTGAGGTAAAATTTGCTGTACCGAAACACCTGCAAACATTCTGGCACCATATAACCATAAACCTATACTTAAATCAGGTTTTACCTGGTTAATCAAAGCCCTGTTCATAACCGGATCTACCGGCATATCGAATGTAAGTGCATTTACATCTAATGCAATACTTGAAATACCTGCAGCCACACCTGCCGAAAGATTAAAATTATTACTTAACTGTAAATGATAAGCATAGGTAACATTGGCATCCAACCTTTTTATCGGACCAGTTTTATCTAAAACAGCGGTTACCCCCATGCCATGATGGGATGGAGACGACATATAATTTTGCGTGTAGTTCCTATCCATCGGATTCCCCGTTTGCTCCGGAAAAGCAGTAAGCGCATTGCTCCATAACTGATTATCGCCCAGCGCCCAATGTGCAGAGACAAATGAGGTTTGCGGTGCATCGGTAATACCCGACCATTGTTTACGGTAACCAGCTTTAAAATCAAGGTAATTTTCAATTCCTGACAATGCCGGGTTTAACAGATACTGATTAAAAATGTATTGCGTATACTGCGGCTTTTGTTGTGCAAAAACATTTAAAGATGTAAAAAATGTAAGTATGGTAAGTAGCTTCTTCAATTTATCTGATTATAGTGAGCGGTCCTGTTATGGTTTTACGGCCATTTTGTGGATTAATAATGTAATAATAAACGCCAACGGGTAGTGGTTCGTTCTGGTAGGTACCATCAAACGGGACTTTGTAACCTTTACTGGAGAATACCTTAAGGCCATTTCTGTTGAATATATCTACAGTAGCATTTGGATAGGATTCTAAATACTTAATAATCCAGGTATCATTCACATTATCGCCGTTTGGCGTAAAGGTATTAGGTGGTTGTAATGCCTGTAAAACTTTAACCAATACTTTTGACGAAGTTGAACAACCATCGGGCTGTGTAGTTGCCGTTAAGGTATATTCTGTGTCGTCGTCCGGAGATGCAATCGGATTTAATACATCCGTTCTGTTTAAACCTGTTGCAGGCGACCAATTATATTTCAGATTTATTCCTTCAGCAGTTGCCGGAATTTCAATCTGTCCGCCCGCCAACACGTAAATCAAGGTACCCGCGTTAGCCACAGGAGAGGCATACACCTCGATAGTTTTACTTATCGAAGAAAAACAATCGTTATTACCTTTAAAAGTGTAAGTGATGATATGTGATCCAACACCTGCAATCTTCGGATTAAAAGTGCCATCTGCCTTTATACCATCTCCGGTATATTCGCCGCTACCACCGGCCACTTCTTCTTCATTTTTCTGTTTGGCTTGCGTAATAATTACTGTTCCATCACCTTCACAAACAGCTGGCATATCATCAAACAGCAATTGTGGAACGGATTTTAAGGTAACCTGTTTATCTACTGATTTAAAACAACTTTCACCTGAATAAGCGACCAGCCTGACATTAAAGGTACGATCTGCAGCACCACCAAAAGTATTGTATTCAATTTCTATGTCGCTATCATCAGGATAAGAAATGGTTTTATAAATACTGGTTTCATTTGGATAGTCTCTGTAAATTTCAATTTTCGTAATCCTGCCGGCAAATGTAGTGGATGTATTTTTGATTACAATCTTATCGCTCACACAAACATTATTTTTTATGATATCAAAATCAGCAGATTTAACCGCCCCGTTAACCGTAAATGTAAGCGTTTTTGACATTTCACAGCCATCTCCATTTTTAACGATTAAAGCCACGGTATAATCACCAGTTGCAGTTGGCGAAAAAGAACCATCGAAATCGGCCGATGTTGCTACGATACTGCCATTATAGGTATAAGTCCATTGCGCTGTTAAATCAGTTTGACTTCCATCAGCATTTTTAGATGTATTTTTAAATCTCGCTATCCCATCATCCAAACAGAAATCGGGCAGTTCAAAATCAGCAGATTGCGGGATAATCACTGTTACATTTTTGCTCTTCGTTTCACTCACACATCCTTTATCACTTTCGGTAATAAGGGTGATCATGTAAGAACCAGTTGCATTATACTGATGGATGGGATGCTGTTCAGTTGAAGGTGTGCTTCCATCGCCAAAGTCCCAGGTCCACTTTACAATGCTTCCCGGATTTTCGATCGTAGATTTTTCGGTTAAAATAATCGGTTTGCCTACACATAAACTTTTTACATCAAAATCAGATAGAGGTTTGGGATTGATTAAAATCGGAAATGCAGCAGATGTTTGGGAACACTTCGAATCGGTCGTGGCCATTAAAACCACGTTGAAAGTCCCTGGTCGGTCATAAACGTGAACAGGATTCTGTTCAGTGGAGGTTTTTCCATCACCAAAATCCCATAACCACTGTGTAATGCTCCTTGAGTTCGAATTGGATTGACTCTTGTCGGTAAATGGAATTCCAACAGACTGACAACCGGTAGCCGGGAATTCAAATGCGGCAGTAGGCTGATTATCAACAGAAAAATCAATAATCAATTCTTCAATGTTGCCACAATTATCAGCGCTGGGCTTGGTTGCAATTACCTTAAACTGATAATCGCCCGGATTTGGATAGTTTAGCTGGTCAGGATATTTGTAAGTGTAATAGGTATTAATATCATTTGGTCTCGTAAAAGTATTAACAGGTGCAGGATTTCCATCCGTAAAACTTGGTGCACCCTGAATTTCCCAATCCAGTTTAGTGGCTTGATAGGGCAAATTTATTGTTAAACTTATGGGTTCTCCTAAACATCCACTGGTTATAGATTGTCCGGTAACCGTACTGGTAGGCTGAAAGGTAAAATTTTGAATGTTTGCGCCTGCGAGATACGCATATGATTCTACAGCACCATAACCATATGAAATTGCAGAGAATCCTCCCGCAGCAGATAATCTGTGTTGGGGCTGCGTGTTGGTTACATCAATCACTGCATAGCTAAATACATTATCAATAGCCACAAAATTATTCACCGGATTACCATCAAGTCTGAACGATGGTATATCTGCGGTTTTAATAATGACATTTAAATAATATTTAGAAATCTGGGTAGGCACTCTTACCGATTTAAGATCTGAAAAAACGGTAATGTTATTTAACGTTTGCTCCACAGGATTAAGTACGGTTATTTCAGGGTCTCCCAAAAACGGTCCCCCCTGTCTTGTATCTTGCGCATTGTTTGGATTGCAGGTTTGCGAGGTCTGATATTGCGCAACAGAAATAGGCTTCGAACCAGATATTACATTTGCCGAAGTGGAAAAAAATGTAACCACCGCACCCTTACTGTAAGGATTGGAAAGTGGGGTGCCGTTGGCATTGGTCGTACTTCCATTCACAGTTAATATGGTATTATCCTCAGCAACAATTACCCTCATAATATCGGTATTACCATTTAGGGTATTATAAAATGGTGCGGTCACAAAGTTCTTTCCCCAGGCCGCAACCGAAAAAACCTGCTGATAAAGGTTGTCACCTCCGCTTGGAACACGGCTATTGCCCTCATTACAAAAAGCTGCCCAGGTATTACCCGAAAATACGGCTATTGGATTACAATTTAAGGCTTTAATGTGGCTTCCTGTTAAATCACCAATTGATTGATATTGATAGATGTCACCTTTATTTAATTTGATGGTAAAAGTCGTATTAGCCGTTCTTCCGCCATTTCTTTCATTTTGTTTAGGTGTAATTTCTATATCGGTATTATCAGCTGTTGCCACAATGGTAAATTGTGAAAACCCTTGTTGATTACCATGATTTTCATAGCTAAAGGCATAATATTCCTGCCCAAGTGTGTTTGTTGGCAATACCAATGTTCCACCGGTACGGGCGTTATTAGAAATGATACTGTACAGCGATATTGCTTTAGTTGTCACCACGGTAATAGCCTTGTTACGTTCAACTACATTAGAGCTGCTCATCAACACATTATACGCGTTGGGATCAATTACAAATGGAAGACAGGAATTTGCAGGAATAGTGGCTCCCGCCGAAGATACCAGAACCCCTCCGATGTAAACTTTATAATCAGTTGCCTGATCCGCTGATAAAAACAAGGTTAATCTGGAGTTATTACCATCAACATGCCCTGCATAAGGAATATAAAAATCTTTTCCCTTATTCGATGTATTTTGCGCAAAAGAAAAAAGGCTGGCAGAAAGCAAGAAAAACAAAACCAATAACCAATGCTTATTCATCACTTATCAGTCCAGTTTAAAAACGTTGTACATGTTTGCTTGATTAGGTATGCAATATACTATTAATCAAATTACATGAAAACAATTATAAAATTTTTTGGAAATAAAATTCTATTTCGTGTAATAAAACGAAGAGATTAGTGTAAAGATATTTGAGATACGAATGAATTTCGTATTAAAAGAAGCAAACCTGGTTGATATATGAGTAATAAAAAGAAGACTACATCGTCAATTGTCAATCATTAGTTAGATCGGACTGATCGCCGCTACCATATTTCTCAGAGAAATCTTTAGCTTTTTCATCTGCGTCGATATCATTATGTGCTTCAGGCTCCAGGTTTTCGTCTAAACGTTCATTCCAATTGTCAAGCCCCTTTTCAGGATTTCTTGCATTTTCTTCGGTGAAATTAGATTTTGGCAGATCTTGTTTTTGATTTTCCATTTTTAGCTATTTAGTTTAGTTTAAACAGCACCCGTAAAGGAATGTTTCAATTACAAAGATTATTTAACCGGGGGCTCATTTTTGGCATCCTTAAATTCTTTTACACTCTTACCGATCCCCTTCATCAGCTCAGGAAGTTTCTTACCCCCAAAAATGAGCAGAATAACAACTCCGATTAAAATAATTTCTATTGCAGACATATCATTATATTTTTTAACAATATACGTGAATTCGTTTGAATCGGATCCTCCGATTACAGGTTTATGGGAAGTTCAGTATTGACGGAATACGAAAAACGCAGTCTTTAGAAACATTTAAAGACCCTTTCAGAGAGGTAATTTGAAAACTCTACTTATTTACACCCCTGATAGAATGAGTTGAAGAATCTGAAACTTGTATAAATTAAAGTAAAAGCATGAGGATTTTTTAAAATATAGGGTAAAGGATGAGGGCAAATACATTACACGATCTATCTTTAAGCCCATAAACCGATAATTGTTCTTTTTAGACAATCCATGTAAGGCCTATTAAACCAGAAAGGCATTTAATGTTCGTTTTTTTAATTTTTGGCCCCGCACCATTACGCATAAATTCGGCTAAACCTTTTAATTGTTTAATCGACTTTATCGCTTCATATCCTTCATAGGAAGTTCTGATTTTGTTCAACAGCATGGTATCTGTTTTAAACAGGTCGCTTTCCACCAATAAGCCTTTATCCAGAAAGCGCTTAATCAGTTCAGCCATTTTACCATTGGCATATAAATGTAGAGGCAATTTAAACACATCATTATTCAGCTTCTCGAAAGCTTCATTAATCCAGGCTACTTCGGTTCCTGCGTTAACCGCTATTTTTCCATCTTTCAGAACAACAGCAGTTAAAAATTCGCGGGCGCGCTGACGGGAAATCACCCCACCATGAACGCCATCACGTAAAGTATAATCTAAACGATCGGCACAGAGCGCCGGTAAGGGCTGTTCTAAAATATCAAAAGTACCATGCAAAATCTGGCTAACATTATATCCATATTTCAACAGTATACCTGGCACTTCTGATTTGCATAAAACTTCAGCAAAAACCTTTTCATGATAATCTTCATCCGTATTTCCGAAAACATAATCGCCCACATGCGAAAAAGCGGTATGCGAAATATCATGTAGCAGGCCTGCAATTTGCTCCAGTTCGGAACCACCCAATGTCCTGATTAACATGGTCACCCCAATAGCATGCTCCAGCCGCGAATGACAGATATCCGGATTGACCAAAAATATAGCACCACTTTGGTGAATCCCACCCAACCTTTTTAAAGCATCAGTATTCAACAGATCGGAAAATACCATGGGCAATTCCATCTTACCATATAAAAAATCATTCACATTAATCATATCACTGTGCCTTAGTTCAAAAAACAAAAATACTAAATTATTTAGTTTAATCATAACAAATTATCATAAATACAGTTTGAAAAAACCAAAATAATTAGCTTAAAAACCAACTTTCAATTATTTTGAAAGCTATTATTACAATTTCATGATCAATAAAAAGCCTTTAACAAAAACAAGGAATTTGATTAAGCGTTATACTTGTAAAAAACAGCTATATGGCAACTGCTCAACAAATTAGAAAAGGGTATTTAGATTATGTTTTAACGAATAACGAAAAGCCAAAATCGGTTTATGTTTTTGCAAAAAAGCTTAAGATTACTGAGGCCGATTTTTATCAGTTTTTCTCTTCTTTCGAAAGCATTGAAAAAACAATCTGGTTTGAACTCACTTTCGAAACCATTAATAAAATAAAAGCACAGGAAATTTGGCTCCAGTATACGGCGAGGGAAAAAATGCTCTCTTTCTTTTACAGTTATCTGGAAAATCTGAAGAATGAGCGAAGTTTTGTCATTTATAGTTTGAAACATCATCGTGGTAAGTTTTCTACTCCGGAAGTACTTGCAGGTGTTAAACCCATTTTTGAAAACTTTGCACAAGAAATTATTGAAGAAGGGTTAGAGAGCGGCGAACTTGCTGAACGTCGTTTTTTAAGCAAAAGATATAAAGATGCTTTATGGATTCAGTTTGCCTTTATTCTTAATTTCTGGATCGACGATGACAGTGAGGGTTTTGAAAAAAGCGACGAAGCTATAGAAAAAGGCATTAATGTTACTTTCGATCTTTTCCAGCACTCTCCAATCGATAATTTACTGGAATACGGAAAGTTTTTATCTAGAAATGGGAAGTTTGCAGAAAAAATGAGGTTTTAAACACCAGATGAAGACACAAAAAACTATTCCAACCACTAAAGTAGAACGTTCGGCAAAATTTGTTAAAACCGGCATTCAGATCGGGGGCAATTACATTAAACATTATTCAAAAAAACTGTTTAATCCTAACCTTGACCGTGAACAGCTCAATGAAGATAATGCTACCGATATTTATCAATCGTTGAGCGAACTAAAAGGAAGTGCCTTAAAAATTGCACAGATGCTGAGCATGGACAAAAATATCCTGCCGAAATCATATGTAGATAAGTTTAGTCAATCGCAATACAATGCCCCTCCGCTTTCAGGTCCGTTAATTGTACGCACTTTCACCAAAAACTTTGGCAAAACTCCTGAAAACATCTTTGATAGTTTTAGTTTAAATTCAAGCAACGCGGCTTCTATCGGGCAAGTGCACCAGGCCACGCTTAACGGTAAAAAATTAGCCATCAAAATTCAATATCCTGGTGTGGGCGATAGCATTTCGTCTGATTTGAAACTGGTAAAACCTTTTGCATTCCGTTTATTGGGCATGTCGGAAAGGGAATTGAATATCTACATCAAAGAAGTTGAAGAACGCTTGCTTGAAGAAACCGATTACGAACTGGAAGTGAGACGTTCCATTCAGTTTTCTAACGCGTGTAAAAACCTCGATCACGTAGTTTTTCCAAGATATTATCCGGAATTATCCGGAAAGCGTATCATTACCATGGATTGGATTGATGGCCTGCACTTAAAAGAATTTTTACAGACCAATCCTTCTACTGAACTTCGTAATAAAATCGGCCAGGCTTTATGGGATTTTTATAACTTTCAACAACATGAACTCAGAGCTGTTCACGCTGATCCTCACCCTGGGAATTTCATGATCACTCCTGATGAAAATCTTGGTGTAATTGATTTTGGCTGCATTAAAGAGATGCCGGATGATTTTTATTCCCCCTTCTTTTCCTTAATTTCTACTGACGTGATCAATGATAAAAATAAAACCGTTGAAGCTTTTAGAAAACTGGACATGATACACGAAGACGATTCAGCTGAGCAGGTGGAGTTTTACTACAAATCATACCGGGAAATGATTAGTCTTTTTGCCAAACCTTATACCAGCAAATCATTTGACTTTAGCAAGCCTGATTTTTTTGAGCAGCTTTATACATACGGAGAGAAAATTTCCAGAATGCCGGAATTTAAACAGGCCCGTGGAGTAAAACATTTTATTTATGTTAACCGAACTAATTTTGGATTATATCAGATTTTGCACGAGTTAAAAGCTACTGTTAAAACAGACACCTTTAAGCCTCATGTTTAAAGAAGGATATAAGTTCCCTTTGGTTAAAATAACATCATTCCAAAGGATCACATATTTGTACAGGGCAAAATAAATGATTTTGCTTAGTACAATCATGTAAACCTGTTTCCATAATCTGCGGTAAATCTCTCTCCGCTTCTACGCACAGGCTGGCATTTCGTGTAGGTTTTTTAGAGATGACGATGTTTCTATTGGAGCCTGTCAGTGATAGTGAGACTGCTGGTTATTGGTAATCACTTCAGGGAGCTATCCGACTGTTGAATTATAATGCTTAAGCATTTTTCTTTACTACATCCACCATGTGATCGATATCAAATGGCTTTTCAATATAATCGTCGGCTTTGCAATCTTCTGCCTGTTGGGGTAGGTTATTGGATGTTGAAGTTAATACTGCCGATACATCTTCGGTTTCAGGATCAGATTTAAGCTCTTTAATTACCTGCGACCCTTTCTTTTTACCCTTGATGTGATCATCCACAATCACCACATCCGGCTCAATTTCTTCTATTCTTTCTAGAGGCTCGGTTGATAGTGATGGGGTAACATCAAATCCCTCCTCTTTCAACACCTCGTCCATAATATCAAGGATATCTTTATTATCCTGAACAAGCACAACCTTTTTCTTCATAATTAAGCAAGCCTAAATTCTCATTAAAGATAAAAAAAAAGCACAATCCACCAGTAGATCTTAAAATATTTTACAAATGATTGGTAAAAGTTCCAGGCATTCGTCTTCAAATAATGTCTGTTCGTCGGATATTAATTAAGGATGGTATAAAAATGCAGCAAGGCCTGCAACGTTTTTGATTTAATGGCGTCTTATTATCAAACAACAAAAAAAACAAACATAAACAACTAAAAGACAATTAATTAAAACTTAATTCTAAAATAAGATATTATGAAAACCGCCATCAAAACTCTACTCACCACTTCTTTAACAGCCATTGTTTTATCATCAGCTGTATTGACTACAAACGTTTCGGCAAAAGAAAAAGAACCGGATGCCATTATAAAAATATCGGATTTTAAGAGAATCTCTGTAAAAGGAAATGTGGAATTAACCATTATTCAGCGGGGGACCTCTGGTATTGCTTATGATGATGACAATGCGGGAACAGCGAAAGTTATGCAAAACGGTTATGATTTGAAAATCACTTCAACCGGTACCGAAAAAGCAAAATTAACCGTTTATGTAACTGATTTTTACAGAATTGAAGCTTCAGAAAATGCGGTTGTCAGAACTGAAGGAAAACTGAACACGAAATATTTTCAAATCTTTTTAAAAGGAAATGCCCATGCTGACATCAATACCACTTCGGAGGGGTTATATACGGTGATTTCAGACCATGCTGATTTAAAATTAAGCGGCTCTACTGATATCCATACTTTGATTATGGGTAAATCACAAAAGTTAACTATTGAAAAGTTTGCGGCTCTAAAAACCAATATCAGTACGATAGAAACTACTGCCGTTGGACAAGAACTAGCCGCAATCAAATAACATACACAAACATGCAAATGAAACTTAGGCTTCCTGGTTATATCAGGGAGCCTTTTTTTTGGTTATTCCATCATCTCCATTATAAAATCAAACAATCTCTAACCCCTCCCAGCTATATTCTTTATTTAGAAAACTTATTTTGGTTTGTGTAACGCTAACGCGGCAGAATCCAATACTATTGCACCCCCCAGGCCAGTTAATACACCATCAAGTGCGCCTAAAATCGCGGTTTCTCCAAAATTGCCAATCCCTACCTCAAAAATATAGCGGTTTTATACTGGCGAAGGCAAAACTGCAATTACAATAATTTCATTAATTTTAAACAAAAAAAGCGACCTG
The DNA here is from genome assembly GCF_913776295.1 of uncultured Pedobacter sp. Lineage (GTDB taxonomy): Bacteria > Bacteroidota > Bacteroidia > Sphingobacteriales > Sphingobacteriaceae > Pedobacter. Next base: position 39,397 of record NZ_CAJYOJ010000046.1, read on the forward strand.
TTCAGCCGCTTTTACTTTAGTTCTTGTTCCAATCCTTTGGTAACCATGGGTGATCATTTTTTCCATTACTTTGACCAGCCTGATCATCCGTTGGAGGTTCTATACTCGTGTCTATTCCTTTTAAAAGATCGCCAGGTTTGATAATCGATTCATAATCCAAAAATTCGTCATATTCGCCGTATTTTGGTATATTTTTTCCAATTCTGAGAAACATTAACAGGATATGCAGCTTCCTTTTCTTCCCGTTCAATCTTGACAAATGGTTCACGAATAATAGTTTCTGTTGTTAGCGTTAGATTCCCTTTAGGAGTGAAAACTAAATGTTGGTCTTGTAAAAGATCTTTTAACATCTCATCATTTTTACCGGCATAACGTCTAATCCATACCTCACTTAAAAACATTTTATCGCTGTTTTCTTTTTTAAAAACCATGCCCCCAGTCCAAAACAGTTTTTCATTGAGAAATTTAATATGAACAGTTTTTTCAGTATTAACAATATAGGCAAATGGCTCATTGTTTTTATATACTGTTGTAGGATACCAAAAGTTATGCTCATGTGCATATTTTGCCCAATCCTTGGTTGTTTTGACATATTCTTTCCAAATTGCTTTAGAGACATCATCCTCAACCCTTGTTTTGATGTTACTTAAGCTTTTTTCTTCATCCATTATTAAATAACGGACATCATTATAAAATCTATGATCAAACGTGATATTATCCATTTAACCTAATGCTTGCCAACCTATAAAGACTGTATAAAATCAATTCTTATTCCAATCTACAGGCAACCAGGGGTTTTTAGGTACATCGGGATCATTGTCGTTATTGCCATCTTTAGGGAAAATATCTAATGGGAGATTCCGGTCGAGACGGATCAATGATTCATACTCTTCGAAATTTGGATATGGCTCATATAAACCACTCACATCAAATTTACGATTACTCTCATAATCCTCGAATTTTTGGTTTTTATCATCATACTTTCTGTAATTGATATTACCTTCTTCATCGAATACAAAATGGATCCTGTAATCTTCGTTCTCCCCACTCTCTGAGGTAAAATGATAGTACCATATTTCTCGAAGAAATAACTCTTCTTTATTACGTAAAGACTCGCCAAAAAGATAGTTCAGATACTTTCTTCCAATAAAATCAATGAACTCAACTCCTGCATGACTACTTTTTAAAATTAAATTTGCAGTGCAAAATGGAAATTCTTTATTATCCTCATTAAAGATACAGAACTCATAGCCCAGCTTTTCTTTATGATTTAGCTGTGCAACGTCTCGTGAGGTTAATTCTCCTTTTTCTACTTTTTGCTTGTACTTTGTTTTATTCCACAGATCCCACCGACCAACTGCACCTTTTTCTGTGTTCAACTCCTTATAGCCATATAGCCAAGTTCTAAATATCACTTCCATTAAAATTATTTATATAAGTTTCCCCCTATGTCCCTAATTTTCACACCTGCATCTTTGGCGTGATCCAATACTGATTGAGGAATACCTCCTTTTTGAACTGGTACTTCCAATATCATTTCTCCTGACAGTTTTTCGCCACCTTGTGCTATAGCATCAGCATTTCTAGGTGTTTTTTTTAATAAAGTCTCGGGCCCATATTTTTCTACAAGCTCATCAATATATTTTTTTGCGGTTTCCTCCGTAACGTTTGCCAGTTGCGAAAATTTTCTAGATACAATTTCCTTACCAGGAATATAGCTATCTAATCTTTTACCAGTTTCTAAAACAACCTCGTTAAAACCCCCAGCCCTTTTATAGAAGCCCTCTCTTATAAAATTGAAGTAATTTCCTTTGTACATTCTTGCCAGCCATTCTGGAAGATGTTTTATCTGACTTAAACAAGGTCTTGCATTATGCACCAACCAGGCACATATCCCTACAAAATAAGTATGCCAATCCTCTACTTCAAAGTTAAAAACTTTACGCTTCTGATAAGCAAACTTATGCACTTTAATAAACTTCCACTCACCATTTTTTGTTTTCAATTCATCGTCAGTGGTTAAATCAGCAGCCTCTTTCCAGCCTTTGCGGGTGTAAAAAGGATGTTCGGCAGTGGTTTCTATGGTTTCTCCTTCCAGCGTTATTGCTACTGTGGCATCAACCTCCTGCTGCATGGTGGCTGTTACCCTTTTCAGGGCAACGGTTCCGCTGTCTTCATCCCAAGCCCACACTTCATCCCCGGTTACAATTTCCTCAATGTTTTTTTGTCCTGAAATTGTATGTACAGGCGTACCTGCCGGAAAACACGCGAATACGCATATTTTACCAGTAGCCATAGCAATATCATCTACATGTTTAGCTAAGCCTTTGGCAAGCGCCTTTGCACCTTGTTTGGTAAGTACTTTTCCAGCACTTTTGAGTGCGGCTTTACCAGCTACCTTTAAACCTGCTTTTAATCCGCCTTTTGCTGCGGTGGAAGCTGCAGTGGTAGCACCAAAACTAACTACACCAGCAATATCAAGAGCAAGAAAACCAACATTAGCAGCGGCCATCCACCAATCGCCTTTTGCTGCCGAGCGTACAATCCCAATTACACTCCCCACCACGGGAATCAACTCGGCAGTATCCCACCAGCCCCAGCCTTCATCTTCCTCTTCCTCACTATGTTCATCGGTCATATTGGCCAAATCTTCCTCACTCACCGGAACTTGCCCGCTAGTCATGAATTCGATTTTACCACCTACAGTACAGGGTAGTTTGGATTTGAAAAGCAATGTTTCTTTTCCTTTTATTTTTACCTTATAGGTATCAGTCCAATCTACAGGTGCTGGTGCACAAGCAGATCCGGTAACGCTACACACTCCGAAAGATGGTATATTGGCAATGGGTATCTTATCAGCCTTTGTGCAGGCCATACAACCATTTATCTTGACATTCTGGTTGGCCAGCCCTCGAAAAAAATTAGGGGCAGCACCTTTATCGCAATGACAAACGGCTTTATCAACAATATATTCTAATTCATGAGGCATAATCTTAAGTTATATCGGTATCATTAGAATTGATTCTTATTGTAGCTGTTCCGCTCATTTTAACATCGGCTCCATCAATTTTGGTTTCGGTAGTTCCCTTAACTGATGCAGATGCCGTGGTACTTTCCAGGCTTACATCTGTTTTACCCTTAATCGCCACTCCCATTTCCGTAGCATTAAAAGTAATGCCTTCTGTATCTGCCGTTGCAGCAATAGTTTTTTTGGCGCTAATGGCTATGGTACCTTCACCACCTCCTTGTTCACCTGGTTGTGCATTAATTGCAATACTGTTGCTGGCATTTACAATAAAATCTTTAGTATTAATGGTAAAAGAATGGGGTGCCGTTAACGTAACCTGGCCATTACCATGCATAGTGATTACGTTACCACTGGGGTCTTTAACGTTGATGCTGCCATTACTATCGTCCAAAATTATAGTGTTGCCGCTTCTGGTAGTTAATGATTTGGTTTTATTGGTATCTCCTCCGCCGCTTCCCGATTTGCCATGATAAACACTGCCCAATACGATGGGACGAGCTATATTCCCTTCTTCAAAGGCTATCACCACTTGGTCACCCGCTTCAGGTACAAAAGAAAATCCACGGTTTTTAGCTACCGTTTCACTGCTTCCGGCATCTGGTGTTATTACCCTTAGCCATTCTGTTACGTCGTTGCTTTGGCATTCCCACTTAAATTTAACCTTAACGCGACCTTGTCCTTTGGGGTCAGCATTGTCTACTACATCTGCTAGCTGCATATCTGGGTTCGGTTTAGTATAATTCTGTACCTGGATACGTTCTGTTGTAGAAACCAGCCCTTCAAAAGTATTGTAATATTTACCTGTACCATCAATATCATGATTAATACTGGTAATGAGGAATTTACCCAAACTTTCGGTACTAAAAGCAAGTTCTCTTCTCAAGCTCATCGTAATTTCTGCGATACTGCCTATTGCCAGCGTTGCATTATCGCCACTTCCATGCACCTTTAGAAGATTACTGATAGTTGCTTTTTCCTCATTATCTACGTGGCTCTTGATATCACTATTGTTATCAACCCTGATTAAAGATGGCTGGTTGAATATCTTGCTAAATGTTTTATTAGATGCCTGAATAGCGTGATCCAAATCGGGCGATCCGTTGGCGGCAGCAGCACTTTCACTATGTAACATTTCATCCTGTTTGGGATTATAGGCAAAACGTTTATTTTTTATCGGTGCAATTTCCATTGCATATTGCAGATTTTGCACATCCCGGCCATAAAAAAGAGCTATTTCTTTCTGATCGTCGGGCTTACCAAAGTTCAATTGTTTACCATCATAATAAAACCACTCGTGGTACTCTCCAGATAATCTATTTAAAAAATTGAAATCGCTTTCCCTGTACTGAATCAAATAATCAATAGGTGACTTTCTAGAGGCATTTGATACAATTTTAAGATCATTTTGGGGTACTTCTGAAGTTGCAAGGCTAACAATGGCATTTAAATCTTTATCTAAATAAGATCCAAGGTCTGGCCCACGATCAATCAAAATGGTTGGGCTGTAACCGCTTACAATCAGTATGCCATGGTAACCATGGCTCTGCGCCAGTTCAACCTTTGTTACCAATCCTGCAAATTCCTGTAAACTCCCCGAATCGTGACCGAACGCAGCGGTGAGGGTTTTCCCTACAAAATCGCGACTATCGTCTAAGCTGATCATGCCGGGCAAACCCATCTGATCGTGGTTAAACCGAAGCTCAAAATAATGATGGGCATTAAAGGCCTGCTTCAAACTGAAGGAAGAAAAGTGGGTAATGGCCTTATCTTCTATGTTTATTTCGGTGATTAATTTCTTTTCCATATCAACTTATAATCGTTTGTGCCTACTTGAACATCCCATCACGAAAGGTTAAAATGTTTCTCCTACCCGTGAGTGCAGAACCATCTTTTGTTTCATTCACTTCGGGATAGCTAATGATTTTAGCTTTAGCGTTATAGATGATGGCCAATAGGGCCAACAGCTTTTCTTTATCCTGGTTTTCTTTAAGTTCTGCAGATGCGAATAACTGTGTTTTAATCCCTTTGCCTGTTTTGAACAAAGCTTTAGTGATGCTAAACTTTCCCTGATCGATCACGAGTGTATGGCCTACCGTGTAAGGTTCGGTTCCACTCATTTGTCCATACCCAGTTAAGAGATAGGTCTTTTGAGGCGATGTATTTAACGTATAAATGTGATCAAAAAATGGCGTAGGACTGCCCTCATCATCTTTATCCTCGTAAAGGTTGTTAAATGAAAGGGCCGTTACCGCATTATTTTCATCTTTATATTGCACAATATTCTGTACATGCCACATGGAACCTGAATATGGAGAAAGCCAGTAAAACACCCTGAGTTTGCCATCATCCGCAGTCAACATTTGAATATCGTATTTCCTCAACTTGTTGAAATTGGTTTCAAACGCTTTTGGTTCTTCTAAAGCTTCCATAAACGCCTTTATAAAAATCTGCTCAGCATCTGTATTGCCATTATTCAAGTAACTTTCTCCTGAAGCCACCATTTGCGCAGCCAGTTTTTCCAGCGTATCTATTTTGGCGGAAAGTGAATCTAATTTTTGATATTTAAGCGTAACCGAGTCATTGACCTTTTCATGCTGTTGCTGATTATGCTTTGGGCCGCATGAAGACAGCAGGAAAGCTAAATAAAGAAATAGGATGCCTGTTGCTTTCATATTATTGCCTTGGTATATTGATAATCCCCCTGTTTTCCATTGCCTTTAAAATAACAGCTGTTCCGATCTGTTTATTTACATAATCAAGGCTAAAAACATGATCTCTCGGGAAACCTCCCTTAGTATACAGATTGGAACCACCCCATAGATATGGAGAATTGATGTTATTGCGCTGATAAGCTTTAGCTATGCCGTTGTACTGCTCTAAACGCAATATAACCTTAGGTAATGACCAAACGGTTTCTTTATCTAAACCACGTAACTTCAGGGCATCAACTGCACTTTCCTCAAAGGTAAAGGGCGGGCCATGGTCAATTTTTGGTCTGTTTGCAGGATGCTGTCTGGTAAAGCCACTTAATGGATCGCCATTGTGCAGGTGCCTGGTAAAATCGGAATTGCTCTCCCGGTAATGCACACATGCAATAAAATACCATGGTATACCGCTGTTTTCAGAAAAGAGTCCGGTATCTTCAAACGGCCTGTTAAAAAAACGATTTGAGATTTTTGGATTCTTGTCCGGAAAGTTATCTTCCGTCCCGGTAAAAAAGCTGGAGGTACGATAAGTGTATCCAGTCAAATCAAGCAGTTTATTTCTAATCGCCTGATATCTTGATTTGTTAACTAGGATTTTATCATCGATGATCCGGTTGATTTCTGCAGATTTTAACGGAGAAATTGTACAACGATTAAACAGGTTGATGTATTCCAAATCGGTAGCCATAGGTAGCTCTTTTGATCATGCCCCAAAAACAGAAAAATCGTTACTGGCGCAGCTTTACCTGATACCAATAACGATTTAAATCGGATTAAGCCTTAGGCCAATCGTTTTCGTGTTCGGCGTTGCCGAGTTTTAGCTTACGTGCCGATACTACAAAACTTAAAGTCATCGGTGTATTGTCATTCACGGCAATACCTTCGTTATATTGGATAATGTAACCATCTTCGAAAGACAGTTCCTTCATTTTTGCATCTTCTTCGCCTTTTTTAAAGATGATGT
>NZ_CAJYOJ010000047.1 GCF_913776295.1 uncultured Pedobacter sp.
TTACTTTTTGATGCCAAAAAGTAAGAGCCCTTCGGCGGCGGTGAGCCGAGGCAAGACTGTGCTGTATGGCATAAGAAATCAGTTACGTCATTTATATTGATTTTTATACCATAAATTATTCCTCAGAGTGACATACAAGAGTCAGAGAAGAAAGTTATACTAATCAAGTTATTGTATTTAGAACAGCAGCTGCAGTTAAGCAGCCAGCCTAAAACAGCAGTAACGTACTGGCCAACTAGACCCGATTGAAGTGAACATTTCGATTTTTTATCGGGATAAAACGGAAAGCGGGAGGAAACTTTAATAATTATACAGGCCTTGCTCTCCCAATCTTAATCATCATGCTGATAGGAAGCCCTTCAACTACGCCACTATTGACAGAATGCCTAGTTCGGTCGTCCTCGACTGTAGCGCAGCGAAATGCCCGCCTGTGCGGACAGTCCTGCCTGTACAGGCGGGGAGAGATCTCTGAAATAGGCTATCGAAATCAGATCTAAAAGATTTCTCCACTGTGGTCGAAATGACGACTCATCGAGACCATCAGCTTCTTTAACATCTGTCCGTTTATATTGATTTTCATACAATAAATTATCGTCCGAAATCAATTATTTACTTCAACAACTGATAAGCAAGCAACGCAGCAACATATGCCATAGCCGTCATATAAGCCAACTGGATTATCGGCCATTTCCAGCCTTTGGTTTCGCGGTAAACGATTGCAACTGTGCTCATACACTGCATAGCAAAAGCATAAAAAAGCATCAGCGAAATACCTGTGGCAAAAGTATAAACGGGCAAACCAGTACGGTTATTAACCGAGGCCGACATACGTTCTCTTATCGTTGAGGTATCTTCATCACCCCCATCAACGCTGTAAATGGTGGCCATGGTGCCCACAAAGGCTTCACGGGCCGCAAATGAGGTAATTAAACCAATGCCAATTTTCCAATCATAACCCAAAGGACGGATGGCCGGCTCAATCCAATGCCCTAAAATCCCCACATATGAGTGTTCCAGTTTCTCAGTAGCGATAAGGGTTTTAATGTGATCGGTATTTTTTGTCGTGTCTGCCAGGGCAGATTCATATTTTTTATCAATATTTTCAAAGCGATTACCCGGCCCGAAAGAAGCCATTACCCAAAGAATGATGGAAATGGCGATAATTACTTTACCCGCTTCGAACACAAAGGTTTTCGATTTTTCGTACATGGTGTAGAATACATTTTTCCACCTTGGCATGCGATAAACCGGCAACTCCATAATAAAATAAGATCTTTCCCTGGTTTTAATGATAAATTTCATTACCCACGCTACCAGTACCGCAGCAATTACACCCACCAGGTACATCACCATGAGCGCCAAACCTTGCAGGTTAAAAATGCCAAGGACAGTTTGGGAAGGGATAATTAAGGAAATGATTAAAATATATACCGGAAGCCGTGCCGAACAGCTTACCAATGGCGTAACCATGATGGTAATCATTCGGTCTTTCCAGTTTTCGATGTTTCGGGCAGCCATAATAGATGGAACAGCACAAGCTAACCCCCCGATCATTGGTACTACTGATTTGCCGTTAAGGCCAACCTTGCTCATAATTTTATCCATCATAAAGGTAACCCGGGCCATATAGCCCGTATCCTCCAGAATAGATATAAATGCGAAAAGAATAGCAATCTGCGGGATGAAAACAAAAATACCGCCCAAACCTGCAATTACGCCATCTAACAATAAATCGGTAAGCATACCTGCGGGCAGATAATCATGTCCAATGCTGGTGATAAAACCAAAACCGGTTTCTATCCATTCCATCGGATAGGATGACCAGGCAAATATCGCATTGAAAATAACAAAAAGGATCAGCAAGAAAATGGCAAATCCCCAAACTTTATGGGTTAAAACGGCATCTAATTTATCACTGAACGAAAATTTCTTTTCAGTGCTTTTGTCAATCACCACATCAGCTAAAATGGTACTGAGATTTTTATATCGGGCAATGGTTTCTGCCGCCTGAATTTTAGAAGATTCGAAATGGTGGGCCTGTTCGATATTTTCAATTTCTTCCTGCTCTTTTTCGGTAAAGAAGGTTAAGTGCTCGTGCTGATGCAGCACCTGTAGTGCGTAATAATCGTTGTCGGATTCAAGCTTGGCTTTTATCGCATTAATTGCATCCGCAGCCAAAAAGTTCACATCTACATTCTTATACTGCGTGGCGATTTTATTGGTATTGGTAATAGCCTGTTTAAGCTTATCAATTCCGATGTTGTTCCTCGCCGAAATGGGAACCACCTGGATACCCAGTTTTTCAGACAGCTTGTCCTGGTTGATCTCAATCCCCTGCTTAGCGGAAAGATCAATCATATTTAGCGCTAAAACGATCGGGATGCCTAAGTCTGCCACTTGCGAATACAAAAGCATGTTGCGCTTTAAATTCGAAGCGTCAGCGATCAGTACAATCACATCAGGGTGGCTGTTATTTTTTTTATCGGCCAGCACCTGAAAAACGATGCTTTCATCAGCACTTTTCGGATACAAGCTATATGTTCCGGGTAAATCGATGATCTCTGCTTCTTTGCCATTTACAAGTGTTGTAAAACCTGTTTTCTTATCAACAGTGATACCTGGAAAGTTTCCAATTTTTTGATTTAATCCTGTTAAACGATTAAATAAAGTAGATTTACCTGTATTGGGATTACCAACTAATGCGACTTTAATATCCAAACCCAGTTTTTTTATTGAATAATAACAACATCAGCTTCACTTTTACGCAAACAAAGCTGATAACCAGCCACACGAATCGCCATAGGATCGCCGAGCGGAGCAAAACGTTCTACCTCTACTACCTCGCCAGGTAAGCAGCCCATTTCCATTAACTTTACAGACATATCTAAATCTGTAAAAGCTACAATTGTTCCCTTTTCTCCAACTTTTAGGTGCGACAGCTTCATGTGCTAAATTTGGCGCAAGTTAACCTTTCTTTAGATTTATTCCAAATAAGATAATCAGTATGGAATATAAATGATATAGCTTTACCGTAAAATGATCTAATTCCTTTGCCTGCCTCCGCCAAAGCCACCGCTGCCACCCCGGCCTCTGCCATCATCCGAGCCAGCTCTAATCATGTTTCTGCCTCCCATACGGTTTAAGGAGTAGGTAAACGAAAACATAAAATAACGCCGCAATACGTTGTAGCTTTCATCACGTATCGTGTTGTTATTAGCAGTACGGCTTACACCCTGGTTTTCATTTAGCAAATCATTTACAGCTGCTTTAAAAGTACCACGATTTTTAAAAAACTGCTTACTGATGTAAGAGTTTACAAGTGTAAAATGGGTATCAAAACCCTCTCCCCTACCTGTATTCTGATTATAATCGGCATCAATGAACCACCGGATATCGCCAGGGAATAAATAGCTCACACTCACATTGGGACTAAAAGTATAAAAAAGGGTATTAGAATTGGGCTGTACAGAATAAGTTGCACGGTTAACCGATCCGTTTACACCCGCAGTTAAATCAAGTTTATCTAAATTAGAAACCAAACGGTAACCATTATTAACCGACCAGCTGTTGGTGATATTTTTAAGTGAATTGGTAAAATTTACATCACGATCGTAATTGCCGCTCACATTGATATGAAAATTCAATTTATTCTCGTCCATAATCGGTAAACTTAAAGAAGAGGAAACAGATCCTGAATACACGCCACTCACGTTAACCGGTGTAACAGCAAGCTTTCCCTGGTCAGGTCCGGTTTGAATTAAACTGGTGCTGTTGGCGATACGGTTAGTGGTTTGGGTAAAATTTAAATTCACAAATAACGACCTGTTTTTCCCCACGGTGAAAGTATTGTAAGCCAGGCGAAGGCTATTATTAAATTCAGGCTTCAGATCAGGGTTACCAACCGGGATACTTTGGGTATTGGTATTGTTCCGGATGGGCTGCAACTGCTGAATGCTTGGCTGATTGGTACTTCCCCTGTAGTTAAATACCAAACGTTTACTGTTACTAAAATTATATCGGAACATGGCTGAGGGCGTATAATTAAACACATTTTGTTTTAGCACATATCCGGCACTGATGTTGTTATTGGTCCTATCGGTGTTTTGAACAGCCATACCTACATTCCAATTGTATTTTTTGGCCATTTTATTCAGGCTAAAACCAGCCGAATTGGTTAAAATGGTATTTTCATAGGAATTGCTAAAAGTCTGATCCAACAAATCATACTTCAGTGTAAACGGATTAAAATTATAGGTAAAACGATCGGAGGTATTGTGGTTATAACCGTTCTGATAATTAAATTCCAGGCTCAAAGTTTTATTCAGTGGTTCAGTATATACCAACCGTGTATTCTGACTAAGCGATTCACTTTCCTGATCATTAAACTGATCGGTAGTTTTTTGGCTTTCAACACCGTTTTCTTTGCGTGTTTCGGGGTTGTTATTATAATTATCGGCGTCGTTATTATTAATGTTCGTATTAAAATTAAGCGACAATGTTCTTCCGCGGCGCATAAATTTTTTACGCAACAAAATATTGTTACTTATGGCGGGCGCGGTATTATGGTTCCTGAGGGATTGCGTACCATTAATCATATATGTTTTATAATCTCTGGTATAAGTGCTGCTGTTGAAACTCTGATTATTGGTATAGCTTAGATTGGGCTGTACTTTAAGCGAAGTCAGGGAATCGAGCTTGGTATCGATCATAAAGTTTAAACGATGATTTAAGCGGTCTGAATTGTTGATTTGGTTATTATTAAAAACAGTGGTTACGTCGCCCAGCAAATTTTGGGTTACGCTGTTCCTGAGAATCAGGTTATCTGATTGATTAACAAAATAGCTGAAATTAATTTCAGTTTGATCGGCGTACACGTCTGAGAAATTAACTCCTCCGGCTTTGGTATCGGTGATACCACTACGTCCGCCATTGCCACCTCCGCCTCCCAAACCACCGCCAAAATTTTGTCTGTTCACATTATTAAACTGGGCCACTACACTCAGCCGTTTATCCTGATCAAAATGGTTGATATTTGCGTTTACCTCATAACGGTCGTTAGAACCATAACCGCCTGTGCTGTTTCCGAAATAGCCATTTTTCTTTTCTTTCCTGGTGGTGATATTAATAATTTTGGTTCTTGAGCCATCATCAATCCCGGTAAACTGTGCCTGATCGGAAAGTTCATCAATAATCTGAATTTTATCGATCATATCGGCAGGCAGGTTTTTAGTAGCCAGTAAAGGATCGTTCCCGAAAAATTCTTTACCATCTACCCTAACTTTGGTAATGGTTTCGCCCTGGGCTTTTACCGTCCCGGCTTTATCTACTTCTACACCTGGCAACTTCTTCAACAAATCTTCCACTACAGCATTCTCTACTACCTTAAATGAGCTTGCATTAAACTCAAGTGTATCCTTTTTCACCACAATCGGCGGAATTTCTGCTTTAATGTCAACCGTCTGAAGATCAATAGCCCCGCCCTCTAAAACAATGTCGGCCATGGTTATATCTAATTTTTCCCCAGTAATGGTAAAATCTCTGGTAGCATTTTTTAAACCCAAAAATGCAGCATACAGCCTGTAGTTTCCAGGCTTTAGGCTTTTAATAACGAACTTTCCGTCTTCTGCAGTGTTAACCGCACCTACCATGCTGGAATCTGTCAGGTTTTTAACAGCCAAAGAAGCATAGTCAATTGGTTTTTTATCTTTTGATTGGATAACCCGTCCGCTGACTGAGCCCGTTTTCTGGGCATAGGCAAAAAAAGAGAAAAAGATAAGAAGGATCGTGAAAGTCTGTTTCATTCATTTAGTTTGGTATACAGCATAAGAGACAACCCACCTTTATAAAGGTTTATTCTGCTTTGGTAACATTTGAAATACATAAATGTCAATTGTACATTTAATATAAAGATCTTATTAAAAAATAAAAGTCCCGACCTGGATCCGAACTTTTATTTCCATTGTAAAACTAATTAAAGATCAAAGATTTGCATTTCAATAGGCAACGGTTGCTTTAAGGTAAGGTTACATCCTCATGCGGCCTCCCCCACCACCGCCTCGTTGGCCTGGCATCTGCATATCGCCGCTCATGTTTCTACCCCCAATACGTGTTAATGAGTAGGTGAAAGAGAACATGTAATAACGTTTTAACACATTGAAGTTTACATCGGTAATAGAAGTACCGGTAGCTGTTCTGCTTACACCTGTGTTCTGGTTAAGCGCATCGTTCACTGAAAATTTAAATGTTCCCCGGTTTTTGAAAAACTGGCGACTGATGTAAGGATTAAGTATAGTATATTCCTGGTTGTACAAATCACCACCACCAAAGTTTCTGAAATAATCGATATCGATAGCTAACCTGATGTTGGCCGGCAACACATAACTGATATCAAAGCTTGGGTTAATGGTATAAAACTGTGTATTGGCCGATTGTTGTGCGGAAAAGGTAGAGTGGGTATAACTTCCGGTAATACCTCCTGTTAAATCGAATTTATCCACGTTGGTTACCAGTTTATATCCATTTGAGATGGTATAACTATTGGTTACATTTTTAACAGACGTTGTCCCTCCCTGTGGAATAATATAGTTTACATTTCTGTTATATGCACCGTTACCTGAAATATTTAAGGTTAATTTTCGCTCCGGCATTAAAGGTAAAGACCACGTTGCATTGGCATTACCGGCATACACACCATCAACATTAATATAACTTACCTGTTGGATACCACTAGGTAATTGCGCAACGCTATTACCAATGCTGTTAAATGTTTGGGTTAAGTTTAAACCAGCAAAAAAGAACCTTCCGTTTTCGATATTGAAGTTATTAAAATTGATCCGCAGCTGGTTATTGAACGAAGGTTTTAAAGCGGGGTTACCGACATAAATGGTTTGTGAATTGGTATTATCCGGAATCGGCTGGATCTGGTCAATACTTGGTTGTGTGGTAGATCCACGATAGTTGATGAACAAACGCTTACGGTTGCTAAAGTTGTACCTGAACTGTGCCGAAGGCGTAATATTGATGAAATTCTGTGTACGTTTTAACCCTGTGGTTAAATTGGTATTTACCCTGTTGGTCTGCTGCGCAGCTACGCCGATATTCCAGTTGTATTTTTTTTCTGTTGTGGTTAGGCTGGCACCTACAGCATTTGTTAAAGTGCGGTTGTTATAAATATTTGAAAAAGTATTGTCTATGATATCGAATTGCAGGGTTGATGGATTATAATTAAATACATCCCTCTGCGAATCGCTGTTTGCATAACCATTTTGATAGTTGAACTCTACACTCAAAGTTTTATTTAATGGTTCTGTATAAACTACCCTTGTGGTATTATTTATGGAGTGGCTGTTGGTATTGTTTAACTGATTGGTTAAAGAATCTCTTGTAACACCATTAATTGTGATTTTCTCATCACGATAATTAAGGTTAGTCCCATCGTTATCATTGATGCTGGTATTTACATTTAATGATAGGGTACGCCCCCTGCGTTTAAAGCTTTTCCTTACCAGTAAATTATTACTTACTGCGGGGGTTGCTGCTGTGGTGGCATTACGCTGTAAACCTGTTGTTAAAGAAGTGATAAAATCACGTGTATAATCCGTAACACTGTTTCCATCGGTTTCTGTGTAAGATACATTAGGCTGGATCTTGATCGATAAGGACGGGTCTATCTTGGTGTCAATCATAAAGTTAAAACGGTGATTGATCCGATCGGAAGTATTATCAAATTTCTGATTGATATTGGTTGTGCCGCTGCCCAATAGATTTTGAGTATTTGAGTTCTGAATAATATCTGATGTTGCCTTATTGAAGAAATAACTGGCCTGAAACTGGGTACCATCTTTATAGGTGTCGGCAAAGTTTAAACCTGCTGCATTGGTAGTAGTGATTCCTCCATTTCCGCCAGCATTATTTCCACCACCGCCGCCAAAACCGCCAAAACCACCACGGCCGCCGCCCCCCCCGCCAAATCCATTGCCCACGCCGCCGCCCTGGCCAAAGTTCTGCTTGTTCACATTGTTAAACTGGCCGATAAAACTGATCTGCCTGTCATCGTCAAATTTATTTACGTTCAAACTTGCGTCATAACGATCGTTGGAACCATAACCTGCGGTACTGTTACCGAAATAGCCGTGTTTCATGCCGTTTTTAGTGGTAATGTTTAAGATCTTATTTCTGGTACCGTCATCAATACCGGTAAATTGTGCCTGTTCAGATAATTCATCAATTACCTGGATTTTATCTACCATATCAGCCGGAAGGTTTTTGGTTGCCAGTAAGGGATCATTGCCGAAAAATTCCTTGCCATCAACCTTCACTTTGGTAATGGTTTCGCCCTGGGCTTTAACACTTCCATCTTTTGCTACCTCAACGCCCGGTACCTTTTTCAGGAGATCTTCTACTACGGCATTTTCACGCACCTTGATCGATTTTGCATCAAACTCTAAGGTGTCTTTCTTTACTACAATCGGGATAGTAGCCGTTACATTAACGGTATTCAAATCAACGCCATCATCACTCATGGCTATTTCTCCGGCATTTACTGCCGCTTTAGCCACTTCTACATCCTTAGTTGATGTTTTTAAACCTAAAAAGGCAGCATAAATCCTGTACTTACCCGGCGCTATCGCTTTAAAGGTAAAACTTCCGTCAGGACTGGTTTGGCCAGATGCCACAACGCTCGAATCTTTTAAACTTTTAATTGCAATTGTTG
Source organism: uncultured Pedobacter sp. (assembly GCF_913776295.1). Lineage (GTDB taxonomy): Bacteria > Bacteroidota > Bacteroidia > Sphingobacteriales > Sphingobacteriaceae > Pedobacter. The sequence continues at coordinate 8,714 of NZ_CAJYOJ010000047.1, forward strand.
CAAAATCAACTGGCTTTTTATCTTTTGCATTAATTACTTTTCCACTTATCGAACCCGTATTTTGAGCCTGAACAATGTAAGTACAAAATAGGAGCGCCACAAATATTGCCCTCTGAACGTTTCTTTTCATTAAAAAATTAGATATTATGGTATAAAACTAAGCTATCAGACTGTAGAAAAGCCGAAAGGTTTGTTAAGGTCTGTTAAAAACAAGGTAACATTTTAAATACAGCCTCAGGAAAATATTGGGATCAGAAAGAAAGACCGATCGGTACGAAGATTATTTCTGTGATAAAGGATAGTTTTGGTAATATACTTTAGGACAATTGCAGTTTTTCTTAAAAATACTGCAGCTACTTCCGAACATTGCTAAAATTACACAGATGAAACTAATTTTCCTTCTCATTGAAATTAAATTTATGGAGCAATATATAACTAAAAACCGCCATAGATGCGCCTAACATATCACAGCCAAAATCCCACCATTCTGCCGAACGGTAGGTAAAAACTTTCCACTGCAATAACTCTATTCCTCCACCAATGATGGCATTGATAAGTAGAATTTTAAAAATGGTTAATTTTTGGACAGCGTAGTGATGTTGATCATTAATCTTGCCGAAAAACAGCAGAACGGATAAGACAAAGAAAAAGCCCATATGGGTCATTTTATCAAAGCCTTCGAAGAAAAAGCCACTTTTCCCAACAGAATCGGAAATGTGCATATTACAAAACACTAAAACAATGATGGTCCAGATAATAGCCCATCTCTGTTGTTTTAGTGCTTTGTACAAAATATCAGGATTAAGCACCTACCAGTTCCTGGTAAGCTTCTGCTGTTAATAAACCATCTAATTCAGTTGCATCGGCTAATGATACTTTAACCATCCAGCCTGCTCCATAAGGATCAGAGTTCACCAATTCAGGGTTATCGTTTAATTCTGCATTAACTTCCAACACCGTTCCGGTAACTGGCATGTATAAATCAGATACGGTTTTAACGGCTTCTACAGTACCAAAAACTTCTTCTTTTGCAACCTCGTCGCCTACAGTGTTAATATCAACATAAACGATGTCGCCCAATTCGCGTTGTGCAAAATCAGTTACGCCAATAAAAGCTTCGTTGCCTTCAACTCTAACCCACTCGTGGTCTTTAGTGTACTTTAATTCTGATGGAAAATTCATTATTTTATATGTTTTGAAAATAAGTTATCGGTTAAATTCCGTTAGCTAATATTTATTACAGTTTGTGCTTCAAAAATACAATTTAGTTTATCCATTCGCAATGGCTGAAAAATTTACTTATCAGAAAAGGGTTTAGAAGAATATCAACTTGAGAATGAAAATTATTTCATCCTGAAATTCAGAGAGGAATTATCTGTTATTATTTTTTTTCCAAAGCTTGGAAAGCGTGAAAAGATCTTTGTCATCTCCCGCCTTAGATGGCTCTGGCCGCACACTACACATATACTTTCTTGAAGTAGTAAAATATGTTGTAGTACTATCCGCTTCAAGAAAGATACCTTGAAAAATTCTAGCACCAACAGCTAGATTAATAGGGTTGTTATTGTTATTTGTTAATTCAATTGATAAGCATCCACAATAACCTGGTTGCACAAGAGTAGAAACAGTAAGCCCTAACCGAGAGTACGAACTTCTCATATACAACGAAATCATATATTTTTCTGGTAGCTTAACATATTCCAAACTACTTGCAAGAACCGTTTGGTTTGGATAAAGAATAAACGTTTCTCCCAACTGACGTCTTGTTTCTTGAAAGAACAGTCTTACGTCCCTTTGAGCATCGCCAGCATCTTCATTCATGGAAGTGTTAATAAATGGTTCCCGGCCCTGAACCGACACTAAAAAATTGCATCCTAACCTGAAATCTACCCCTATTTGGGTTACTTGACTACTTTCCAATAAAGGACGAATAGTTAAACTTTTGTCAGCTATTAATTCATTTATTTTCTGACCTGATATAAACCCGCTCATATTAAAGAGGCCTCCCAACTTTTTTCAATAAAATAATTACCTATGGATTTTTCAACTAAGTTGTTTAGAACCTTGTAAGCATTATCAGAAGTAAAGTCACCTGTTAGACCGGCATTTACCTTAAAATCGTCCGGTCCTTTTAGCCAAATTTCCCAAGCATAGGCAAAAACTCCATGTAATTTTGCAGTATTATCTATCTCAATTGGAAGAAACTTATAAAATTCGTCGCTGACTATATCCTCATGCCTTTTAATCAGATGTCTTCCTGATCTATTAAATGTAATTTTCTTGATGAGTTTTACTATTGGATTATCTATGTTATCAATAAAATCATTTACTACTTTTACCCTGTTAATTGTGGAAGGATGACTATAAGAAGCATTACTTGAATTTCTGGTAAGATATTGCAAATAATAATTTGATGATTTACCAATATACTGAGCAGCAAAGATATCACAGAAATATTCGGCTAAGTGATCAGTTAGAATATCAATTTCGTTTTGACCTCCAACTAAAAATTGTTCATACTGAATAAAATCCGAAGATGAGATAGATTGAACTTCCATGGCAACAATTTTTGAAATAGCGTACTTCAGATCAATGAAGTGCCCTAATTCATGATATAATACTACTGAAGAAAAATAATCCCGTGACAAAATCAACGGTAAATTGATTTGCACTAAGCGTTTTGCAAAAGTTATTCCATATTGTATATCAATTGACTGATAAACAAAGTCCTCTAATGCCAATGTGGGGTCATAACTAAAGGCAAGAGTATTATTGTTAAGGCTGGTTACAATTATATATTGCTGATCGATCCAATCATTCATAGCCACATTAAGACAATTAACAACTTCAAAGGGCATTGAACTTAATATACTATCTTTTAAAAATTCCAAACTATTGCATATAAAGCTAAGGTGCTCCTGTTTTTCAAATACAGGGGCTACAGCTGATAGACCTGATATGGATCCTTTTACAGCAGAAAAAAGTTTATTAAGATTATCTTGATAATTTTTTTTATCCAGATCAGAATAACTATTATTCTTTGATTTTTCTACAAAAATTTCAGTTTGTGAGAGATGAAGATTTAAGAGCGATGTATAGTCCATTGTAAATTAGCTATGCTAAAGCATGCCTTTTGTTCTCGTTCAGAACATTTAAAATATCATTAAATATTTTCCTATTCAATTTATCTTCGCTTAAACCGCTAAATAATGAATTTGCTTTTTGGGAAAGCAAAATTTTCACATTTAAACCTACACTATCTAATTCAGATATACCTTTTTCTTGATTTACAACCTGTATGACATCAGATAATATTGGCTGAACCAATTTGATATATTCATCATCTCCTTCAATAGCGTGTTGAAGAAATGAAATAAAAAAATCGAACTCTAGTTCTTGTTGGTTATGAGATCTTAACATTTTAGGTAGTTTAGGCAATAAATTAACCGAAATACAATGTAAATGTTCGAAAATTAATTCTAAAATTTAAAACTTTTACACAAAAGTTGCTAACTGTTCAGAGAAAAAAAACATAAAAACATGAAAATCAATTGTTTACATGAGCAAGTTATCAACATTTCAGATACAATCACTGGAGAAATCTCATAGATTGCAGTTTTCTTTAACTCGTTAATACAAAGCTAATGTTTATTTTATTATTGTTTTAATTTATTAAGTTTAACTTATTTTATTTTTTAGTTCAATGTAAACCTTAAACTAAAACCAAAATTACTGAACGAAGTATTAAAGGTTTGTGAGGTATAAGGTTTTGTGATATTTGAATCGTAAAACAATTTGATGTTGAATTTCTGATTTAACACATAATCTACACTTGGCCTCAAGGTAATATTCTTGGCTCCTGAAGATACTTCTGCCTCACTTACATCAGCACGATAGATCACTGTTTTATTATCCCGGATGGCCACATCCAATTTAAAATCCATATTGTTATCCATTTTGAGGCTTTTAAACCACCCGAACGGGAAACGGAATTTATTGGTGCGGTAGCCCAGCCCCAATACCATATTGTTTTCTGATAATTGGGCCAACTGACTGTTTGATAAGCTAAGTCCCAACAAACGCGATCGGTTTAACTCGAAAGAGGCAGTGAGGTTATTTTTAAACCTGGTATCAACACCAACCAAGGGAGAAAAATATTCAGAAATGGTTACCTGAGCAAACTGGTATTCCGGTAAAAAATTATTATTTACATCTCTGCTGCTAACCGAACCGTTCGTTTCCTGATAACGCAATAAGGTATTAAAGCCATTGATATTATAGGCTGAGCGATAGCCATGACGGATATCGACCGATGAAAATTTATCGGCAATAAAAGGAATACGGGTTAAACCGCTATAAGTTAGACTCCAGTTTGGAAGCGGTATTTTAGGGAAAGCATTCATTTTTGTTTTACCAGCATCTTTACCCGAATAGGCGGCCATAAAAGCAGATATGATTACGTCCTGGCTCTCCTTACCGTATCCGTCTGCATAGCCTCCACTGATACCAGCCGAATTCGGATTTTCAGCACCCAGCCTCCTGGAAATAATTATTCTATTGGCCATGAACTGGTTAAACAGTCCTGAGATAACCGTAGCATTACTTTCTTTAAAAGCCGTACCCAAAGCGATGTATGATACACTATAATCACCCGTGGTAATTGCACTCAGGTTCTCAAACGATGATACGCTGGCGACATACCTAAAATTGGTACTGAAATTTCTGGTCTGTGCTTTATTGGCTTTTAGCGTAATCCGTAAATCTTTAAAGGGTTCTACCAAACCGGTAAACTGAAAATCTTCACGAAGTGTGTTTACATATAACTGGTTTTGTAAAGTATCAGTTGTTAACCAGCCATTGCCCAGTGCCATCTCACGGATATCGCGCTGACTCCCAAAAACGAAACCCAGACCTGGGGCGCCAGTAGCCCTGTCAAGGCCAAAAAACTGTGTTGTTGGCATATAACCTGGCAGAAAAATACCTTTTGTTTGCACAAAACTGGCATTAACATTTTTTAAACTGGTTAAAATATTAATAAAGAAGTTCTTCGCTTTGTTGCCATCGTCATTACCGGCACTCCTGATGAAGCCAAATTTGTTGTATAGCGTAGTCAGATTTAACGTGGGGTTCACCTGAACGGTTCTGCTGTTTTGTACAGTGTTACCCAAATTTATATTGGGATCGCGCAGGGTAGAAAGTGGTTCCGTTTGCCAGTTAAAATTGGTACCATAACGGGTTTTTACGGTCACCCAGTTTAATCCCGGTATTTTATCAATCGGTAAATTATAGGTCACATTTAAATTGTGGTTATAATCGGTTGTACGTCCTAATCGTTTTAGGTTTTGCCAAACCGTATCACGTTTGATGCCATCAATTCTTCCATCCGGTTCATCGATAATCGAATAATTTGTGGCATTAAAATCCAACTGTAACGAACGCGTAAGGTTCCAAGCAATGCCATAAACCCGGCTCATGGTGAAGTTTTTGTTAAAGGTAGTTCCGTAGCCGTTCCGGTAAAGCCCAATGGTATTATTCGGATCGTTGTTCCGCAAGGTATTTTCTGAGTATAAACGGTCTACATCAATCCTGAAATTAATGGCACTTGGGAAAATGCTAAAGTTAAAGTCCTTTAACAAAGCCAGCATGTTCGATTTTATAATCTTTTCAAAAGGTGCTATTGTTTTGGCTTCTTTTGAATAACTATACTGTAATGAGGCCCTATAGGTATTCTGAATGCTATTTTGGTTAATAAAATCACGATGATTATATTGGGTATAAGCATAACTTGCAGCAAAATTTTCAATATCCCAAAGTTGGGCAGGTTTACTGGTATTGACACGTTCTTTCCTAACATTGGTAAAGTTAATGCCTCTTCTAATAGTATAATCCTGTGCAAAATTTAAAATCGAATCTTTTTGTTCTTTAGTAGATTGCGATAAAGCATTTTTGAGTTCGATATCTGGTGTTCTTGGATTGAACTGCGGGGTAGAAACCTGTTTAGAGTAATTCACAAACATCGGGATTTTCACACCCGATTTCTGAGGAAGGAACTTGCCCAGTTCCACCGCCGAAGAAACATCAAGCAATACATTGTCTGCACGGTTCCGCTCGCTCACTTTCGAATCAATAGTTCCAAAACCAATGGTAGATTTACTTCCTGAAATATTTACATCTGCAAAATCGGCCAATTTTAAGTTCAATCTTCCTGTTGCTGCCCAGCCGCCTCTTTCATCAAATTCAGTTAATCTTAATTCATTAAACCAAACCAGTGCACTTTTATCCAGGCCATCGTCATTTCGCTCATCATTGGCAGCACGGAGCGGATTTTTAACACCCACCATATATATTCTAACCTTACTCATATCAGGTTGCCCTTTAACGATAATTGTCCTGGTACCGTCAGTGTAGGTAAATGGGACATTTGTAGGCCACGGCTGGCCGTTAGCTTGTTTGGCTACGTTCCGGGCTAATTTTGCATTCTGGAAAAGCGTTAAGTTAATATCCATTCTATTGGCTTCAGGCCAGATGGCATCGGCATCTCTTGTACCTGGATTGGTAACCTTTAACGGAATTACATATTCATAATAATTGTCTTGATTATCGGTACCGATCCGTAAGAATGCTGCAACATCATTGTCATTTAAAACCTGGTTATTAACCGCTTCAGCATGAATAAACATTTCTAAATGTTTGTAAGACCGGAAATCGCTATAGGCAGTTTTAAACGCCGCTCTACCGTAACCATCTCTTAACGACTTTACAGTAACCGATAACGATTGCTCATTTAAACGGGTATCGCCACGATAATTGCTATAGTCGCGCTCCCGAAGAATACCAGGCGGTGTTACATATGGGATTGGTGACCGCTTACCATTTTCTTCGATGTTTACCGTTGAAACTTCAATAGTGGAATTATCGGGAGTTAGTGCAGGTAAAGATGGATCTACTATTACTTGTGATGCCTGGTTGGAAGCATTATATTCTCTCCACTCTCCACGGATTAACTGCAACTTCGCAAAACGCATTACGGCAGTATCTGCAAAATTGGTCATAAACATCCTAAAGAAACGGATAGATTTAAAATCCTGGATACCACCTACCCGATCCTGGTACTGGCTGATTGGGATTCTGAATTGATACCATGAAACAGCTTGCGTATTTCCATTGGCCAGTTTTACCTGTGAGGTCACTTTATCTGTAATAAAATTCTGGCCCACATTTAAATCGCCCGGACGCATCGAAACTTTGTACTGAAAATACTCATCACTTTGCGTCATGTTATTATCGCGGTTGATGTCTTCCCCATCGGGTAAAGAGGTAGAAGCAGAGTTTTCAAGTCCTAATTCTTCCTGCGACTGCTGGGATGTTTTAGAGTTTCCTTCTGTTCCGTTATATTTTTCGTAACGTTTAAGGATACCTGCATTAATCTGATCTAGCGCCGGCCCCCTGAAATAAGTATAGTTATCAGATGACGGATCGGCATCAAGTGCTGCCGAAGCTGTTGCATTCAGTTGCGATTTGATCTGAGTAATTGCCGCAGCAAATTTTACTTTTTCATCAGCATCTGATAATCCGTCCAAACCGACGTCCTGAGCCCTACGCGAACCGGGATTGTTATCGAAAGCCTGCACAACGGGTTGCAGTTTCGGTACGCGCCCCCAAACGGTTTCATCATATTTGCTTGGATCGTTTGTAGCAGGCAGACCATTTTCCAATGATTTTCTCCCATCTTTAAGAATATCTTCTGATATATTGCCCAGGTTAAAATAAATATCACCACCGGCAGAATTCGGTTTGTAAATAAATGGATCCATCACCCAAAACTCAATAAAGCCAACATTTAAGGCTTCAAAATCATTGGTTTCGATCTTACGCTGAAAACCGCCCCAACTATTTCTGGGTTGCAGTAAACTTCCATCAGGCCTAAAGTCAGTTGTACGGAAATTATATGGCCCCCTAACAGTTGGATAATAGGCCACATCTAAAGTGGTAATATTTAAAGCCTGCCCGGTTGCCGTTTCCTTAAATGGAAAAACTTCCTGCTCAATTACCTCTCTTACGTAATGATTGGAAAGTTCATTGCGATTGCCCCTGATATTGGCAGGGGTAGTAGAAGCTGCTGAATTATAAAAAGTTGGATCGATGTTGTAAAAAGCAATCCTTGCCCTGTTATAACCGTAAGACAAATCGTTGGATCGGTTAAACTCCGGGAAAAGCTGTGGTGTACCGGATAGCTGCCAGGCAATAGCACTCTTTAGATCGATTACAGATCTTGACGCCTCGAAATCATCCAGATAACTTACCCCGTTTTTACTGCCTGCAAAATTCAGTGCTCTGGGGTGCCCGGGAATGAGTTGAGCAAATTCACCATAAAATGTTACACTCGATGGTGCTTTGGTTGAAATGAACGGAAGCTTATCCACCAGTTTTGTTAAAAAGCGTGATGGTGAGCTATAGTTAATATCTGCTCCCCAAATGGTATTCGAAATGGGTTCTTCCCCGATATTTACCTTCTGGGTTAAAGGTTTTTCGGTCAGGTTCATGATCGTACCCCCAAGGTTTAGCTTATTGTTTACTCGGTAATCTAAACGGGTTCCGAAGAGCGACCGTTGCTGCAAACCAAAGGTTTCACTGTTTTCCGTGGTAATCCTGATCGGTTGGCCGGAAACCAGAAGTGCCTGGTTGATGATGCTTACACGACCGCCTTGATAGTCGACTGTAAAATCTACCCCCTCGGTAAGTGGCATAGTCCCTGCAAACACCTTTACCGATCCTTCCGGAACATTGATGGCATTTAAGCTGAATTCAGATGAAATATCAGACTGGTAGCTTACCTTGATGGTATACCTGTTCTGGTTTTGAAATAGTTGCCTGGCAATGGTTTGCGTTGAATCATATAATGCGGTAAATGTATATTTGTTGATCAATGCCTGTTCGCTGGGTAAAAACTTTGCAGCCAGATCTTTACCAAAAGGTTCTATCACGGGAAAAATAATCCTTCCATTTGCCGGATCGATCGTGATATAACCCGAATTGGTATTGGTAACCAACGAGGTTTGCCCGTTGCTGCCCACACCGAACATACTGGCCTGGTTGGCATTGCTTGCCGTAGAGTAAGATCCGAAGGCATTATTTGCCGCCACAAAATCGAAAACCCCATCAGGTTTCCGCTCGTTCTGCTGGTTCAGACGATCGAATTCTGTTAAGGCAATCCACTGTTTGTTAGCGGTATTCTGACCCTCGGTCATTACCGGATTATCTACCCCCGTTTCATTATCGATACGGTAAATATCGAGCTTAAAATTCTGACTGCTGATCTGGTACCCGCCGATAGAGTAAATATTTTTCATCATCAGGTCCCAGATTGGCAGCTGGATCTTGGTCGTTTCGTTCTTAAGCAATTTGGCATAAAGCACCTTAGGGTTAGCCGCATCAAAAGGGACATCGGTAGAAAACTCACCTACCTGATACTCCACACCGTTATAGGTGTAGCGATAGGCAACGGCCAAAACCTCATCGGCATTAAGTGGGTTGTTTAACGATAGATAACCCAGCTGCGGCTGAAAGGTGAATTCACGGTCTGTTAACTTCCTGGCATAAACCAGTTTGGCAAAGTTATCGGTGTTACTGCTGTTGGCTGGTGTTGTCTGGAAGAAAGAAAGCACGGCATTCGAATTTGTTTGCCTGATGGCACCGCCCTGATAAGCATTTAACTGCGAAATCAGATTGTTTGATTGTTGCGGAAAACCTGTAGCAGTGGTTCCTGCCGGTAAGCCAGAAGTCCCCCCATTAATCAAAACATTGTTAAAAGGAGCATTTTCACCCAAATCCATTAAACCCAACACATCCCTGGAGTCGTTTGTATTCCCTGCTTTATTGGTAATCCATACCTCTATTTTGGTAATCTGAACCGGTGAAGTAATAATGGGCGCATTGGCCAGGTTTCTGTTATAGTTATTCCTGAAATATTGCGACAGGAAATAGTGTTTATTCGCCTCGTAGCTGTCGATACCTACAGTTGTTGTATTTTGCTGTGCGCCATTGGTAATCTTGATCTCTCTTGATTGTGATTTTTGTTGTGTATAAACACTGGTTACATTTAAACGTCCGAATTTAAGTTGCGTTTTTATACCGAAAAGGGCCTGTGTACCGGTAATTAATGAAGTATTTAATGGCAAACTTACGTTACCTGCTTCTATTTTTTGAATGATATCATCTACGCCGCCCGTATAATCCAATTTGATCTGATTTTCGAAATCAAATTGTGCTTCTGTATTGTAATTACTTTTAATTTTTAGTTTGTTACCAATATTTCCAACCAGGTCCATCTGTATCCTTTGGTTAAAATCGAAATTGGTTTGTACCCTTTGCCTTTCGTTAAAGAGAGGGTTTTCATTTTTATTGATCCTACCCAAAAAAGTAAGTTCAGCCTCTCCACGTGGCTGGATATCAATCGTTGTGCCACCGAAAAGTTTCTCAAAAGCTTTACTATTTACCTGAATTTTCGGAATAATACCGGTACTTCTGTAATCACTCACTTCTGCATTGGAAATGCTGCGCCAATTACCCCTTTTAATTTCACTGTTTACCAAACGTTGGTACTCATCAATAGTTAAGTATTGCGTATTCAGAACAAAATTTTCACCGATTAGTTCCTTGATTATATAACGTTTATTCTTCGCATCGTATTCTACAACACGTTTTAAATTACTTGGAGATGGATAGAATGGATTAACTGCCGGATTAAGTCCCAGTTGTTCTTTTTCCCGTAGGCTAAAATTATTTTTCGGCTTAATAGTATCCGTTTTGCTTGGAACAACCTGGGCGTAAGTAGTTTGAAAAGCAATTAGAAAAAGAGGGATGAGAAACAGAAATGTAGATATTCTCTTCAAAGGCGTTAAGGCTATAAAGTTTTCAAAGCTTGTTTAATTAGTTGCTCAACCGAAAGGGTTCCCTCTGTCACTTTTAGTATCTGATCAATAGTTTTTTCGGCGGTTTGTTTGGCAAATCCGAGCATCACCAATGCTGATAACGCTTCATCTTTAACAGTATTGTGTTGAGGCATAGAAATTAATGAATCTGCCCCTTCTTTTTTCAGTTTATCCTGAAGTTCTAAAACCAGACGTTGTGCGGTTTTAGCGCCTAAACCTTTAATGCGTTGTATTAGTGGTAAATCCGCTTTAATAATTGCAGTTTGAATTTCACTGGGTGTGATAGAGGACAAAATCATCCTCCCGGTGTTGGGGCCAATGCCTGATACCGATATTAAATGTAAAAATAAACGGCGTTCGCCTTCATCAGCGAAGCCGTATAAGGTGTGTGCATCTTCTTTTACATGCAGCCAGGTATATAATTTGCACCTTTCCACATCGCCCAACGCACTGTAAGTATTTAATGAAATGTTGATATGATAGCCTATACCTCCGGCTTCAACCACCACATAAGCAGGGTTTTTAAAGGTCAATCTACCATCAATATAGGCGTACATGCAATATTACTTTTTAGTTGTTTTCCCAAATATACCTTTTCGTTTCGATGTTGCAATTTCTTCTTTTGCTTGCACATCTACAACAGCAATAGTAACCATATTAACAATTTCGCGTACGGAACTACCCAATTGAACAATATGAACAGGTTTATTCAGTCCTAACAGGATCGGACCAACTGCCTCGGCACCGCCAAGTTCTTGTAACAATTTGTATGCAATGTTTCCTGACTCCAGATTTGGGAATACTAAAGTGTTTGCCGGGGCATCAGCCAAAGTGCTAAACGGAAAATTATCCTGCAACAATTCGTTGTTGATGGCAAAGTTTCCCTGCATTTCTCCATCCACCACAATTTCGGGATGATTTTTATGAAGAATACTCACGGTTTCCCTTACTTTGTTTGGTGTTACCCCATCATTAGAACCAAAGTTTGAATACGATAATAAGGCAATGCGCGGTTTAATATTGAACTGTTTAACAGATTTATCAATCAATAAAGTAATATCTACTAATTCTTCTGCAGTTGGATCTACGTTTACTGTGGTATCGCCAAAGAAAACAGGGCCTTTTTTGGTCATCATCATGTACATCCCCGCAACACGTTTAACACCTGGTTCAACACCGATTACCTGCAAGGCAGGTTTAATGGTAGCGCCGTAATTTTTGGTCAAGCCCGAAATCATCGCATCAGCCTCGCCAAATTCAACCATCGATGCACCGTAATAGTTACGGTCTCGCAATAGCTTTGTCGCATCGCGCATAGAAGATACACCCTTACGCTGGCGTTTTTTGAAAAGAGCTTCAGCGTATTGTTTGGTCTTTTCCGGATTCTGCATCTGATCGATGATCTCCACTCCCCCAAGCTCTAAAGCATGCTCGTCGATAATGGACTGTATTTTCTCTCTATTACCCAATAGGATAGGAATGGCAATATTCTCATCTTTTACAATCTGGGCAGCTTTTAAAATTTTATAATTATCAGCCTCTGCAAATACCACCCGTTTAGGATCCATTTTCGCTTTGGTTGTTACCGCTCTCATAATGGCATCATCCAATCCTAAACGTTTCCTCAGTTCTTCATTGTAGGCGTCCCAATCGGTAATATTTTTTCTGGCTACACCACTTTCTATGGCAGCTTTTGCCACAGCCGTTGATACTTCGGTAATTAACCTGAAATCAACAGGTTTTGGAATGATATAATCACGCCCAAATTTTAGGTTGCGTGCATTGTAGGCTAAATTAACTGCTTCAGGAACTGATTTTTTGGCCAATTCGGCAATCGCCTTAACCGCAGCAATTTTCATGGCTTCATTAATACTGGTTGCCCGTACATCAAGCGCTCCACGAAAAATATAAGGGAAACCCAGTACATTATTCACCTGGTTCGGATAATCAGAACGGCCTGTAGCCATAATCAGATCTTTTCGGGTTTTGATCGCCAGCTCATAGGCAATTTCAGGGTTTGGATTTGCCATGGCAAAAACAATTGGGTTTTTGGCCATGCCCATTAACATGTCAGGAGAAATGACATTTGCTGCCGAAAGTCCGATAAATACATCGGCCCCTTTCATGGCTTCGCCGATATTAGCAATATCCTTCCTGGTGGTAGCGAAGCTCATGCGGATATCATCCAGATCGGTACGGTGGATATCAATCAACCCATTGATATCGAACATCACCAGGTTTTCTTTTTTAATGCCTAAGCTCAGGTACATTTTAGAGCAGGAAACCGCAGCAGCACCCGCACCACTTACCACAACCTTGATCTTATCTATTTTCTTCTTTTGTATTTCGCAGGCATTTAATAAGGCTGCACCAGAAATAATGGCTGTTCCATGCTGATCATCGTGCATTACCGGGATATTCATCTCCTGTTTTAAACGACGCTCGATCTCAAAACACTCCGGGGCCTTAATATCTTCCAGATTGATTCCTCCGAAAGTTGGCTCCAACGCTTTAACGATTTTTACAAAATCATCTACATTTTCGGTATCCAGCTCCAGATCAAAAACATCAATATCGGAGAATATTTTAAACAAAAGGCCTTTGCCTTCCATTACCGGCTTACCCGCCTCAGGGCCGATATTGCCCAGCCCTAAAACGGCTGTACCATTACTGATTACTGCAACTAAATTACCTTTGGCGGTATATTTATAAACATCCTCTGTATGGTTTGCTATCTTTAAACAAGGTTCTGCAACTCCCGGAGAGTATGCGAGGGTTAAATCCCTTTGCGATGTTGTTGGTTTAGTAGGTACTACCTGTATCTTTCCCGGACGGCCTTGCGAATGGTAATCCAACGCATCTTGCTTTCTATTCGTATTACTCATTAAGTAACTTATTAGTGACGGCGCAAAGGTACAATTCTTTTTATGAGGCTTAAAATAAAATGCCGTTCAAAAAAAGTTAAATGAGATACGGAGATAACCGGAATTCACCTGAAAAACAGGTTAACTGAGGCCTCAGGTTCAAGATTTTAAATTAGCCCTTACTAATTTTAAGGATCATCCCAACCTGCAAGCCTGCTTTTAACAAATTATTATCTTTTCTGATACTTTGAACGGTTGCCCCGTCAAACTTCTCCGCAATTTCTGATAAGGTATCGCCCGTTTTTACTTTGTAACTTAAAAACGATGATGGCGCTTTTAATGGTTTACGGTTTTTGGCATAAATCTTCAATCGTTGTCCGGGTACCAGGGTTTTGCTTTTTAAGCCGTTCCAAACCCTTAAATCCTGAACTTCTACACCAAATTTATCAGCTATGGTGGTTAAACTTTGTCCTGAAGCAACCCTATGATAAACTAGAGCGGATGCGGTTACGCTTTTATTCTTTTGCTTTCTCAAATCCCGAACATCATCTGTCCTGGCAGCCACCACTTTCATATCAACATCTAATTCTTGGTTGTTCAGCACCTCGTAAATCCCTGCGTAATCGATATCCCTTAACTTTGGCATTACAATTCGTTTAGGTTCATCGTCTGTGCCGTTAACAATTTTTTTCTTGTAGGAGGGATTTAAAGCCATCATAGCCGACTCTTCTATATTAAGCACTTTGGCGAGGGTAGCCAAGGATACAAAACGGTTAGTCTGCACCGTATCTGTTTTCAGGAACATATTGGAAGCCTGTGCCGTAATCTGGTGTTTATGGGAATAATTCATCACATAAACCGCAGCAATAAAGGCCGGTACATAATTTCTGGTTTCCTTTGGTAAAAACTGCCTGATTACCCAAAAATCTCTTGATCCCGCTTTATCAATGGCCCGGTTCACATTTCCTTTTCCGCAATTATAAGCGGCAATAGCCAGCAGCCAGTCGCCGAGTTCTTCAAAAGCATCTCTGAAATAGGCAGCGGCAGCATAACTGGCTTGTATCGGATCTTTGCGTTCATCTACAAAATTATCCATCTTTAAGCCATAGGCTTTGCCTGTACCAAACATAAACTGCCAGATGCCTGTTGCGCCTACTCTCGAAATAGCATGCGGATTCATCTGCGATTCTACAATAGTAAGATATTTTATTTCCTGCGGAATATGATAATCCTTTAAGGCTTTGTCAAAAATCGGGAAATAATAGCTTGATAAACCGATCATTTTACCAAACATATCCTTACGCCTGGCATAAATATCGATATACTGCTGAACGTATTCGTTATAAGGAAGGGGTACCGTTTTAGTAATAGAATCTAGCCTGAGTTTGTAGATAAAGTTTTGCCCCATGCTCAATGGGTTTTCCGAAACAACCGGTACGGCTACGGTATCGGTATTGATGAAGATGTTGTTGCGAATCTTTGGTAAGCTATCCAGTTTGAGCGTTTGCTGCGCAAAAGAGCAAGAAACATATCCTAAACAAGCGCAAATTGAAGCAAAAAGTAATTTTTTAATCATGGGCTATTGGTTCAAATTTTTATTAACCATGGCTTGTATTCCAACAATCCTTTGTACAAACTCCCTTTTCTTTCCAAATATAGGAATTAAGCGAAATCTGCGAACCTCCCAGACCATGCCTGGAAAACAGTTAATAAAATGTCACGCCATACTCAACCGTAATGCTTTTGCATTAAAACTGCTCGTATTTAAATGACAATAAAACTATGATAAAAATGCCTGAGAAAAAGCTAAAAGCTTATCTTCCTCAAAATGTTTGGCTGTAAATTGTATACTTAACGGCAAACCTGCAGTATTATTGCCTATTGGCAAAGCAATTGCCGGATTTCCACTTAAAGAAGGTAGAACGGTAAAAATATCGGCCATGTACATCACCAATGCATCCTGTAGATGGTCACCTATTTTAAAAGCTGCTGTTGGTGCCACAGGAGAAAGAATCAGATCATAATCCTGAAACAAACCATCCATTTTTTCCCTGATTAACCGACGAACCTGCTGTGCTTTTTGATAATAAGCATCATAATACCCTGCACTTAAAACAAAAGTACCTAAAAGGATACGACGTTTAACTTCTTCGCCGAAGCCCTCGGCGCGGGATAATTTATAAAGTTCATTTAAGGATTTCGCTTCGAGGTTACGGTATCCGTAATGAACGCCATCATAACGCGAAAGATTTGAAGAAGCTTCGGCCGTTGTTAAGATATAATAAGCCGGAACCAGATAATCCAACAGATCAAAAGAAACATACTCCACAGTATGCCCATCGGCCCGGAGCTGCTCAATTGATTTTAGAATAGCGGATTTGATTTCAGGGTCAAGCGCCTCGCTTTCAATGGTTTCTTTTAATACCGCTATCTTATGTTTTTGATGTTTATGCAACTGAACAGGATAATCAGGCACTGCAAGAGGGGAAACAGTAGAATCATACTCATCCGCGCCGGCTAAAACCTGTAAAAGCAATGCCGCATCTTCAACTGAAGAAGTAATAGGTCCAACCTGATCAAAGGAAGAGGCATAACCTATTACTCCATATCTTGAGATACGGCCATAGGTGGGTTTAAGGCCAATCTGTCCGCAAAATGCAGCTGGTTGCCTTACTGATCCACCGGTATCAGTACCCAGGGCAGACAAACACATATCGGCCTGAACGGCCACTGCCGAGCCGCCTGAAGAACCACCTGGAACCAGTTCTGGATTTGCCGCGTTTTTGACAGCACCAAAATATGAGGTTTCATTAGAACCGCCCATAGCAAATTCATCACAGTTTAATCGCCCAATAATAACGGCATCTTCCTGTAATAAACGTTGCACAACTGTAGAAGAATATGGAGATACGAAGCCATCGAGCATTTTTGATGATGCTGTAACGATGTGACCTTCATAACAGATATTATCTTTAATACCAATTACCATCCCTGCAAGTTTACCTGCAGTGCCATTTTCTATTTTTTGCTGTACTGCTTTCGCTTGAACCTCAGCCGACAAAAAAAACACCTCATTAAATGCATTGAGGTGTTCATTATTTTCAATTTGCTTAAAATAATAAGCCAATAAATCGGGTAAAGTTAATTGCTTTTGCGAAATGAGTGTTTGAATCTCTTTCAGAGAGCTGTACTTCTTCAAAACCAAAAATTATTGCAATTAAACAGTTTTATCACGGTTAGATGGATCCACCTGCTCTCCATCAACACCATCCTTACCATCTTTAAATTCTTTAACACCTTTACCTAAACCTCTCATCAGTTCAGGAATTTTTTTACCACCAAATAATAACAATACCACTACCGCAATAATGATAATTTCTGGTGTTCCAAGCATTGCTGCTATTGTTGTATTTAACATAACTTTTTGTTTAAACTTTTTCTTTGTCGGTTATAATTTTTTCGTCAGCAGGTTTAGTTGCTTCAGTATGCGTTGTACCTGGCGTTACCTTTTCATCAACAGCTGTTTCTTCTGTTGGATGATGACGCTGACTGTGGTTTACCGCTGTTTCTTCTGCCTCTTCCTTATCCAGATCCATCGCATTGATATTTCTATGGATCTCACGTTTTACGCCATCAGAAGCATCTTTAAACTCCCTGATCCCTTTCCCCAGTCCTCTCGCCAGTTCGGGTAATTTTTTACCGCCAAACAACAAAAGAACCACCACTAAAATGAGTACGATCTCCGATCCACCCATGTTTAAAAACTCTAATAACGTGCCTTGATACATCACTAATATAATTTATACAAATATAGACATTTTAAAAACTATTCTTTTATTTACTGATCCAGGCTTCCGGATTTAAAGCCGCCTGCCCTCTTCTGATCTGAAACTTTAGAACAGCATCATCACCGGTATTGGCAACAACCCCAATGGTTTGTTTAGTATCAACAGAATTACCCACACTCACACTTACCGATTTTAGATTCTGGTATACTGTAAAATATTCACCATGGTTGATCAGAACTACCGTTCTACCCATCACTACCTGAACAGCGGCAACTTTACCAGCAAATACGGCCCTGACTGCGGCACCATCTGTTGTCGTAATGTCAACCCCATCGTTGGTATAACTGGCCTGATCTAACTTGTGCAGACCAAACCTTTCGGTTATTGTTCCTGTTGCTACAGGCCAAGGTAACCTCCCCCTGTTATTTTCAAAGCCTGCCGATAGTCTGGCCGTTTCCGGGGTTGCCGTCAACAATTCCCCGGTCGATTTGGCTTTAGCAGCTGGTGTACTTGGAGTTGCGGGTGCAGGTTTGTTTTCTGCTTTGGCTTTAGCTGCCGCAATTCGTGCTTCTTCTGCCGCTTTCCTTCTCGCTTCTTCCGCCGCCTTTCTTCTCGCTTCTTCAATGGCCCGCTGAATTGCTGCACTGATGGCCCGGTCTATCTGCGCCTGCTGTTTTTTACGGCTGTTAATATCCTGTCTAAACTGTTTTTCGTCTTTGCTCAGCTTATTTAATTCTACGGATTGTTTACTTTTATCTTTACTTAAACGTTCACGTTCTCTTTCCTGCTCTTTTAAAAGATCGCTTTTCTCTTTGAGTGTTTTATCCAACACCCTAATTTTTCCGTTAAGATCTTGCTTCGTACTTTCAATATATCCAGCCTGTTTTTTACGGTATTGACTAAATTGCTGTAAATATTTTATCCGTTTGTACGCCTGGTTAAAATCCTTTGCTGCAAATATGAACATCATTTTATCATACGAATTCCTGTTTCGCTGGGCAAAACGGATCATGCCTGCATATTCTTTTTTAAGATCGCCTAACTGACCCTGCAGAGTATGTACGGTATTTGTGTTCTGAGAGATTTGGTTATCCAGATTTTTTATTTCAGAGTTAATGGTACCAATTTTATCCTGGCGCAACCTAATCTGGGCATTTATGGTATTAATCTGCTGTATGGTAAGCTTTTTGCCATTAGCAGTTTTATTCAAATTCTTTTGAAGCTGTTCGATTTCGCGTTGTATAGCTTCTTTTTTCCTTCTGAGCTGGCTTTCAGTTTGTGCAACTGCCGAAAAAGTTAGCACACTTAAAAAAAGGATAAGTAGGAGTTTTTGTAGCTTCATTAAGCCAAAAGTATAAAAATTTTACAGGAAAAAGCACTAAAATTGAGATACTAAAGTCATAATCACTTATTACAGAACCATCTTCACTTAATCTTCATCACATGCAAGGCTTGCCTGATGATTATCAATATCCACCAGCAATTATTGTTATTTCACAACCGTAAATCTCTTTGGTACATTAAACGGAAAATCAACCGGAACATTGCCATCAATTTTTACATATTGGAGGTCGATATTGATGGTTTTCGCTTTAGATAGCGTTTTGATCTTCAGCGCACCCGGAAATAAAAACTCGTTTAATTTTTGATAATCAGTATAAGTAACTTTTAAAGCCTGACCATTGTTAGCATCATTTAAATTGGTTTCAGCAACTTTAAAAAGTGTGTTAAAAAGTAGCCTGTAATCTAACGCTGATTTGCTTCCGGAAACTACCCAAACGCCATTTTCCTGTTTAATATCCGATTCAGCCGTTAAAAACTCGCCCATGGCATTCCCGGTCAAAATGGATTGCAGCGTATTAAAATTAACCTGTTTGTTGGTAAAATTGTAAATATAACTGAACGGTTTTTTGAGGTACTCGTTTTTCATCCGGTTCATGATCCTGATACTATCAGGCGTAATTAAAGCACGTGCCACCTCTGCCATACCACCCAATGCCGTAATGCTAACCCAAATGGTTTCTTTGTCTTTTAATTTGAAATTCATGGTTACATCATTCGCATCGCCGGCAATATCCAGAGTTGCTTTTGCTTTAAGCGAAAGGGTATTAAATTTAAGTTGTTTGCTATTTAATAGCGCTAAGGCCTCTGCTTTAGAATTATCCGTTTTAGTTTCGGTTTTTGTAGGAGGAGCTACTACAATTTCTTTTTTAGGTTTACATGCCGAAACAAAAATTACCGCTCCCAACAGGAATAGACTATTTAAAATATTTCTTTTCATTTATCTTTTTAATTAATACTTCTGATCTGTTTCCGGCCTCTTTTGCTTTTTGCCATTGGACTAATGCAGCATCCTTTTCACCTTTCAGGAAAAGTATATCTCCATATCGCTCCAGGTAAACACCATTTTTAGTACTATTGTTTTGCAATGCCTTTTCGATCCAGGTTTTCGCCAGATCATATTTTTGCTGTTTAAACAGAATGAAAGCATAGGTATCTGCAATTGAGGGATTATTCGGCATGGCAAGTGCAGCTGTTTCGGCATATTTAGCTGCCTTTGTTAAGTCGTCATTTCTTAAGGCCAGATAATAGGCATAATTATTCATAATGAGATAATTATCGGGCTCTATTGCAATAGCTTTATCAAAGGCGCTTTTAGCTTGCCCAAAATTGTTTTGATTAATGTACACATCACCCTGAAGTGCATAAATTTGCGCTTGCAGGCTTTTATTCTCTACATCTAACTGTGAAGAGGTTTTCAAATTGTTTTGGGCAGCCACATATTCGCCGGTTTTAAATTGGGCATAAGCCATATAATAATATAAACTGGCCTGATTGGGATAAATACTTAATGCCTCATCGCCAACTTTTATGGCTTCATCATAGTGCCCAAGCAATGTTTGGATGTTAATCACCTGTTCCCAAATTACATAAACCTGCTCGTTAAGCTTCAAAGCAGCCTGATATTGGACCAATGCTTCTTTTAAATTGTTTTGCTGATAAAGTACGTCGCCATAAAGTGCTAATGCTTTTGCTTCAGCCGGGTTTTTCTCTGCAACCAGCTTACTCAGTTCAGTTACGTTTTTAGCAACAACGGGCTGGTTTAGTCTGGGGAAAAGTGCGGCAACAATCTTCACTTTTTCTGTGAGCGGCATCTCATTGCTTTGGAAAGCCAGTTTTAAGGATGAAAAGGCTTCCTCATCATTTTTCTGTCTATGGTAGATATCGGCCAGAGCGAGGTTTACCTCAAAATTATTCGGGTCCAGTTGCTGTGCTTTGATCAATACCTTTAATGCTTCCGGATCGTTCCCCTTCTGTAAAAGTAAACCTGCAGCATATAAATAGTTCTTTACATCGGCCTGATTACCTTCCAACAATTTCACAATGTCACTCTCGGTAGTATTGCCATTAGATTGCAGCCGCTTCCTGGCATTTGCCAAATCCCTTGACTCCCCAAATTTGCCCTGAATTTCTTCATAGGTTTTTTTGGCAGCATCCAGCTGATTGGCTAAAAACTGGGCATTGGCCTTATCAAAATAATAGGCATCGTTTTTAGGATCAAGACGGATGAGTTGGTTAAATACCCCGATTAGTTCAGGCATATTATTACTGCGTTTATAAACTTCCCCAAGTAAACGCCAGTACCATAAATTTCCGGCGTTTATTTTTATGGCCTGTTTAATATGTTGTTCAGCTTCCAAAAGCTTATCTAAACGCAGATCTGCATTGGCCAGTTCGAAATGAGCAGCATGATTATTAGGATCTAACCCCACAATTTTATTGAAATGGATAGCGGCCTGAAGATAATTTTCAGACATTTTCTCCCGAAGACCCGCAAAGAACAACTGCTTTACCATATTGCTATCGCGATTGTTACCTGGTGCAACCGTTCCCTGCCCAAAAGCCTGGATGCTCACCAAAATGGCTCCGATAAGAAAATGTATTTTATACCTCATTATCTAAAAATTACTGCAAACTGTCAACTCCAAACTGAAAACTATTTTCCGGTATGTCCGTAACCGCCTTCTCCGCGAACCGTTTCACCCAGCTCAGTAACCGGCTGCCAGCTCACGGTTTCGTGTTTGGCCACTACCATCTGGGCAATCCTGTCGCCATTAACAATTTTAAAATCCGTATCTGATAAATTTACCAATAAAACTTTTATTTCGCCACGGTAATCGGCATCTATGGTACCGGGTGAATTTACAATACCGATGCCATGTTTATAGGCTAGCCCACTTCTTGGTCTGACTTGTGCTTCGTAACCAACCGGTAACTCGATAAACAAACCTGTAGGCACTAATAGCCGTTGTAACGGCTTAAGTATGATATCCTCTTCGATAGCGGCTCTTAAATCCATTCCTGCTGCATGTGCAGTTTCGTATTTCGGTAGCGGATGCGCTGATGTATTGATGATTTTTATTTCCATTTACTAGATATGAGATTGGAGATGTGAGATTTTAGATAACTGTTTCTAACGATTTACTTTTTTAATATTTTCACAACATTATTCTTTTCGGAATAGAAAATACCCAGGAGAAATAAAACTAAAATACCGTTTCCAATATAAATATTGCGTTTAAACACCCAAAAAGATAAATATACCATTACAATGGAAACCAATATATATGTACTCATTGCTTTGAGTTTATAAGGTATCGGGTAATGCTTTTGTCCGAGTAAATAAGAAATGACCATGATAATGAAATAGGCAAACATGGATACCCATGCCGAACCCATATAACTAAATTTGGGAATCAGGATAATATTCATGATTATGGTAAAGACTGCACCTACTAAAGAGATATATAAGCCATAGCGTGTTTGGTCGGATAAACGATACCATACTGACAGGTTCATATAAATGCCTAAACAAACGTAGCCAAACAATAAAAATGGAACTGCATTGAGCCCAACCCAATACCTTGAATTTATAAAATATTTGATGATTTCAATGTTCGCCGTTAAACCTACAAAGAGAATAGATAAAGCGAGTACAAAATAATACAGGATATTGGCATAGGTTTGCTTTGCATTGGCATTTTTAGCATGACTAAAGAAAAAAGGTTCGGCACCTAATCTAAAAGCCGTATTAAAAATACTAATAAAAATGGCCAATTTACATACAGCTCCATAAATACCTACATCGTGATTGGCAATGCTTTCTGGCAGGTATTTACCTAACAAAATTTTATCTAGGTTTTCATTAATGATAAATGATAGATTAGCAACAAGTACAGGCCAGCTATAACCAAGCATATTATTAAATAAGCTTTTGGTAAACTTAAACTGAATTTCTAAGAACTGTGGAATAAGCATCAGCATGGTAACTAAACTTGCGATCAGATTGGCTACGAATACATAACCCACCCAACGACCTTTATACCATGAAGTGAACCATCCGCTCATTATATCATGTTTGATGAGGAATGGGATAACGTAAATGAATACCAGATTTAAGCCCACAAAAGTACCTATATTCAGAAACTTGATTAAACTATATTTTAATGGCTTTCCATCTGCTCTTAATTTGGCGAATGGAATTACACTGATCGCATCCACAAATAAAATCCATGCGAAATAATGTACATAAGATTTTTGATCGGCCAATTCAGCTATGTTCCCGTCCAAAGTATACCTGGCCAGATAATCAGAAAAAATTAATGCGGTAATTAAAAATAGGGTTGATATAAATGCAATTACCAGGAAACTATTGTTATAAACCTCCTGTTTGCGATCTTCATGTTTGTTTAGGTACCTGAAAAAAGTGGTTTCCATGCCAAAGGCCAAAATTGGATTGATAATGGAAACATAACTGAACATTTTGGTAAAAACACCATAAACGCCAGGAGCGAAAACACCGGTATAAACTGGCGTTAAGATAAAATTGAACAACCGCGAAAAAATGGTGCTAACACCATAAATCATGGTTTGTCCAAGAAACTTTTTATATACAGACATTTAGTATCTAGATAAAAGTATCAGGTATCAAGATTATACACCGATAGCGAACTTGATACAAAATACTTTTTACTTTTTAAAGATTTCAAAATTACGATAGTTTTTTACTTCGCCATTGCTTACCTCCACATTTTCGACACGCGATCGGTCAGGCCCTTCATGGCACCAGTTTACAAATTCTTCCAGAAAAACGTCCTCGCCTTCTGCTTCGATATAAACCGATCCGTCTTTTTCGTTCCTTACAAAACCATTTACCATCATCTGGTTGGCAATAATCTTGGTGGTTTCTCTAAAACCAACGCCCTGCACTTTACCTGTTACTTTTATATTGAGGTGTTTCATTTTTTGTTGTAAAGTTGAAATTTAGCCGTAAAGGTAAATGAATTATCACAATTCTTAAGCAACTGCTAACGACCACATCAAAACCGATTGAGAGATGCTGTTCATAAATGGCAGCAAATTTTGCTGAAATTTAATCGCTTTTTGCTTTAAAACTGTTAAATGTGGGTGATATCAACAAATCCCAAGATCAACTGTCATATGGCTCTAAAGTCGCGATTTAGCCTTTACGATTACATCTTCACCAAACAGTTAGCATTACCCTTTAAATAAAATTATAATTAGACTGGTTATCATTAACACTAATTTTTCCGGAATAGGTTAACATTTAAGTAATTTGAATTTTAAAACGGGAGATAATAATGAGTGTACATATAGGATTGATGATCTGGAAGGAAATGAAGACCAAAGAGATTCCCATTTCCATATTTGCAAAAAAAATGGCCATTAGTAAAACCAGGGCGCAGGAAATCATTAACAGTTCTACCTTGGATGTTTCTCTACTGGCTCATGTAAGTGAGGTGCTGGGCTACAATTTTTTTAGTTATTACGAAAAAGGCAAACTATTCTCCGAGCTTAGTAAAAAGGAAACACAAGCATCAGCAGAAGAAATTAAAAGATTAAAAAGCCTGCTGAGTGAGAAAAACAAAACGATTGAACTTAAAGACAAAATGATCCAAAATCTTTCGCATACTGTTTCCTTACTCGAAAAAGTCCAGTACCGTTAATTTGGGAGGTTTTATAGTGATTTTGATTTTATTCGGATTTCCTAAAATAAACCACTGTATTGTTAGATACACTTCGATCTAACTATCCCATTCGTTTCGCAACTGGGTGAGCCGGCCTGTTGTGATTTTAAATTCCTGCCATATTTCTTCCAGGATAACCCTCGCAGGCTTGATTTCTTTCAGCATTGCTGAAACCTGACCAATTTCGAGTTCACCGTTTTCTATATCGCCCTCAAACATACCCAGTTTCGCTTTCGCATGTCCCAGGAGTTCTGACAGCTCATTCCGTGTTGCTCCTTCAGCTTCTGCATGGGCAACAGCATCGGCAAATTCATTCTTCAATAACCTTACCGGAACCAGCTTTTTCATCGCTAATTTAGTTTCGCCTTCAGCAGCAGCAATAATTTTTTGTTTAAATGCATCGTGAGCAGATGATTCTTCAGCTACGGCAAAAGCCGAACCGATTTGTACGGCATCGGCTCCCAATGCAAATGCAGCCAGCATGGCTCTTCCACTCCCAATACCTCCAGCTGCGATGACCGGAATTTCGACCTTCTCTTTAATCAGCGGGATTAAACACATGGTGGTGGTTTCTTCTCTCCCGTTATGTCCACCCGCCTCAAAACCTTCGGCAACAATCGCATCAACACCAGCTTCCTGCGCTTTTATGGCAAATTTGGTATTTGCAATAACATGAACGACGATAATACCCCTTTCTTTTAAATAACTGGTCCACGTTGCCGGATTACCGGCAGAGGAAAATACAATTTTAACCTGCTCTTCAGTCACCACATCTATAATTTCCTGAATGTTAGGATAAAGCAATGGAATATTCACACCAAAGGCCTGGTGAGTAGCTAATTTACATTTTCGAATATGCGATCTTAAAACTTCAGGATACATGGAACCTGCCCCGATAATGCCCAGGCCTCCGGCATTGGAAACCGCTGAAGCCAGTTTCCAACCGCTACACCAAACCATTCCAGCCTGGATAATTGGGTATTTAATATTGAAAAGTTTACAGATGGGGTTCATAGGTCATTTATTTTATAAATGATGGGCCAATTATGGAGTATTAATTTATGCTGAAATAATTCTATATAATTCTAAATTAAGAAAATAGTGACCTTTGCCTAAACTTCTTTTTTCAAGAATCCCCATCTCTGTTAATCGTATTAAAAAGATTGAAACCGAGATTTTGCACATTAAAAATGTTTAGTTTTAGTGTACAAAGATCAAGTAACCTCAAAATTATGGGCGAAATAAGTTTATACTTTAAAAAACTCTTTTTTTAAGGTTATTAGAAAATGAATAATTCTTAAATCAATCGCTCAACCCGGACACTCTCAATTGTAAAATCGGCCGACAGTTGGATTAAATTCAATCCCGGCTTTTTGCCAGCTTCTATTGTTCCCATTTGCTGATCAAGCTCCAAAAACTCTGCTCCGTTTATGGTTGCCCAGTTTAACAGCTTTTCAAAAGGAACCTGTTTGTATTTCTGCAATGTCAGCATTTCTGACAGAATATTAAGATGGTGGTTGCTGGCCAAACTATCTGTTCCCAAAGTGATTTTTAATCCTTCATCCATTAACAGGTCAACATCAGGCAAAGCATTTTCGATATATAAGTTGGCTTGCGGACAAAGGCACCAATATAAATCGGGATTGCTTCGTTTAGCAAATTCAATATCAGCCTTATTCGTAACCGTATTATGTACAAGTAAGGTTTTTTGTTTTTTAATATAAGGCAACCAGGTTTTTAATGAGGTTTTGTTTGTTGGATCAAAAAAAGTAATATCCATTCCTAAAAACTTATAAAGCTTTAAAAAACCACCTGTTTTACTTTCAAAAAAAGCATTTTCATCGCTAGTTTCCTGATTGTGTACACTAATAAATGAATTTGATTTTTCAGCTTCTTGCCTGATTAATTCGAATAGTTTAGGTGAAACAGTGTATGGCGCGTGTGGAACTATCGTTGAAGGCAGAGGTTTGAAATCTTTTTTGATTTCCTTTAGATGTTCTAATACCGCATCCGCACGTTCAGGATTAAAACCTAAAGCCTCTATAAAAGTATGATAATAAATCTTACTTGTTTCTTTTACCTTTTTGGAAGAAATTTGGTTGGAAATATCGCCAACAGCAATAATTCCATTATCAAACATCTGTTGATCGGCTTTTCGCAGTGCTAAATCGATCTGTTCGGCATCGCCCTGTCTGCTTTTAATAATATGCTGCACAAATTCTACCAAACCTGTTCGCTCAGGAATTTGGTCCAACATGTGCGATAATTCTAAATGACAATGGGTATTTACAAAGCCTGGAACAATTGCGCCCTTATACTTAATGATATCCAAATCAAGGTTCACCCAATCTTTTTCGGCTAAAACCTCTTTTATTTCGCCATCGGGCGTTATTGCAACCACTCCATTCTTAATTGGCGGGGAAGAAACAGGAAATACCCAATCAGCTGAAAAGTATTTTAACATACCGCAAATTAATGGAATAATCGGGGCAAATAAAATATTTTCCTGGACTGCTTTATTTAATTATGAAGTGAATTTTAAATTACTAATCGAAGAACAGTAGTACTGAGAAAAAAAGAGCCTCCTATCGGAATCGAACCAATGACCTACTGATTACAAGTCAGTTGCTCTACCAGCTGAGCTAAGGAGGCTTTAATCGGGCTGCAATGATAGAAAAAATTCTTCACTTTTAAAAATTGAAAATTATTTTTCTCCGCTGTCAATCGACCTGCTGTTGAATGTTAGCATCCCACAGCTAAAAGGAACTCGGGAATGTAGTCCTGATAGTCATAATTCTACTATAAAGATTTTAAAATCCGGAAAGTGGTAACATCCGGTGGCAAAAAAGCGCCTTAAACCATTGATGATAATAACAAATGAATGCAAACTTGTAGTGCTTCACCACAGAGTGTAGACATCCTCCACAATCTAAAAAGGTTGGCACAAAAACAATTAACTGAAAATCAGGTCTTTAATAAAATAAATTCATTTGGCATCATTATGAAACATTAGCAAGTATTGTTACACAAATTAAATTTTAAAATATATACTATGAAAAAGTTCGTTTTAGCAGCTACAGTATTAGCATTAGCAGGATTCTCAACAGTAAAAGCAAGTGAAGTAAATACAACCAAAAATACTGCAATTGTCGCAGTTCAAGATAGCGCAGTAAAAACTCCGGTTAAACTGGAAGAATTGCCTGAGCCGGTAACCACCGCATTAAAATCCGATGCTTACAAGGGTTGGACCGCTACCGAAGCCTGGTCAGTTAAAGAAGGTACTAAAGAGTATTATTTAATCAACGTAAAAAAAGAAGCAGAAACCGGATCTGTTAAAATCGATAAAGACGGTAAACCTGTTCAATAAATAAAAACAATTAGCGCTCTACAATTAACAAGTATTTAACGTAACAGAGGTTACAAAACATATTTAAAACACAATATCATGAAAAAGATCATTTTAGCCGCTACTTTAGCATTCGCAGGATTCACAGCAGTACAAGCAAGTGAAGTAAATACAATCAAAAATGCTGTAATTGTTGCAGTTCAGGATAGTGCAGTAAAAACTCCGGTTAAACTGGAAGAATTGCCTGAGCCGGTGACCACCGCGTTAAAATCTGATGCTTATAAAGGATGGACCGCTACCGAAGCCTGGTCGGTGAAAGAAGGTACCAAAGAGTATTATTTAATCAACGTAAAAAAAGAAGCGGAAACCGGTTCTGTTAAAATCGACAAAGACGGTAAACCCGTTCAATAAATAAGGACAATTAGCGCTCTTAATTAACAAGTATTCAAAGTAACGATAGTTACTAAACATATTTAAAACACAATATCATGAAAAAGATCATTTTAGCCGCTACTTTAGCATTCGCAGGATTCACAGCAGTACAAGCAAGTGAAGTAAATACAATCAAAAACGCTGCAATTGTTGCAGTTCAGGATAGTGCAGTAAAAACTCCGGTTAAACTGGAAGAATTACCTGAGCCGGTAACCACCGCATTAAAATCTGATGCCTACAAAGGATGGACCGCTACCGAAGCCTGGTCGGTGAAAGAAGGTACTAAAGAGTACTACCTAATCAACGTAAAAAAAGAAGCAGAAACCGGTTCTGTTAAAATTGATAAAGACGGTAAACCCGTACAGTAACCCAAATAATTACATCTACCTATAATAAGAAAGCCAGATTATGTCTGGCTTTTCTTATTTTTGTTATATGGCGAGAATCCTGATTTTAGAAGACGATACTACATTTGCTCAAATACTTGATGGTTTTTTAACCAAAAACGGTCATGAGATTACCCTTGTAACACAAGTAAAGCAATCACTTAAGCAAGTTGAAACCAATACGTTCGATTTACTTTTAATCGATTACCGCCTGCCGGATGGAACCGGATTTGAAGTGCTTACCCACCTTCGCGATTTGGGTCTTTCTATTCCATTAATTATTATGACCAGCTTTAACGATGTTCGTACAGCGGTCAAATCTATTCAGTTAGGTGCCTTTGATTATATTACCAAGCCTGTTAATCCAGATGAGCTATCAATGGTGATTAAAAATTCTTTAACCAAGAAGGATTTAAAAAGCATTGAACCAAAAGAGGTAAACAGCGATTTTATAAAGGGCAAAAGTGCCATTGCCGATAAACTGTATGAGCATATTAATTTAGTAGCACCTACCGACATGTCGGTAATTATACAGGGCGAAAGCGGCACAGGAAAAGAATTTGCAGCCAGAACCCTGCACCAGCAGAGTAAACGTGCCGATCGACCTTTCGTTGCTATAGATTGCGGTGCATTATCCAAAGATTTAGCTGCCAGTGAATTATTCGGACATGTTAAAGGCGCATTTACCGGGGCATTAAATGATAAAAAAGGCCAGTTTGAGGCTGCAAATGGCGGAACTTTGTTTTTAGATGAAGTGGGCAACCTGAGTTATGAGGTGCAGATCAAGTTGCTCAGGGCTTTACAGGAAAGGGTGATCCAGCCTTTGGGCAGCACCAAACAGATTCCTGTTAATGTCCGTATCATCACGGCTACCAATGATGATCTGGCCAATAGTATTCAACAGGGGGAATTCAGAGAAGATTTATATCATCGTTTAAATGAATTTAAAATCCAGCTTCCGCCATTACGGGAAAGAGGTGGGGATTTAGAGTTGTTTATCAGCCACTTTATAACTTTATCTAACCGAGATCTGGGCCGAAATGTTAAAAGTATTTCCCCCGAAGCAAAAGCATTATTGTTGAGTTACGATTGGCCAGGAAACCTACGCGAGCTAAGCAATGTGATTAAACGAATGGTCTTATTAACACAGGGCGACGTTGCTCAAATTAACGCATTACCTGATGAAATGATGATTTCTGTCCGTCAGCAATCGGCCCCAGGCAATTCATCCGATCTGAAAGCTGTTAATGAACAGAATGAAAAAGCATTGATTACGGAAACGCTGATCAAAGTAAGATATAACAAATCAAAAGCGGCAAAAATCTTAAATATCGATCGCAAAACGTTGTACGCTAAAATGGAACGCTACGGGATAGAGTAATTATTCGGCATTAGCGTAGTCGATTTTTTCTATAAAGGAAATTAAATCATCCAATGCTTTCATCTGTAATAACACTTCAGATTTAATATTTGCTGTTAATCCTTTTTCGTTTATTTCCATTTCCAGAATTCTAAAGGCATTTGCTAATGTTTTAGCGCCCATCTGCGCTACACGCCCGGCAAGGCGATGAACCAATAACCTGCTTTTATCCCGATTGTTCTCATCCAGGTATTTTTTAAGCTCAAACGCATCATCAATCGAATCTTGTTTAAAACGATTAAGGATTTTCTCCAAAAGCTCCTGATCGCCAAAGGTCATCTTTTCAATAGAAGAAAAATCAAATTCAGGCTGGTGATCTGTTAAGATCTCTGTTTTATCAAAAATAGAGAGGATATCAACTGCCCTAAACGGCTTCATAATTAATCCATCAAAGCCCTCGCTTAAAACCATTTCGCGCTCTTCAGGCAAAACCTGGGCAGTAATGGCATAAAATTTAACATGTTGCGGTAGCTTCTTTTTTAATAAGTGACAAAGTTCAAAGCCTGTCATTTCAGGCATACGCATATCAATCAGAACATTCTTCAAATCAGGATCGGGTTCAGTGTGAAGAATATCGGCCACCTGGGTAAAACTTTTGTAAGGAACTTTATTTTTTTGAAAAATCATTCCGCATAAATCCAGGATCAGCTTATCATCATCAATAACCCATACAGTACCGGGGTTTACTATGGCATAGTGTGTTAAGTCTAAAGCATCGTTTACACGCTCATTGGTATTTTCATATTTGATATAAATATTAAACGTAGTGCCAATGCCCCGCTTACTTTTCACATAAATCCTTCCTCCCTGTGCTTCAATCAATGATTTAACGATGGGCAGGCCCAAACCGGTACCAGTAGGATTAATCACATACTTTTCAGGAGATTCTATCTGCTCAAATTCATTAAATATCTTAGGAATATCTTTTTCTTCGAAACCAATTCCAGTATCCTTTACGGTAAAATGAAAGTGAAGATCATTTCCTTGCCTTTTGTAAGATACCGCAAGCTTAATCTCTCCTTTCAAAGTAAATTTTACCGCATTCCCCAGTAAGTTAAATAAAATCTGCTTTAGCCTGAAAGCATCGCCTTTTACAAATTCAAGTTCGGCAAGATCAAATGCTGTATTCAACTGGAGTAACTTCTGCTCTGACAATGGCCGCATAACCGAAACCACTTCATCCAAAGCTTTTTGGATATTAAATACCTGATTGTTAAAGCTAAACTCTCCTGAAGTAATCCGGTTATAATCCAATACCTCGTTTACAATCTGAAGTAAATGAATGGATGATTGATAAATGGCATCGACATCTTTTTTATTCGGTACGTCCTGTTGAGTAATCAGTTCGGCATAACCCAAAATAGATTGTAAGGGAGTTCGGATTTCATGGCTCATGTTTGACAGAAACCGCTGTTTTGCTTTACCATGGTATTCGGCCTCATCTTTAGCCAGTTCCAATTCTCTTCTATATCGGTTGCTCTTTGTAATATCTGCCATAATCAGATACAGCAAAATAACCGTTAACAGAAAAAAGATAATGATAATGGTTGTGATCTGCGTAATTCCATCATTAACCACTTCCTTTGCCTGGATGCCGTTCAAATCTACCTGGGCTACAGCCTGTCCTTCAACTTCTCTTAAAATCTGTAGTATTTTGGCCGTCAAAGCATTGGTTGCACTCGATAAATCAGCTTCCCGTTTTAAAAATTTCTGGCTTTTCTGACGTTGTTCCTGTTCGATATTTTTTAACGAACCCGTCATGCTTTTCATGATACTATCCTCGGCCTTTGCATTTAAGGTATCACGTTTAACTTTGAATTCTTCGTTGATAATTTTATAAACATCAGCTTTTTTCTTGCCAAAAAGTTTACTCAAGAATCCCCGCGATTTTTGTTCCTCTTCAGGTGCAACGGTAGTGGTTGATGTGGTTGTTTCGGTGGTTAATACCGCACTGTCTGATTGCCTGCTGCGTGTAGCTACCAGCTCATTTAATTTCCGAACCTCCTCTGAAAAAGATTTGGTGTTCACTAGTGTTTCTCTTACTTTGAGATAATTCACAAATTGTTTATCACGTTCGGACAATAAACTTTTAATCGATTTTATCCTGGCCAATTGGGCAGAATCACCCCGGTACAATTTACGCAGTGTATCTAAACTTGATCTTAACCTCCGCGATTCTTTAAGAAAACTGTAGCTACCCTGTTTGTTAAAAGCCTCATCGCGCTGTAATTGGTCTAACCTGGCTATCTTATGCGAGAGATCATTAACGATCCTTAAACGATCGTTTGGTGCAGAAATTTCTTCAACGGTATCCAGCATCCGTGTAAAGGCAAACTTACTGATACCCCATGCTAAAAGCAGCGCAAAACAGGCGAACAAAAAACCGATGATCACTTTGCTTTTGATTGCCCGGAAGAATCTTTTCTGAATAACAGCCGCCATTGATTTAGATTGTATAGGTTATCCCTTATCATAACGGTTTAACCTTAAGAATTGATATGCATTTATCTTTTACAAATAACATACCACAAGAAAAATTGATTAAAAAACTTTAATTTTAGTCGCCTCAAAAAACAAACCATTAACCGTATCGACCGCCTTTTCGGAATGTTAACCCTGCTTCAATCCAGAAAATATATTACTGCGGAAAAAATTGCGGAAAGGTTTGAGATAAGTGTTCGCACCGTTTACCGTGATATTAAAGCATTAGGCGAACAGGGAATACCGGTAAGTTTTGAGCAGCATAAAGGATATTATCTGGTATAGGGTTATTTTCTGCCTCCTGTTTCTTTTAACATGGACGAAGCAAATGCCTTGCTACTGGTGGAGAGTTTAGTAAATGGAATTGCTGATAGTGCTATCCGTATGCATTATTCTACCGCTTTAACAAAAGTAAAGGCGGTATTAAAAACCGGCCGGAAGGAAAAGCTCGAAACTTTACCTCAACATTTTAAATTGACGATTCCGCAGAACTTAAATTTTAATTCCGAATACCTGTCGATTATTCAGCATGCCATTGCTGAAAAACACCTTATTATAATGCCTTAAAAACTTAGGCATACCTTTCAAGAAAAACACAACACATGCCACTAAGTGACTATATGCATTTGCTTGCGGTAAATGATGTAAAACATTTTCTACGCTGCCATAGGGTTGTCAGTAAGCGGTATTTTCTTTGCGTAAACAAACATTAAAAATCATGAGCATAGCTGATTTATTACTGATGGAATTACACACGGCAGAAAAAACGAAACCGAAAAATATGGAAATTATCCGTTTATTGTTGAAAGAATTGGAGAGTGAAATTAACCTCACCAAAAAATTCCTGGCTATTGTTCCAGTAGAAAAATTTGATTGGGCACCCCATGAAAAAAGTATGAAAATGAAATCTCTTGTCGTTCATATTACTGATCTGCCGAGTTGGGTTTCTTTAGCCTTAACTACCGAAGGACTGGATTTCGAAACAGCACCTTATGTAGAAAAACCTATAGAAAATGTTGGTGACCTGGTTAAAACTCTGGAAGAAAATTATAACAAAGGAAAAACAGAATTGGAAAATGCAACAGACACAGATTTAAATGGCCGTTGGGTTTTAAGGATGGGAAAACAGGTTCTGGTCGATTATTCTAAATATGAAACGATCCGCCACACCATTAGCCAAATCATTCACCACAGGGCGCAATTAGGCATTTATTTAAGATTACTCCATATCCCAATCCCAGGTAGTTATGGCCCGAGTGCCGATGATCCGAATTTTTAAATCTCATCATTCAGAACAGGTTATCGAAACCTGTTACGTTTGCTAACCTGTTCGCTTAGAAAGCCTCGTTTATTCTTTTGTTGCCGGTATGGAATGAAGAATGAATAACATAATTTATTTCCGTAAAATTGCAGTATGAACAATAATGCTGCAACCCGTTTAAATAAATTTATTAGTGAAAGTGGATTGTGTTCACGCCGTGAAGCAGACCGCTATATTGAAAAGGGAACAGTTTTCATCAACGGAAAAAGAGCTAAAATTGGCGATCAGGTTTTTGCCGGCGATAAAGTGATGGTAAACGGCCATCATATCGAACCTAAAGAAGAAAGTAATTTCATCCTTCTCGCTTTTAATAAGCCTGTTGGGATTACCAGTACTACAGAAGGCAGTGTACGTGATAATATTGTTGATTATATTAATTACAGTGAAAGAATATTTCCGATTGGCCGGTTGGACAAAGATTCATCTGGCCTGATCTTCCTCACCAACAATGGCGATATCGTTAACAAAATTTTAAGGGCAGGAAATAAGCATGAAAAGGAATACTTAGTTACGGTTAATAAGCCAATTACCGAAGATTTTATCTTTGAAATGAGTAATGGCGTTCCCATTTTAGGCGTAAATACCCGCAAATGTAAAGTACGCCAGATTAGTACGTTTGTTTTCAATATCATCCTAATCCAGGGTTTGAATAGACAAATTAGAAGGATGTGTGAACATTTTGGCTACGAAGTAACCAAACTCGAGCGTACACGCATCATGAATATCAATCTTAAAGGTATCCCAACCGGAGAATTTAGGGAACTTACCGAAGAAGAGATGAAGGCCCTTACTAAAAGTGTAGAAAATTCATCTTCAGAAGCTAAAGCTAAAACAAAAAGCGCTGCCAGAAAAAAATCAAATACCTGGGAAGAAATTCCAGAACTGGAAGAAGAACAGCCAAAAAAAGTGTTCAAACCTAAACCCAGTCCTCAAAAATCTACCGGCAAAAAAGCAGCTGGTCATTCAGGTGCAAAATCTGCTGGCAAAAATAATAGTGGCAACAGGAATTCGAAACCCGCAAAAGGTAAACCTTCAGGTAAGTCAAACACGAGAGGTAGAGCAAGATAAGCCAATTAATTGTAAAATTTGGCATCTTGCAGGCACCCTCAACCTTCTACCTTTCTGCCTTACACCTTTTTTAACTACCTTTGCAACAAATGGTAACAGTTAAAAAAATCGATATCCGTGCATTAGATCTGCCACAATTGCAACAACACCTTACCGCAATGCAGCAGCCTGCTTTTAGGGCCAGGCAGATTTATCAGTGGCTTTGGGAGAAATCGGTTACAAGTTTCGAGCAAATGAGTAATCTTTCTAAAGATCTTCGTAAAGTATTGGATGAAAATTTTGCCATAAATGCGGTGCAGGTGAACAACTCCCAGTTTAGTAACGACCATACCATTAAAAATACTTTTAGGTTAGCAGATGGTAATATTGTTGAAGGGGTGCTCATCCCGTTAGAAGATCGTATGACTGCCTGTGTAAGTTCGCAGGTGGGCTGTAGTTTAACCTGTAAGTTTTGTGCTACCGGCTACATGGACCGTAAGCGTAATTTAAATGCTGACGAAATTTATGATCAGGTAGTATTGATTGATCAACAGGCAAAGCAGAATTATAACAATCCCCTTACCAATATTGTGTATATGGGAATGGGGGAACCGCTTCTAAATTATGCCAATGTTTTAAAGTCTATCGAACGAATTACTGCGCCTGATGGCCTGAATATGAGCTATAAGCGTATTACCGTTTCTACTGCCGGTATTGCCAAAATGATCAAAAAACTGGGCGATGATGGTGCTAAATTCAACCTTGCCTTGTCGCTGCATGCTGCTGATGATAAAAAGCGTAATGAAATCATGCCTATAAATGAGGCAAATTCTCTAAAATCGCTGGCCGAGGCTTTAAAATACTATTTCGCCAAAACCAAAAATCCGGTAACTTATGAGTATATCGTTTTTAATCATTTTAACGATGAAATTTCGGACGCCATAGATCTGGCTAAATTCTGTAAACATATTCCCTGTAAAGTAAACCTGATTGAATATAACCCGATTTCTTTCGCCGACTTTACCAATGCGGAGGGCGATAAGATTGATGCTTTTTCTAATTATTTAAAAAGTCAGGGGATTAATACCAACATCCGCCGTAGCCGTGGTAAAGATATTGATGCCGCTTGTGGGCAACTGGCAGTCAAAGAAGAAGCGAATGCTTAAGCCGTCTATTACAATATTCTTGATATAATCGTTTTCATTATCGAGCGCAGTTTCCGGTGCATTTAGGTTCGCTCCGGTCCTGATGTACGCTTTATCGGAATGTAAGATGGAAAAGGGACGATGGAACATACCCTGCGGAGATCTGCGTGATCTGCGGGACAAGCCTTAACCTTTCTAATTCCTGGATAATTCGAAGAGCCTCTGTTTTTTCTGGAGCGCATTTTCAGGTGCGCATAGGTTGGCTCCGGTCCTGCTGTACGCTTTATCCTTTTGAAAATCTTACTCTCTGAACAATCTTTTCCTATCCAAAAGGGATGCCGCTCCCATCAGGGCTATCGTGAAGGGTAAGATGGAAAACGGATGATGGAACCTACTCTGCGCGGATCAGCGTTTTCTGCGTGACAATCCTTTGAGTCTTTACCATTTATGGTTAAAAGAGCGTTTGATTTTTTTAGGAGCGCAGGTTCCTGTGCTTGTCGGTAGGGTTCCGTCCTGCTGTTCGCTTTATCCTTTTGGAGAAGTATCAAAAAGATGATGAAAATTCTTTAAACCAAAAGGGATGCCGCTCCCATCAGGGCTATCGTGAAGGGTAAGATGTAAAACGGATGATGGAACATACTCTGCGGAGATCAGCGTTTTCTGAGGGACAATCCTTTCAGTCTTTTACCACTTACGGTTAAAAGAGCGTATGATTTTTTGGGAGCGCAGGTTCCTGTGCATTTAGGCTGGCTCCGGTCCTGCTGTACGCTCTATCCTTTTGGAAATCTTACTGTCTGAACAATCTTTTCCTATCCAAAAGGGATGCCGCTCCCATCAGGGCTATTTAACCCGGGACAAAAATTAGAAGATGGGAAAGCCGGAAAAATCTAAAACGGATGATGGAATGCTCTCAGCGGAGATCGGTGTAATCTGCGGGATACAAGCTTAGCGCCCTAACGCCGTAATGCCGGGAAACCGCGCTATGCACTGCGCGCCATGCTCTATGCGCTGCGCTCTGCCCATAAAACAAGAAAGCCCTTC
>NZ_CAJYOJ010000048.1 GCF_913776295.1 uncultured Pedobacter sp.
GAAAATTTTTCTTTCGAAGCCAGTGGGATGGCTTTGTCAGTGGAGCCCGAAAAATTTGTTAGGCCGGATTTAAGCGGAACGGAGATACGGTGCTACGGCCTAGCTACGCCGAAATGCATAGGTTCCGCAAGCCACTCATTAATAGACAATTGAAAAATAACGTCAATGATAGGATTGATTTATGTGATAAAAATCAATACGATTGACAGCAATATTTTGATTAACTATAGGCTGGCAATTTTAAAACGATTGCTACCAGCGAGCGCAGTAAGATTGCTTCGTTCCTCGCAATGACGATTTTGATTTGGGGTATCCTAAATTTAGTTCTCGAATACCATACTGAGCGAAATCAGGATCATTAGCCAAATTATCCAGTCACAGAAAGTATCTTAAAACCGGAGTGTGCTAAAAAATACTCCTCACTAGCCTCTCAAACCAGCTTTTTAATTAAGCATCAATTACCCAAAATTTATTTCTCAAATGCCATCCTGAGCGGACTCGAATAATCTTTTAGTCAAATTGTTTTGGTTACAGGAAAGGGGGCCAATGCTCGGCCTGTAACGATATTCAAAGATTGTTTGAAAACTATTTCTGGCAAAATCTGATATATATGCAATCCTTTCCTACCTGGCTACTAAAAAAACGTAAAACTTCAAGGAGTATTTTTATGTAACAAAACTGAAACATTCATATTATACCTGTGTTATTCCTCCAATAAAAACAACAATATGAATAACAATTTTACAAAATCCACGATGTTGATCGGCCTGATAAGTCTGTCAACTCAACTATTTGCCCAGGAAATGCCAACAACTTCAGAAAGATTTGGCAAACAATCTTTAAGAACATGGAGCATAGGAGCTCACGGAGGTATCCTGAGCCAAAATACTTTTTTAGGTGGAGGAAGTGTCAAAGCCAGAGAATTTAAAAGCATTGGTTACGGTGCTTTCATCAAAAAACAAATTCTGCCAGCGCTAGGTCTGCAGGCCGATTTTCTTCGCGGAGAAATCAAAACCTTAAATAGCACCAGTACAATTGAACAAGTGAGCAGCATTAACTGGTCTGGTTCCGTAACCGCAGTATTAAATATTGCCAACTTTAGTCTTAACACCGAAAATGCGGTACTGATTCCTTATGTTAAAGCGGGTGCCGGATACATGTCATCAGATTCGAAAGTAGCCAACGTTGATGTATTTACCGACAGAGAGGGATGGTATATTCCAACAGGAGTTGGATTTAAATTTGGCGTAGCCAAAGGAATCAATATCGATTTAGGTTACGACATTAATTTCATTAAATCTTCTCCTACTGTTAAAAGTGCATACAATGAAAGCAGGTTCTCTTATGCGCATGCAGGATTGGAATTTGCACTTGGAAACAAGGAAAATTCTCAGTTACAAAATTACAGCGCGGTTGCTGACCTGAGAAAACAAAGTGCGGAAGAAAGTGCTGAGTTGAGAAGGGCATTATCCACAGCCGAGCAAAATGCAGCCAGAGACCGTGAACAATATGCCAAAGATTTAGGCGATGATGATAATGATGGCGTGGCCAACAAATTTGACAAATGTCCGGGTACCGCAGCTGCAACAGTAGTAGACGGATCAGGCTGCCCGATAGCCGTTACACAAACCGTTATCAAAGAAACAACGGTGGTAACTGAAGCAGACCGCAAAATTTTAAGAGATGCCATTTCAAATCTCGAATTTGATTTAGGTAAATCAACCATCCGTGCAAAATCTTACACCACCTTAAATCGTGTAGCGGCATTGTTAGTAGAGAAAAACTTCAGCTTAAAATTAGCCGGCCATACCGACAACACCGGTGGAAGAGAATTAAACCTGCGCTTATCTAAAGAAAGAGCTGAATCAGTTAAAGCTTATCTGGTTTCACAAGGTGCAAATGCATCCAGAATCGAGGCAACAGGTTATGGCCCTGACCAACCGATCGCAAGTAACAAAACTGCCGCAGGCCGTCAGGAAAACCGTCGAGTAGAATTCACCTTATATTAATTTTTATACACAATCAATCATGAAAAATTTTTTAGCAACAGTAATTATTTCTGCAACTACCATTTTTGCGGCAAATGCCCAGATCCAAAAAGGCAACGTAATGGTTGGAGGCAACTTAACCAACATTAACCTTGGTTTGGATGATCCAAAAATATTCAGTGTAGATATCACCCCAAAAGCAGCCTGGTTTGTACAGGACAATGTTGCGGTGGGTGGTTATGTGAATTTTGGTTTAAAAACAGCAAAAAATTCCAGCACAACAACCAGTTACGGAGTTGGTGCATTAGGTCGCTATTATACCGGAAAGGATGTTGAAGTGTTACGTCATGGACGTTTATTTGGAGAGGCTACTGTTGGTATCGGCGGTGTAAATGTGAGCAATGGTGGTGGTAATACAAACGGATTAAACTTAAGTGTTGGTCCGGGTTTTGCCTACTTCATTACACCAAATATTGGTTTGGAAACCTTATTGAAATACAATGGACTGGTTGGTTTTGGCAGCGCAACAACCCAAAACAATTTGAACCTATCATTCGGATTCCAGATTTATTTGCCAGGACAAAGAACGGCGAACAAAGTTAAAAGAGACGTCAACAACTAAAACGAAAAAAATCAGAAGCTGCTTCCATTAGAAAGCAGCTTCTTTTTTGAATGACCAATTTATTACATCAACTACTCATTATCATCACTTATGGAACATAAAATTCATGCAATAGGCAACAAACCTGCAATCGGGTTTATCAGCCGCCTCTCATGGGGAGCAATCATTTCAGGTGTGTTGATTGCTATTGCAGTTCAACTTCTCCTTAGCTTTTTAGGTCTGGGCATTGGCTTTGGTAGCATCAATCCATTGGAAGAAGCTAAACCTTTTAGTGGACTTGGCACTGGCGCATTAATCTGGTGGATTATTACCATGCTAATCTCTGTATTTACCGGCGGTTGGGTGTCTGGTTGGTTTTCAAATCATATTCAAAGAACGGATTTAATCCTGCACGGGCTGCTTACCTGGTGCCTGTTAACTTTCCTGAACATGTATTTAATTACTTCTTCAGTCGGAAAAGTCATCGGAGGGGTTGGTACCGTAATTACCAAAGGATTTTCATTGGCTGGAGAAGGGATTAAAGCTGCGGCACCAGAAGCCGGAAACATGATCAAAGATCAGTTAAACGTTGACGAAAACACTTTCGGTAGAATGAAGCAGGAAGCACAATTGTTATTGAAGCAAACAGAGAAAAAAGAATTACAGCCTGGTGCGCTTAACAAAACACTAAACAGGGCAACAAATCAAGGAAAATCGACAGGAGAAGATGTGCTGGAAAACCCACAAGAAGCACAGCAGAAAATAGATGCCTTGTTTTCTAAATTGTTTTCTGAAAACGATTCTACTTTCAATGCCGTAGATAAAGAGGCATTAGTTAACGTAGTTAAAAACCGAACCGGAAAAAGTGAAGCAGAATCAGAACAGATTGTAGAAAATTGGATCAGTACGCTGAAAACAGCAAAGGAAAAGGTGAAAGAGGCAAAAGTGCAGGCAGAAGCAAAAGCCAGAGAAGTTGGAGATGAAATGGCTTCGGCACTTTCTAAATTTGCAATATTCTCTTTTATCGGCATGATACTCGGTGCAATGAGCGCGGCTTTCGGGGCCATTATAGCTTCACAAAAACGAGTGAAAACAATTGAAATCAGTACAGAAGAAAGAATTTGAATTAAATTACCTAAGCAATGACTACAGGAAAAAAAATCGGAACCATTGCAGCAATAGTTGGCATTGTGCTGGTTATCGGCTTAGTTTATTATAACTACTTTTTTGTATTTGGTGAAGGGGTAAAGGCCGGAGAACTGAATTACATTGTTAAAAAAGGATATATTTTCAAAACCAATGAGGGGAAACTCATTCAAAGTGGTGTCCGCTCCAGACAAATGGGCACGCTTGAAAACAATGAGTTCGAATTTTCTGTAACCGACGAAAGTATAGCGAAACAAATGATGGGAAACAGTGGTAAGTTTTACGAACTACATTATAAAGAATACAAAAGGAGCTTGCCCTGGAGAGGATTTAGCCGATATGTGGTAGATAGTGTATATGCTGCTAAAGATATTCAGAGCAGATAAGGCATAGCCAATTTTTAAAAATAACAGAAATATTAATTTTAAATACTAAAACAATGGACAAATTAGAATTAAAAGGTGCCTGGAATGAACTTAAAGGAAAAGTTAAACAGGCCTACGCAGATTTAACTGAAGACGATTTAAAGTATGAGGAGGGAAAAGATGATGAACTTTATGGCAAACTGCAACAAAAGACGGGCAAAACCCGCGAGCAGGTGATAGATTGGTTAAAATCTTTGTAAAAGAGAATCACCAGGCTTCTATTAATATTAGAAGCCTGTTATTTTATGATATTAAAGCTACCGTCCGATAGCATCCTATTTGACCAAACAAAAGTCGTTCAGCCAATATCAATAACAAATATTAATTTCTCTTTTATTTCTTCTGGATGACCTTAAAATCACTAAACACTCCGTAACCGGAAATATCTCCGTAGGTAGCATGATAAACACCAACCTCTAAAGCACTGCTCATATCATCTCTTTTTACCGGACTGCCGGGAAGATTTATCCAATCCTTTCCATCATGGCTACCACGCATAAAAAACAAACTTCCCTGTCTTTGTATCTGTAAATAACGATAGAAATTCCATCCCGAAAGGTTATTCAGCTGTTTGCGTTCGCCTGCGTAAAAATTGGTAATAATATTTCCTACGCCCCAGCCTGGCATCACCCCGTTTTGTAAAAGTTTTTTTGCATCAGATGGTTCTTTAACCATTATACCGGCTTCATTTGCGCCATAAGCTTTCTTCTGTTTAAAACCCAACAGATCAGATAGCATCACTTCAGCAACAAAATCGCCTTCCACCTGCTGGTATGCAAAAGGTCCGGCAGGCGTTGATCCATCCCAAAAGGTATTATGCGATACGAACCTGAGCACGCCCGCTTGTTGGGTAACAGTATCTGCATTTCCCGTAAAACCATCCCAGGAAGTACCCTTTAACCCATCCGCTCTGGCTGGAACTGATATGGACCATCCGTTTTGCTTTCTGATGATAAAACGTGCAGAATCTGTTGCAACCATAACAGGCAGGGAGTTTAGGGTAACATTGCCAAAGTTATCCCTCACCTTTACGGTATAAGTATAGTTGTTTTGAGGCGCAACAGAAAAATCAGTATAATCTGAAAACGTTTGCCAGTTTTGTGAACTTTTATTTTCATCGCGTTGAAAAAGGTATTCAAAATTGGTACCTGGTAATGTTGGTTTATTTGCTGTCATGTAAACCATATTTGGTGTAACGGCTGAAGGTTTTGAAGCAAATGAAGCATTGGTGAGGTTACGATTTCGTGTCTGTTGCCAAAAATTAAACTCTTGTGTACACTCACTATCATTAAGGCCGTAATTAAATACAACAATAGAAGATACGGATATTGAAGTTCCTGTATTTGCCGATTCAATTAAGATCCGCTGATCTTTTTTTGAACGAAGGACATCCACGTTTTCAGACATTTTGCCGTTTACCATTACCTTAAATTTTCCTTTTTTATAAGTGCAGATTACCTGCTGCCACATCCCGGTGCCTGCTATCCTTGCCGTTTTACGCCCAAAAAATAAATCTGTTTGGACACCAGCCGGCGCATACAGCGAAAAAACGGCACTAAAGGGTCTTGTAAAGTCTAATGTTTCCGCCAATTTATCTCCGATCTGCAACTGCCCTCTTCTCTCTAATCTTACCGCTATTTTTCCGTTTACGTCTGCTACTTCTGCCTTACCCTTAACGATGAGTTCACCTAAAGCAGCTCCGTCATTAGGCCAATGATTTAAATGGCCATAATCAAGATTTTTCGCCTCAACATGTACCAATGTATGATTTGTCAATCCGTTTTTATAGGCAGTTTTAACCTGTTCGTGGCTTAACGGAATATCATAAATTTTTAAGGAGGCCAGTGCACCCGAAAATCCTGCGCTTCCGTCTTCATTTCCGCCAATGAGAAAGCGTTTCAGATTATTGATAAAGAGCATCCTCCTTTCTGCTCTATCCAGTTCTCCATCTACATAAATCCGTTCCATGGTACCATCAAAAACAATGCTAACGAAGTGCCATTCGTTGGCTTTTGGCAGATGTTTATACCCCAAATCTGCCCAGCCCAGGTGGTTTATGGCACCGGCAGTTTTACTGCTTCCGTAGCCCACTGCGGCATTACTTAAATCGACCCCTCCCCTTCCAGTCCATGATACAATGGTTTCTTCCTTTTCAATTTCTGGATTTAAAACCCACATACTTACACTATAGCTACTGTTTCCAAGCAAAGACTTGGGAGCCGAAACCGATGATATTAAGCGTTCCTGACCAGTAAATAGCAATGCTTTTTTGCCACCGACCATTGAAGCGATGGGTTTAGCAGTTTCATTAGCGATAAAATATCCACCCAACTTCCCCTTATTTTGAAGCTTTGTGGCCGCAGCGCTGATCTGAAGCTGGTCTATAGCCAGGTCAATCAATAAACCTTTTGGTTCAAAGACATTTAAAGGCCGCCAATTTTTGATTTTGGTATGCATCACCGGATGGTATGCCGCATGATCAAAAACTTTAATATTCCATATCGCTTTATTCAATCCCGGATATTCGGTCTGTAAAACTATTGTCCGGATATATCGAGCCTTAACATTCCCGAAATCAATCATCGGACTTCCATGTTGGGTATTTTTGCTCTGGTCGGCGTATACCTTCCATGTTTTACCATCTATCGAATACATGATTTTATATTGATAATACCAGGTGGCATATTCAAATTGT
The DNA here is from genome assembly GCF_913776295.1 of uncultured Pedobacter sp. Taxonomy (GTDB): domain Bacteria; phylum Bacteroidota; class Bacteroidia; order Sphingobacteriales; family Sphingobacteriaceae; genus Pedobacter. Next base: position 6,856 of record NZ_CAJYOJ010000048.1, read on the forward strand.
GTGTGCACACTTTTAACGGGACATATTTTTCCCAAATCTACCTGCACCCAGGCATAACCTACGTTACTTTTACCTTTCCACAAAGTTCCATTATCATCATCAAAGGCAAATTCCGCTTTAAAATTTTCATCATAGCTAGACGAGGTGGATGCCTTTTTCCCTCGTGCTAAATTTGGATATGGATTGACATCTTTGGCCAGATAACCAATTCCGGCGTGGGTAGGTACGATCTTCAGTATATTCCCTTCCACATCAAACTGCATTTTATCTGCAGCAACCTGCCTGTGGTAACCGCCATCGTTATGCGGATTATTGTGCCGGTGGTAAACCAGGTAAAAATCATCGCCCTGCTGCAGTACAGACTGATGACCCGGCCCATGCACCGTTCCGTCTTGATTTGTGGCCAAGATAGGATTGTTGGCACCATATTTAAAAGGCCCCATCGGGCTTGTTGCAGTGGCATATTGAACCCTATAGGTCCCGTCTTCGCAATAGCCCGATGAATAAGTCAGATAATAAATTCCTTTTCTTTTGAAAACAAAGGGGGCTTCGAAAAACTCCTTTGCATCCGTGTTGGGAATCTGGGCCAGTTTGGAAAAGGATTTCATATCGGCATTTAAAAGACCAACTCCACAGCCATGGTTAGGATAAATGCCCCATGTACCCCAGTACATATAATATTGACCATCATCATCTTCAAAAGTCTGACCATCGAGGGTAATCACATTTGGCACCATAAAATTAGGTACGACTGGTTTGCCTTTAGGCAAAAGCGAAGTCCACGGACCAACCGGACTGGTAGATGAAGCACCGAAAATCTCAACGGGCTGGCAGTAATACAAATAGTATTTACCATCTGGCCCCCGGGTCACATCAGGCGCCCAGTAATGGTGTGTAGTTGGCCAGTTCATATCCTGCATGGTCCAGTTTACAAAGTCTTTGGATGTCCATACCTGCGACGGGCCGAAACCACCGCCGTTACCATCTGTTGTGGCATAAATATAATAGGTATCTCCAAACTTCTTTACCGTTGGGTCTGCAAAATACCCGGGTATAATTGGGTTGCGGTGAGATTGTGCCAACAGCACCTGACCGGTAAAGCATAACAGCAGTAAAATAAATAGCCTGATGTGTTTTCTACTCATAATTAAACATGATGCCAGAGCCGCGGAAACAGCAATGGATAGATAAGCCTGTAAATATAAACGATATACAAGCCCGATTTTCGTTGCATATTAATATATTATATCAATATTTTAACCATTCGGTGTCGGAATAATACTATCAAAAACTGTTTAAAACGCAATAAATAATTGCTATGTCAGCTGAGCCTGTAGAAGATTAATGTTTTTAATTTACTAAAGCATTTGCACAAGCACGGTGTGACAAAAAATTTCACCTATTCGAATTTCGATAAGGTTAAAATATGCACAATACCTGCAATTTATAGGGCTTCGCCACTCATACTTTTTACTTAATTTTACTTCTTATGAGAAGTCTGCTAAGTATTAAAGTTCATCAAGTATTCCGTTGCGCTATTCCATATCTTGCTATGTTGATATTGGCAGGCAACACCACAATGGCCCAAAACGGCGATCAGATCCTGGATGGTATCGGAGAAACGGCTATGAGTGCCAGATATGAATTTAAAGGTGATTTAAAAGATTGGTCGAGAAATCGCTTTAATGCCAACTTCATTGGAGCCGAACCGCAATTTGTACAAGACAGTCGATTCGGAAAAGTGCTTTCTTTATCCGGAACTACCGGAACTTATGTAAATATGCCTGATGGCGCGCTAGCAGATGTTGAATCCATTAGTATAACGGCCTGGGTTTTGCTTCAGGGCGAACGTGCTGAACAAAGCTTCCTGGACTTCGGGCAAAATGCAGAAAAACATTTTTCCGCACAATTTAACACTAAACAGAACGACAAGGGTTTTCTTGCGATGATCCAAAATGGAAAGCAATCCAATATCGCAGCGGCGGCGGCTCCTGCACTGAAACAGTGGGTTCACCTGGCTATCGTCGTAGATATACCGTCAAAATCCCTCACTAGTTACCTTAACGGGAAAAAAGTTGCGGAAGCAAAAGATATCAACTTTGACCTGACTGCAATTTTTGGTCAGCACAAATCAGATAAAAAATCACTGATCCTCGGTAATGCCATATCATCAAAAACTAAAGGACTGGATGCTTTGATCCATGATTTCAGGATTTATCGGGTAGCCTTAAATGCAAAACAGATTGTTTCGGTATACCAGCACGGACAAAATCAAACCAACGAAACAGCAGTTAACACTTCGGCAAAAACGGACGATGACCTGCAGCATTTCCCAACAGATGCGCCTCAGTTATACACCAAATACTTAATTCAGGTAAATAACATTGAGGTAACAACAACTGTAGGTGATCTCCCCCGTTTACCGGGCGCAATTGCCGGAACTTATCAGCCAGGTAAAACTGGTCCGATGGTGAAGGTAATCTGGCCTAATCCAACAGATAATTCGGCCGTTAGCCAACCAGGAAATTATACCATTACCGGTTATGTACCAGGAACAAGCTTCAAACCAAAAGCAGTGGTTACCGTGACCGGAAACAACAGCTTAACACCTGATATGAAGCTACAGCCTTTTGCCTTGCACCAGGTAACCTTAAAAACTGACCATGAAGGCCATGAAACAAAATTTATGGAAAACAGGGATAAATTTATCCGCGTATTGGCTAAAACTGACCCTAACTCGTTTCTGTATATGTTTCGCCATGCTTTTGGCCAGAAACAGCCTGCCGGCGCAAAGCCGCTTGGCGTATGGGACAGTGAAGATACCAAATTGAGGGGGCATGCTACCGGACATTATTTAAGTGCCATTGCCCAGGCTTACGCCGGTGCAGGCGGTGATAAAGCGATGCAGAAAATTTTTGCAGATAAAATGGATTATATGGTAAATACACTTTATTCCTTATCTCAATTATCGGGAAAACCCCAAAAAGCGGGAGGCGCAGCTGTTGCCGATCCGCTGGCCATACCTTACGGGCCAGGGAAAGCTGCTTATGATTCTGATATCAGTGAAAAGGGAATCAGAAGAGATTACTGGAACTGGGGAAAAGGTTTCATCAGTGCTTATCCGCCAGACCAGTTTATCATGCTTGAAAATGGTGCCAAATACGGAGGACAAAACAATCAGATTTGGGCACCCTATTACACCTTACATAAAATATTAGCAGGGCTGCTTGATGTTTACGAGGTGAGTGGTAATAAAAAAGCGCTTGAAATGGCAGGCAACATGGGTGACTGGGTATACATCCGCCTAAATGCTTTACCACAACAAACTTTAACCAGGATGTGGAATACTTACATTGCCGGTGAGTTTGGCGGCATGAATGAATCAATGGCGCATCTTTACAGAATCACCGGAAAAGAGAAATACCTGAAAACGGCACAGCTTTTCGATAACATCCGTTTATTTTATGGCGATGCTGCGCATACCAGTGGCCTGGCTAAAAATGTGGATCTTTTCCGTGGCCTGCATGCCAATCAGCATATTCCGCAAATTGTTGGCAGTATGGAACTTTATCGTGTGTCTCAGCAGTCAGATTATTTTAAAATTGCTGATAACTTCTGGCATAAAGTTGTGAACAATTACATGTATAGCATAGGTGGGGTTGCCGGTGCAAGAAATCCGGCCAATGCAGAATGTTTTATTGCACAGCCAGGAAGCTTATATGAAAACGGATTTTCTGAAGGTGGACAAAATGAAACCTGCGCCACTTACAATATGCTTAAACTGACAGGAGATCTATTTCTTTTCGAACAAAAAGCGGAACTAATGGACTACTACGAACGTGCTTTATACAATGATATTTTAGCTTCCGTAGCAAAAGACAATCCCGGAAATACGTATCATATTTCGCTTAGACCAGGTGTTGCAAAACAGTTCAGTAATGATGACATGACTGGTTTCACCTGCTGCAATGGTACCGCATTGGAAAGTAGCACCAAGCTACAGAATTCAATTTATTTTAAAGATCAGCAAAATCAATCGTTATATGTTAATCTTTTTATTCCATCTGTTTTAAACTGGTCGGAACGAAAAATCAAGGTTGAACAAACAACCAGCTATCCAAAATCAGATCAAACCAGTTTAAAGATCAACGGTACTGGCCAATTTGACCTGTACGTGCGCGTACCAGGATGGGCAACAAAGGGTTTCGTTGTCAAAATTAATGGTCAGCAACAAAAGTTAAATGCAGTTCCCGGCACTTATCTTAAAATTTCCAGAGACTGGAAATCCGGAGATCAGGTTGATTTAACGATGCCTTTTCAGTTTCATTTAGATCCGGTAATGGATCAGCAAAATATCGCAAGTTTATTCTATGGCCCGATATTGCTCGCCGCGCAGGAGCCGGAGGCAAGAAAAGACTGGCGTAAGGTTGTCCTTAACGCTGATGATTTAGGAAAAACCATCAAGGGCGATCCATCCAGACTGGAGTTTACGATAGACGGCGTATTATTTAAACCGTTTTATGACAGCTACGGAAGACATTCGGTTTACCTGGATGTGACCTTAAAATAAGCATGAAGGGCTCAAATCGAAATAATAAACCCGTGTTTAAAAATTAATTAGCATGTCAGTTTGCGGCAATTAAAAGCCACGTTAACCCATTTCTGTCCGTAGAGATCCTGAAAAATTCTACGGATCAATGATAAAATGGTGCTTCTGAATCTTTATTGGGTTATAAGTCAATTTTATTCGTGCATCTACATAGCCGATATGTTAAAAATGAGTTACTTATAGGTAAAAACCTGCAATGATAGTTTTAAGGTTCTGGTTAATTTGCTGAATCAATTAACTCCTAAACCATGAACCACTTATCAAAATTTTTGCTGCGCCGACAAATCGGTGCCGTACTTTCTTTAATTTTATTATTAAACTTTACTGCATGTAAGAAAACTAAGGTAGCACCTGATCCTGCTGCAAATGAAACCAATGTGCAGGCAACAACCACCCTGCAGATTTACAAACCAAAATCCATGCAGAATATGGATTGGAATGCTACCGAAAGCGAATGGTGTTACGCCCGCTCTAAGCAATCCGATCATTTTATATTATTCTGGGGAAAAGGATATGGCACTAACAATCCTTCATCCGCTAATGTAGATTCAAAATACCGTGTTGATATCGATGATTTACTGGCTAAAGCCGAATCTTTTTACAACCTAAATGTAAATACCTTAAAATTTGCCACTGTTGGAAACGGAACTTCAAAACTGGACAAATACAAATTGATGATCTTTTTATATTATGAGGATGGCTGGCGTGCAACCGGTTCTGGATACGATGATACGATTGGTGCATTATGGGTAAGTCCACAAACCTGCAAGCCAGTCGGTTCAACAATCGCACATGAAATTGGCCACAGTTTCCAATACCAGGTATCGTGTGATTTAGGAACCACACATGGCTTCAGGTGGGGTTTCGGAGGCAATGGAGCAGGTGGAAATGCGTTTTGGGAACAAACGGCACAGTGGCAGGCATTTACCTCTTACCCAGATGAACTTTTTAGCAGCTGGTTCGATCCTTATCTGGATAATTACCAAAAACACCTTATCCACGAAGATTATCGTTATGCCAACTACATGATTCATCAATACTGGGCACAAAAAAGAGGCATTGCTGTTATCAGCAAAATCTGGCAGGCATCACAGAGCTATGAAGATCCGATTCAAGTTTATCAACGCTTATACGGACTTACCGTGAGCCAGCTAAATGATGAATTATATGATGCTGCATCTAAATTTGTAACCTGGGATATTGATAACATCCGTACATTGGGTGCGAGCAAAATCGGTGCACATCATTATAAAATGAACCTGATGAACGATGGTGCTTTCCAGCCTGCTCCAAGCTTTTGTCCGCAAACAACGGGTTACAATGTTATGCCTTTAGAGGTGCCTGCTGCAGGCACAGTTGTTACAGCGGCATTTCAAGGCTTGCCAAATGCTTCAGGCTACAATCAGGTAGATGCCAGCATTGCCGGATGGAGGTACGGTTTTGTTGCTTTATCCACAAATGGTACCCGAAGCTACAGCACCATGTTCACCAGTGCCGCCGGAAATGCAACCTTTACTATTCCGGCCAATTGCAGCCGCCTTTGGTTTGTGGTTACCGGTGCGCCTACCCAATACCATCCGCATGCCTGGGATGATAATAATACCAATGATGAACAGTGGCCATATAAAGTAAAATTTCAGAACACCAGTTTACCTGGCTACAATAATCAGGCACCTAAAGATGTGGCCTTTACTTATGATCTGGAAGTAAAACGGAGCACCACTTCTTACGATTATGCCACAGCCGAAATTGACATCGCTAAACTGGCATCTGCCTTTCAATTACCTAAACAAGATATTACCAGCAAAATGGGCACCGAAATTAAATTTTATGCACTTGAACCGAATAACAACTTAAATGCTACGATAACGGCTAATGGTTATGGCCAGTGGTTCGATGCCAATGGTTATGTAGTTAGCTACAGTTCGGCCAATTCACGGGTGTTTTGCGAGTTTGATTCGCAAAATTTTAAGTTGAGTGCTGGTCAGTATCCCAACCGTGTTAATACAGGTGATAAATATACCATGAAACAAGCATTGGTATATACGTTAGCGTCCGGAAGTAAGGTAACTGCTACCTTTACTGTTAACTTAACCATAAAATAATGATTACGGCTTAACCTGAGTTCGATCATCCACATTGCTAACAGGTAGAAGCAAGCCCCCAAAAGTTAAACAAATTTGGGGGCTTTTTTTATCGTGTTTTAACATGCTTTGCTATACAATTAAAGTATCCGTAACGCACGTTAATTAAGATTGGTGAGTACTGTTATTTTGGAAAGGTACTGTAGCTTCCTCATCGGTTGGGTTCTGCCGCGCTGTCTGCTATATCTTTTGCTGCCCTTCTACGCCCCCCCGGCCTTTACAGCAAAAGTATGCCGCTCCCATCCCGTTTAAATACGACGGCCTGTGCAAGAAAACTTCATCTCTCTGCAATTTGCGATAAAACAAAAACAGATGCCACTATCCTGGCCGCCTAAACCCGACTGGAACATAAAAGCCCGGAGCGAGTGAGGACTTGAAGTGAGGGCGGGACTAAAAAGACCAGATGCTCCCGGAACTTCTTTCCAAAAAGTAAATACCATGAACAGATCTTCATTTCTAACAATGCGCTTCAAATCATTTGAAAATCCATTCGTAGGTGTTACTTAACGTTATCGTAGCGATTATATTTATTCGAATATAATTCCGAAAAAGATTCTTTAAAGCCTTCGGAATTTCGCAAAGCCATGTGGGCTCCAGCCACCAGCAACACTGAATTGATATCTCCGTATTTTCTAACTATCTTTTCCCTACACCCTCGCTCGTCATTATTACTCTTTTAAGCGTTCCATCTTTGTTGTAAAAAATTTCATCTATACAAACCGATCTGTTATTACTGCCCCCTCCAGGTTGCATAGACCCGTTGTGATAAAAGAAATACCATTTGTTTTTAAATTCAACAATAGCCTGGTGGTTGGTATCACTATTTCCGGCTACTTCATTTAAAATACCCTGATATTTCCATGGCCCGTCAAGAGATTTACTTGTTGCATAAGCAATTTTTTCAGGAAAACCGGTAGCATAAGACAGATAATAGGTTCCCTTTTGCTCATGTATCCATGGTGCTTCAGTAAAGTTGAAACCTTTAAAATTGATTCTTTTCACTGGGCCATCAATTTCGATCATATTTTCTTTTAATCTGGCATAATAACACTCACTGTTTCCCCAGAATATCCAACCCTGCCCTTTTTTATCAATAAAAACAGTTGGATCAATACAGGCCCAATAGTTTTTAGAATCATAACAGTCTTTATTCGTTAAAAGCGGCTTACCGATTGCATCTTTATACGGGCCTTCAGGTTTATCTGCAACGGCAACACCTATGCCATACGCATTTGTACTGATGTACCAATAGTATCTGCCGTTGCGCTTGATCACTTGCCCCGCATAAGCATCGCCACCACTTGCCCACGAAAAATCTGAAAGTTTAAGCGGAACCGGATATTGTGTCCAGTTTTTCATGTCTGTGGTGGAGAAAACCGACCAATCTTCCATTTTGAAAGTTTTATGTTTCCCACCAGCATCATGCCCGGTAAACAGCCATAACTTCCCCTCATCAACAATCGCTGCCGGATCTGCAGTATACTGGTGTTTAATGATCGGGTTTCCATCAGCTACAAATTGAAACCGGTCGCCGGGAAGTGTGGGGATGAGCAAATCACCAGGCACACCTTTCCAGGTACTATTGAGCTGGCGGAGTTCCTGTTTGGTTATCCCGATGACACTTCCATGCCTGGGAAAAAAATTTTTGGTAAATGATAATGGGGTATTGCTAAAGTTAAACAGATCGGTAGTTTTCTGATATTCATATCTGCCTTTTGTATACAGATCATACATCAACAAATAATCCGGAGAATCATTCAGTTTGAAGATGCTCGAGCCTTCTACCGGGGTGTCTGTTCCAGCGTAAGCATCCAGATATTTAAAGTCTTCCACCCATGGCCCCTGCAATGATCGGGATGTGGCCTGCTGAATTCCATTTTTTACTTCTTTTCCGTCTACCTTGGTGTTTCCTTTATAAAAAAAATGGTATATCCCGTCTTTAAAGATAATATCGCCGTCAATACCACCAAATTTCGGACTAAACAATAAGGTTGGCTCCTTTTCAAAGCCGGTGAAGTCTTTATTAGCATAGGCGCAATAAAAATCAAGCTTTTCATTATCTTCAAATCTGATGGTAAAATATACCAGATATTTATTAGCTACCGGATCGTAGATCGTTTGTGGGGCCCATACCCATTTCACCTTTGAGAAAGTTGCAGGATATTCTTTCGCCAAATCTACCGCTTTATGGCTCCAGCGCGTCAAATCAGTGGATTTTAACATGATTATCCCTGTATTTTTAGCCCAGCCATTTTTATGGGTATTCATATCTGTTGCCGTAATATAAAAACCACTTGCATCTTCTTTCCTCAGAATGTGCGGATCCCTGATGCCGCCAGAATAGGAAATCGTATCAGATTTTATCACCGGATCATTTTGATTAAGGGCAAACCAGTTTATGCCGTCAGCGCTGGTTGCAAACCGAAGCTGCTCTTGCCCACTCCCTGGCCCCGATCCTTCAAAATAGGCGAAAAGGTATCCTTCTAATTTGTTTGGATATTTCACCTCCTGCGAAAAACCATTAAAAAAAACAATTGCCAATGCGACAATTACCAACATACTTTTTGAATAAAACTTCATAAATAAAAAAAATTATTGGGATGATATCAGACATTAAAAAATTAGCCTGTTATTAATATCCTGACTAAGCAGTTCAAAGATCATTGGCTCCTAACACCTGTATATATCAAACTAAATAACAGTAATTTAAAATAAAAATTTGTGAATAACATTTATTTTAAAGTCTAAAAAATCCATATTTAATTCGTTTAACATCTTCTGTTTCACCACCCGCGTTTGCCAGAGAAACGTAGACATGAAAATGATTTCAAAACAAATTGAAGTAATATTTTTAATTAATTGCCGGTCTACATTTCGATGTGAATGTAGCCACTTTCTTCAATTGTTCGTCAACACATACCCAAAATGGTTGATTTACCCCCCAAAATCGATTGATTTACAACCCGTATTATGGTTTATTGTATATTATATTTGAACTAAAGAAGTAATTACTAATACCTACTTGTAGTTACCTAACCAAATATGATATGAATCGGAAATGCTTACAATTAACAGCAGTAAGAGAAAAAAGCGCTGCATTAATCAAATCGGGTATTCCAACTAAGAGTTTCTATTCGTTTAAACCAAGCTGAACCTGGTTAGTCCTTTACCAAACCGGAATTTTTACTAAAATACCCAGAGATTTTTGAATGCAAAGATTTTACGCCTTTGGGAAATATAAAACCTTGGTTGTCGCGTAAACTACCATATCAAAACCTAAACATTATTATGAAAAACAACATGCTTTTTTTAAAGTATGCGGCTGCGATTTTAATAGCCGCTATTTGCACCACTAGTTGTAAGAAGGTTGCCGAGGTAAATCCCAACGACACAGAAACGTTTAACTCAGCAATAACCAAGAAGAAAGTCCAGGCCATACAGGCCATTGAAATCCCGCAAGCGCTTGCAAATGGAACTTTTTATATCATGAGCAAAACCAGTAGTAAGGTAATAGACGTGCCCGGAGGCCAAAACGGAAACAATACAAGCGTATGGCAGTGGGGCGGAACCGGCGGGACTAACCAACAGTGGAAACTAACCGCCTTATCAGGTGGCTACTATAGTATAATTGGAGTAGAAAGCAACCGGGCATTAACCGCTGCTGACAACACAAATGGTGGCAATATTCAAATAAATGACTATACCGGTGCCAATAACCAGCAGTGGCAGTTCGTAGCATTGGGAAGCAACTACTATCGCATTGTAAACAGGGCAAGTGGCAAAGCTCTTGACTTGTGGGGCGCTTCATTGGAAGATGGAGGCGATATCAATCAATATGATTCACACGGTGGTGATAACCAGCAATGGGTTTTGGTAAAAACTAAATATAATGGCCAGGTGGGTTGGGCCTGGACTTCGACTAATGGCGTTCCTGCTGATGTGATTACGAGAATCACCAACGCGATGAATGATGCATGTGCACGTTACAATGCCGGTGCCGATTGGGATGCAAGAACCCTCAGTGTTTCTTACAATACAGGTGTACCAACCGCTGAAGCTAACGTAAATGGCAGCATTAGTTTCGGAGCAAATACAAGTTATCAGAATGTACGTACCGCTATGCACGAAATGGGCCATTGCTACGGCGTGGGACAAACCGGGGGCTGGTATAACCTGACCAACGGAGGAACATACTCTGGTGCGAATGGTATAGCAACAATCAGGGCGCTTGAAACCCCCACCAGTAATATTAGTGCCGGAGGCGGTCACTTTTGGCCTTATGGTATGAATTATGATTCGGAATGGTCAGAAACAAATGCATTCAGACACGTTAAAATTTTACGTGCCATGGACTTGGACGGCGTTTATTAGTTAGTATAGTTAGTTAGTTAGTTAGATTGGATAGCTTACGGGAGTGTTAAATGAATAACTCAGGTTACACATTTATGCTCCCTGGCTATTTCCTGCAAGTAAAATCTCTATCTAATACCTCAACATCAGCCGGATGATGAGGCCATTTCTCAAATATGGGATTAGCAGCCTAAGCGCTAATCTATTGTCTAAAATCAATATGAATGACGCACAATTGATTTCTTTTCCTTACCTTATAGTCGTGTTTTAGCTTGAGGCCCCCGATAGATTTCTTGTTCGGCTTTAAAAAGACCAGCAAAGTAAAAAACCAGGTTAATGCTTAGCAAAGCTAAGTCTATCCGGAATTCGTCACCCTGAGGGATAATTTATTGGATAAAAATCAATATGAATGACGTATACATTTCTTTTTTTGCCCCAGGGCTAAGCCTTGCCTCGGCTCGCCGCCGCCGAAGGGCTCTTTCTTTTTGATGTCAAAAAGA
>NZ_CAJYOJ010000049.1 GCF_913776295.1 uncultured Pedobacter sp.
GAGTCCGAAAAATTTGTTAGGCCGGACTTAAGTAGAACGGGGGCACAGTGCGAAGGCCTTGTTAGACGGAAATGCATTGTGCACAAGTGTCTAACTATCAAATGATAACAAAATAACGTCAATGGTAGTGTGGTACCATAACTGTTTAGTCTGGAGATGGGAGTCGATCAATTGATTTGAACACTTCACTTATTAGCTGACCATTAGGAAGCTAAGAGCGTCAAGATTGTAGAAATAGCGTAAAAAATCTTTTTGTCAAGCTTGAACGGTAAGCTTGAAGTTCAGTAGTTGGCTGATCAATAATCACCATTTTAAATCCAAGATTGAAAAACTTCTTTCCTTCTTAACCATTGTTGAAAATTTTAAAAGAATAAAACCTGCTGAAATAGAACACTTAACAATTTTTATCGATACAACTTGCAAAAACGAGTTAGGAGATTTGCCTTCAAATGGTAATTTTGTGTTATGGCAAATATGAACGTTAGAAAATCAATTCAGAATAAGATCGAATCATTAGCGAAGGAAATTGAAACCTTACAGGCAGAATTAAAGAGATGGGAAAAAATTGCTGCAGATTACGAAATCAATTCGGAAAGCATTGATTTGATTTTATCGATCCAATTACCCGAAAAACCCGAGCCAAAAGCTAAAAAGGCAAAATCGTAAGACATTAAACAAGAAAAACCTGGACACGCCCCAGGTTTTTCTTGTCTCATCACCAAATCCGATAGCCGTTGGATTCGTTTCGGGGTTCTTAATCAGTAAAACGACAAATATCAAGATACCATAGTTTACTTTAGGTCTTCCCATAGCATAAGTAACCAGAAAAAACGGTGTCTGTTGAGGATAAACCTTAAAAAGTTAACCTCTCCTTATTTATGAACCACTTTACTGATTACTGCACCGGTATCGGATTAATTTTTAAATTGGTTCCACCACCACAACGGCTTTCTTCCCCTTAAATTTAAACTGATTGCCCTACCTTGTTGATACTGCACATAAGAAGGAATTTTTTCAGGATAAAGCTTAAACGCAATTGCGCTCAATTGCGATGGTAATTACATTGAAAACCCAGATACATACAGTTATGCAAACGACCAGAACAATCATACCCGATATATGGCCTAGCCAGAGGTGAAGCCATTTATTGATTCGGCTAAAGCGTGAATCTTTATTTCTTTTCTCTACCGGAGCAATTTTTTTAACCGTTGCCATTGTGCTGTTTGGTTTTTTAAGATAATATTTATGGCTATTTTAAATGTTGAACAGCAGTAATTACACCGCCTTCTACCTTCAGGCCTCTTGTAGCCGTTGCGGTAGTCGCATCAATTTTATATACATAACTTGTACCGTCGCTCAAGTTGAAACCCATGTAAGCTAACTTCCCATCCTTTGGAGTATAGTTATTTACTGTTACGCTAGAGATAGCTGTTTCTGCAGGAAGTCCGCTAACCTTTTTGAAAGTTTTATCCACTACGTTTAACACACCAATGGTTTTACCTATGGTGTAAGCACCTTTATTGGCTTTTGGTACCGCATTTACGATGAAATTGTTACCACCGATATACATCCAGTTGGTCATCGCATAGCCACCGGATGCAGACTCGAAATCAAGGAAATAAGTTAAATCGAACTCAGTGGTTCCCGCTTTAATTCTGGTGATGGCAGAAGGTTTGGTAGAGGTGATTTTAGAATCGGTAAGTACATCTTTGGTTTCCGTATTATCGTCAATAGCTACCGAACTTGAAAATGCGTAAACATCACCGTTCTCCACTACACCCAATCCGTCAGTAAAATATCTCCCGATAAAACTGGTACGGTCATCTTTGATTACTTGCTCTAATTTCATTTCCGGATAAGAATATACAGCTATCCAGGCGGTATTAGGATATTTTGTCCAGAATCTGCTACTGTAAATACAAAAAAACGGTGCATAAACCTTATTTCCAACCTGTTTAATCCAGCTAAAATGTGCAATCTCGCCATTGTTTGCCGGAGCTTTTGCATCTAATGTTCCTTCGCCAGAGATCAAAAGGCTATTGGTATTTACCTTATACCAGTTTGCTGTAGGAGCAGCTAAATTTCTTGGGATTTTAACCAACAACAGATCGTCATTAACCGGCGTAAAAGCTTGTACAGTTTCAGTCTGAAAATTGGATATCTTATTCAGTTTACCAGCCAGAATATTATAGGTAGTTACTGCACCCGGATTGCCCTGTCCGTAAAGCATACTGAAAAACTTATTGTTATGGGTAACATAATAGCGGTAAGTTCCGTCTTGTTCCACTCCGTTACCTGCGGTAGAGATGGTACCTTTTTCCAGATCGCTAGCGGTAAGTAAATAATCGGCAACACCTGTAGAAGCCACCGGTGTAACCGCCAGGATAAAATTGCCGGGGTTTTCAGGAACATTTTCAATTGCTTCTTTTTTTGAACAAGAGGTGAGTGCGGTAGCGAAAGCTAAAGCTATAAACGCTTTGGTAAAGTTTGTTTTCATATTATTTATTTTATTTATTAATGATTGATTTTAATTGATGAAATATCTGAGGTTGAGGTAGAATGCCCGGCCAGGTTTCTGAAGACTAAAATTGTCGAAGAGGTCTGCATTGGTGATATTCTTGGCTTCTAAACCGATATTGTATCGACCTTGCTTTAAACTGTACACCAGGTTCAAATCGTGATTAAGCTGCTGGGGAATCACTTTTTTATCGGCAGTAGAACCCTGACTTGGCCAATACAGCCAAAAAGCATGTACGTATAATAAGTTATAACCAACCGACAGGTTATTGCCCTTATGGCCCACATCTTTCAAGGAAACCGAAACATCTCCATTTCCATACAGATATGGAATGTTGGGCATCTGATCCAAATACACGTTGCTTACATTGGTAAATTTTTCGCCTGTACTTGGATTAATTTCATATTTCTGAAGGTTTTTAAGGTTTTGGTAAGTAACTGTGGTACCCATGCTCAGCCAGTTTTGATACGAATACCTGATTTCTGCATCCCCCCCTACCGTTCTTACCCCATCCCGGTTATCGGCAACAAGTTTTGATTGGTTTTGGTTCAATCTGTTATAAATAAAATCGGTTGCATTACGGTATATAGCGTTAGCCGTAACAGAGAAGTGATGCTCCTTATTCACCGAGAAAGCGTAACTAACTCCTAAATTAAAATTATCGCTTTTTTCAGGTTTTAAGCCTGGGTTGGCATCCTGGTTTTCTACATCGCCAAAAATCTCCTGGGCTTCGGGCATGCGATTGGTAAGTTCGTAAGATGCTTTTAATTGTGTATTCCGGTTAATAAAATAGGTAAGCGCAGTGCCATGGCCCAATCTATCGATATTATTCTGACCTGCATCTACACCCTTTCCGTTCACGTTGCCCTGCGTGATGTATTTACCAAAAATGGTTGCACCCCATTTATCTTTCACGTCAAAATTATAACCAAGTCCCAGCACATTTTTATTGGTTTTTTTAGGGCGTTCATAATCTGCATTGGCAGGATTGAGTTCATCACCACCTTTTCTGTTAAAAGTGGTAAACACATTACTTAACGCTAGGGATTGATGGTCGTCTATTCTATAATTTAACATGGTTGTTGCCAAACCATTGTTGTTTCTGTACTTGTACAAACTGCGGGAACGTTCGCCATTGGTTCCATTAGGCTTGCTGTTTCCATACCAGTCATACCTAACATTTAAAGTATCGATATTTTGCTCATGTCCTAAATTGTAATTGGCATTAATGGTTACATCCAAACCTTTAATCAGATTTTCTTTCTTATATTTTAAGCTAGGCATTAAGATATTTCCTCTGCGGTGCCAGCCACCAAAAACAGAAACCATTCTGGCCCCGGTTTGTATTTCTTTATAATTCCGGCCAACAGTAAACCCAAACAATAATTTATCGGCATAACTTTTACCCACCAAACCCACATTTGCAATCAAAGTTTCGTTATGATAAGTATCATTAAACCTCCTTAAAGAAGCAACGGGTGCATAGGCCCCGGTATAAATATCAGAGGCTTCTACATTTACCTTATAATTGTTATCCGAATAATTCTGGAAGGCATTTAACTGAAATGTTACCCCCTTTGCCGAGGTAACTGCAGCATTGATTACGCTTCTGTGCGTATTAAATGATCCGAATGAGTAAGAAACATCAACATAATTGCGGTAGCGATCTCCTGTTACAATGTTAATGGCACCTCCTAAGGCATCAGAACCCAGCCAAATGGGCACTACACCTTTATATACCTCAATCCTATCGGCAATATTGATGGGGATATTGTTGATCTGGAAAGATGATCCAAAATTATCCATTGGAATACCATCAATAAAATACCTCACATGATTGCCTGAAAAACC
The DNA here is from genome assembly GCF_913776295.1 of uncultured Pedobacter sp. Lineage (GTDB taxonomy): Bacteria > Bacteroidota > Bacteroidia > Sphingobacteriales > Sphingobacteriaceae > Pedobacter. The sequence continues at coordinate 4,370 of NZ_CAJYOJ010000049.1, forward strand.
GTTCAATGAAAGGTTAAAGTTTGATCCAACCCCTCCCGATTCTCTTACCCGTATACCGGCAACGCGATCTAAAGCACCGGAAATATCAAGCGTGGTATTATAAAGTTTTCTGGCGTCAACAGCAGTTACATTATAAGCCTGCCTGTTCACTTCCTGGCTGGTGGTTCTACCGATTACATTAATGGTTTCCATTTGCTCAAATGATTCTGTAAGGCTGAAATTGAAGTTTCCGACCTGCCCTTCGGCAATCTTGATTTCCTTTTTCTGTGTTTTAAACCCTATCGCTGATATTTGTACAGTATAACTACCTAAAGGAATATGGGAGAATTTAAAATTTCCATTCTGATCTGTTAAAGTGCCATAATTGGTTTTTTGTAATTTAACAGTGGCCCCGGGGAGCGGTTCACCATTGTTGGTTTTAATTTGCCCTGAAAAACCTGAATATCGATTCTGGGCCGAAGCAAAAATTACACAGGCACATAGTATGCCCAATAGCAAAATTTTCTTAATTTGCATGACTTTTAATGGAGATTAAAGGTGAGCCGGATTTCCGGTTTTGCCACACGGGTGCGAACCGTGTGGCTTTCTTATCTTCGGCAAAGATATACTCTATTTAGATTAAGTCCAAATAAGAATACATAATATTTCTCAATATTTAATTCGCTCTGCTTTAGTAAACCTGGTTTTCTGAACAGCTGACCCTTAGACGATTTTATCAATCTCAAAAACTTTAAAACCCTTTCTAAACAAATCGTGTTTTGCATATACAACAAAAACAATGTATATGAAAAAGTTTATTTATGTAATGGCTATTTCTGCCCTGGCCTTTCAGGCATGTAATGGAGGAAATAAAGATGCCAAAGAAAGTGCCGATAGTTTAAACATGGCTAAAGATACGACCACCAATGCTGCCGCTACCGGCGGAATTGCAGTAGATGAAGCTGACGCCAAATTCACCACAGAGGCGGCTGTTGGCGGCATGGCAGAAGTAGAATTGGGAAAAATGGCCCTTGAAAAAAGCAGTAATCCCCAGGTTAAAGAATTTGCAACCATGATGGTTAAAGATCACGGTATGGCCAATACAGAGTTAATGGCGATAGCCAAACAAAAAAACATCACGCTTCCAACTACAGTTGATGATGAGCACAAGAAAAAAATGGAAGACCTGAGCAAAAAGACAGGTGCAGATTTTGATAAGGCTTATGTAAGCGCCATGGTGGATGGACACAAGTCTACATTAAAATTAATGGAAGATGAGTCGAAAGACGGCAAAGACGCCGATCTTAAAGCTTTTGCAACGAAGACTACTCCAATCGTTCAAAGCCACTTACAAATGATCAATAAAATTAACGATAGCATGAAATAACATGCTTTAAAAGTTATCATGGGAGAAGGAACGATATGTCGCACCTTCTCTACATGATGATTTCTTTGAAAAGCCTTCTAAACTGGCTGTAGTAAATTACTTAAAACCAATACGCTATCCCCCAACTCATTTCTAACTTTCGTTACATCTTTCCATTTATTAAAATTATTAATAACCTGAGTTTGATTAATAATGTGCTTTAATTTAGGTTCATTGGTACTTTGCATGAACGGTCGTCACCATGAGGGATAATTTATTTTATAAAAATCAATATAAATGACGTAACTAATTACTTATGCTATACACCCCAGTCTTGCCTCGGCTCGCCGCCGCCGAAGGGCTCTTACTTTTTGGCATCAAAAAGTAACAAAAAATGCCGGCTGAAAATTTTTCTTTTAAAGCAAGTAATAGGGCTTGGGCAGTAGAATCCGAAAAATTTGTTAGGCCGGACTT
>NZ_CAJYOJ010000050.1 GCF_913776295.1 uncultured Pedobacter sp.
CTAAAGTTATTAAAGAATTGCACGGATATAGTTAGATCCAATAGAAGCTTCAAAAGAATTAAGGTCTATAAAGAAAAGAGAAAACCTTTGATGTACAGAGGGATATAGCTTAACTTAACGACATTGCCCGCCCGCCTGCAACGGGCAGGGGGCTAGATCACACGGTTCGTGCAAAACAAGAAAGTGCAAACGGCTGATGATATGCAAAGCGATACCCGGTTTCTTACACAGGCCCCTGTTCAATAAACCTTATTGAAGCGGCTATCCTTTTTGGTGCAGAAACCAAAATATGCCTGCTAACCCCTCACAAAAAAGATAATAGTGGAAAGAAGGACTGCATTAACCGAAAGGCAACGAAAATTGATTTATAAAAAATTATTCTCATTTTGGAGCGCAAGTGCTGTAGCAACTATTAATGTCTGTTCCCGTGCTTCGCTATATCCCTCCGCTGAGCCCGGGGCTAAGAACAAAGTTGCTGCAAAGAACAACGTAAAAACTCTCAATATCGGGCAAAATACTTCTTGATTTCTTACACCGGCCCATATTCAATAAACCTTATTGAAGCGGCTATCCTTTTTGGTACAGAAACAAAAATATGCCTACTAACCGCTCAAAAAAAATAATAGCGGAAAGAAGGACTGCATTAACCGAAAGACAACGAACCCTGATTTACAAAATATTACACTCATTTTGAAGCACAAAGACTTTAGCAACTATTAAAGTTTGTTCCCGTTTTCCGCTATATCCCTCCGCTGCGCTTCAGGGAGGTTACGAAATATCATTTAAGCTGGTTTGTATGATAACAACCAGTATAGTTTAGATTACAACAGCCTTTCGGGAAATTGCGAAATCTTTTCTATAGTAAGCTGCTGCATAATCTGATACAAATGGGTTTTAAACATATTGATGGTATGGTCTCCACCATCGTTACCCAATGCACCAACGCCAAACATAAACGGTCGTCCCATAAAGTTAAATTCAGAACCTACGGCATGTGCCCTGGCCAAATCAACACCCGAACGGATTCCACCATCCAGCATGATTTTAAGTTTCGATTTATAGGCATCATTTCCGGCAAGTTTGATTAATGAATTGATCGATGATTCACCTGCGTCAATCTGTCGTCCACCATGATTGGAGACAATAATGCCATCAACACCAATCTGTATCGCGGCCTGCATATCTTCTTCGGTAGCTATACCCTTTAATACCAGCGGACCCTTCCAGATTTCGCGGATAGCCGAAACCTTTTCGATGTCAACTTTCCCCGTAAAAGTTCTGTTCATAAACTGTCCAAGCTGCGACATGTCCATTCCTTTTTCCATATAGGGTTTTAAAGTTGCAAACGAGGGGATACCGTGCTGCAACGTTTTGATGCCCCATAACGGTCTGGCGAAAGCCTGTAATATATTGCTGACCGACATTTTAGGCGGTATGGAAAGGCCGCTTTTAATTTCCTTGTACCGTAAACCGAAAGCAGGAACGTCTACCAGCACAACCAATACCGGACATTCAACCGCCTTCAAGCGTGATAAAATATCATCCCTCAATTTGTTTTCGGTAGGGTGGTAGAGCTGAAACCAGGCTTTTCCTTCCGAAACTTCTGCTATGCGTTCGATACTGCTGGTAGATACCGTACTTAATGTGTACGGGATATCGTGCTTGGCCGCCGCCCTCGCCAGAATTTCGGGCGCATTTGGCCACATCAAACCTTGTAAACCGATGGGAGAGATGCCAAACGGTGCACTATATCTGCGCCCGAAAAGCTCAACCGACATATCGATGTCTCCCCCCACACGCAAATAATTTGGTTTCAAGAATATATTATCGAAATCTGTTTCATTTCGAGCCAGGTTTAATCCTTCGTTACAGCCACCTTCTAAATAATCGAAAGCAAATTTTGGTATTCTTTTTTTTGCTTTATGCCTGAGGTCAGCTACCGAAGGGTATTGAGAATGATAAGGAAAAGTAATTTTTTTACTCATGATTAGGTTATTATCTTGCCCGTATGCGTGTTAAAAATGAAAACTAACATCATCCTTTGAAGTTTCCATCCTGCACAATCTGCTATTTTGTATTGATCGTTTTAGGATGGAATTTATTTGCGCTCGTTTCCAAACGAGTGCATAAATAGCAAAACGATTATATCGTTATAACGATAAAATACTCAACGCGTGTTGGAAACGAGCGCCAGTATCAATTTCATTAAATTTTATAAAAAGCTTTTGCATTATCCGAAAAAATCATTCTTTTTTCTGCTGTATTAAATTTTTCCGTGTATTTATGGACCAGATTAAACCAATCCTGATAGGGCCTGCTGATCAGCATGACCGGCCAGTCGCTGCCATACATAACACGTTCAGGACCAAATGCTTCAAAAACGACATCAAAACAGTTAAACAACTCTTTTTCTCTCCAATTATGCCAGTCAGCTTCGGCCAGGAGACCTGAAACTTTACAGTGTATATTTGGATTGGCAGCCAGGATCTTAATTTTTTTAGTCCAACCGCTGATATCCTGGCTTTTTACATCAGGCTTACCACAATGATCCAGTACAAATGGCTGCTCGGGAATTTGATCAACCATTTCTATGATGGCATCTAATTGATTATGGTAACACAATAGATCGTATGTATAATTGTATTTTTTCAGCTGCTTCACACCGGCAATAAAAGCAGGATTGAGGATAAAATCACGGCTTTCGGCCTGCAACACATGCCGCCAGCCTTTAATGGCTTTATAATTTTGCCAGTAGCTTAAACGTTCATCCAGATTGGGGTCACGCAAATCAACCCAACCCACAATACCTTTTATAATTTCATGCCCGTCCGCCAGTTTCAGGAGAAAATGGTTCTCTTCTTCCGATTGGCTCGCCTGCACCGCAATGCAACCCTCGATATTTAAATCACTGTAAATATCCAAAAGATTTTCGGGAGCAAAATCATGGCGGATGATCTGCATATCGTCGTTAATCCAGTTATCTCTAACCGGATCGAAATTCCAGAAATGTACGTGGGTGTCGATCATTACGTTAAAAATTTTCGCTATAGGCTTTAACAATTTGTCTACTGGAACCTAAGCCGTCGATACCCAATTCTACCACATCGCCGGGTTTTAGGTACCAGGGCTCCGGTTTTTGTCCTAAACCCACCCCGGCAGGCGTACCGGTAGTGATAATATCACCTGGCAGAAGGGTCATAAACTGGCTGATGTATGAAACCATAAAAGGTACATTAAAAATCAGGTTAGCAGTATTGCCATCCTGTAAAGTTTTCCCGTTAACGGTTAACCATAAGCGCAGGTTGTGAACATCGGCAATTTCATCCGGTGTGGCGATAAATGGCCCGATTGGCGCAAAAGTATCACAGCTTTTCCCCTTAACCCATTGTCCGTTACGCTCCAGCTGGAATTCGCGTTCACTGTAATCATTATGTAATACATAGCCAGCAATGTGATCTAAAGCATTCTCTTCACTTACATAATTCGCTTTTTTCCCAATAACAATCGCTAACTCTACCTCCCAATCTGTTTTTTTGCTGTTTTTCGGAATCACCAGATCTTCATTAGGCCCTACAATGGCTGAGGTTGCTTTGAAAAATAAAATAGGCTCAGCGGGAATAGGTGCATTGGTTTCAGCTGCGTGATCTTTATAGTTTAAACCTACGCAGATAATTTTTGAAGGGCGCGCCAAAGCCGGTCCAAGACGTACACTTTTATCTACCTGTGGCAAATCAGCAGATGGAATAGCTAATTTTAGTTCTGCCAGGCCATCGCCACCAAAAAACGCTTCGTTATAATCGTTCACCAATGCAGATACATCATAGTAATTATCGTCGATAATCACTCCCGGTTTTTCTGCCCCTGCCTCTCCAAATCGTATTAATTTCATATTAAAAAGGTTATATTTTTTATGTAAGAAGGATATTAATTGTTTAAGGTAGTAAATCCACCGTCAATAGGGTAGTCGCAGCCGGTAATAAATGCCGCTTCGTCGCTACATAAATATAACGCAAGCGCCCCGATTTCTTCAGGTTTTGCCATACGGCCAATCGGTTGCGTTTTGGATAATTTTTCGAACATTTCAGAGATATTATCCGGATAATTCTTTTGTAAAAAACCATCTACAAAAGGGGTGTGTACCCTCGCGGGAGAAATAGAGTTGCACCTGATGTTTTCGTTAATGTAATCTTTAGCTACACTCATGGTCATGGCTTTTACCGCACCTTTCGCTGTACTGTAGGCAAAACGATCTGGCAGGCCAATTAATGCAGCAATAGAAGCCATATTAATAATTACACCACCACCAGCTAAACGAATCTGCGGAATAGCGGCATACAAACAATTGTAAACACCTTTAACATTAACACGCATTATCCTGTCAAAATCGCCTTCTTCTGTGGTATCAGCTTTGCCAATGTGTGCAATGCCAGCATTATTGATTAAAATATTGATAGTGCCGATCTGTTCAAAAACAGCTTTAACGGACTGGTGATCGGAAACGTCGCAGGCATAGCTGAAAGCTTGTTTGCCAGCTGCTTTAATCTCATCAAATGTATCTTGCGCCTGAGCAATACCCAATTCAATAATGTGTACTTCAGCATCCTGCCTGGCCAGAATGGTGGCAATAGCCCTACCAATTCCACTTCCACCGCCTGTAACTACTGCTTTTTTATTTTTGAGTGAAAACATGTTTGTTATTTAAAATAATTGATGGTGTAATTTACTTTTTTCAGTTGGCATCCGGTAATATGATCATTCATGTTTGATAGCACCTAAAGAGGCAGAATGTTATAATTGATTAGAATACGACCACAAATAAAATAAATATTGTTGACTGAAAATTTTATCTTCTTGTCTAAATATTAACAAATATTGTCATTCATTTTGCTGAACACTCCAATAGGAACGGCAAATAAAATGAATATTTCGACTATTGGCGCAAATGAAAAATTAAATTTTAGCCATAAATCAACCCAAAGACACATGTTGACCTGATTTCAGCATCTATAAAATAAACGTATTTACTTTAAGATCCTGAATACCGTCCGACTGGCCGTGCGGAAGTTCAGGATGACGATGGAATAAGAATAATGAAGTCGTTTGCGTTTGTAACGCAGATGCAGGAGAACAGCAATTTTATCGCTAATAAATATAATCACAAAAAAGCCGATAATTTAAATTATTATCGGCTTTTGTATATTTAAGGTTTGTTAACTTAACCTTTATAAAACACCTCGTTCCAATGCAATTCATTTCTGAACTGATTGATTTTCGTATCGGCGCCGATATTAATGTACTCTAAACCGGCAATATTGGCGAAGTCAGATAAGTGCTCGGTAGTTAAATTCTGACTGTAAGCGGTATGGTGCGCTCCACCGGCATAAATCCATGCTGCACAGCCTGTTTTCATATCTGGAAGTGGTTTCCAAAGCACGCGTGCAACAGGTAGGTTAGGCAGGTCATTTTCCGCCTCCACAGCTTTAACTTCGTTTACCAATAAACGGAAACGATTACCCATATCAATTAAAGAAGCATTCAGGGCGTCGCCACCACCCACATTAAATACCAAACGTGCCGGATCGGCCTTACCACCAATGCCAAGCGGATGTACCTCTAAACTTGCCTTTCCAGAAGCTAAACTGGCATCAACCTCGAGCATGTGCGAACCCAGCACCATTGCATTTGCCGGATCGAAGTGATAAGTATAATCCTCCATAAATGCATTTCCACCAGGTAAACCAGCACCCATTACTTTACAGGCACGAACCAAAGCTGCTGTTTTCCAGTCGCCTTCACCTGCAAAGCCATAACCATCGGCCATTAAACGTTGCGCTGCAATACCTGGCAACTGAATCATACCATGTAGATCTTCAAAAGTATCTGAGAAACCTTTAAAGCCACCATCAACCAAAAACTTGCGTAGTCCCAGTTCAATTTTAGCTGCATCGTAAACCGATTGATGTCTCGCACCACCGGCTTTCAAATCTTCAGCCATTTCATAAGTAGCTTCGTATTCCTGTAATAAAGCCTGAACAGCGTCCTCATCAATTCCGTTAATTACAGCTACTAAATCGCCAATGCCATAAGTATTTACAGAAAAACCGAATTTCATTTCCGCTTCAACTTTATCACCATCAGTAACGGCAACAAAGCGCATGTTATCGCCAAAACGAACAAATTTAGCACCTTGCCAATCGTTCCATCCGGCAGCAGCCCTACACCAGGTATCAATTTGTTTTGCTACCTCTTCATCCTGCCAATGCCCAACCACCACTTTACGGTCTTTACGCATACGCGAAACCATAAAACCAAATTCGCGGTCGCCGTGTGCACTCTGATTCAGGTTCATAAAATCCATATCAATGGTATTCCATGGAATATCGCGATTAAACTGCGTATGTAAATGTAGCAAGGGCTTTTGCAATACATTTAAACCCCTGATCCACATTTTGGCAGGAGAGAAGGTGTGCATCCAGGTCATCACACCAATACAGTTTTCATCAATATTGGCCTGTTGTAAAGTTTCAAAAATTTCTTCAGTCGTTTTTACAATCGGCTTGTATACCACCGACACAGAGATATTTTGGTCTTGATTCAAAGAATCAGCAACCTGTTGTGCATGTTCTGCCACTTGCTTTAAGGTCTCTTCGCCATACAAATGTTGGGTACCGGTGATAAACCATACCTGTAATTTTTTTAAATCAATCATTATGTTTTAAGTTGTTTTTAATTTACTCAATCAAACCTATCAGGTTTTAAAAACCTGTGTGGTTTTGTATTTTTAGGTCGGTGAAGCACCAACCGATAGTTAGACTTTTCGCTTTTCCTGTACTCCAAATTGAGGACTTCAGACTCCAAACTAACTACGTCTGGCCGTAATAAGCTCCCGCACCGTGCTTGCGCTCATAATGTTTCTCAATTAACGAATCTTTTAGCCTAGGTGCCTGTGGATTGATTTGCTGCGTCAATAAAGCCATTTGTGCCACTGCTTCCAGCACTGCACTATTATAAACCGCTTTCTCTGCTGTTTTGCCCCAGGTAAAAGGTGCATGGTTACCCACCAAGATCATTTCCACTTCTTTATGGCTTAAGCCTAAGCTTTCAAAATGGTTCATAATCTGGAAACCCGTTTCATATTCATAATTACCCTTAATCATCGCGTCATCCATGGGTGGCGCACAGGGAATGTCGACTGTCAGGTGGTCGGCATGGGTAGTCCCAAAAATTGGAATGGCTTTTTGCGCCTGTGCCCATGCAGTGCCATAGGTAGAATGTGTATGTACTACACCCGCAATACCTTCCCAGTGTTTGTATAAAACAGCATGGGTCTTTGTATCTGAAGAGGGGCGAAGGCTTCCTTCAACCGTTTTTCCCTCAAAATCTACAATCACCATCTTTTCAGGTGTTAATTCTTCGTAAGGCACACCGGAGGGCTTAATCGCAAATACACCGTTCTCACGGTCGGCGGCACTTACATTACCAAAAGTAAACAGTACCAATCCTAATTTCGGCAGCTGCATATTGGCCTCGTAAGCCTGTTGCTTTATATCCTGATAGTTGCTCATGATAAATATGGTTTAACGTCTTTTTTACTGTATTTCTCCAGATAACGGCCCAGACCTAAATATTGCTGGTAATGTTGGCGGTAAAGCTTTTGCTTTTTAACGTTAGGCTTATATTCTTTTTCGAAACCAGTACCCATAGCCTGCATGGCAGCCTCAATATTTGGGTAGATGCCTGCTGCTACTGCGGCAAACATGGCCGCGCCTAAAGCGCAGGTATGCTCAAAACGGTGAATGCGGATAGGCATTTCAAGCACATCAGCCATCATTTGCATAATATAGCCTGATTTTTTAGCCACACCACCGATACCGATAATGCCTCTTACCGGTACACCCTGTTCTTTAAAACGATCTACAATAGCTTTGGCGCCAAAACAGGTAGCAGCAGCTAAAGCGCGGAAAAACCTCGGCGCATCAGTACCTAAACCCAAACCGGTAATAGCACCTTTAAGTTCCTGGTTAGCATCGGGTGTCCTTCTGCCATTTAACCAATCAACAGCTAGTTCGGCATAATCTTCATCATCCAAAGCTTCAGCCTGTTTGCTTAAACTGGCAATAATCTTGCTTTCCAGTTCTTCTTTTAACCCAATTGCTGTAGCCTCATCAATTAATGTAGATTCTGTTAACAAATGGTTTAATGGCCAGCTGATTAAATTTTTAAACCAGGCATACACATCACCAAAGGCAGACTGCCCGGCCTCTAAACCTGCCATACCCGGAATTACAGAACCGTTTACCTGTCCACAAATTCCGTTAATTAATTTACCATCTAAATCCTGGTTAGGAGCTACCAGGATATCGCAGGTACTGGTACCCATTACCTTACTTAAATAATAAGGCTCAATTTGCCCGCCAACTGCGCCCATGTGTGCATCAAAAGCACCAACACCAATTACTACATCAGTATTTAAACCCAGTTTGCCTGCCCATTCTTCGCATAAGGTGCCCGCGGCCACATCAGAAGTATCGGTATCATTAAATAATTTATCCCTGAAACCAGCCAAAAGCGGATCCAGGCTACTAAAAAAATCTTCTGGTGGTAGGCCATTAAATTCTTCTGCCCATAATGCTTTGTGTCCGGCAGCGCAACGACTTCTTTTCATCTTAGCTACATCGTTTCCACCACAAAGTAAAAACGGAACCCAGTCACAATGCTCTACCCAAGATTGCGCACTATTTCGTATAGATTGATCTACCCTTAAGGTACGCAGCAGCTTTGCCCAAAACCATTCAGACGAATAAATTCCGCCTACATACTTTAAGTAATTAGTTTTAAACTTAGTAGCGTGCTCATTAATTTCTGCTGCTTCTTTAACGGCTGTATGGTCTTTCCAGAGCACAAACATGGCATTTGGGTTTTCTTCAAAACCAGGTGTTAAGGCCAGGGGAGTACCTGTAGCATCAACAGCAACCGGGCTGGAACCTGTTGTATCAACCGAAATACCTTTTACCGAACGTGCAATTTCTGCACCGCCGGCTTTGGCCAGGCAATCTTTTATGGTGTGGATTAAACCTTCAATATAATCTAAGGGATGCTGGCGGAACTGGTTAACAGCTGGTTTACAGTATAAACCTTTCTGCCATCTTGGATAAAGAAAAACTGATGATGCGATTTCTTTTCCGTTTGTGGTATCGACTAAAACAGACCGGACAGAATCTGACCCGTAATCTACTCCAATTACATAGTTTGCTGTGCTCATAACAATAAATAAATGTCTAATTAACGTTTATTTATTTGAATTAAAAAATTTTATTGATTTTTTAATAATAAACACCAATTTTAACCTCAAAAAGACAGGATTTATTTTTGCAAAGGCTTTCACTATCCTTTTATCTTTTCACCTGTAAATCCGCATCAACTTTCATTATGCTGGTATTCAGTTGGCGTTAAACCTTCTTGCCAATATACTTGCATTTCTAGCGGTTAAAGTAAACATTATGAAAGAAGAGAGTGTAAAATAGAAGTTCGTATTTGGTAATAGTGCAAGCAAAGGATTAGAATGCTCCCTAATCAGGTAGGCGCTCAAATCTTATCAGCCCAAAACCCTTCAAATGTTTACTTCCAGGTTTAATCCACTTTAGCAATATCGGCATATTCTGAAATTTACCTTTTTTTTACTTTTGACTAAACCAACCCGCATTCCTTTTATGAAATCAATCTCACCGAACATTTTTGTCAATGACTTAGCCGAAACAATAACCTTTTACACCAAACTCGGTTTCAGTGTAATTAATGAAGTGTCTGCATCAGAAGGAGAGAAGGTATTTGCGATGATGACGAACGAAAGTGTCACTTTCATGTTTCAGACCTTTGCCAGCATTGAAGGCAAGCTCCCGATGGTGCATCGTGCCGATGGCGGATCGCTTTTATTGTATGTAAGTATGCAAAATATCCGTGAATATTATGAGCAGGTCAGAAAACAGGTCAAACTTCTTACCGGTCTGGAGAAAACTTTTTATGGTGCAACCGAGTTCTCCATTTGCGACAACAATAATTACCTGCTAACTTTCGCAGAACATGATTAAAAAGGTACTTAACCCGCTGGAGGTAACACCTGCAGAAGCGAAAAAGCTGCGTACGCTGAAAATTAAAAAAAGTGAAATGCACCTGCATGAAGTAGAGGTGCTACAGCAATTGCTTGATACGTCTAAAATCAGGGCGATGGAGCTATTTGCGCTGTCCGAGTTTCAGCGTGTGCCCTCCATAGGTATACGCTTTGCACACGACCTGATTGGAATGGGCTATTATTCGCTAAAAGACCTGAAAGGAAAAGATGGCGCGAAGCTTACCGATGAATACGAATTGCAAAAAGGGGTGTGGGTAGATCCCTGTGTGGAAGACCAATTCCGGCTGGTGGTCCATTTCGCCAGGCACCCGGATAGCAAACTGAATTGGTGGAATTTTACACCTGAGCGTAAGGCCTTCCGTGAGCAGCAGGGCTATCCGGCTACGCGGCCAAAGAGGCCTTGGTTTGAATTGCCACAATTCCAGACCGCAAAACAAATTCCGGCCACGCACGAGGCTACCCAGAAAGACCTGCATAAAAAACTCAAACGGGCATTGGCGTACATGACCAAACACCCGGAAGAGAAAATCACCATTGCGCAACTGGCCGACTTAGCACATATTTCTCCCTATCATTTTATACGCTGTTTCCGCAGTGCCTACGAACTAGCACCATTACAGTACCTTACGCGATTGCGATTAAAGAAAGCATCTTTACTATTAAAACAATCAACCATCACGATAGGGCATATCGTTCCCCAATGTGGCTTTGAAGACGAGAGTGCTTTTATACGGCTATTTAAAAAAGAATTCAGGATGACGCCAATAGCCTACAGAAAGGCGTTTGGAAACCCAAAACACTCGAAAAATGAATAATTTATTTAATTTGCCAAATGTTTTTTGAACACGGTTTGAATAGCTATTCCAACCTCGTGACCTGCATTTGATTTAAAATCCAGACCCAAAAGCATAGCCATAGTTTGCGCCAGTTGTTTATGATAAGTAATCGAGGCGGTTTTGATTTCTCCGATTGCAGGGCTATCCGGACCTAAAACAGCAAACCAGGTATTTTCTGCACCGTTCACATCTGCGCCGTGATCACGCCATTTATCCAGTGGCTGCTCGCCACGTCCATGGTCGCACGTTATCAGTAAGGTTGTCTGGTCTTTATAAAACGGATCTGCCTGAATTATTTTCCATAAAGCTTCCAGGTAGCCATCTTCCTGTTTGGCCCTTTCCAGATAAAGTTTGTAGTTGCCTGCATGGGCGAGATCATCGGTTTCATCAAAAGCGATGTAAAGTACCCTTGGTTTGTACTGTTTTAAGTATTCCTTACCAAATTCATAGGTAATGAAGTCGAGTCTGGTCGAGTCTCCAAGATCATGCGGAATATTATGCTGGAGTTCATTCAGGTATTTTAAACGTGAATTAGCATCCTTTTTTTTAAGATTTGCATAACCTGAGTAAACAGGTAGGCCCGACCGATGGGTATTCAGGATTTGAGGGAAACGTTCCCATGAAGAAAAGACAACCACTTTGCCCTCAAAACCTTTTTGCCCGGCAATAAATTCAAGCACGTTCTTATTGGGATTGTTAACTGCGTCATTGGTGTTCATTCCCGGATCAGGAAAACCGGTGAAAATTTCGTTATAGCCCGGATAAGAGAAGCGGTAGGGGTTGGCGAGCATATTTTTGTTACCCAGATCCTGGTTGCCATAAATTTGTCCTTGTACCGCTAAGGTGTTCCAAAGAAAGGGGAAAAGCAATTTCCTTCGTTGCTGCACGGAACCGGACCAGTATTTTTTACGAACATCGTCCTGGTCGTCGGTATATTTTGAATGGATTAAAGATGAATCTGCTCCACGAAATATTTCCTGCCAGCGCATTCCGTCAAGGGTAACGATAACCAGGTTTTTCGTTTTGTTTTTTTGTGCAAAACAGCAGAATATACTCAGCAATAAAACCGGCATTAACATCAGTTTTTTCATATACTTGTTTTAAATACACACAAAGCCGTATAGACTTTGTGTGTATGTGAGGTAAGAATTATTTTAAGATCCACATGGTTCCATTGATGTCGTCATTGCCATTAAACTGACTCATCAAAGCAGCCTGATAGTTTTTTGCATTCGAAGTACGTTCGGCTGAAGAATATTGGAAACGCAAGGCAATCCGGCCGCCGTTTCCTGTTCCCGGCCCTGTAGTAAAGGCAGGTATGCCCGTACGGCGGTAAGTAAAATAAGATTCCAATCCGGAATGCCTGAAAAGTGCCAGGTATTTTTGTTGAAGAATCTGAGTTAATCCAGTTGTACCTGCCGTATATTTCACCGCAGTCTGGTTATAATAGGTATTAAAATCTACGGGCACAACAAAGGTATCGTAGTTGCTTGCTACCGTTACATCAGTTGAACCCGGACGGTAAAAATATGCGGTATAGTTACCACTTTCCGGAATGTTGTATGAGGCTCTGGAGGCCTTGATTCCAGCAATGTAATAGCTTTCGGCATTTCCGGATACCCAACCTCTGTTGATGCCTTCTGCTATGTTAAACATCAGTTCAGGATAGCCAATCTGGATACTGGGTTCGCCTGTATAGGTTGAGTAGAAACGTTTACGATTGATAAAAGAATACTTTTGCAGACCAGCATTGTTATACATTACCCCCAAATCAAGGCCGGCATCAGCACCAACGAAGGAACTAAAGTCGGTTGCACTTTGTTTCAGGTTATCCACACGGTCGCGTGCCGGCTCTGCAGTTGCATAAACCCTTGGATCTTTAAATTGGGTAAGCAGGCTGATGTAGGTTGCCGAGGCATTTTTCCTTGACCCGCTTTGTCCGAAATTGTTTGGGTTTTGCGGATAATAATTATTCGGGGCAACGAAGGTATATTGCAAATTATCCGAATTGCTGCTCATTAGAGGATATTTGGTTGGATTTGCGATGATGTTCGCAAATTGAGTCGTCACATTCAAATCGGTGTCACCGGTTTTTTTACTTAACTGTATCAGTAAACGGATTCGCAGTGCATTTACAGTCTTTTGCCATTTCAGCAGGTCATTGTTGAAGTAGATATCATTGCTTAATGTGGCTCCGTCACCAGTGCCAAAATTAGAAGGGTTTTTTATCAGCTGATCCAGATCGCTGTTTGCGCTTTCCAGCCAGGCTAACGATTGTTGCATCACTGTTTTCTGTGAATCATAAACCGGTTCTAGTCCATCGAGTCCTTTCAGGGCCTGGGTCATCGGGATATCGCCCATTTCTAAACTCATCTTACTGAAAAAGTAAGCCCTGAAAAACTTACCAAGTGCTTCATACGGATTTATTGCCGCTCCACCAGTTGCCTTTGCACGCTCCTCCATCGCCATTACGTTTTTCAAAGTCGTGTAATAATCATCTCCGCTCCCAAAATCATAACGGTTGTTGCCATAATAATCATAGTTATTTAAGTAGTATTGGCTATAGGTCTCCTTTGAGCCGTCCGGCTGATCAGGAAGGTTGTTTAATACCCCGTTAAATAATAGGGCCGCCGATACTGCATTTGGTTTGTTCTCATTTCGGCTGAGCGCTTCGAAGCTTTTCTTACAACCACTAAAGGTGATTGCGAGCGTAAATGCCATCAGGTATATTTTGACTATTTTTTTCATGATTGTTTTTCTTATCCGGGTTAGAAGGAAATATTTAAGTTAAAGCCAAAGCTACGTACGGTAGGAGACTGCAGGCCTGTCGATGCTGTCGCATAATTATACTGGTCAAGGTCAACATCCTTAAAGCGCTTGTCTTTGTAGAAGTATAAAAGATTACGGCCATAAAGCGATACTGATGCCTTCCTGATAAAGGTTTTTTCCAGTAGTTCTTTTGAAAATTCGTAACCTAAAGTAACCTCGCGAAGTTTGGTAAACGTTTTGCTCATTAAGTTGGCTTCATCTGCTTTGTAGTATTTACTTACATAATCCTGAACGAAGGCTACCTGGCTGTTCGGGGCATATTGTAAAGCACCGTAATTTAAAACAGCGCCGGTATTTGAATCGTAGTTGATTGCTGCGCCGTTGGAAATAACCACCCCTTCGCCGATATAAGAGCCGTTATAACCGGTTTTACCAAAATTCAACCAGTCCTGGTAACGTGCTGCGCCCAGGGCACCTTCTGCAGTTTCTGCATTTGAACCACCACGCATCGTTTTGTTGTGCATATAATCAATAATTACCCCGCCCACTGAACCATCAAATTGTATACCCAGGCTTAGGTTCCTGTATTGGAATTTATTATAGATGCTCCAGCTGTAGTCTGCAATTTCGTTTCCCAAGAATTGTGCGGTTGGATTAATAAGTGGTTTACCCGCTGCATCATTAATAATGCTGTTATCTGGTGTTCTAACGAATGCAGTGCCATAAAGTTTATCGGTACGGTCGCCAACTTTAAAGAAAGTTGCATAAGTGTTCTGGCCTTGGGGAAGCTCCTTATAGGTTTCTTTATAAGTGGAGATGTTCGTCAGGATGTTCCAGCTGAAGCCCTGCGGGTCTTTAAATACATCGCCACTTAGCGAACCTTCATAACCTGTTTTTTTAGTTTTCAATGCGTTCAGGTACTCCACAGTATAACCCGTAGCAGTTGATATGGCATTGGGCAGAATTCTGGGGCCATCAATATATTGGAATGCAGTACCGCTCAAGCCGAGCCTGTTTTTCATAAACCTAATGTCGAAACCTTCTTCATAGTTTACGCGTGTAGAAGTCTTTATACCATTCTGGTACAGGTAATTGGATGCATATCCTGCAGTTTGGCTGTTGTATGGCTTACTGGTTGCATAAGAAGTGTTCAGAGAATAATCCGGACCATTGTATGGCGAGTTGTAGGTTGTGCCGTAATCCAGGGGGTTATTGAACAGCGATGCACCTGTACTTCCGCCAAAAGCAGTAATTGAACTGAATGGGGCAGGGCCTATAGTTGTTGAAGTCGCGTCCGAACGGATATTTGAATAAGAAGCCCTTCCTTTCAGGTAGCTGATAAAATCAGGCATTTTGATATAGTCTGAAACCACAGTTGCCAAAGATAAACTCGGATAGTAATAGGTGGTTGGCACCTGGAATGCAGATGATTTGTCTAAACGCCCGGTGCTTGAAATGGTGGCATATTTACCCAGGCTTAAATCCATTGAATAATATGCACTTAAAACCCGCATACCAGAATTAAAGCTGGTTGATTGAATTGGATTTTTGGAATTGCTGAAGGCATATACCTCTGGTACATTCAGGTAATCTGTCGAAGTCCAGCTGGAATTATAAGACATGTTGCGCATGTTTCCGCCAATCAATCCGGAAATATTCAGGAATTTCTTAATGGTATAATCATAATTAACCATAAGCTCGGTGTTGTTGTCGAACAAATCACGGCGGTCTTCCCGGTAATCACCTTCATTGCCTTCTCTGCCGTAAGGGTGTGCAGAGAACGGCATTTTTTCAGTACGCAGAATGTTGTAGGTATCGATCTGCGAACGTAGCGTGGCATTCAGGTTGGCGTTTATTTTATAATTTGCCAGCAAATAACCGGTTGTGTTGGTTTTACGGTGTCCACGCATCCATTCCTTTACCATAAACCAGGGGTTATGGTAACGGGTGTATTCGGCAAACTGCTGCTGGATACCTTCTTTACCTGGTTGCCAGATGGCTTTAATGTCAGGGGCGTTTACATCCCAGTCTGCCCCGGTCCAGATGGCCAGGTTGTAAATTAAACTATTTGGCCCGTATTGTACGTCAGGAAAATTATCGGTAGTCTGGCGGTTGAAGTTCAAATTCCCTTCAAATTTCCATCTTGGCGAAGGGTTGAAAGAAGCATACATATTGGCATTGGCAATATCCAGGTATTGTTCAGGGATATAACTATCCTGATGCTGCTGGGAGGCAGAAAAACGTATGGTGTGATTTTCGCCGTTCGAAGTTAAAGACAGGTTATTATTGGTTTGTATACCTGTTCTTAAAAAATTGTTCAGATTGTTTGCACCTCTCGCCGTATAAGGCTTTGGCTGGCGCACCCCGTTAACAACCGGGCTATCATACTGGGCAATAAGCTGTCCGTTAAAATAAGGACCCCAGATATCATAATCGGCATCAACACCACCTGGGGCACCGCCTTTACCATCAACAAACTGGTAAAAGGTATTTTCTCCGGCACCATAGGCATGCTGTACCCTTGGAAAGGCCAGAAATCCTTTATTGATTACGGTACTGCTGTTCACATCGATAGATAATCCCTGCCGGCTTTTATTTCCTTTCTTGGTCGTAATTAAAATCGCACCATAAGAAGCCCTGTTTCCGTAGAGTGCAGCAGCGGCGGGTCCTTTTAATACAGTGTATGTTTCAATGTCGTCCGGACTGATGTTATAGGTATCGGTGTTGATTGGAAATCCATCGACTACGTACAGCGATATCGTATTTCCCCTTATGGCAACATTTGGAGCGCCAAGAAGCTCTGCAGACGGACCAACAGATAATCCGGCAACCTTGCCAATCAAACCTGTAACGGGGTTGGGATCGCGGGCGAGGGTCAGGTCTTCACCCTGAACGGTGGAAACTGCATAACCAAGCTTACGGTTATCTTTTTTTACGCCTAAAGCCGTTACAACGACTTCATTTAATACCTTATTGTCACTTTTTAACGTGATGTTAAGTGAAGTGTTGTTCCCCTCAACTAGCACCTCCTGCGTGCTAAAGCCTAAAAAACGGAAAGCTAACACCTGTCCCGGATTGGCCGATAACAGGAAGCGGCCGTAATTATCTGTAGTTGTACCTACTTTTGAATCTTTTATCATCACACTTACTCCCGGAAGCGGTTGATTGGTCTCATCATTTACAGTCCCCGAAATTTTCGACTGGGCCAATAAAATCATTGGCGAAAGGCAGCATACCATTAAAAGCATGAGCCGTTTAAAAAGCGTGTAAAAATGTCGCATTTGCTGGTTTAATTTTGTTTAATTTCTACCAGCAATACTAAACTTTGTTTATTATTAGTAAACTAAATTAAGGTTATGTAACTTTTAACGATTTATTGATTTAGCATTAAATCGTCGTCTATTTCCTAACTGAGGCGACACGATTAAATTAAGATGACTTAACATTCCGGCAACATTAAACTCTTTGTATGCTCAAGGTGTTTAATCGCCAGAGCCTTTAAAGCAGGTAGGTTATCTACCGCTAAATTAACAAGCTTTGCCTCATCATCCCAGTGACGGAGGCGAATGAGGATATCGGCATCCGGATCTTTTTCAAAGTCTGATGCTTCTTCTTCGCTCATCGGGCCACCCTGGAAATCGAGGGTTACCTTGCTTGCCGGAGATAATTTTTCATAATATTCCGGGCACCTGGAGGTGAGGTAGCGTTTAGCGATAACATGGCCGCTGACCAATTTGGCTAAACGTGGAGAAAAACCAAGCTCCAGCAGGTAATCTGCACCAATTTGTTCGTGATTCACATTGCCCAAACCGTCCATGCTGCCTGCCGCCTCACCATTTGCACAGAGGTGGCCAATGTCATGAAAAAAGGCAGCTAAAACAACTTCATCATCATGACCTTCGGCCATTGCAAGGCTTGCCGCCTGAGACATGTGTTCTAACTGGGATACGGGTTCGCCAATGTAATCTGCACTGCCAAACTTTTCATACAGGCTGAAGATTTGATTTACGACTGCCTGTGTACTTAATGATTTTTTCATAGCCTGAATAAAGAGGCGAATTAAAAAAATTAGTATTAGCTGAAAATTAAATTTGCAATATCTTATTATGCCAGACCTAAATTAAATTAAAAGCTTGTCTGGCCAGGATTAATTCTATAATTTTCATCCGTAAACCAATAGCAGATAGAAATGGAAGACGACGTACTGATTCAGATCAGTAACCGGATTAAAGAACGCAGACGCGAGAAGAACATTACTGTGCAGGAGCTGGCGATCAGGGCTAACGTAAGTAAGGGTTTGATCTCCCAGATTGAAAATAGCAGGACAGTACCTTCTTTAATTGTATTAATTGATATTATTAAAGCCCTGGAAGTAGATTTAAATGTATTTTTTAAGGATATACAACATCAGGGCCAGGAATTTCCGGTATTAATCCGCCGCAGGGAAGATTATCAGTATTTTGAAAAAGAGGATACCGAGGGCTTCAGCTATAAGCGCATATTTACCCAATCCATCAAAAAATCGACTGTAGATATCGTTCTTCTGGAGTTGGAGCCCAATGCACAGCGGCCACAGATTCAAACCGAAGCTTACGAATTTAAATACATTATCAGCGGTGAAATTACCTACGAATTTGGCGAACGTTCTTATGCTTTAAAAGACGGGGACTCTATGCTTTTTGATGGGCGCATGGCACATACCCCTAAAAACTCCGGTAACACCAAAGCGAGTATGCTGGTTATTTACTTTTTTGAAGAAAACAACTAAATTTAAATATACCTTAACATTAAGATAGTTTTATATTAATAAACTAAGTTTAATTTTGCTAAACAAATAAAACGTTTACGCAATGCCGATTAAACTTATCGTATTCGATATGGCCGGAACGACGGTCAAAGACGAAAACAGTGTTACGCAGACCTTCAGTGATGCCTTAAGTCAATTTGGTTACCGGGTTCCTGAATCTGTCATTAACCCTTTAATGGGCTATAAAAAGATTGTAGCCATTAAACGAATGCTTCATGCCTTTGAGGCTGATCAATCTAAGGTAACACCGGAGCTTATCGCGAAGATTCATGATGCTTTTGTTGAAAGGATGATAAGCTTCTATACGCACACTTCAAGCCTGGAGGCCTTGCCTCATGCAGAATCAACCATGAAAACGCTAAAGGCTTCGGGTATCAAAATCGGAATTAATACGGGTTTTTCAAGGGATATAGCTGAAGTTATCCTATCGCGTTTACAATGGCGGGAGAAATCGGTTTTCGACTACCTGATATGCTCAGACGAGGTATCCGAAGGTCGTCCGAACGCCGGGATGATTAACCGGTTAAAGCAAATGGCCGGTCTCGCTGAAACTGATGAGGTGGCCAAAGTTGGCGATACGGAGGTGGATGTTCGGGAAGGGCAAAATGCAAATTGCAAATATGTAATCGCCGTAACCACCGGTGCATTCACGCGTGAGGAACTAGAGCCCTATAAACCCACTCACATCATAAATGATTTGTCTGAACTTTTAGAAATTATTTTATAGTGTGGCATGTTACTCATTGAAAGTTTAAAAAACAAAGTAGCGCGATGGCCGTATGCAGTCAGCTCAATTCTGACGGCTCTATCTGCATTTGGTGCTTATTCTTCAATGTATGCTTTTCGCAAGGCCTTTGCCGCCGGAACCTATCCCAGTCAGCCCTATCTGCACATCGACTATAAGGTTTGGTTGGTTATTTTTCAGGTTCTGGGCTACACGATGAGTAAATTCTATGGCATTCGTTTTATCGCAGAATTAAAGGGTAAAAAGCGGGGACTAACCATACTGTTACTGGTTGGGATTTCGTGGATGGCTTTGCTTGGTTTTGCACTTGTGCCGGCACCCTACAACATACCTTTCCTGTTTATCAACGGCTTTCCGCTCGGCCTGATCTGGGGTTTGGTTTTTGGTTATTTAGAGGGACGCAGATCTACTGAGTTTATGGCCGCGGTCTTGTCCATCAGTCTGATCTTTGGTTCCGGTTTTGTAAAAACGGTTGGTCAGTCGTTGCTGCATGTTTACCATATAGGCGCGTACCAGATGCCTTTCTTAACCGGTGCGCTGTTTGTTTTGCCACTTACGCTTTTTGTATTTGTGCTTGAGCTCATGCCGCCCCCTACAACGAGAGACAAACAGATGCGTACGGAGCGGGTGCCCATGACTGCTCCGGAGCGGAAGGCTTTTATTAAAAGATTTTTTCCGGGAATTCTGCTCACGCTGATAATCTACGTGATGCTCACCGTGATGCGAGATGTCCGTGATAATTTTGAAGTAGAAATCTGGAACAGCCTGGGCATAACGGATCAAAACATCTATGCAAAAATCGACAGCCGGATATCTGTTTTGGTGCTGCTCGCTATGGGTCTGCTTTTCCTGATAAAGGGTAACCTCAGGGCCTTTAGTGTCATTCATTTGCTTATCATTAGTGGCTGTTTACTCATCGGGACGGCCACCTGGCTTTTCAGTACTGCGGGCATCGGTCCGGTAACCTGGATGACCCTGGCCGGTTTAGGCCTTTATTTAGGTTACGTACCATATAATGCAATTTTTTTTGAAAGGATGATTGCTACTTTCCATTACAAAAGCAATGTAGGCTTCATCATGTACCTTGCCGATTCTCTCGGTTACCTGGCCAGCATCAGCATTTTATTGGTTAAGGAGTTTGGTAAACCTGATATTTCCTGGAGCAATTTTTTTCATCAGGGACTGATCCTGGTGGCCATCATCGGCAGCCTGTGCGGAATGTTGTCTCTCGTCTATTTTAATCAATCTGCCCGCAAAGGAAACCCCTTAAAAACTAAATATAAACTTTCAACGATATGAATAAATCTGCCATTGTTATCGGGGCCGGTATAGTCGGACTTGCAACCGCAAGGGCACTTTCGCTCAGGGGTTTTAAGGTAAGCGTTTTTGAGCGCAATGAAAGGGCAGTTGGTGCCTCCATCCGCAATTTTGGCATGGTTTGGCCTATCGGACAGCCAAAGGGACAACGCTTTGATCGCGCCATGTTATCGAGAAGTATCTGGAAGCAAATCTGTACCGAAGCGGGTATTTGGCATGATGAAGTGGGTTCACTACACATTGCCTGCAGTGATGATGAGCTGGAGGTGATGAATGGCTATGTAGCCCTGAACAGCCACTACCGGGAGTGTAGCTTGCTCAGCCCGGAAGAAACCCTGAAAAAATCGCCGGCTGTTAATTCCGAAAACTTAAAAGGCGCCCTTTGGAGTCCGAATGAAATGATAGTAGAGGCAAGGGTAGCTATCGGAAAGTTAGCTGAATACCTGAGCGATAAATTCAATGTGACGTTTCATTGGAATACTGCGATAAGCAGTGTAGCGGGTGGTAAGGTTGCTTCGGGCAAACAAACATGGGAGGCTGATGAGGTATTTATTTGCAGTGGAGCAGAATTCGAAACCCTCTACCCGGAACTTTTTCGCTCGCAAGCGATTACCAAATGCAAACTTCAGATGATGAGAATAGAGGCCCAGGCAGATAACCGGCGCATCGGCCCGGCTTTATGCGGAAGTTTAAGCATGATTCATTACCCCGGTTTTCACGCCGTACCTGCCCTGAAAAATCTTCGCAACCGCTATGAAAACGAGTATGCAGAGTACCTCAAATGGGGAATTCATGTCATGGCCGCTCAGAACCATACCGGAGAAATCACCATTGGCGATTCTCATGAATACGGACTGGTTCATGATCCTTTCGACAAGGACTTTATTAACCACCTGATACTACAATATTTGAAGACTTTCAGCTCTTTTAAGCAACACAAAGTGGTTCAGACCTGGCATGGAATCTACCCTAAAATGACTAACGGTGAAACCGAGTTGATTCTCACTGCAGAAAATGGGGTGACCATCATTAACGGACTGGGTGGCAATGGCATGACTTTGTCTTTTGGCTTATGTGAACAGGTAATTGGTGCTATGTTCGATTAGGTCTGCAAATCAACTCATTTTGCAGATATCGTTCAGCTGATAACTATTAATAGCTCGCCCAAATACTCAAATATTTATTTGTGGTCTGTTGAGAAATCCGACGCCATAGCGTATAGCAGTGAGCCAGGCCAACGCTTCTGTTCGAACCTCAGCAGGCTTAAAACAAAAAATCCCCTAACTTGCGTTAGAGGATTTTCGTGATCCCGCTGGGATTCGAACCCAGGACCACTACATTAAAAGTGTAATGCTCTACCAGCTGAGCTACGGAATCTACTTTATACAAACGTTAACCGTTTCCTTTAAAGTGGTGCAAATATAGGCGTATAAACGCTTTCATGCAAATAAAAAATCGATTAGTGCGGTAGTGTATTGATTTATAGGCAAATTAATTATTCGGCAATTGTTTTTTAATCCATTTTAATATTTCATTCTTAACCTGACCTATCAGTATCCACGATGTACGATAGTGCAGAGGAATGTTAAAATTGAAATTACGAAAGCCTTGATCCATAATAATTAAATATTATTGTTTAGTTTGGCCTAAAGAAATAAACCGAACCAAACCTCATGCAACAAACAACAAATCCAGTCCAAACACAGGGACCAAAACCGCTCATTATTATTTGTGCGTTATTTTTTATTTTTGGCTTTGTAACCTGGGCAAACGGAACCCTGATTCCATTTTTTAAGTTATCTTTTGGCTTATCAAATCTACAGGCATTTTTTGTAACCTTTGCTTCATACATGGCCTACTTCTTTTTAGCCTTACCTTCATCTTGGATACTTAAAAAGGTGGGGTTTAAAAATGGGATCGTTTTAGGCCTGGTCGTTTTAGGCCTGGGCTCATTAATATTTATTCCGGCTGCCCAAACCAGGACCTTCGGTTTATTTTTAACCGGCATTTTTGTTCAGGGCGCAGCATTGGCTTTGCTGCAAACAGCATCAAATCCTTATCTAACCATTATAGGTCCGATTGAAAGTGCCGCCAAACGCATCAGTATTGCCGGTATCTGTAATAAGTTTGCCGGAATGATTGTGCCTTTGATTATGGGCAGCTTGTTTTTGAAAAATGCTTCTGAAGTGGAAAAACAGATCAAAGCGGCTACCGGTGTCGTTCATGAACAACTTTTGAATGACGTTCTAGGTCGGGTAAATATGCCTTACATTGTTTTAGCCATAGTTTTTTGCCTTTTCGCAACACTGATTAAATTTACCGATTTGCCGGAGGTTGAAGTTGAAGAGGATGTGATTAATGAAAGCAAGGGAGAAGTAGTAAAACACCAGAGCATTTTCCAGTTTCCACATTTATTCTTAGGGGCACTTTGTATTTTTGTGTATGTAGGGGCAGAGGTTATGGCTGGCGATATTATCGGGATTTATGGACGTGAGTTGGGCATTAAAGCGGAAATTAGCGGAAAATTAACTTCGATAACGCTCTTTAGTATGTTAATCGGCTATATTATTGGTATTGTAACCATTCCAAAATACATCTCTCAGCAAAAGGCTTTGAGGATTTGTGCTATATTAGGAATTATATTCACAATTTTATCATTTATAATTTCCAGCTGGTTTGCGGTGATTTTTGTAGCCTTATTGGGTTTGGCCAATTCACTGATGTGGCCGGCAATTTTCCCACTGGGCATAAGCCATCTCGGTAGATTCACTAAAATCGGTTCAGCCATTATGATTATGGGTATCGCAGGTGGGGCCTTAATGCCATTATTGTATGCTTTCCTGAATGAAAAACTGCATATTAATTTTCAACTGGCTTACCTTTTAACCGTATTGCCGTGTTACTTATACATTCTGTTTTTTGCCATAAAAGGCCACAAGGCAGGATTGAATTTGAAATCATAAATTGATGAGTAAAGTCCGGGCTTTAATGAGATTGAGTTTTCTTTTGTGCTTAATTTTCGTTTATTTTGGCCAAATGATAAGTGAGTGATAGGTATCCTGTCTTAGATCTCACATCACAATACTCAAATCTTTAGAATGAACAAAGCTATTTTTCTCGACCGCGATGGCGTACTTAACCATGAAATATACGATTATATCTGCCGTGTGGAAGATTTTAAAATCCTGGATTACCAAATTCCTGTACTAAAAAAACTGTTCGATGAGGGTTACCTACTAATTGTAATTACGAACCAGGGTGGTATTGCATTAAAGCGTTATACTGAACAGGAACTTGCCATTATGCACCAAATGCTTCGCAATGCTTTCCTGGCTAAAGGCGCAGATATCGCCGGCTTTTATTATTGTCCGCATCATCCCACTGTTGGTGGGGAGTGCAAATGTAGAAAACCGGCATCCGGAATGATTTTGGATGCCATTGATATGTACGACATTGATCCCGCACAATCTATCATGATCGGCGATAAGCCGAGAGATGTTGAAGCCGCAAATGGAGCAGGTGTGAAGGGAATTTTAATTGAACCGGATGAACAGATTAGTTACGAGAGGATTAAGGAAGTTCTTAGCCGTGAATCTTTAGTTTAACAGTATCCCTACAGCGCATAAAAATCTACGTCAAAGGTTTGGTATGGATTTATTTGGGCGTTTTAACACGCTGTACACTGTATCTTTTTGGCTGTCATTTGGCCAGGCTCTGGATGGCAGCCAAAAAGGATGCCGTTTCCATCGTTAACGCAAATGAGGCGATAAATAAAAAAGGCTACCGTTGTGCTCACCTAAACTGATGTAAAATGGTAGAGGGAAAATGGATGGTGTAAACTGCGGTTTGCCGTAACCAATAGCACAGTGAGGCTTTAACAGTCTTAACTATAAATGGAAGAAAGAAGTTAAATGCGGAGCCTAATTTAGCCAGTTTGCTGGCTATTTCACCTTGCAAATGAACTACCATAATTGCAACCCAGACCTGATTGAAATGGCATTCCGGTATCAGATCAAGTGATCTTTCCAGAAAATTCACCGGAATATAATGGAAAGCGGGAGTGGAGAAACCGATTGGTACTGGTCTTGCCCTCCAAAAAAACCTATAAAATGGGGGAGATAAAATAGACGATGTAAACTGCGGTTGCCATAACCAATACCACAGTAAGGCTTTAATAGTATAAACTATAATTGTGAGAAAGAAATTAGATGCGGAGCCTAACTTGGCCAGTTCGCTGAATATTTCGCCTGGCAAAAGAACTACTATAATTGCAATCCAGACCTGATTGAAATGGCATTCCGGTATCAGATCAATTGATGTTTCCAGAAAATTCACCGGAATATAATGGAAAGCAGGAGTGGAGAAACCGATTGGTACTGGCCTTGCTCTCCCAAAAAAACCTGTAAAATGGAAGAAAGAAGTTAAATGCGGAGACTGACTTGGCCAGTTTGTTGAATATTTCACCTGGCAAAAGAACTACTATAATTGCAACCCAGACCTGATTGAAATGGCATTCCGGTATCAGATCAATTGATCTTTCCAGAAAATTCACCGGAATATAATGGAAAGCAGGAGTGGAGAAACCGATTGATACTGGCCTTGCTCTCCCAAAAAAACCTGTAAAATGGAAGAAAGAAGTTAAATGCGGAGCCTAATTTAACCAGTTTGCTGGCTATTTCACCTGGCAAAAGAACTACTATAATTGCAACCCAGACCTGATTGAAATGGCATTCCGGTGTCAGATCAATTGATTTTTCCAGAAAATTCACGGGAATATAATGGAAAGTAGGAGTGGAGAAACCGATTTGCACTGGTCTTGCTCTCCGAAAAAACCTATAAAATGGGGGAGAGAAAATAGACGATGTAAACTGCGGTTGCCATAACAAATACCACAGTAAGACTTTAATAGTCTAAACTATAATTGTGAGAAAGAAGTTAAATGCGGATTTCGTAAACTGACCTGGACAAACACGGCTCATGCGTATTCATAAAATTTTATCAAACAAAAAAGTCCTGAATTATTACTTAACTCAGGACTTCTTATGCGCCTGGAAATCAACACTCCAAACTCAATACACTAAACTTACTTACCCGCTGCCTTAGCATGATCAGCTAAAAATGTTGCCAAACCGCTATCTGTCAATGGATGTTTCAATAAACCAACAATAGCAGCCAATGGTGCCGTAATTACATCAGCGCCCAATTTCGCACAGTTTACAATGTGCAATGGCCCGCGGATCGATGCCGCTAAAATTTGCGTTTCGTATCCGTAGTTATCAAAAATAGTTCTGATATCTTCTATTAAAACCAAACCATCGTTAGAAATATCGTCTAAGCGACCCAAAAACGGAGAAACGTATGTAGCGCCTGCTTTAGCCGCCAATAAAGCCTGTCCGGCAGAGAAGATTAACGTACAATTGGTTTTGATTCCTTTTGATGTAAAATATTTAATGGCTTTTAAACCATCTTTGATCATTGGAACTTTTACTACAATTTTCGGGTTTAAAGCTGCAAGTGCTTCGCCTTCTTTGATAATTTCGTCAAAAGTGGTCGAGATTACTTCTGCGCTTACATTATCGTCAACAATATCGCAAATTGCTTTATAATGGTTGATTACATTTTCATCGCCGGTAATGCCTTCTTTAGCCATTAAGCTAGGGTTGGTGGTTACGCCGTCTAAAATGCCAAGATCCTGCGCTTCTTTGATTTGATCAAGATTTGCTGTGTCAATAAAAAATTTCATGTTTATAAATTCTTAAAATGATTATTAGGTTCTGCTGCTAGAACCCCTGAAGAATTTAATATCCCCCCTTCAGGGGATTAAGGGGGTAAAAAAAGGGCAAGCACCTTCTATCGCACCGCTACAACCTTCTACCCTTGCTGCGTTCCCACCCTGGGGGAGTTCAAAGGGAGCTGGTCGTAAAAGACTTGCCCGGGCACAAAGGTAGAAAAAGAAGTTGTTTCGCAAAATGCATTTTTGCATTTTTTTTTACTTTTAAGCTATGTAGTTGATTAGTAAATTAATAAAATCGAAAGTTTAATTTTATGCTGGTTGAAGTTATCAACTTAAATCAGTTTTAGACATTTTTATATATAAATACAGCATTCATTTTAAAATAATAATTAAAACGATTTATTGATAATTTTCATAAAAAATGCGGTTTTATTGCAAAATATTGCCATTATCATTTTGATAAAACTCAATAATTTTAATTACTAATATTTAAATTTAAACGCTTTAAATTACCTAAGAACTAAAATTTTTCCAAAAATCGTATCAACTCTGTAATTTAAAATATCTTTTTCCTATCTTAGTGTTTCCTATACACTAACAACTAACGAGCAAAGAATGGAACCAAACAGTGGATTGTACGATGCGCAATTTGAACACGATGCCTGCGGTATTGGGTTCGTTGCACATGTGAAAGGGCGGAAATCGCATCAAATCATCTCTGATGCACTTACTATTTTAGAAAACCTGGATCATAGAGGGGCGTGTGGAGCAGAACCTAATACAGGCGATGGAGCAGGTATAATGATTCAGATTCCTCACGAATTTTTTTACGACGAATGTTTAAAAGCAGGCTTTAGCCTGCCAGAAACCAATAATTATGGTGTTGGCATGTTATTTATGCCAAAGGATATCAGATCCAGAGAAGAATGCAGGGAACTGATTTACCGTGCTGCCGAAAAACTAGGCCTTGAAATTTTGGGGTTTAGAAAAGTTGATGTTAATACCGCAGATATTGGTAACATGGCTCTTTCTGTTGAACCAGAGATTGAGCAGGTATTTATTGCCCGTCCATATGCGGTAGCGCCGGGTGCAGATTTCGAACGCAAACTGTATATCTTTAAAAATTACCTGATCAAACTGATCGTCAATACTGTTCACGGCGGTAAAGATTTCTACATTGTGTCGCTTTCCGCACAAACCATTATATATAAAGGTCAGCTAACCTCGTTACAGGTACGTACCTATTTTACGGATCTTACCGATAAGCGCATGGTTTCTGCTTTAGGTTTGGTTCACTCGCGTTTTGCAACCAACACTTTTCCTTCATGGAGGTTGGCCCAACCCTTCCGCTTTATTGCACACAACGGCGAGATCAATACTCTACAAGGAAATTTAAATTGGTTTAGAGCAGGTGTTAAGTCTTTTGCTTCTGCTTATTTTACACCAGAAGAACTCGATATGTTATTGCCTGTAATTGATGAAACCAATTCAGATTCAGGCTGTTTAGACAATGTGATTGAATTGTTGCTCCACTCGGGAAGAAGCCTGCCTCACGTATTAATGATGCTGGTACCAGAGGCTTGGGATGGCAACGAGGATATGGATCCGGTTAAAAAGGCATTTTACGAATTCCACGCTACTTTAATGGAGCCATGGGACGGACCTGCAGCAATTGCGTTTACCGATGGTAAGTTAATTGGTGCCACTTTAGATCGTAATGGTCTCCGTCCTTCGCGTTATGCAATTACCTCTGACGACCGTGTTATTATGGGGTCTGAAGCCGGCGCGCTGGCTATTGATCAGAGTACGATCATCGAAAAAGGCCGTTTAACGCCCGGCAAAATGTTCGTGGTAGACATGGAGCAGGGCAGAATTATCAGCGATAACGAAATTAAACAAGAGATTTGTGGCAAAAGCCCTTACGGCGATTGGATTAACCAATACCAGATCCGTTTGGAAGAATTACCCGAACCACGTGTAATGTTTACCGGCTTATCTACCGAATCTATTTTCAAATATCAGCAGGTTTTTGGTTATAGTAGGGAAGATGTGGACCTTTTGCTTAAACCAATGGCTATTGAAGGCAAAGAGCCAATCGGTTCTATGGGTACCGATACGCCATTAGCTATTTTATCAAAAAGGCCGCAGCATTTGTCGTCTTATTTTAAGCAGTTATTCGCACAGGTAACTAATCCGCCAATCGACCCGATCAGGGAAAAAGTGGTGATGAGTTTAGCCAGTTTTATGGGCAGCATGGGCAACCTGCTGGAAGAAACGCCAAAACAGGCACACTGTGTAGCCATTAAACATCCTATCTTAACCAACCAGGAACTGGAAAAATTAAGAAGTATCGATACCGGTGTTTTCCAGGCAAAAACTTTACAGACCTATTTCAGGGCTGATGGCAAACCGGGTGCTATGGCAAAAGCCTTAGACCGTTTGTGCCGTTATGCAGTTGATGCGGTTGAAGATGGTTTCCAGGTGATTGTATTAACTGACAGGGCGATCGATTCTGAACATGCTGCAATGCCTTCTTTATTGGCGGTATCAGCAGTACACCATCATTTAATCCGCAAGGGTTATCGCGGTGCTGTAGGTATTGTAATAGAGGCTGGCGATATTTGGGAGGTACATCACTTCGCCACGTTGCTAGGCTTTGGCGTTACGGCAATAAACCCTTACCTGGCTTTAGAAACCATTAATGGCTTTCAGCAGGAGTCTGGTTTATCAGCAGAGCAGCTAACCAAAAACTATATTTACGCGGTAAATAGCGGTTTGCTTAAAATTTTCTCTAAAATGGGAATCTCTACGCTGCAATCCTACCAGGGTGCACAAATCTTCGAGATTTTGGGTTTGAACAAACAGGTGGTGAATACTTATTTTACCGGTGCGGTTTCCCGTATTGGTGGTTTAGGGCTGGATGAAATTGCAAAAGAGACCTTAATCAAACATCACCGCAGTTTTGGTCCGCTGACGCAAACAGAGAACCTGTTACCAGCTGGAGGAACATATAAATTCCGTCGTAAAGGTGAAGCGCATTTGTTTAATCCGCAAACCATCCACTTGTTACAAAATGCGACCCGTAAAAACGATCATAACATCTTTAAACAATATTCTAAACTGGTAAATGAGCAAACACAACAGGCTTATACCATCCGTGGATTATTTGAATTTAATTATAGCCGTCCTTCCGTTTCTTTAAACGAGGTAGAATCTACTGAGTCAATCTTAAAAAGATTTGCAACAGGAGCCATGTCTTTCGGTTCAATTTCTCATGAAGCACATTCTACTTTAGCGATTGCCATGAACCGTATCGGTGGAAAGAGCAATACCGGCGAAGGTGGTGAAGATGAAATGCGTTATACAAAATTGCCAAATGGCGATAGCATGCGTTCAGCGATTAAACAAGTAGCTTCAGCACGTTTCGGTGTAACGAGTTATTATTTAACCAATGCTGACGAGTTACAGATTAAAATGGCTCAGGGTGCTAAACCAGGTGAAGGTGGTCAATTACCTGGTCACAAAGTAGATGATTGGATTGCAAAAGTTCGTCACTCTACGCCAGGTGTAGGTTTAATTTCGCCACCTCCGCACCATGATATTTATTCAATAGAGGATTTGGCACAGCTCATTTACGATCTGAAAAATGCCAACCGTGCAGCCCGGATTAATGTGAAACTTGTGTCTAAAGCTGGCGTAGGTACTATCGCAGCCGGTGTAGCGAAAGCGCATGCCGATGTAATTCTCGTATCAGGCTTTGATGGCGGTACCGGTGCTTCACCATTAACCTCTATCCAGCATGCGGGTTTACCTTGGGAACTTGGACTGGCGGAGGCACACCAAACATTGGTAAAAAACAAATTGCGTAACCGTATCGTTTTACAAACAGATGGTCAGCTTAAAACAGGTAGAGATATCGCTATTGCAGCCTTGTTAGGCGCAGAGGAATGGGGGGTAGCTACAGCTGCATTGGTAACCACCGGATGTATCATGATGCGGAAGTGCCATTTAAATACTTGCCCGGTTGGTGTGGCCACACAAGATCCGGAATTAAGAAAGTTATTTACCGGTGATGCAGACCACGTAGTGAACCTGTTTTATTTCCTTGCTGAAGAATTACGTGAAATTATGGCTGAATTGGGTTTCAGGACCATTAACGAAATGATTGGGCAGGCCGATATTTTAAAATTACGGGAACTACCTGCCGAAGACTGGAAATTGAAACACCTTGATTTATCAGCCATATTGTACAAAGCGGAAGAAAATGGCTTGCCTTTGTATAATACCGAAGGTCAGGATCATGGATTAGATCATGTTTTAGATCATCAGTTGATTGCAGCTGCTCAACCTGCCATTGATCATAACGAGCCTGTATTTGCCAGCTTCAATGTAAAAAATACTGACCGTGCAATAGGTACCATGTTGTCTAATGAAATATCTAAAGTTCATTTAAGCGGTGGTTTGCCTCCAGATACGATCAATTTTAAATTTGTAGGTTCAGCCGGACAAAGTTTTGGTGCTTTTAATACGCGTGGCGTTACCTTATCTTTAGAGGGCGAGGCAAACGATTATGTTGGTAAAGGTTTATCGGGCGCAAGGTTGGCTATTTATCCTTTCTCTAACTCCACTTTTGTTCCTGAACAAAATATTATTATTGGTAATGTGGCTCTCTATGGCGCAACCTCGGGTGAGTTATTTGCCCGTGGTAAAGCAGGTGAACGTTTTGCTGTACGTAATTCTGGTGCAACAGCTGTTGTTGAAGGTGTGGGCGATCATGGTTGCGAGTACATGACGGGCGGTGAAGTGCTGATTTTAGGGGATACGGGAAGCAATTTCGCCGCTGGTATGAGTGGCGGTGTAGCCTGGATTTATGATGCCAACGGAACTTTTGAGCGCAAATGCAACAAAGAAATGGTGGACCTGGATCCGCTGCAGGCAGAAGATGAGGAGCGTATTTTAGCGTTACTTAAAACGCATATCAGATTGACAGACAGCAGAGTAGCTGAATTTATCTTAAGCGACTGGAAAACGCAATCTGCTCATTTCGTAAAAGTATTCCCTAAAGAATACAAAGCTGTTTTAAGCAAACGTAACCAACAAGTAAAAACACACTAGGCCATGGGAAAAGTAACAGGATTTCAAGAATACGATAGAGTTGCACCCACTAGAGAAGCGGCTGCAACACGTGTAAAACACTACGGTGAATTTTTAAATAATTTACCTCCACAAGAATTAAATAATCAGGCTGCCCGTTGTATGGACTGCGGCGTGCCTTTCTGCCAATCAGGTTGCCCGCTGGGTAATGTGATACCAGAATTTAACGATGCTGTTTATCAGGGAAAATGGGAATTAGCAACCCATATTTTATTAAGCACCAATAATTTTCCGGAATTTACAGGTAGGATTTGTCCTGCACCATGCGAATCGGCTTGTGTGTTAGGCATTAACAGACCACCGGTTTCTATTGAGGAAATTGAAAAACACATCATCGAAATTGCTTTTGATAAAGGATATATCAAAGCTAAAGCACCATTAATCAGAACAGGTAAAAAAGTAGCTGTAATTGGTTCAGGTCCTGCCGGCTTAGCCGCTGCTGCCCAGTTAAATAAAGTTGGGCATGAGGTGACCATTTTCGAGCGTGATGATGCTCCAGGCGGTTTGTTAAGATATGGAATTCCTGATTTTAAACTACAGAAAAATGTAGTAGATCGCCGCGTTGATTTGATGAAAGAAGAAGGCATCATTTTTAAATGTAACGCCAATGTAGGCGAAAATGTAGAGATAGGCACTTTATTGCGCGATTTCAATGCAATTGTACTAGCCGGAGGGTCAACAATTCCGCGCGATTTACCAATTGATGGCCGCTCGGCTAAAGGTGTACATTTTGCAATGGACTTCTTAAAACAGCAGAATAAACGTGTAGCGGGAAGAACGGTAGGAGTAGAAGATATTATGGCTACCGGTAAAAATGTAATTGTAATAGGTGGTGGAGATACAGGGTCTGACTGTATTGGTACTTCAAACCGTCATGGCGCAAAATCAGTTACACAATTCGAGATTATGCCTATGCCACCTCAGGTACGCAATGAACATATGCCCTGGCCGAATTATCCCATGTTGTTAAAAAACACTTCATCACACGAGGAAGGCGCACAAAGAGCCTGGTCGGTTAATACCAAAAACTTTATTGCTGACGAAAAGGGAAATCTTAAAGCATTGAAAGTAGTTGATGTGGAATGGGAGATTGACGCGAACGGTCGTCCGGTTACCTTTAAAGAAGTAGCTGGTACTGAACGAGATTTACCATGCGAACTGGTGCTGTTGGCGATGGGATTTTTACACCCTCAAAAAGAAGGTTTAATTGAAAAATTAGGTGTAGAGTTAGATAACCGCGGAAACGTAAAGGCATCTGAACATACCTATCAAACCAACATTGCGAAGATTTTTGCAGCAGGTGATGTTCGCCGCGGACAATCATTAGTGGTTTGGGCTATTTCAGAAGGTAGAGAAGCTGCCCGCAAGGTAGACGAATACTTAATGGGAGCAACCAAACTGGCATCGAAGGATGCAGTAGCATATGCTTAAATAGGTTTAATAATTATATTTTGAGGTCGTGGTGCAAATCACGACCTTTTTTTGTTTTATACTATGGATCGCCATGCTGAATTATTTTACAAGTAGCGCTAGCGTTTTTAATTGTCTTATCTAGTCTTAGCGTCTCGCTAAGACCTATCACAATATGTATTATTTCTGCCACGGAAACACGGAAATCACGAAATAAATAATTTTAAAATGTGGTACTGGATAGATCCTGAAATAAATTCAGGATGACGATTCTTTAAAGGATAAAATACTTATCTAGTCTTAGCATCTCGCTAAGACCTTTCACAATATGTGTTATTTCTGCCACGGAAACACGGAAATCACGAAATAAATAATTTTAAATGTGGTACTGGATAGATCCTGAAATAAATTCAGGATGAAGATTATTGAAAGGATAAAATACTTATCTAGTCTTAGCATCTCGCAAAAATCTATCATAATATGTGTTATTTCTGCCACGGAAGCCTGGAAATCACGAAATAAATAATTTTAAAATGTGATTAGATAGATCCTGAAATAATTTCAGGATGACGATTGTTGAAAGGATAAAATAGCCGTCCTCAGTGAGGAGGGTTATTTCTACTGTTTAAAACAACTTCAATTGCTCATCTCTACGCGGCTTCTCTTTCCCAAAAATTGTTCTGCCACCATATTTCCAGCTTTCAGCGTGTTCTTTTTGAATTACTTTTTCAAAATCCATATTCGGTATAAAGTCTTTTTCAGCATTACGGGCAATTTGATGAAGTGACTTTATCGCCTGTTGTTTATCCGTATTGCCAATCTTCGCTTTATCAATTGCTTTTTGTAAAACATTTATTGTTTCATCATAAACATTTACAGGAACAGGGAAGGGATGACCGTCTTTGCCACCATGCGCGAAAGAATAACGCGCAGGATCAGTAAACCGGGAAGGTGTACCGTAAATCACCTCACTCACTAAAGCCATAGATTGTAGGGTTCTTGGTCCCATGCCTTCCAGTAATAACAATTCCTCAAAATCACTGGGTTGCTTTTCCTGTGCCAGCCACAATATGCTTCCTAAACGTTTTAAATCTATATCTTTTGCTTTTACATCATGATGATGAGGCAATACCAGTTTCTGTATCTCATTCAGCATCCTGTTAGGCGATTCAGCTGTAATGCTCATCATGCCTTGCCTTGTCTGTCTGGCATTTTTAGCCGTTAGATTCAGGATCTGACCTTGATTAATGCCACAGATCCCCGTATGCGGTTCTTCTACAAAGGATTTTAAATTTTCAGAATGCCAATGATATCTTCTCGCCATTCCGCTACTGTCGCTCATGCC
This sequence comes from uncultured Pedobacter sp., assembly GCF_913776295.1. Classification (GTDB taxonomy): domain Bacteria; phylum Bacteroidota; class Bacteroidia; order Sphingobacteriales; family Sphingobacteriaceae; genus Pedobacter. The sequence continues at coordinate 34,247 of NZ_CAJYOJ010000050.1, forward strand.
TTGTTGCACCACTGCCCAATCGCCCTCATCGCTTAAAATAAAACTATGAAGATATAATTGAAATCCATCCTGGATGGCTGTATTGTCTACTTTAGCACTAAGTTTACTGGCACGGACCAAGTTTGAACCATTCAATCCGGTTTTGTCTGCAATTTTTAAAAGTTCATTTGGCGTTTCCCTACTGTACTTTCCTTTGCCTCCACAGATATAAATGCCCAACTCTTTTGATAAGGGATTTACCGATTTCTTTAAAGCGCCAATTACTGACGTTGTAATCCCTGAAGAATGCCAATCCATCCCCATCACCGCCCCCAAACTCTGAAACCAAAACGGGCTGCTTAATCGACGTATTACTTCAGCTTTACCATACTCTAAAAGTATAGCTTCTGTTATGGCAAGGCCAAGTTTGGCCATTCGTTGCGACAACCATGGTGGTACATGGCCATAATGCAAGGGTAAATCTGCGCTTCCTGATCTTTTCAATACTAACAAATTTAGCAATATTTTTCATTTAATTGAAATGTAGTTTGCATATCATTTAATTTTTAAACTGCTTATCTAAAAATTTAATCATCACGCTGGAAACTTCCTCGAACCAGGGATTAAATAACCAGAAGGGATGCGGTGTATCCGGAAATGTATGTACTTCTGAATAGATACCGAAAGGTTTAATTTTTGCAATGAGATCGTCCCTACCTGCATGAAATCGAGTTGTAGAACTATTGATGAATAATATTGGAACCGAGTTTTGACCTGCATGATTTAATGGTGAAGCATTGTGCCATACTGCTGGATTTTCTTTTAAATCTGCTCCAAGCCAAATTGCCGCCACAGATTTTTTGTTGGTATCCGTACTTACCTCAGCAGATTCAGGATGATCAAAAGCTAATATACCATCTACATCAATTACGGCTTGCACATTACTACTATGATTATTTATTTTTTCCTTTTCGAACTGAGGATCATAGTTAGTTGTGCCAACTAAAGCAGCCAATTGTCCGCCGGCGGAAAATCCGGCTACCGTAATTTTATTGGTATCTATATTAAATTGTGCTGCATTGGCTTTTATCCATCTAACGGTATTTTTCAAATCATAAACCGCCGCAGGGAATTGCGCGTGGGTAGATAAACGATAGTCAGTAGTAATGGCAACATAGCCATTTTGAGCCATTTTTTGAGCAAGTGGGATGTTCTGGGCACGATTGCCAGAACGCCAGCCACCTCCAAAAACAAACAAAACTGCGGGACGAAGTTTTTGAGGTTTCTTTGGAGAAATTACATCAAGAAATAAATCGCCTGTTGGATATCTGGCATAACAAATATTGCTTCTGGCTTTGAAATTACCCTTTTCCATTGGGTAGGCAATAGTAATGTAAGGGCGTTTCTTTTTTTCTTTAATATAAGTAGAGTATAAACTGAAAGATGTATCAGCGGCGATTTTTTGCGCCTGACTAACGGTAAAACAGCATATAAAAATTAAGGTTAGAAATTTCATTAAAGTAAATATATGGAATAGTTTAGCTGCTGATGTAGCCTTTGAACTTATATTTTGTTAAGTTTAAACTTTAATGTAGCACCAGATTAATGCGAAAATATTTACAACGTTTACTCAGCACCTGGATGATTCGCATGTCGAATAAGTTTGGTTCAAATCCCAACCGTAAACGCATCTACGAAGCATTAGATAAACTTTATAAAACTATCCACGATAGCCCGGGAAAACGTGGACCGATCTTCGAAGTTACCGATACAGATAAATTCATCATTTTATCAGATCAGCATAAGGGTGCCAGAGATCATGCCGATGATTTCAGTTTAGCTGAAAAAAATTACCTGAAGGCACTGGACTACTATCATCAACAGGATTTCCATTATATAAATTTGGGAGATAGCGAAGAGCTTTGGGAGAATCTACTCGAATCCGTGATTAAACACAACAAAGAAACATTCGAAACAGAAAAAGCCTTCATTGCTAAAAACCATTTCACTAAAATATTTGGCAACCATGATTTATACTGGGATAATGATCCTTTGGCCGGCTTTAATCTCAATAGGATTTACGAAACCCAGATCCGTATTTACGAAGGTGCCATACTTAGGATGCCTGCAAAAGACGGCCAAATTGATATTTTCTTAACACACGGACATCAGGGCGATTTGCAAAGTGATGGAAACTGGTTTAGCAAATGGTTTGTAAGTACCATTTGGGCACCGCTGCAATCTTACCTGCAAATTAATCCAAATACGCCAGCATATGACAATCAGCTTAAAACAGTCCACAATTCCCTCATGTACGATTGGGTAATCGCCAAAAACAATATTGCTTTAATTACAGGGCACACTCACCAGCCAGTTTTTGCATCGCTAACTCACCTGGAAAGAATTTATGCAAAACTAAACAAAGCAAAAAAAGAGAAAAATACCGGTGATATTACTTTCTTAAATAACGAGCTTCGTAAACGGATAAAGGAAGGAGACCAGGGCCCGGTTTTTGGCAAATACAAACCAGTTTACTTCAATAGCGGATGCTGTTGTTTTAGTGATGGCGATATTACGGGCATCGAAATTGCTGATGGATTGATAAGATTGATTAAATGGTCGTACCACACGAATATCATACCCGAAAGAATTGTGCTGGAAGAAATGAAAATCGACGATTTATTGGATACAAACCTATTTAATGGGTAGGGTTACATGAAAAGTAGCCCCCAAATTTTTTCCTTCACTTTCCGCCCATAACTTACCTTTATGGATCTCTACCAGTGCGTTGGCAGTAATCAGTCCTAATCCGTAGCTGTTTTCATAATTTGTGCTCACCGAAGTTAGCGAAGCAAATTTCAAGAAAACTTTTTCTAAGTCTTCATCAGTTAAACCTACTCCTTGGTCTTTTACTGATACAGTTAACTCATTGTCAGCTGTTTGAGACGTGATAAATATTTCATTTCCCATGGGAGAAAACTTGATCGCATTATCCATCAACTGAATAAAAACCATGGCAATTTTATCAGGGTCAGCAAAAACTTCAAGGGTTTCCTCAATGTTGATTGAAACGGTCTGATTTTTACGTTTGAGCGATAGTGTAAAATCTTTTTTTACCTTTTCCAGTATTTGTTTTAAATCAATCTTATCTTTTTGAGGTTTAAACGAAGTTGCCTCTTTCCGGGCGGCACTTAAAATACCATTCAGATTATCAATCATTTTTTTAGCCTGAGCATTAATCTTACCAGCAATTAAAGAAGCCTTTTCATTTATACCCGGAATTCGTTCCAGCAATTCAGATTGAAGTGTGATGGTGGTCATTGGGTTCTTGAGATCATGAACCAATACATGCAAACGATCATCATAAGCCCTTAAAGTTCTCCTGATAGCCATCCTCGACTCCACTTTTTCTACCACCATATCAGCTAAACGCTGCAGCATTCTCAATTGCCGATCTTCAGCCGATTTAGATTCAGTATCGGCAACGTAAATCAGGCCCAGGCGATATCCGTCAGGTGATGCGATCGGCTCTGAAGCAAAAAAAGCAAATTTATCCTTGTCCCGGTCTTGGATAATTTCCAGGGCAGATCCGCCAATCTCCGACTTTACGAAAAAACCACCATTAGCTTCAAAACAGATTCCCGCAAATGGTACGTCAAATATTTCGGAGGCAAGCTGCGAAATCTGATCAAAAGCGCTTTCTGGCGGAGTATTCAATATCTCATAATTACCCAGCTTTTTCAAACGCAGGGTTTCGTCTGAAGAGATATCAAGTTCTGCTTTTTCGTTTTGCATTTATTGAACAATTTAATGGAAAGATGAATTGTTAAAGGTAAAAATAATGTATAAACTATAAACAATTGAGCTATAATTTTCGTTATGATAAGGTTGGAGATAATAGAGCGGAAAGCATTAAAATTACCGTCAAAACTGTTAAATAATGAGATTATATATTGAACGTAAACCTGTTAAGGTAAATCCGGATACGAAGAGAGTTATTGCACGTTTTTTTTTTAATGGAGAAGAGAGAGCACTGGAAGTAATCAGGAAGGTTTTGGAGTTTTCAGATGACAAAGTATTTTCACTGATATCGCCCATACTACAGGAATATTCTAAAAGACACCGGAATATTACAAAAATCTTAACCCGCCATTGCAAAAAATTAAAAAAACAATTTACGGCCCTGGGTACATCCTTCGAAGATATTGATGAATACACCAGGTTGTTGATCGGTGCTTACTTTACTCATGAATATTCCATAGAGTCTGCTGCATTTTTCAACCCGAGTATCGTTGATGATCCTGATCAAACCGATTTGGTTGAAGGCGAAAAAAGGGTAATCATCAGCTTTAGGGCTGTAGGAGAGGGTCATATTTCGTCCATAGTGTTTAGACGTGCCTTAATTGATAAAAACAATAATATCCAGGTGTTACCGGTTGGAAATTATGTTGATGAGGCTGAGGTGGTGAAAAATGCCATTTATATCAAAAAATTATTCTTAAAAAAAGCGGCCTATGCACAGATTGATCCTGCTGTTCTGGAAGAAATAGAATCGAAACTTGATGATAAATTTGAATACACCAGTTTAAGCAATATCATTAAAGATTCAAAAAGTTTACACAAAGAAAATCCGTCCCGTTTAATCGAATACGACAAGGTTCTTTGGCTATCAGACACTTACCACACCATTACCTTTTCGAAAGATACCGATATCTCTGATCGTGTGATTTTCCCTATTTCTGAATTTGAACGTAAAGGGATCGAAGACGCACGTTTCGTTAAATTTATTAAAGATGATGGAAAAGTGCTTTACTACGCTACTTACACCGCTTTTGATGGCTCTCTAATTATTCCTAAACTCGTTCAAACAGAAGATTTTTATGAGTTTAAAGTAATTCCGCTTTACGGAGATGGTGCACAGAATAAAAACCTGGCATTGTTTCCACGAAAAATTAGAGGAAAGTATGTGATGATGAGCAGGATAGATGGGTGGAACAATTACCTGATGTTTTCTGATAAGGTAAATGTATGGGAAAACCCGGTGCTTTTAAAACAGCCCCGTTATGATTGGGAGCTGGTGCAGATCGGCAATTGTGGTTCTCCTATAGAAACCGAAAAAGGATGGCTGGTTATTACGCACGGTGTTGGCCCTATGCGAAGATATTGTATCGGGGTAAGTTTATTGGATCTGGAAGACCCTAGTATTGAAATTGGCCATTTGAAAGAACCTTTGATTATCCCGAATAACGATGAAAGGGAAGGTTATGTACCAAATGTGGTATACTCCTGTGGTTCAATTATCAGTAATGGAGAATTGATAATCCCTTATGGCCTATCCGATTACAGCTCATCATTCGCTACTGTAAACCTGGAATTGCTATTAAATAGGTTATTAGAAAATAATTAAATTTTACTACAATTTATTTGATGCTGCTGAACCCCGCTTCATCATTTTATGCACTAAGCCATCTCATACAAACATAAGTTGAGATGGCTCTTTATTTTATACTGCTAAGTTAACTTAAAAAAAAAGCTGATTCATTTATTGAACCAGCTATCGGTAATTCTAAGAAAGCTTTATTATTTAGCTAATCTTATCGGTTTCCATTAATGGTGAAGATAAAGTCTCGTATTCAACCTCTGCAGTCTTCAAAATAGCTAAATGGGAGATGAAATAAGCCAATGTACTTTCTGCACCCTGGTTTCTGTTTACACTATTAAACTGTAATCCATCCGCACAACCATGGGTTTCATAATCATATAAAGGAATATGAAGGCTGTTTTCTCCTAAAAACCATTTATAGCTCATATGCATCAAATTCAGATATTGATCGTCTTTGGTAATCGCAAAAGTTTTGGCATACAATAAAACCATGGCCATTGTCTCTATAGCCTGCTGATCGTAAATGGGATTTTTTCCATGTTTTTTCATCCATCCGGCATTACCAACCGGGTTTAGGTAACCATTTTCAAAAGAAAAACTATTTAAAAATTCAATACTTTCCATGGCGGTCTGATACGATTTTTTGTTCCCTGTAACTTCGTAATGATGCAGCAAAGCCAGCGGAAGAATGGCATTATCGTAAGTTAAAATATCTTCAAACCAATGCCACTCTCCATCTTTATTTTCACGATATGAAGCTACCAGCGAACTTGCCAGCATGTTAATCTCCTGAATAATCATTTCATCTCCAGGATGTGCATTTAGATAATACGATAAACCAATAATGGTATTTGCCTTTCCGCGTAAATATTTTAATTCTTTAAAGTGTTTTACAGAGTGAGAAAATAGCTCACGGCCGAATTCCCGGTAGGAATTATTAGGCGCGGCGGAAACCAAATAACCCAATGCCCAAATAGTCCTGCCAAAGGAATCTTCAGACCCCACTTCATCTAAATATTGCCTGTTAAAGCTTAAGAAATTTCTGAAATTTCCATCTTCAGTTTGCATGTATTGAATGAAACTCAGATATATTGGCATAAAAGCTAAAGCTCTTTTGTTTTTATCCTGCTCAACAGCCATTAAGGCCATAATTAATGCTCTTGCATTATCATCGATGCAATAGCCTTCTTTTAAATTTGGAATGCCGAAACGTGCATGCTGTATAATTCCTGTATCGTCAGTTAACAGCGCAATATGGTTTAAATTTAGGGCCGGCATCCCTTCTACATCGATAATAGGCGGAACCGGTCTTTCTGCTTTAACTTCTAGTGTTAATGCTTCATTTAATACATTAAGATAAATACTTCCAATGGCTGGCCAGCGAAGATTCAGTCCGTATTCGTAGGCGTTTTGTTTTAGTTTATAATATTTATCATTATCACTTAAAAGATCATTAACAATTGCTGCCAGTTTATGATGATCTTTGAAATCGAATAATTTACCTCTATTATCAGCCAATAGCTCCTGGGCGTGCCAGTATGGAGTAGAAATCACTGCAGCTCCAGCACCAATAGCGTATGATAATGTGCCGCTGGTGATCTGAGCTTCATTCAAATAAGGGGTAATGTATAAATGGCAGGCGGTTAAATATTGATGCAGTTCATCTTCCGAAACAAATTTGTTAACGAAAGCAATATTCTCTTCCACGCCCAAATCTTTGGCAAGCGCTTTCAAACTGTCACGATACTCTTCGCCATTATGTTTCACCACGCCGGGATGAGTATTGCCCAATATCATATATAAAACATCAGGATGTTCCGCTACGATAGATGGTAACGCCTGTATAACTGTTTCCAAACCCTTATTTCTGCTGATCAAGCCAAATGTAAAGAGTACTTTTTTGCCCTTGAACAATTCACTCTGTGCAATTTGACTGTTAACTACAGGCTCTAAATCCGGAACACCGTGTTCGATCAATTGAATAGAGCCCTTTGGAATCTGATAGATACTTGTTAAAAACATTACCGCTTTTTTACTCATCACTACCAATTTAGCCGTCTTAGCAGCAATCTCCTTGATAATGGTTTGCTGCATAAAATTTGGCTCTTTTAAAACCGTATGCAAAATCGTAATGAAAGGTTTTTTCAACCTGTTAATAAGAGAAAGCAAAAAAACGCCACTATTACCACCATATATGCCAAACTCATGTTCAATAATACAGGTATCTACATCACTGTTATTGATAAAATCAGCGGCCTCCAGATAATCTTGTTGATTTTGTTGCCGGATAACAAATTTTACTTCATTGGGGTACTGATGTTCATTCAAGTCATCCGACTCATTCATCGCAACTACAAAACTCTGGTTAGCATCGTAAGTGGGATTTAAACTCAAAGCATTAACTAAATTTTGGTTGAAGGTAGCTAAACCACACTCACGGGGCGGATAGGTAGAAATATAGGCTATTTTCATCTTTATAAATGTTTTCAATGGTAATTACACAATCGTGATCTCTTCATTCCCTTTATTACTTTGAAAAATCATTATGGTTTCACAAGTATTTCTATAAGGTTATGATCAAATAACAGTATAGAATCTAAATAGTTTGCTATTTAGCCGATTTATAGGTTACAAACCCAAAACAATAAGTTTTAGACACCTGTTAATAGGTAAATATTTAAATATTTAGCTATGAGATCAATATGGAAAGGTTCGATTGGATTTGGTTTGGTAAATATTCCGGTCAGGTTGTTTTCCGGTGTCCAGAATAGTAACCTGGACTTAGATATGCTTGACGAACGTGATCATGCCAAAATTAAATTTTTGAGGGTGAATGAAAATACGCACAAAGAGGTGCCTTATGAAAAAATAGTAAAAGGCTACTTTTTAAAAGACCGGTATATTATTTTGGATAAACATGATTTTGAAGAGGCTGCACCAGAAAAAACAAAGATTATTGAGCTGGAGAATTTTGTTGACATCAAGGATATCAATCCCATCTATTACGAAACTTCTTACTATACCGAACCCGAAAAACAGGGTAGGAAGGCCTATAGTTTATTATTAAAAGCATTACAAAAATCTGGTAAAGCCGGGGTAGCCCGGTTTGTGCTCAGGAACACAGAAAATCTTTGTGTTATCCATCCTATGGAAAATGTGATCGTCATCACAAAAATCAGGTTCGACCAGGAAATCAGGAGCTTGGCTGAAATTAATAAGGTTGATGATATCAGCATCACCAAAAAAGAAATGGATGTTGGATTGGCTTTGATTAAACAGTATAGCTCAAAATTTGACCTTAGCACTTTTAAAGATGATTACAGCAACGAGTTGTTGAAAATTATTAAGGCAAAGGCTAAAGGAAAGCGGGCCACCGTTAAAAAGATGAAACCTAAAAAAGCTTCAAGCGATGATTTATACGATCAACTGATGCAAAGTTTAGGTTCTAAAAAGGGAGCTTAATCTGCTGGCAGTTTGTAGTGATCAGTTTGCTGTTCAGCATATTTACATGCTTTATGCTTAACTCAATACAAAACCGCATTGAAGTGCAAACACCTCAATGCGGATAATTTTATTTAAAAGCAGCTTTCAACTGTTCAGCAGCATAGGCCTGGGCAGCTTTTGCCTCTGGTACAAGAAGCGACATGCCAAAGAATTCGTGTGTTACACCTTCATAATTTTTGGTGTCAACTTTTACACCAGCAGCTTTAAGCTGATCAGCAAGCATTACTCCATCATCATGCAGGGGATCTATTTCGGCTGTAATAATAGTTGTTGGAGGAAGTCCTTTTAAATTTGCATTAACCAATGATATTCTGGAGTCTTTCGCTTCTACCATACTATTCAGGTATTTCTCTGTAAACCAGCCCATCATGGCTTTGTTTAAAGGTTTGGCATTCGCATACATTTTATAAGATGCTGTATTCATATCTGCCTGGGCAATTGGATACACCAAAACTTCATGTACAGGAATCATAATATTTTTGTTTCTGGCCATAATAGAAACGTTTGCCGCTAAGTTTCCACCGGCACTTTCGCCAACAACAGCAATTTTAGCCGGATCTGCCTTTAAATCTACCGCATTTTTAATGGCCCATTCATAGGCGGCAAACGCATCATTGTGTGCTGTTGGAAATTTATGCTCTGGTGCTAAGCGGTAGGCCACAGACACTACAATTGCCCCAACTTGTTCAGCCAAAGCCTGGGCCGATGCATTATAAACATCTATATTGGCAATTACGAAACCACCACCATGGTAATAAACAATAAGCGGGTAAGGTCCATTACCGGCTTTGGGTGTATAAATACGTAAGTGTATCTTACCGCTGCCAGCGTCAATATCCTTGCCTACGGTATCAACCTTAGGCGATGGTACAGCAATATTGTTCTGTTTTGCTAAAGCCATTACCGCATCTGTTGGCGTATGGTTTTTACGCGCATCGGTGGCACTTAAAGTTTCTATAGGCTTATCCCCGTAACTGCTTAATTTTTCTATTACCGCCTGCATTTCAGGCTTTATTGTTTTGCCCCATTCAGGCGCAGGTCCGGTTGGTTTTACTGTTGCCATTGTTGTAGAATCAGTCATGGAAGAATCTGTACCTGCAGTATTTTTTGTTCCGCTGGTACAGGCTGAAAGCAGGATTGCGGTTCCACATGCCAGCATAATAGGTTTTAATAAATTGTTTTTCATAGGATCTTTTCTTATTTAAAATATTGAGTGATAACATCATCGGTTATAGAAGTGTTTTCGCGATCGCACAACTTCTCAGAATTTGTACAAATGGCAAACTTCTTGACAGATTAATATGTTCTTAATTAAACGAATAATTATGCTAACAGAAATTACGGGACTACCAGACCACATTTTTGGCGTAAGAGCCACCGGAGAAGTTACAAGTGATGATATAAAAAGTGTTTTAATAACTGGCTTAAAAAGAACGGCTGAACGGTTCAAAGAAATCAGGTATCTGTTGGTTTTAGAAACTGATATAAAGAATTTTACGGCTGGTGCATGGGTACAGGATGTTAAAGCAGGGTTACAAAATTTCAGTAAATGGAAAAAAATTGCGGTGGTAAGTGCTGAGAAAGGAGTGGAGTGGTTTACTGATGTATTTACCATAGCTACCCCTGGTCAATCAAAAGGCTTTAAACCAGAAGAAATAGAAGAGGCAAAAGTTTGGCTCAATAGCGAAGATTAAATATAAAAGATGAAAGATTCTAAAACGTCGGCAGAAAGTAGCAAGGCTACTGCACCGAAAAATGCAAAAGCTAAAGGTGCTGATGATCAGGTTACATCAGCCAAAGATGCAAAAAAAGTAGATACAACTAAAGACAAGTCAGGTAAACAAAAAAAGCAATAATAAGATACTGAAAATACCACGATGAAGATTGATACCGGTAATGTTGACCGTTTTTATGATAAGGCCTATGATTGGATAATTAATAAAGGGCCATCAATAATTTTAGGTGTAGTGTTGCTTATTTTAGGCTTGTGGCTCATTAAGCTATTAGCGAAATGGATGCAGGGGGGTATGCACCGTAAAGATATAAATCCATCATTACGCCCCTTTTTAACGAGCCTGATTATTATTACTTTAAGGATTTTGCTTGCGCTTACCGTAATGCAGGTTGTAGGCATACAGCTTACATTCTTAACGGTTCTTATTGGAGGTATCGGAGTTGCGGCAGGTTTAGCTTTATCCGGCACATTGCAGAATTTCGCAAGCGGCGTATTGATTTTGCTCCTAAAACCTTTTGTTGTAGGAGATAACATCATTGCGCAAGGACAGGAAGGAACGGTAGCCTCGATCCAAATATTTTATACGATTGTTAAAACATTTGACAACAGAACAGTAGTTATCCCCAATAGTAAACTATCCAACGAAGTGATCATCAATATCAGCAGGGAGGGTACCAGAAGACTGGATATAGAAATTAAATTCAGCTATGGAATTGATTACGAAAATGTAGTTTCCATTTTCAATAAAACAGTTGATGAATTCAGTGCCTGCTTAAAAACTCCTGAACGAAGGATTGGTGTATCATCTTTGGAAGATAACGGTTTCAAAATAAGTTTAAATATTTGGGTAAATGCACACGGATTTACCGATACTAAACTTTCTTTTCTCGAAGTATTGATGAAAAACCTAAAACTTGGAGGAATAAAATTACCAGGCATGCCTGAGTAAAAACTACTTTTTTAGCAAGGCATAAATCTTATCCATTAATTCGTCGATGTTAAAAGGCTTAGCCATAAAGTCGTCTGCTTCTATACCATCTAATGAATAGTTGCTGGCATTGTAACGGGCAGAAATCATCAAAACCGGAATATCTTTTGTAGCTTCTGCATTTTTAAGTTCTTTTAAAAGTTCCCTTCCATCAGTGTCAGGGAGCATAATATCCATAATAATTACATCTGGATTAAGTTTGAGAACATGGTTAATAAAATCCGCGCCTTTGTTTAAGCCATCAACATTAAAAGCTTCGCTTTCTAAAATAAGTGTTATAACATCCAGGATTGCATGGTTATCTTCGATTACCAAAATATTTTTCTTTGCCAAGTTTGAATGATTTTTTAAATTCAAACAAATATATAATAAAAAACAAATCTCAAAATCTGAATTTATCAAATTATAGACATTCTAAAATTAGGCTTTATATTTGTTAATTTGCGAGATTAAATATGCTGCAATATAATACACATGACTAAATTTTCTGTAGACCTAACCAATTGTGATCAAGAGCCTATTCATATACCGGGCAAAATTCAGTCGCATGGTTTTCTAGTAGCTGTAGATAAAAACAGCTCAACCATTTCCTATATCAGTGAAAATACAGGAGATTTTTTAAAAGAACAGGCCAGAAGCTTATTAAATAAACCACTCTCAACACTAAATAATTTAATTAAACAACCAGATTCTGCTCTCTATATTGAAGATTTGCTAAAGCTTGGTATCATCCGTAAAAGTTTCGATACCATGAGTCCACATCCACTTGAAATAAACGGTAGTCCATTTTACCTTATTATTTCTTCATCAAAAAACGATTGGTTGTTAGAATTCGAACCCGTAACACTGCAGTTTGATATTCAAAGTTCCATAGGCCGTTCAGCATCGTCTATGCTTCAGGGAAAAAACATTTCATCATTGTTAAAGGGTGCAGCCAAAGAGGTAAAAAGGCTGATCAATTACGACCGTATCATGGTTTACAAATTCTTAGAAGATGGCCATGGCGAAGTTGTAGCAGAAGAAAAGGAAGCAGATTTAGAGGCCTTTTTTGGGTTACACTATCCTGCATCCGATATTCCAAAGCAGGCCAGAGAACTTTACAAACTCAACCTGACCAGATTAATTGCAGATGTAAACATAGCCGATTCGAAGGTAATCACCTACAAGGAGAATGAAGCGCTTGATTTAACAAACGGAGGCTTACGTGCCGTATCGCCCATCCATATTCAATATTTAAAAAATATGGGTGTCCACTCCAGTTTTAGTATCTCCCTAATTGCTCATGGTGAGCTCTGGGGATTGATTGCCTGCCATAATTATAGCCCTAAGTTTATAGATTATAAAGCAAGAGAAGGCGCTAAATTAATCGGACAGATTCTTTCATCAGCACTTGAATATCGCCAGGAAGAAGAAGATGCTAGGGTTATTGAACAATTTAAAAGCACGGCAACTCTACTGTCTGAACATTTAAACCGTGATAAATACTTAATACAGGCAATAACCACCCACAAACGAACTATCCTGAATGCAACCGGCGCAACCGGAGTAGCTGTCATTTTTGAAAACGAACTCAAAACTATTGGAGAGGTACCATCTGAAGAAGATATATGGCAACTTGCCGAATGGTTGAAGGAAAATAATGATGAGTCAGTTTACTATACCCATCGATTGCCTGAAATCTATTCTCCGGCCAAAAAATATAAAACAATCGCTTCGGGAATTCTTTCTTGTGTGATCAATAAAGAAATGGGCGAAATGATCATCTGGTTTAAACCCGAAATGATTACCAAAGTAAACTGGGCCGGAAATCCCGATAAACCGGCAGTTTCATCTGAAAATGGGTTGATGACCCTATCACCACGTAAATCTTTCGAAATCTGGTCGGAAGTAGTTAATAACACGTCTGAAAAATGGATGGCCGAAGAAATTGCCTCCGTATTAAGGATTCGGGAAATTATCATCACCGATATTAATAAAAAAGCAAACGAAATCAGATTGCTAAATGAAAAACTTCAGGCCGCTTATGATGAACTGGATACGTTTAGCTACACTATATCGCATGATTTAAGAACACCACTTACCTCGATTAAAACCTACGCAGAGCTGATGGCTAAAAACAAAAGCATAGATGAGGGCGGTAAAAAAATGTTAAACAGGATTTTGGTAGGTGCCGATAAAATGAACTTGTTGATTAAGGAGATTTTAAATTTAGCAAGAGTTGGCCGTTCTGAAATTAATTTTGAAACAGTTGATATAGCTTCCTTATTAAAAGAGATCACCACAGAAATATGGGCAGCATATAAAGCAGATCATATTACGCTGATTTTAGGACAACTTCCCAATGTCAAGGGAGATAAAATTATGATTACTCAGGTGTTTACCAACCTGATCGGAAATGCTGTAAAATATTCGGCAATGGTTAACAAACCCAAGGTTGAAGTTTCTGCGTATATAGAAGGAGGAGAAATTATCTATTCGGTTAAAGATAATGGTATAGGAATTGATAACCGTTATTACGACAGAGTATTTGAGCTATTTAAGCGTATGGATAATGTGAAGGACATTGAAGGATCCGGAGTGGGACTTGCTATCGTAAAAAGGATTGTAGAGAAACATCATGGTAGAGTTTGGTTTGAAAGTAAGTTAAATACAGGATCGACTTTTTTCGTCGCTTTTAAAAATAGATAAATGAAAACACCAGATATATTTTACGTTGAGGACGACATTGACTATGCATTTTTTATGCAGAGCGCTGTAACGGAGGTTAAGGATAACCTTAATCTGGCCATAGTTGAAGATGGGGTAGAAGCATTGAAAAAACTTCAGCATTTTGCAGAAAGCAAAACTAAACCAAAATTAATCTTGCTAGACTTGAATTTACCTGGCTTATCTGGCCTGGATTTATTAAAATTTATACGGGATATCCCTTATTTAAAAACAATACCTGTAATCTTGTTCTCTACTTCGGATAATCCTGAAGATGTAAAAGCATCTATAGAGTTTGGCGCCAATGCTTACCTCACCAAGCCCGATGGCTACGAGAACCTGCTTAAATGTATACATTCCGTACACGATTTTTGGTTTAACCAACATTTGAGATTAAATTAAAATTTGATAAAAATACAGATAGACCCGGCTTCAAACACTAAAACCTTTTCCACCTGATCAAGTATTTTGAACAAATTGCGTGAGTGATCTCATTTTATCATAAAATTGCAACAAATTGCGTTGCAGTTGACGCCAAGGCATTTTTTGATTGTGAAAATGTGCAAAACTTCTTGTAAATAAATATTTGCTTTCTGTTGTTAATTCGAGGTAAATATGTATTATTGAAAAAAATAAATTTTTTAAACCTTTAAAACATCAATTAGCGATGGAAAAATTCTCAAAAGTTAAAGCTGCTGTTGCTGCTATTGAAGCAGATGTAGAAAAATTTTATAACGCTGGCAACGCAGCTGCTGGTACTCGTGTGCGTAAAGCAATGCAAGATCTTAAAGTTTTAGCACAAGAAATCCGTGCAGAAGTAACTGAAAAGAAAAACTCTGGAAAATAATATTTCGCGAGTATGAAACAAAAAGGGTTCTGGTATGCCGGAGCCCTTTTTGCGTTTGTAAAAGATTTTTCTTTTGAGGTTTAAAACGAGAGTACGATAGCCAAGCGTAATAAGCTTCCGAAACGTCATCCTTAATTTATTCCACTATCTTTTTGACTACATCGCGATATCCGTTCCGCACGAAATGACTACCGCTTGTTATTAAACCTCATACGTCTGCGGCACACAAAAGCCACTAAAATGATAAAGCTCCCCATCGCGGGGAGCATCTATCCAACTAACAAAACATATTTTTGATGAGCGACTGTCGTTGCTCAGAATTAATCCTTTCCTAATCACCGTAATTTAGCCGTTCATCGCGGTAATGCAGCGCTGATTTCTAGGCTGAGGACTGGTTGATAATGGCCATATCCTCTGACTGTTGAACCGATAACGCTATAATTTTCCTCGAGTAATCGAAATCATTGATACAAATATACTTAATTTATTTAGACTAATTATAAATAATATAAAATTGATAAATAAGTACCTTTCAGATCATTGTAAATAAACAACAAACACTTTCGAACGGACTGAAATGACAATCGGAATTAGATTTTCGAAATGGTAACACAGAGAAATGGATTGGTGAGTAAACGTAGCCTGAAGATTTCAAAATGATATAAAGATGTTGAAGAGAGGGCTAGCAAATTAGATAAGAGATCAGGTATACGATGTTCGGCTAGATCAGAAAGGAAAAAGTATACTATCTTTCATCCAAAGAAAAGCGTAAACGAAGTTTCCTTTTTGATGGGCTATAAAAATCCGCAACATTTATTCCTGCTTAAAACAGGTAATACCAGAATTTGCCGGGAAGTTTAAATAAAAGTTAAAAACGCAACACAAACGTTTATTTATTCATTTTGGCTATTTATAATCAGATCGGCATCTACAATCGTATGGTAGTAGGCCTGGTTTTCAGCTTTGGGATGTTGAATAAGATCCAATAATATATTCACAGCCTTCTGTCCCTGGAGATACGGATATTGCTCTACCGAGGCTACCGGCGGGTGATCTAAATAACTGATAATAGGTAGATTCGCATAACTCAATATATCAAAACTATTAATTACATTTAGTTTTTTGAAGTATTTAATCAGAAAAAGCGCTACATAATCATTAAAAGCAACAATTGCCGTTGGTTTTCTTTTATGGTTTAAAAACATTTCGGCAGCAGATAAGGTACCCTGTTCGGTTAAATCGCAATTGATCACCAGTGAAGGGTCAAATTTTAAACGGTTAAAAGTAATCGCCTGTTTATAGCCTTCCTTACGCTCCTCACTCGCATACAAAGTTTTGGGTCCGTTAATCATCCCGATACTTCGGTGTCCTTTTCTTATTAGATGGTTCACGGCTTTAACCGTTGCACTTTCCAGGCTGCAGGCAACATAATGTACGTTCCTAACCGGTGGAATCCGATCAAAAAATACAACCGGTATGTTAAACGAATTTAGTTTTTCAAAATGATCAAATTTAAAGGTGTCTTTACTGATGGATACCAATAAACCATCCACACGCTGATTTTTCATTTTCTCAACAAGCTTTATTTCCTGCTCATAACAATCGTGAGATTGGGCAAAAATTACCGTATAATTTTTCTTGATGGCCTCATCTTCAATTGCGGAAATAGCGATGGAAAAAAAGTATTCTGATAGCTCCGGTAAAATTACGCCGATAGTATATGTTTTTCCCTTTTGAAAAAGAATAGCAGCCTTATTAGGCTCATAATTTAGCGACTTCGCCAGCTGCTTAATTTTCTCCCTTGTAATTGCCCCAATGCTTGGATGATCGTGCAGTCCTCTTGAAACACTGGATGGAGAAATGTTTAAGATTCTGGCTATTTCTTTGATGGTTGTTGGTTTCGACTGCATGATGCCTGCTAAACTACTACATTAAATTGCTTCAATACCTAATAATACAAAATTAATCAAAGGTTTGTACTGTTTTACTCAATTCTTTTAAAGCGCTATCCGATAGATAACAGACGGCATTCATAATTTAAGCTGTAATCCACAGGTCATATATATCGAACCAACATCATTTTTAAAATGATATTCATATTTTGGTCGCGCTAAATTCTAAAAATGATCTTATTATACATTTTATTTGTTATCGTCACCATATTCCTTATCATCATCAACCTACCGGTTTTTGGACGTTTGCCAGGGGGATCCAGGTTGGAAAAAATCCGCAGTCTGAAGAATTATCAAAATGGTGCACTACAAAACCTGTCGATAACGCCTATGCAGCCAGAAGGTGTAAGTTTTTTAAAGATTTTACATGCTTTCTTTTTCGAAAAACACCCCAATAAAGTACCAGGTAAGGCGCTACCATCTATTTTACCAAACGTTAATGGTAGTGCTAATGGCAATTCTCCTGAAATTATCTGGTTTGGGCATTCGTCTTACCTGATTAAAATAAATGGTTTAAGGGTTCTGGTTGATCCCATATTCAGTAAAACGCCTTCTCCATTTTCATTCATCGGGAGTAAGGCTTTTTTAGGTACTGACCTGGTAAAGGCTGAAGAATTTAAGAATATTGATGTTCTCATCATCACACACGATCATTACGATCATCTCGATTACGAGAGTATCTTAAAAATTTCGCCACAAGTTAAAAGCATCGTAACCTCTCTTGGAGTTGGTTCACATCTGGAGCGGTGGAAAATCAGGAAAGAAAAGATAAATGAGCTGAACTGGAATGAGTCCATAACATTGTTCAACAGTCTCCATTTAACAGCTGTTCCGGCCAGACACTTTACAGGAAGAAAGTTTAAAAGAAATCAAACGCTTTGGTCGGCCTTTGTATTGAAAGCGGAAAATTTCCAACTTTTTTTAGGTGGCGATTCTGGTTATGACACACATTTTGCCAGGATAGGCGAGGAGCATGGGCCTTTCGATTTAGCCTTGATCGAATGTGGACAATACCATGCTTACTGGCCATACATCCATATGTTTCCGGAAGAAACGGTGCAGGCCGCAATCGATTTAAAAGCAAAATTTTTAATGCCCGTACACTGGGGAAAATTTAGCCTGGCAATGCACCCCTGGAATGAGCCAATTCAAAGGGTAGTCTCCGCTGCAGCTGCCAGGCAACTCCACCTGGTTACCCCAAAATTGGGCGAAACCATTATTTTAAATGAATATATGCCAAATGAAAATTGGTGGCTAAAAGAATAAAAATTAAACAATAACCGTACTGTAGTGTTTAATGCTAAAATTAAATACCATATGAAAACTGATCTTGTAGAAATTTTTCAGACTATCAGAGCCGGATTACAGCCCTATGCCAGTCAAGGATATACGGTACATGAAAATTCCGAAAACGGATATGATCTGTTTAGTGAAAAAAATATTGAACGGAATGGAGAAAAAATAACCGAGCGCTTTTTTGCAGGTGTTTATATTAATGGAGATGCTGTTGAAGTCAAGGTAAATACAGCAGAATTTTCTGCGGAAAACCATCATTTAAATGATTTTGGTCATCATCAGGCGGGCTTAAAAATTTCCGCCCTTGATGATACGAAATTGAAGGAAGTAGAAACCCTGGTAGAGATTATCCACACAAACTTTAAAGAAAAAGAATGGATTTAACCAGCTGATGGTTAAATTTGCCATAAATATTTTTCTGAACAAGATCCTGCTGATTGAATAATTTAACTTTTGACGATAACTGGCACCACCAACTAAGTTTGGCAATTGCTGATCACAAAATCGGGTGCTTTTTTTTTACAGAAGGTAGATTTCAGTTACTGCGGATTGATCATCACGTTATCCTGCACCTGGTCTGCCTGAAAAACAACTTTATTCCACAAGATCTTATTGATCTGCAGGAGCGTTATTATCGACAAGGTATTAGACTTATTCACCTTTGGGAAGATCTCTGGTTATCAAAACCAGATCAGGTTTTATCAAGAATAAAATCTTTGCTGGGTAGAAATACCCGCATTCACGGTAGGAAAACTAAAATCGCAAAAATTACTAAACCAGTTGCTGATTCTTTTTTAGCCGAAAATCATCTGCAGGGTGCGGTAACCAGCCGTTACAAAATTGGCTTATTTGAAAGAGATCAACTTGTAGCCCTTGCTACTTTTTCGGCATTGCGTAAGATGAACTATACCGAAAATTATAAATCTGCAGAATTAATCAGATTTGCCGTTAAAGCAGGTTACTCCATTACAGGTGGATTAAGTAAACTCATTTCATTCTTTGCCGCAACCTATCAACCTACCGACCTCATGACTTATGCTGACCGCGACTGGTCAGCAGGAGAGGCCTATATCAAATTAGGTTTCAGGCAAACGGCAATTTTGGAACCCCGGATTTACAACCTGGATGAGAATCTAAATCGTCGACTCAAAAAAGATGAACAAACTTTTGTGCAGAACGTGTTTAACACCGGAAGTTTAAAATATATTCTTCAATTTTAATGGATCAGCATAATCTCATCATTATTTTGGGAGCAACTGCTTCAGGTAAAACCAAGCTGGCCGTCAGTGTAGCTGATGCTTTAAATGGAGAAATCATTAGTGCCGATAGCCGTCAGGTATTTAAACGAATGGATATTGGCACGGGTAAAGATCTGCAGGAATATCATATTAACGGTAAGACAATTCCATATCATTTAATCGATATTTTATCACCTGGCGAACGCTATCATGTAGATGCTTTTAAAAACGATTTCTATCAGGCATTTGCATCCATCGCGCAAAAAAATAGCATGCCTATCCTTTGCGGTGGAACAGGAATGTATATCCATAGCCTTTTGCAAAACCAAACTTATACTGCTGTTCCCGTCAATCAACCACTTAGAGATTTATTGGATTTATTATCAAAAGAAGAATTGATCTCAAAATTGCAGCAGGATGAATTTCAAAAAAAAAATCATGTTGATCTATCCTCTAAAAAAAGATTGATCCGCGCATTGGAAATAGCCGATTATTTGAAGCATCATAAGCTGGAAACTGTTGACCGGCCGGCCCTCAAACCGGTTATCTTCGGATTAAAGAACGAAATTGAAACCACCAGAGCTAAAATTCTAAACAGACTGAACGAAAGGTTCAAGGCCGGCTTAATAGAAGAAGTAGAACAATTATTAAAAGATGGGATTAGCAAGGAAATTTTAATCTTCTACGGACTGGAATATAAATTTATAGTGAATTATCTTGATGGACTATTAAGCCTGGAGGAATTAAAATTAAAACTCGGTACCGCCATTTGTCAGTATGCAAAAAGACAAAATACCTTTTTTAGAAAAATGGAAAAAGACAATATTGAGATTATTTGGCTCGACGCAGCTGCACCAGCCAACCTGTTAAAACAGCTGATTCTTGAAAAAGTTTAAGATATTAAAAAATTAACACAATCAGATCATTTTATACGGTTTTACGCCCTAAATCATTACTAAAATGCCCCTTTGGCACAACCTTTGTGTTTATCTATTCATATTATTTTAACTCAAAAACATTATCTTAAACATGAAAACAATTACAAAAATTATTGCTACCTCAGCAGCTGTTGTGGCTCTATTTTTTTCTACTAATGCAAATGCACAAAGTTCAGCAAGAAACTTAGGTATCGGTTTAAATGTTGGCGCAGGAACGACAACCGGATATGGTTTAGTATTAGGAGGTGATATTAGATATCAATTTAATGTAGATAAACAATTATCAATTCCTGTAACCGCCGGTTACAATAACTTCTCTATCAAAGATTCATACGGAGGTGGAAGCTTTGGTGTAATTCCGGTAAAAGCTGGCGCTAAATATTTCTTTAACGATTCGGGTTCCGGTGCTTATGGCTTAGCAGAACTAGGTGCTGGTTTTGGTACAAAATCTGGCAGCGGTACTTCATTTGTTTATTCACCAGCAATTGGATACTCTTGGGCTAACGGTTTAGATCTAGCTGCAAAATACGAAGGTTACTCCAATAATGGTAGCATAGGTTTCGCAGGTATTCGCCTGGCTTACGGATTTAGTTTGTAAGATCATCAACCGCATAAAAAAAGCCCCGGCAAATGCCGGGGCTTTTTTTATTTACGATTATTTCTGAAAAAAATGAAAATATTAAATCCGGATGAAATCATATTACGTATATCTACCAAAACCTTAGTATTAACTTAATTTTATCTAATATGAAAACGATTACTAAAATTTTCGCAACAGCAGCAACTGCTGTAGCCGTGTTTGCAGCCACTACATTGAAAGCGCAAACGATGACAGAAACTGATCCAAATCCAGCTCCAAAAGGAATGGCTTTTAAAGTAGGGGTTGGCGTTAATGGTGGCTTGTTTCGTGATCAATCCCCAATGGATTATGCTTATGGTGCTGATTTGAAATTGCAATGGGATTTATCGCCATATGTTGCCGTAACCGCGTCAGGTGGCTATACCAAATTAATGGCAAAAAATAATGCTATTGATGTAGATTTTATTCCAGCTAAAGGTGGTGTTAAAGTATTCCCGATTAAAAGGATGTATTTGGCAACTGAAGCGGGAGCAGGCTTTGCCATTAAAGATGGTGGTAAAACGAACTTTATTTATTCTGGTGGTCTGGGATATGAGTTTGGTGGTTTCGATGCGGGCGTGAGATATGAAGGTTACGTAAATGATAGTTCATCAGCAACCTATTTTAGGAAAACAGGTCAGTATGCATTAAGGCTAGCATACAATTTCAATTTATAATTCAAACATCATTTAATTTTAGAGTCCCGATGAAAATTGGGACTTTTTTATTTATTTACCATTTTAATTGCTATTTTGAGCGGAAAACCAAATACCATGAAAAGAATATTCGGAATAGCCATACTGACTACTTTATTGGCCTGTAACCAGGCGGATAAAAAATCTCCCGAAACTAAAGATACTGCCCACACGAATACCGTATCGGCGAAAAATGAGATTTCTATAAAAGACGAAAGGAAACTGGCCATATTTACAAATTATGTAGATTTAAAAAATGCACTGGTAAAATCTGATGCGGCAAATGCACAAAAAACTGCTGCCGTATTAAAAAGCAGTTTAGCTGCCTACGAGGGCTGCGAGCCAACAGCAGAAATTGCTCAAAAAATTGCGTCGAGCAATAACCTGGTTGTGCAACGAAAAGACTTTACGGCTTTAAGTGCCGATATCATTGCTTTATTAAAAAGTACTGAAATAGAAAAGGGTACGATCTATGTTCAGCATTGCCCAATGGCAAATAAAGGAGATGGAGGCGACTGGCTATCAATCGAAAAGGAAATTAAAAACCCTTATTATGGGAACGAGATGTTGGAATGCGGTAGGGTTACCGAAGAAATTAAAGCGAAATAAAGGCGCTGATATGGCTTAAATTAAGCATGATTGTTACGTCATTTTGACCAATTATTCATTTTAATTTAACAGATTTGTTATGCATGTATATTAATTTTATATAATTTAGAAAGCTATAAACACAATACAATAATATGTCAGATATTGCAGAGATAAAAGTTGATGGTAAGACAGTAGAATTGCCAGTAATTACAGGAACAGAAGATGAAAAGGCCATTGATATCTCTAAATTAAGAGATTTAACGGGCTTCGTAACTTTAGATACTGGTTTTAAAAATACTGGTTCTACGAAAAGTAAAATCACTTTTTTAGATGGTGAAAAAGGCATTTTAAAATATAGGGGATATGCCATTGAAGAACTTGCCGCAAAATCTAGTTTTTTGGAAGTGATTTATCTGGTTATCTATGGTGATCTTCCAACGCTGTCCCAATTAGAAGAACTTCAGGCCGAGATCAGTAAACATACCCTCATCCATGAGGATATGAAGAAATTTTTTGATGGTTATCCGTCGAGATCGCATCCGATGGGGCAGCTGGGTTCATTGATTTTCTCTTTGTCTACCTTCTATCCAGAATGCTTAAAGCCAAATCAAACTGCAGAGGAGCAGAATTTAACCATTATCAAACTCTTGGCTAAATTCCCAACTATTGTTTCTTTCGTTTATAAAAAATCATTAGGTCACCCGCTTATTTATCCAAAAAATAAATATGATTACGTAACTAATTTCCTTTGGATGACGTTTGGGCAACGTACTGAAGATTATGATGTGAACCCGATTGTGGTTAACGCCATGAATAAATTGCTAATTCTGCATGCAGACCACGAGCAAAACTGTTCCGCTTCTACCGTTCGTATTGTAGGCTCATCTGATTGCAACTTATACGCTTCGGTTGCGGCTGGTATTGCGGCTTTGTGGGGACCATTGCATGGCGGTGCCAACCAGGCGGTAATTGATATGCTTGAGTTGATTAAAGCTGACGGTGGAGATACAGAGAAATGGATTGCAAAAGCGAAAGATAAAAACGATCCGTTCCGCATGATGGGCTTTGGACACAGGGTTTACAAGAACTTCGATCCAAGAGCTAAAATTATTAAAAAAGCCTGCGATGATATTTTAGAAAACCTGGGCATTGATGATCCGATTTTAGAAATCGCTAAAAAATTAGAAGAAGCAGCATTAACCGACCAATATTTTATAGACCGTAAGTTGTATCCGAACGTAGATTTCTATTCAGGTATTATTTACCGTGCGTTAGGCTTCCCATCGGAAATGTTTACCGTACTGTTTGCTTTAGGCCGTTTACCGGGATGGATTGCTCAATGGAAAGAAATGCACGAAAATAAAGAACCTATTGGTCGCCCGCGTCAGATTTATGTTGGCGAAACCGACAGGGAATTTGTTGAACTTAAAGACAGAAAATAATTCAAAATATATAAAGAAACCACCCGAATCCGGGTGGTTTTTTTTATGAATTCAATTTTTTATTAAATTCTGTCATTATAGCGAAGCTTCTCGTGTACCGTCATCTCGAGCGAAGTGCACCGAAGTCGAGAACCCGAAGGCTCAGCGAAGCTAAATCTGTCTTGATAACACTTTTGATTAGATCTCGCCGTTTCGCTGCGCTTCAGTCGAGATGACGTAACATTTTAAGTAGCTACATAATAAATTAAATTGATCATCACCATTTCAGTAAGCTTAAATGCGACCGAATATAAAATCAGGATCCAGAATATTTTAAAAATGGTACTCCATGTTTTGCGCTGATAAAAAATGGTAAGCGCTTTAAACATATACCAGAATAAAAATATAGTAACCCCCACCGATATGATTTTGCTCACGAAAGAATCTTCCCCAAAAACATGTTTCATGATGGGCTGAGTGATAATAGAAACGATAAAATAAACCATCATACCGTGGATGGTAAAAATCAGGTGATCGAGATAATAGATATGATTTTTCCTGAAGTTGAGCATAATAAACCAGGCCAGCAGTGGCATCAATAAAAAATACTGCTTAGGGCGATTGTGCTCAAGCGTTTCCTGAATCACCTCTGCCTTTTCTCCAATGGTAATGGCTCTCTTTTTGATCAATCTATCATACCAGCTATCCTGTTCTGCAACAGGCAATTTTTTCTGACGTGCGAGGTAAGCGGCATAGGTACTATCATTCCTTTCAATATGGATTTCATTATATTCATCAATGATATCGGAAAGGGAATCAGATTTTAATTTAACGTTTTCTTGTCTGAGCCTATTCAACTCTTTGGCCTGATCAGCAAAGCCAAGTTTTACGAACGCTTTCTTTTTTACCGCTTCATTAATTGACGTTGTAGCTTTATTGGCAATTTCTTTGGATAAACCTGTAAGTTTTAATGCTTTATTTACGCTATCGGAAACATTGGCTCCTTTCTGTTCCTCAATATCGATGTGACCATGATCGGGATCTTTCTCTACATGTTTCGGTGAGTATACGACTAAAAAATATACGATGGAAACAAAAATATACATACTCACCGGATTAATATATCGGGCTCTTTTTCCTGCCAGATAATCGAGTGTAATTTTACCCGGTTGGGTTAGGAGAGGGGTCAGCGTTTGAAAAAACTTATTGTCGAAATGAAAATAATGGGCTATGCTATGGCTGATAAATGCCCAGAAACTTTCTTTTAACTCTAAATTTGGCTGACCGCAATCGCTGCAATAATGTTTCTCAACATGAGCACCGCAGTTTAAACAATTGTGTTCTTTTCTATATTTACCGGCTGACATAAGAGGTTAATCGCAAATTATAAATGGTTAATGACTTCGAGTTCTGCCCGGGTATGTTTGTGTTTAAAAGTAACGACAAAGACAATGGCGATAATAAGCACGTAAATAGTAAAGGTTAACCAGATGTTATGCCAGTCTTTTACATCCAGGGCCCTGCTCAGTTCTCCGTTTGGCAATACATCAATGCCTTTATTTTTAAGGAATTTAAGGAGATGTACATTATCTTCTTCACTTTTAACATATCTGGATAGCGAACCAATTGTGTGATAATAGGTAGTAAAGAAACGACTAATCATCCAGCCTGAAACCAGACTACCAAATACGGCACCAAAGCCATTAGTCATCATCATAAACAAACCCTGTGCAGAAGAGCGGATTTTTGGCGCAGTAGAGGTTTCTACAAACAGTGATCCCGAAATATTAAAGAAATCGAATGCCATACCATAAACAATGCATGAGATGATGATCATCCAAAGGTTGGTTGATGGATCACCATAGGCAAATAAGCCAAAACGCAGCACCCACGCGAACATGGCGATGGCAATAACCCATTTAATCCCAAATCTTTTCAAAAAGAAGGGAATAGCCAGGATAAAAAGTGTTTCTGAAACCTGGGAAATCGATAAAATGATAGTAGAATATTTAATGACAAATGATTCGGCAAAAACCGGGAATAATTTAAATTCATCCAGAAAAACATCACCATAAGCATTGGTTAACTGCAAGGCGGCACCTAGAAACATCGAAAAGATAAAAAACAAGGCCATTTTGTAGTCGGCAAAAAGCTTGAAAGATTCAAGCCCGAGTTTTTGAGCAAATGTTTTCTTATCGGAAATTAGGTTTAAAGGCCTACAGGCCGGTAGTGTAAATGAATATACACCTAGCAATAAAGCACTTATACCTGCAATATAAAATTGGTTGGCGCTGGCCTTATTACCGGTTAAATTGGTAATCCACATGGCAGCAATAAAACCGATCGTACCCCAAACCCTAATGGGCGGAAAGTCTTTTATCACATCGAAATTACCATTTTTTAAGGTGGTGTAACTGATCGAATTACTCAAGGCTATGGTTGGCATATAAAAACACATGGCTACCAGTATTACCCAGAAAAAAGTATGCGGATCATTTACCTGTGGCAGATAAAACATCGTTGCGGCATAAAGAAGATGCAAAATGGCATAAAGTTTTTCTGCATTGATCCACTTATCGGCTAAAATACCAGTTATAGTAGGCATAAACAATGATGCAATGCCCATAGTAGAGAAAATGATTCCAAAATCTGCACCATCCCATTGTTTGGTTCCAAACCAATAATTTGCTATTGTAATTAACCAGGCAGCCCATACAAAAAATTGCATGAAACTCATTATCGTTAAGCGAAACTTAACATTCATAATAGTAGTTTAGTTTGAATGATTGAAAGTAAAAGCTGAATATAGAATTATTTTGAATCATAATCCAAAATGAACCTAAATTATTTTAAACAATCTGGTTCATTTTAGAATTTAGCTTTTTATAAGTGGAATATGAACAAAAACTGGAACAGATTGAAGATGAAAATCATTTTTAATATGCCGATACTAAGATTTACTGCGCTTATTCAATTCATCTCTTAATCTGGCGGCTTTTTCATAAGCTTCTTCAGCAATGGCCTCCTGTAGTTTTTGTTGAAGTTCTTCTAACGTTAAGTCGCCGAAACCCTGTTGTTGGATTGGCTTGGATACCTGATCTTTGTCATGCTCTTTTGCAATAGAGTCCATATTCTCAAGGAAAAGAAAGTCGTTACCTTCTATCACAATTCCTGCAGAAGCCAAAATAAATTCATAGGTGTAAATCATGGCATTAAACCGAACGGCCAAAGCAATAGCATCAGATGTTCTGGCATCAACTTCATGGGTGTTTTTACCGTCAGTACAGATCAATTTTGCATAAAAAACACCATCTACTAAATTGTATATAATAATTTCCTTGATATCGATATGAAAAGTATCAGCCATTGATTTGAACAAATCATGGGTTAATGGCCTGCTAGGAGTCATTTTCTCGATTTCTATCGCTATAGCCTGCGCTTCAAAGGCACCAATAATAATCGGTAGGCGCCGTCGTCCGTTTACTTCTCCTAAAACCAGGGCATAAGCACCAGATTGAGTCTGGCTGTAAGATAAACCTACAATATCTAATTTAACTTTTTTCATATTTGCTGCTGTCATGTTGAGCTTGTCGAAACATTTCAACTTAATCCTTCGACAGGCTCAGAATGACAAAAATGAATTATCCTTTATGTGCTTTTAATGCTTCAATTAATTTTGGTACAACCTCAAAAGCATCGCCAACAATACCATAATCAGCCACTTTGAAGAAAGGTGCTTCCGGATCTTTGTTGATTACCACAATCACTTTTGAAGAACTAACTCCCGCCAGATGCTGGATAGCGCCAGAAATACCGATAGCGATATAAAGGTTAGGACTAATTGCAATACCAGTTTGACCAACGTGTTCTGAGTGCGGCCTCCAGTCTGCATCTGACACTGGTTTAGAACAGGCTGTTGCGGCACCTAATAAACCAGCCAATTCTTCAATCATTCCCCAGTTTTCAGGTCCTTTTAATCCTCTGCCGGCCGAAACAACCAGTTCTGCATCAGGTAAAGACACTTTATCAGTTGCCCTCACAATCTCTTTTATTACCGTTCCTAAATCGGATTGTTTAACATCTGCAGTAAAGGTTTCAATTGCGGCATCGGCAGCATTTTCTTTCACACCAAATGCATTAGGATTCAAAGCTATTACTTTATTAGCTGATGTTAACTCGGTAATCGCAAATGCTTTACCGGAAAAAGCCGTTTTCTTAACCGAAAACTTTCCATCAGTACTTGGTAATTCTACTGCGCCATCAGCCAGACCTGCTTTTAGTTTTACTGCAATACGCGGTGCTAAACCTTTACCAGAGAAAGAGTTAGACAGCACAATAACATCAGCACCTTCTTTTTCGGCTGCTGATGCAATAACACTCGCGTAAGCCTGATTTACAAAGGTTTTTAATTGATCGGCACTTACGTTTAATACTTTTGATGCGCCATATTTACCCAATTCTTTTATTTCACTGTCGGCTACATCGCCAATGGAAATTGCGGTTAAATTGGTTGATTGTTGATCGGCAATGGCTTTGGCATAAGAAACGGCTTCAAAAACAGATTTCTTAAATTTCCCCTCAGCGTGTTCTACATATACTAATACTGACATATATTTATCTCTAAATCCTCCTCAAAGGACTATTATTTATAATGAAATGACTTTATTTATTATCTCTTTGCCTGGTAACTGAAAACTACCGACTGCGAACTATATTACCTTGGCTTCACTATGCAAAAGGTTTATTAATGACTCTGTTTGATCAGCAGGGATTAACTTTACCGTTCCACGCGGAGCTGGGGTTTCATATCTGATTACTTTAGTTACCTGTTCAGAATCAACCGCATCCACCACATTCAATGGTTTGGTCCTGGCGCTCATAATGCCACGCATATTTGGAATTTTAGGTTCTGCAACCCCCTCTGCACAGCTGGCAATAAATTTGCCCGAAACGGTTAAAATTTCTTTACCCCCTTCAATTTCTCTTTCTATAGTCGCGTGATCGCCTGCTACATCTAATTTTTTGATTATAGATACTGATGGAATATCTAAAAATTCGCCAACCATAGCGGCAACCTGATTTCCATTATAATCGATTGATTCGCGACCTGTTAAAATGAGATCAAAATCTTTGTCTTTTGCATATGCCGCGATCTGTTTAGCCACAAAATAAGCATCTCTGGGCGCTGCATTTACCCGAACGGCATCATCAGCACCAATGGCAAGCGCTTTTCTAATAGTTGGATCATTAGCTGCTTCGCCAACATTGATCACCGTTACCGTTCCTTTTCCACCTTCGGTTAACTCAATTGCACGTGATAACGCGATTTCATCATAAGGGTTAACAATACATTGAACTCCTGCCGTATTGAATTCGGTATTATCATTAGTAAAAGTTATTTTTGTCGTCGTGTCTGGCACGTTACTGATACAAACTAATATTTTCATATATTAATAGTGGTTTTACTGTTATGAACGATCTCGAACTAAAATTGTTTAGCAATTGACCAGTCCATATACGATATGATTATTATATAAGGTCTTTCTGCAAATTTAATTAAAAAAGCAAGGAAATAAAATGTCATCTACCCGTTTAAGTAAGTTATTGGAATTTTTAGAAAGCGATCCTAACGATCCGTTTATACTATATGCCTTAGCCACAGAGTATAACGCTCAAAACGATAAAGAGAAAGCCTATTCTTTTTACCTTCAGTTAACCGATAACCATCCTGATTATGTAGGTACCTACTATCATTTAGGCAAGTTATTGGAAAGAGATGATCAAAAAGAGAAAGCAATCGAAATCTACCAAAAAGGTATGCAAATAGCTCGAAACAAAAGAGATATGCATGCTTTCTCAGAATTACAGGGCGCGTATAAAACCGCTGCCGGATTAGATTATGAAGATGACTAGGTCAGTTTTCAGTTTAACAGTTATCAGTTATCAGTTTAAAAATTAATGCAAAACAAACCTATCTCTGCCAAAAAGCAGTGGCTGTTTATCCGGAATGTTATCTTTTTTACCTTCACTTCTTTTGGTGGGGCGCAGGCACACCTGTCTTTATTGCTTAAATATTTTGTTCAGAGTGCCAGATTTATCTCAGAAGAGGAACTTTTAGAGTTAAATGCTTTGGCACAGGTACTCCCCGGTCCGGCATCTACACAAACTTTGGTGGGGATAGCCTGGAAGGTTGGAAGGCTTAAACTGGCCATTGTTACTTTTCTGATCTGGATACTGCCCACTGCGACGATCATGACTTTTGCGGCAATCAGTTACGCTTTACTGGATCAGAAACAAAAGTTTAGCGATATTTTAGAATATATTCAGCCCATTGCATTGGGTATTGTAGCTTATGGTGCGTGGAAACTTGGCAGAAAAGTATTATCCTCACAGGTTTCCATATTTTTGGCCATTGCCTCCGTTATTGCCACATTGGTTTTAAGAAATGCCTATGTATTTCCATTATCGATATTAATCGGAGGCATGATCTCTTCGGCTATTGAAACACCCAGAGAAGAAACAGAATTAAGGGTTAAACTTTTTTCAAATATCAACCCGCGAAAACTGATCTATTTTCTTGGCGCTTTACTTTTATTTGCCTTGGTAGGTGCCATTATAAACCGAACTTCTCCCTTTAGTTTACCGATCCGTTTACTGGAGAACTTTTACCGTAACGGCATCCTGGTTTTTGGAGGAGGGCAGGTGCTTGTACCTTTAATGTTTACCGAGTTTGTCGAGATGAAGCATTACCTGCCTTCATCCGGATTTTTATCTGGGTTTGCGCTGCAACAAGCCTTACCCGGGCCAACGTTTTCTTTTACCAGCTATCTTGGCGCATTAAGTATGAAGAATTTTGGATATGGTTTATGGGGTCAGGTTTTAGGAGGATTGATCGGCGTGATCGGGATTAATTTGCCTGGTCTTATCCTGGTATTGTTTATTGTACCCTTTTGGGACGATCTGAAAAAAATCTCCAGGATCCGGCATAGCCTTTCAGGGATCAATGCCGTTAGTGTAGGGTTTATTATTGCTGCTTTCGTACTGTTGTTAATACCCATGGGCTTTAACTGGCTGTTTTTAGGCATTATGCTTACGACGTTCCTATTGCTTAATTTCACTAAGGTAAGCCCGCCTATTATAGTATTGGCTGGAATCCTGGTTGGGTATTTACTTTAGGTACCAGTTGATAGATGACTAATTGGCCTTTTAAAAAAGGATTTAGAATTTGGAAAGCAAGTACAGTATACTATGGGTTAATGTGCTCCCGCTGTCACTGCTGCTCCGATGAAGAATCCTACCGTGTGGACACAAATATTTTTAGTTTTGTAGATGTTATTATCAAATGGGTATAGAGATTGTTTTCCAGACAAGCGTTTAAATAGCCGTTGTGGCGAGGTTATAAATAATTTATTTACCA
>NZ_CAJYOJ010000051.1 GCF_913776295.1 uncultured Pedobacter sp.
TTTTGATGCCAAAAAGTAAGAGCCCTTCGGCGGCGGTGAGCCGAGGCAAGACTGTGCTGTATGGCATAAGAAATCAGTTACGTCATTTATATTGATTTTTATACCATAAATTATTCCTCAGGGTGACGGATAAACTAGTTTACCAAACCTTCAATTTCTACTACTTCCTGTGCCTCTTTTTGATAATCCACCTGATCAATTTCGAAGCCAAACAGGCTTAAGAAATCAGATCTGTAACCAGGTAAATCGCCTATTGCAGGTAGGGTTTCTGTTGTAGCTTCTTCCCAGAGTTTGGCTACTTTAGCCTGGATATCTTCACGCATTTCCCAATCATCTATTCTGATTCTTCCTTGTTCGTCAACAGGAACGGGATTGCCAGTGTATAACCGATCAGCATATAAACGTTGGATCTGCTCAATTGTACCTTCATGAACACCTTCTGCCTTCATCACTTTGTACAACAATGAAATATATAACGGAATTACCGGAATGGCAGAACTTGCCTGTGTTACCAACGCCTTGTTAACAGATACATAAGCGTTGCCCTCAATATCTTTTAATTTATCCGCTATCTTAAATGCAGTTGCTTCTAAATCATCTTTAGCTCTTCCTATGGTTCCTTTACGGTAAACTGGTTCTGTTAAAGCCGGGCCGATATACGAATAAGCTACGGTGGTAGCACCTTTTGCAAGCAGGTTCTCTGCTTTTAGGGCATCAATCCACATAGCCCAATCCTCACCTCCCATTACGGCAACGGTATTGGCAATATCTTCTTCAGTCGCAGGATCAATGGATATTTCGCTCACATTACCCGTGTGGAAATCGACAGTTTTATTGGTATATGTACTACCGATAGGTTTTAAGGTAGAGCGGTGTAATACTTCCGTATCAGGGTGTTTCCTTACCGGAGAAGCGAGGCTATAAATAACCAGATCTACCTGGCCAAGGTCGGCTTTAATCAGTTCAATGGTTTTTTCTTTAATTTCTTTAGAGAATGCATCGCCATTTATACTTTTGGCATATAAACCGGCAGCATGAGCTTCTTTTTCGAAGGCGGCTGTATTGTACCAGCCTGGTGATGCCGTTTTACCTTCGGAAGGTGCTTTTTCAAAAAATACGCCAATGGTAGAAGCGCCAGAGCCATAAGCAGCAGTAATGCGTGAAGCTAGGCCGAAGCCTGTTGACGCGCCAATAACCAATACTTTTTTAGGACCATTGATGGCTCCTTTAGATTTTACATATTCAATTTGATTCTTTACGTTTTGCGCGCAGCCGTCGGGATGTGCGGTTAAACAGATAAAGCCCCTCATTCTAGGTTCGATAATCATTTTTGTTCTTTTTACGTTTTGTAATGTTAAAATAAGCACAGTTTTAAGGTGATGAAAAACGCCTTAATGTCCAAATCTTTAACGAAGATATATTTTTAATTCTTTAACCTTAAATGAAATTTGTTTTTAACTGCAAAGCGTGCAAAGGTTTTTCGCAGCGCGCGCAAAGCTGGAGGTATGGTTTAGGCAATTAAACCTCTGACCTCCGACCCCGGACTTCCGGCTTTTTTTTACCGCAAAGCGTGCAAAGGTTTTTCGCAGCACCCGCAAAGCTGGGGGTATGGTTTAGGCAATTAAACCTCTGACCTCCGTCTCCGGACCTTCGACTTTTTAAGCGCAAAAAGCACCGGGGTTTTTTGCAAAAAGCGCAAAGCTGAACGATAATAGTTTGGCATTTGACTTCGGACCTCCGACTCCGGACTTCCGACTTTCACATATTTCTACTAATTTAGCGGCACACAGGTAAAACCGGATTATCTATTATGAAAAAACTATTGTTATCTGCCGTGATGGTATTCATCATGGCATCTGGAAAGCTATATGCGCAAACCCAACATCAAAATTCAGGTTGGTTTATGTTTTTAAATAATACCAAATTTAATGATAAATGGGGATTGCAATTTGATTTTCAGGTCCGTTCAGCAGATGATTGGGGATATGTGAGAAATACTTTAGTAAGGCCTGCATTACAATATTTCATCAATGATAAAAGTAATGTGGCATTGGGATACCTTTGGCAGACCACTACAACCGAACTGATAGGAAGTGACAACCTTACCCTTCACGAACACCGTATTTTTGAACAGTATATTTATAATCATAAAATCAGTTCGGTATTTGCCAGTCACAGGTTTAGGGTTGAGCAACGTTTTATCGGCAGAACCGGAGAAGACGTATTTTCGCAGAGGTTCCGTTATTTTGTTAGGTTGATACAGCCATTACAGAAAAAGCAGCCTGCTTTTACAAAGGGCGCTTTTGTGGCTTTACAAAACGAAGTTTTTTTGAATCTTCAGAACAAAAGTAAAATCAATAGCAGTGTGTTTGATCAGAACAGATTATACCTTGCTGCAGGTTATCGTTTTTCGAAAAAGTTTGATCTGGAAGCCGGCTACATGAACCAGATTACCCATGGACTTTCGAACAATATGGTTAATAACATTATTCAGCTGGCAGTATACACCCGATTTTAATGTTTTAAAGTCATTTTTTGTATTACAACCTTTACGAAATGTTAAACCTGTTGTAAATGATTGGCCTTTTTGCTCAATTTGCCATGTGAAAAAAATTACCATTCTTTTTTTAGCATTCTTGTTTGGCAAGCGGATACAGGCACAGGAGGTTCAGGGTTCTGTAACAGATCGTACATCAACTTCTAAAAGCTTATTTAACCCCATGCATCGAAGAAATTTTTCGCGTAAGGGCGATTTCTTTTTCAATTGGGGTTATAATAGTTCGTGGTACGGTAAGAGTGATATCAGGTTTCAGGGGCCCAATTACGATTTTACTTTAAAAGATGTTGTGGCACACGATCGGCAATCGAAATTAAGCTGGAGCTATTTAAATCCCGGTTTGATTACAGTGCCCCAGTATGATATCCGTATTGGGTATTTTCTTAAAGATAATTACAGCATTTCAATAGGCTGGGATCACATGAAATATGTCATGGATATTCCGCAAACCGTTGCCATTAATGGTCATATCGGTACGAATATTTCACCAACAGATACGCCTACAGGAAGCTTGGCTGGAGATTATAATGGCCAAAGTATTAAGGTGAAAGAAAATATGCTTACTTATGAGCATACCGATGGCTTTAATTATGCCAATATTGAAGTGGAACGTTACGATGATATCTGGGTTGCACCAGGTGGCAATACTTCTTTGACTTTAGAGACAGGTTTTGGTGGCGGATTAATGGTGCCGCGCTCCGATGTACGCCTTTTTGGCCAGGGTAGAAATAACCATTTCAGTATTTCGGGTTATGGTATTTCGGCAAAAGTTGGATTTAAGTTTTACATCTGGAGACATGTTTACCTGCAAAATACTACAAAATTTGGTGCCACGAATTTAACAAATGTGCATACCACAGGTTGGGATGAATATGACCACGCGAGCCAGAAGATTAACTATATCGAAAATATGTGGCTGTTCGGAGTTCAGTTCTAAACGATATCGGGAGGCTTAAGCCTCCTTTTTTATGCAGTCTACACATTTCGCTTTATTTGGATGATACCAAAGAAACACAGAAAAAGCGCAGATGTGCTAATGTGGTAAGGTTTTTATCAAAGCGCAATCCCCGGAATTTGCAATTCCATGGCCTATCCGCCAACGATTCTCTTCCTTTTGGAAAGCTTCAATTTTGGATTTCAGCAAGCTAAGATCCCGATTAAAAAGTTTTTTATTGTTTCGGTAAGCATCTATTATAATAAGGGGTTGATTGTTTTTGCTGGTTGAGATAGTATTTCTTTTCCGGCCTTGGTAATCACCAATTGTGCAGGAGGAGCATCTTTTTCTCCCATTACAATGATAAAACAGGTGTATACATAGTCGCCGCTTTTAAATTGGTAATTGTGGTTTCCTCCACTGCCATCAGGTTTGAATTTACCATTGGTTAAAATTAATTTGGGCTTATCGCTCATTTTACTTTTTACCGGCCATGAGGCATATCGGTAGTTGTCGTTACCCAGGTCATCAATCCTGATCCGGTACTGAGCAGTTTCGAAAACAAGAACCGGTTGTTCAAAGTTGGCTATTGAGGGGTGAACGTTTTTTTTCTCTACATTGATCAACCTGGCCTGTTCTTTTGCTTCCAACTTCGATTGGTGGTTAACCGCAACTAGTTTTCCGTCGGTATCAAGCCATAAATCGCCACGAAGCAACATAATGCCGCGCCAGCCAACGTCACTCCAATCGCGTTCCGGTTTACTATTAACGATTTTCTCCGTCAGGTTATCATCAAATACCTCTTTGTACCGTTTTACAAATTCCTGTTGGTTTTTAATTGGTGGGATAGGGTATGCCCTGTTTAAAGGATAAGTGATTTTGATGCTTAGCTTTTGTATATTTCCGCTTTTAACCACTTTGATAAAATCGGCAACAACCGAACGGTATTTTTTATCAAGTGTCGGTTCCTGGGCATAAATAAAATAGTTAGTGAAGAGGAGTAGAAAAACTAAAAATGTTTTTTTCATGATATGAAGAGTTGTTAAGCAAATATAATTTTTTGAGCTGAATACTACTTTGTATCATGGGTTTTTGGCATCATGATAAATCTTTTTGTATGGCATACCGACAATTGTTTTGTTGAAAAACCAATTTTCTTTTTTTGAAAAGCAGGTTCCTGTGGGCATCGGTTCCGAAAGTCCTGCCATCCGCTTTACTTCACCGCGTTCGTGTCCGCTCCTGTCAGGTTTAACTTACTCAGGCAGACCTTTCTATCCCAACTCGACAGATCCTGATTAAGCACCGGTTATGTTATATTTTGGTGTGCTTGCTTGTTTTACAGGTTTCCATCAGGGCTAAAGCAAATGAGGGGTTTGCAATAACCCAACGGCTTCTGTATTCGCTTTCCAAAAAATAGGATAGTTTCCGGGTAGCAATAGTTATTGTTGAAAAACCAATTTCTTTTTTTGGAAAGCAGGTTCCTGTGGGCATCGGTTGCGAAAGCCCTGCCATCCGCTTTACTTCACTGCGTTCGTGTCCGCTCCTGTCAGGTTTAAATTACCTGGGCAGATCTTTCTATCGTAAACCCAACGGCTTCTGTATTTGCTTTCCAAAAGAAAAAATATTTTTCTGCAAAGTGAATAAAAAAAACGCCCCAAATTTCTCCGGGGCGTTCCTTGTAAGGTGATGAATCTTATACTTTTCTGACACCACCTGAACCAATAACCGTTTTATCAACCGTTGGATTACCAGAATAGTTAACACTTCCTGACCCGCTGATTACCGCTTTGATGCTTTCGCTAACTGCGATATTTACCGTTCCTGAACCACTGATGGTGCTGGTTAATGTTTTTGTAGAAAAAGATTTACCGGCAAAAGCGCCCGAACTGCTGATGACTACTTTCGAGTGGTCTGCAGCCCCTGTAATGTTTATTGACCCAGATCCGCTGATTACACCGTTATAGTTATCTACATCAGCTGTTGCTTTGATATTGCCTGAGCCGCTAAGGGTAGTGGTTAGGCTACCCGTGCTGATTTTTCCATTTACAGTTAAGCTTCCATCACCGCTAACCGTTAAACTCGCTAATTCTTTTGCCGACACATAAGCCGTTATCTTTTTGCCTTCGTATTTTCTAGACCAACTGGTGATGCTGGTTTGCGGACGGATCACTAAAATATTGCTTTTAACTTCAGTAACAATTGTGGCTAGTGCTTCTGCATCACCCTCTAACCGACAGCTTTCGCTGCTTCCGAAAGTTACAATTACATTAATAGGACCTGCTACAGCGACGCCATTGAAATTTTTTACGTCTCTATCGTCGCTATTATTCTTGAAAGCGTGGATGCTGATCTGGTCTTTTGCAATGGCATTAAGGCTAAAGCTTAATGTTAAAGAGGCTAATAATATGGCAAATACTTTTTTCATGACTATTGATTTTGTTTTTTCAGATAAAATGAGCTTTTTCCTATAAGACGTTGGTTTTTTAAAAAAGTTGCGTAACACAAAATTTAATTCTTTATCGGAAATTTGATTGTGCCTTAACAAAGAAGTCAAGTTTCAAAAACTTGACTTCTTCAAGATCTAACCCGATTTTTTTGTATTGATATAAAACAAGGGATCGTGTTTAAAATTATCGGCGTTTATACTGGCATCTACTGCAATGGTTTTCCAATCGTTGGTTGGTTTGATCAAAGTATATGTGCCGGTTTTTAGGGTAACACGTACGGGCATATCGAAACCCTTAACATCAGCTAACCAACGATAGGATAGCGTACCACTGCTGATTTTATATTCCAGAACAGGTGGTTTGGTGTGACGAAGATACTGATCGAACACTTTGTCTAATTTCAAGCCGCTCTGTTTGGCTATGTAATTTTCAATCTGCGCAGTGGTTACTGTCTGGTGATAAAAGGTTTTGTTTAACCCGCGGAGAATCTGTCTGAATTTTTCATCGTTATTAATGAGTTGGCGGATGATACTCACCAGATTTGCACCTTTCGGATACATATCTCCCGAACCTTCTTTGTTTACGCCATAAGGACCAATTAAGGGTTCATCATTCTGAATAATTTTTTGTAGTCCGATTACGTACTCGTCAGCAGCAGTTTTACCTTCTGTACATTCTGTAAACAGTACTTCAGAATAATTGGTAAAACCTTCGTGAATCCACATATCGGCGATATCTTTTGCGGTAATGTTATTCCCGAACCATTCGTGGCCACTCTCGTGGATGGTGATAAAATCCCATTTCAAGCCGTGTCCGGTACGGCTTAAATCTTTACCCAAATAACCTGGTTTAAACTGATTGCCATAAGCTACCGCACTTTGATGTTCCATACCCAAATGTGGTGCCTGAACCAGTTTATAACCATCTTTGTACCATGGGTATGGGCCAAACCAATATTCAAAACATTTTAGCATGGGCTTAACATCGGCATCCC
The DNA here is from genome assembly GCF_913776295.1 of uncultured Pedobacter sp. Taxonomy (GTDB): domain Bacteria; phylum Bacteroidota; class Bacteroidia; order Sphingobacteriales; family Sphingobacteriaceae; genus Pedobacter. Next base: position 6,933 of record NZ_CAJYOJ010000051.1, read on the forward strand.
AATGTGGGCGGGCTTTAGCGCTATCAGTTTGCAGGGCCCAGTAATCAATGCTCAGCTTGCCGTTTTCGCCATCATAACTATCTTGCCAATGGGCATACTTCCCAATGTAAAAAGTCACATCATAGTTGTTGATGGGGTTAGCAACAAACCAGTTGTATTGTTTGTACCCATCAGGTTGATCTACTGTATTTCTCAATCTTCCGTTAGATATTTCCTGTAAATTTTTAGGAACACTAATGCTGATGAGCATACTGTCTACCTCATCACTCTGGTGATCTTTATTGGGCCACCATACACTTGCGCCTAAACCCTGGCAGGCAACAGAAATGAAAGGGTTGCCTTCGGCATCTTTTTTAAAGATAAAGCCACCATCCCAGGGTGGTGTTTTGGCCACAGTAGGATTACCAGAATAGAAAACTGTAAATTTATCTTTACTTCCTTTTTTTATTGGTTTGGGGAAGGTGATAAAAACAGCATTGTACTCGCGGGTAAACGGTAAATCAACACCCTTGTACACTACCTTGTCTATTTTCAGGTTATCAAAAAGGTCAAACTGTAATCTGTTGAAATCCTGCATTGCGGTAAAAGCAAATTCGTTGCTTCCGGCGATGGATTTCTGATCAATATCGATTTTGACGTCTAAGTGGTAATAGTTAATATCATAGCAGGTACGTAATGAAGTAAGTGTCCCACGAAGGCTATCAGCCCGTGAATTGACTTGGTTTTTACCCAGCATTTGCGCCTGTACAAATGGAATGCTGAATGCCAGTGCGAAAAAGATAAATAGTTTTTTCATTTTTTTTGTTGAGCAACGCTTCTGGCTCGTTGATACACGAACCGGGGCGGGGTATTGTATTTTGTTTAATAATTGTTAGAAACGATTTAATTACTGCAGGCTCGTTTGGAAACGAGCGTGAGCATCGAATTTATTTTATCACGTCAACTTCTATAAAACTATCGTTAAAAACCGTTTGGGTGGCTTTAATATAGTCTGCTTCGGTTGCCTTGTAAGGATTTTCTACAAATTTTTGTGGATTCCGTGCAAATAACGGGAAAGCCGTACTCTGTACCTGGACCATTATTCTATGCCCTTTTTTGAAGGTGTGTAATACATCCTGCAATTTGAAATTCACGTCAGTTTTTTGATTGGCTACCAAGGCTTCTGGTTTCTCAAAACTATTGCGGAAACGGGCAGGCATAATTTCCGAACGTACCATTTGCCAGTAATTGCTCAATGTGATGTTCTTGTTTGGCATATAAGGATTGTTTGGTTCATCGGCCGGATATACATCGATCAGTTTCACTATAAAATCTGCGTCGGTGCCGGTAGTGGCAATTTTAAGGTGCGACATGATTTCGCCGCCTAGAGTCACATCGTTATCCAATATGTCGGTTTGGTAAACCAGAACATCTGGTCTTCTGCCCGCAAAACGCTGGTCTTCGCTCATGTAATTATGCGGGGTAAAACCTAATGTAGTAGTGATGTCTTCTGTGTATGGGACTGGTTTTAACGGATCGCTGATATAATTTACCGAGCCAGGAGTTGATGGAGCGGTCATGCTTAATTTACCATCCGCGCTAAAGTATAACTTTTGCTTGCTTGCCTTTCCAGTCGGCCATCTGTCAAAGGTTTCCCATTGTTTTTTACCTGTATCGAACATATAAGCTTCTGGCAGGCCGCTGTTTTTATCGCCATTGCCTTTTAAGAAATGATTGAAAAACTTAGCTTCGATTTCTTTCTGGTAAAAAGTAGCAATGCTATCGCCAAAATATACATTGCTGTGCATAGTATGACCGGTTTCGCGGCTCCACCTTCCATGTCCGAATGGACCCATTACGATGGTATTATAAGCATTTGGATTTTTCTTTTCAATGGTTTTGTAGATGTTCAACGGTCCCGATAAATCTTCCGCATCGTACCAGCCGCCCACTACCATTACTGCAGGTTTGATGGTGCCATAATGTTTTAGCAGACCACGTTTTTGCCAAAATTCATCATAGTTTGGATGGTTAATGGTTTCCTGCCAAAAGAAGTTGTTTTTATAATATTTATCGGCATTGGATAATGGACCGAGGTCTAGCGCAAACTGATAGCCATCTTTGCTTTTTGGCAAAATCAGCTGGTTGTTGTACCAGGGTTTTGATGTGGTATCGGTTTTTTGTACACCAAACAACGGGAAGGTGAAAAAGTAGCTTTGCAGAAATGCCCCATTGTGATGAAAATCATCAAAAAAGAAATCTGAAATGGGAGCCTGTGGTGAGGATGCTTTCAACGCTGGATGATTGCTTAAAATGCCTGCTGCAGTATAAAAGCCAGGATAGGAAATACCCCATTGGCCCACTTTGCCGTTATTATTGGCCACATTTTTAACCAACCAGTCGATGGTGTCATAAGTATCGGAGCCTTCATCCACATCTTTCTTTGATTTTTTATTGTCGATAACAGGTGTCATATTGGTCCAGGTACCTTCACTTTTCCAGCGTCCACGTACATCCTGCATCACTACGATATAACCTTCTTTCATCATCAGATCAGATGGACCTAAACGTGCCGGAAATTTATCTTCACCATAGGGGGCAACGCTATAACAGGTACGCTGCATTATCATCGGATACTTTTTATCCTTCGAAGCATCTTTCGGGGTGTAAATGGCCGTAAAAAGTTTGGTTCCATCGCGCATAGGGATATACACTTCTTTTTTTGTGTAGTTTGTTTTAGGATATCCTGCATCGCTTTGCGCAAAAGTTGTGGATGCCGAAAGCAGGATAATGATGAGTTTTAAGTATTTCATTTTTTATGGATAAGCAAGTTTTTTTATTTTCGGTTGGTGAATATACAAACCAGGGCAATGGTGATACGTAACGGGTTTATTTTAATACTGAAACGGTAATGAACGAACTATTGTGCACATCATGATAAATTCTGTGTGTTGCTTTTTGGAAATCCTGCGGTTCTGCCTGATAAATATCCATAAATTTCTGTGGGTTTCGATCGGCCAAAGGAAACCACGAATTTTGGATCTGAATCATAATTTTATGCCCCTTTTTAAAGGTGTGCGCAATATCCGGCAAAGGATAATTTACTTTGGTAATTTCGCCCGGAACAAATGCTTCGGGTTTTTCAAAGCTGTTGCGGTATTTTCCGCGCATAATTTCACCACGAACCAGCATTTCGTATCCACCCATAATTAAGTTTTTAGGATTCGGTACCGGATTTGGTGCATCTTCAGGGTAAACATCTATCAATTTAACTACATAGTCGGCATCTGTTCCGGTAGTAGACACCATGAGATTAGCCAGCACCGGTCCGGTTAAGGTAATATCTTCCGCTAAGGCGTCTGTCTGATAAGTTTTAACATCCGGGCGGCGGGCTGCAAAACGCTGATCGTCTATCATGTATTCGCGGGTACGCCTGTCCTGAACGCCATCCTGGTAAGGTACCGGATTATTCGGATCGCTCACATATTCATCCCAACTATCGGTTCTTTCTACTTTGTCGAAACCAAGTTTTCCGTTGGGCTGTAAATACAGATTTTTGCTTTCTGTCTCTTTTGGTGGCCAGGTGTTGAATTTCTTCCACTCGTTACTTCCGGTTACAAAAATATTGGCTTCAGCCGGATTAAAATCTCCTTCGTCTTTTAAATAACGTTTAAAGAAAGGTAGCTCGTATTGCTGTTGATAATCAATGCTCGTGGTTTTCCCGAAATTAATATCCCCGAGAAAGGAGCCATCGCTGCGTACCCAGCCACCATGAAACCAGGGTCCTGCAACCAGGATATTGCTAGCGCCAGGATTCTGTTTTTCAATAGCTTTATAGGTATCAAAGGTTCCATAGGCATCTTCGGCATCGAAAAAGCCACCCACAACCATTACCGCAGGTTTTACATGGGTTAAATGAGGCGTAATTAAACGTGCTTTCCAGAAAGTATCTAAATTTGGATGTTTAAACAAATCGTTCCAGAATTTAATGCTATCCGCAAAATAACGGTCTTTTAAATTTTTAACCGAACCGGCTTCTAAATAAAAGCGATAATTGTCCTGAATAGGAAATTGAAAGCCTTTGGGGCCTTTATCTGGTGTAATGGGCTTAGGCCTCGGCACCCCGAAACTGCTCATAAAACTGAAGGCGTCCATTAGAAATAAGGTACCGCGGTGGTGAAAATCATCCCCCATAAACCAATCGGTAACCGGTGCCTGCGGAGAAACGGCCTTCAAGGCCGGGTGAGCATTCGGCAATGAGGTGGTTGAATAGAAACCAGGGTATGAAATGCCATAAATACCAGCCTTTCCATTGTTTCCTTTTACATTCTTAATCAACCAATCTATAGTGTCGTAAGTGTCCGTACTCTCATCAATTGCCGTTTTAGATTTTTTACCAGTGAGCTGAGGGCGGATATCTTCAAAAGTACCTTCGCTCATCCAGCGGCCGCGCACATCCTGGTAAACGAAAATAAATCCCTCGCGCATCATGGCCGGAAAGTTGCCTAGGCTTAGCTTATATTTATCTTCGCCATAAGGGGCAACCGTGTAAGGCGTACGGTTAATTAAAAATGGGTATTTTTTCGATTGATTTTTAGGGATGTAAATGGAAGTGAATAACTTAATTCCATCACGCATTGGGATTTGGCGTTCTATTTTGATATAGTTTTCTCTCACATAGGCCGAATCGCTTTGTTGAGCCGATAATTCATAAGAAATAAACAGACAAAATAAAAGGGTAAAAACTTTGGTAAGGTTCATTTAAGCTGGTTTTTAGGAATAAAATTTAAATATAGGTAGATTAAAGATTGATAAGAAAAATATAGCGCGTAAAAGGTTTGTTAGTAGAGGCAATGAGGGTAGGAGGCGGGATGTAACATGGATCATGGAAGATGTGATATAGAATTCAGAAGGCCTTGGGAGTAGCCTGGCGTGCAAAAGAAAATTCGCTTACTTATCGATCATCGGAAAGAGAGTTAATGGGGTATAGTCGCGCTATTGAATATCTTCGTAGCACCTTGTTTGCTATTGGTCATTGTTTTATCAAAATTTAGTTAAATGGGGTTAAGGGATAATCTTTCAAGGTTTTTAACCGTCATATTGATGTTCAAATTAAACACAAAAAAATGAATGGGTTATTCAAAAAAGGCTGGGTTGTTTTCGCTGTAGCAGTGATGGTCGCAACCTTGAATATCGAAAGTGTTTCTGCACAGCGGCCCAGTAGGAGCAGTGGCAGCGCTTTAGGCGGGGGCAGATCAGGTTCAATTGGGTCATTAAGAGGTGGTGGTTTTTCTCATCAGCCCTCGATGCGCGGTTCAGGCAGGGGTAGTTTTTCTACTGGTATCCGTTCCGGTAGGTCAGGTTATGGATATTACCGGCCAGGTTATCGGGTAGGATATGGCAGGCCATACTATGGCTACAGATTTGGTTTCGGAAGACCTTATTACAGACCATATTATAGTTATTACAGTTTTTACAGGCCATTTTTAGGAGTCAGGATTAACGTATTGCCGTACGGCTATTATCCGTTCTGGTACGGACCAAGCCAGTTTTATTATTCCGGTGGATTGTTTTATCAACAAAATAATGACCAATATGAAGTGGTAACACCGCCAGTTGGTGCAGAAGTTCCAAAATTACCGTCGGATGCAAATCGGGTGACCATCAACGGTGTTGATTATTATGAATATAAAGGGGTTTATTATACTCAAAAAGAAAATGCCGATGGTAAAACGGTATATGTGGTGGCTGGAAAGGATGGGGTTTTAAATACCACAAACGATGCTGCTGATACACGTAACATTGGCGACATTATTGATCAGTTGCCTGAAGGATGCCGAGAAGTGACCATTAAAAACGAAAAGTATTTTGTTTCGCCTGATGATGTTTATTATGAAGAGGTGGTTGATGGAACGAACATTACCTACCGCATAATTGGTAAGCTGTTTTAATTGTTCAGAGTTGTCAACTTTTCGTCCGGGAGACTATTAAAGTTGACAACTCTTTGGATTGCCCGTTTAACGCGCAGTAGGATGTTACCATCCGATTGTTTTTGTTTGAAAAGATTGCTTAATTGCAGGATTTCTATCGTTAGATTGATGTGTATCAGGTGGTAACATCTAACGCCACAATATAGATTATTCCGTGCTTATCTTATCCTCCGTGGCAAAAATTATAAATTGTTGCGTCTAAAAAACATATTTTTGCAACCTAAACATTTCGATTTGAAATCCATACAGCCTTACCTCGTCATCTGTGTTTTTTTTGCTATTATTTTCTCTTCCTGTTCAGTAACCAAGTATGCTAAAGTTGCACCGGATGAGACTAGTATTTCAGCCATAAAGTTTCTGGATGAATATGTCATGCCCCTAAACCCTGTTTTTGAAAATACAGTTGTTGGCGGCTTATCTGGAATTGATTATGATGTAAAACAGAACCAGTATTACATAATCAGCGATGATCCGTCGCAGTTTAGTCCGGCAAGGATTTACACCGCAAAGATCGATCTTAAAGAAAATAAAATCGATACCATCAGGATTACGGGCGTTACTTTTCTTTTACAGGAAAACGGAAAACAATATCCCAAATATGGAACCGATAAAAGTGTAAAGCCAGATGGGGAGTCTGTTCGTTTTAATCCAGTTACCAATCAAATGATCTGGAGCAGCGAAGGCGAAAGGCTATTTAAAAATGGTGATTCGACCATTGTTCAGCCCAGTTTAACTTTTATATCTACAACAGGCAAATTTTTGGATACGCTTCCGCTCCCGAAAGGCTTCCACTTTACCAAAACAGCAAGCGGCCCACGAAAAAATGCATTATTTGAAGGTTTGACTTATGCGGATAATTACAAAACATTATACGCCAGTTTAGAAGAACCACTTTACCAGGATGGTAAGCAGGCCGCATTTGAATATGATAAAGCCTTAACAAGGATTTTAAAGTTTGATGTGCCGAGCAAAAAAAATGTTGCCCAATATGCCTATAAGCTTGGTGCCTTACCTGTTAAACCAACTGTAGATAATGACTGGAATGTAAACGGAATTTCGGAAATACTGGCTGTTAATAACCATACGCTTTTGGTAATGGAACGGGCCTGGGCAAAAGGTCATGATGACCACACTTTTTTAAAACTTTATCTGGTTGATCTGAATGGTGCAGAAAATGAAATCAACAATGCATCTTTTACGAAAAACCCGCCTGAGCCGCTCAGCAAAAAGCTACTCTTTGATTTTGATAGCTTAAACAGGCACATCGATAATTTTGAGGGCGTAACTTTCGGACCAAAACTAGCAAACGGACACCGATCTCTGATTTTTTGTGTGGATAATAATTTTAGTAAATCGCAGGTACAGCAGTTTTTCCTTTTCGAGATAATCCCATAAACCATTCAGTTAAAAATTTATAATGAGTAAAATAAAAGCCCTGCTTTTCGATTTAGACGGCACATTGATTGATTCTGAAAAATTTCATTTCGATTGCTGGAATACGTTTTTGAAACCCCACAATGTGCATATCGAATTTAAGGATTGGTTGAGTAATTACGCAGGAATTCCGCTGCCGAAAAATGCAAAAACCATTGTAGACCGCTATAAACTTGATGAAGATTTAGCAAGCTTTATTGAGAGAAGAGAAAAGATCACCTTTGATGGTTTCAGAACAACTGACATAGCACTAATGCCTCATGCTTTGGAATTTGTGCAGTTTGCTTACGAAAAAGGACTTACCCTTGCGGTGGTTACGGCCAGTCCGAAGATTGATGTGGAAGCCGTTTTTGAGCGTAACGGTCTGGCCAAATATTTCAGCTTGTTTATTACCCGTACAGATGTAAGCAAATCTAAACCCGATCCCGAGAGTTATAATCTTTGTGTGGAGCGGCTGGGCTTGGCAAAGGAAGAATGCATCGTTTTTGAAGATACCTTAAATGGGGTTAAATCGGCACTGGCTGCTGGCATTACCTGTTATGCGATACAGAATAATGTGCGGGCACATCAAAAACTAAAAATAGCTGATGAGCTGTTTCTTAGTTTTGCTAATGCCAAAACATATATGTTACAAAAAGAACTGATTTAATTATTGAAATTAACTAGCTTAGTATGAAGTAACAGGGCGCTCAGTATGGTAAAAAAAGGATTATGGATTTTATTTGCAACTTTCGCATTGCTGATTGGGCTTTATCCAACAGTTTACTTTTTGATCGATAGAAAATTTGGCCTGTTGAGTTCGAAATCACTAGCGTTATTAAGTAATACCTGCTGGAATATTGGCTTTTATACGCATATCATTTTCGGAGGAGTCGCTTTATTTGTCGGTTGGGCACAGTTTAGTCCGAAGATGAGAAACAGGCGAATGGCATTGCATCGGAAACTGGGTAAAGTCTATGTAGTTTCCGTTCTTCTTAGTGCATTAGCTGGTCTCTACATTGGCTTTTTTGCAACAGGTGGGTGGGTTTCTTCCGCCGGATTTATCTGTTTAGGCGTGATTTGGTTTTATACTACTTTAAGAGCCTATTTAGATATTCTGAACGGCGAAATTGAAAAACATCAAACAATGATGGTTTACAGTTATGCCGCTTGTTTTGCTGCGGTAACCTTAAGAATCTGGCTGCCTATTTTAACAATAACGTATGGCGATTTTTCAAAAGCTTACCTGGTTGTTGCCTGGTTATGCTGGGTGCCAAATTTAGTTGTTGCTTATTTAATCAACAGAAAAACAGTTCACCAATAAGTTGCCAGATACGTTATCTACCGAAATAATTTTGTAATATGATGTCAGTTCAGGAAATTTTAGCTGGTGTAGGAGCATTTTCATTACATGACCTGCTTGTTTTTGAAGAAAAAGCCTTGCGTAAAACAGTTAAGAAAAACGATGTTTTATTGCGTGAGGGTGATATTTGCCAGTATGTTTATTTCATTCTATCAGGATCTTTTGTTCAGTTTCATGCTGATAATACAGGGGATATAATTATTGATCTGCATCTTCCGACAGAATGGATGTTTAATCACCCGAGTTTGATTGATCAAACGCCATCTGGTACAACGATTAAAGCATTTGAAGATGCTGAGGTAATTGAACTGAGTTTAATTGGCCTGCACGAGTTGATTGGGGTGTCGCAATCTTTTTTAAACCTGGGCAGAATTTTTGGTCAGGCTAACCACCGAACTTACCTTTTCGATAATGCATTAAGTCCTTCACAAAAATATGATTACATTAAAAAAGTTAAGCCCCTTATTGTACAGGTGTTTCCGGTAAAAATGATTGCATCCTATCTTAAAATTACTCCGGAAACACTAAGCAGGGTTAGGGCAAATTACTGAATTTCCTGATTTCGATCAAGTGCTGCTTTTGAGAAAATTGCTCATTTTTGAAATAAAAAAATATGCTTACAGCGATCAACCCAAAACTTCCCATGCGTGATAAAGAAATCACGAAAGATTTTTATGTGAATAAGTTAGGCTTTGAAGACATTGGCGCAGACAATTTCAGGGATTACCTTATGGTTAAAAAAGACCATATTCAGATTCACTTTTTTTTATTCGAAACACTTGATCCCAAAGAGAACTATGGTCAGGTGTACATCCGGACAAATGATATAGAAGCTTTGTACCAATCTATGCTGACTAGTAAACAAAGCATACACCCAAACGGGCATTTGCAAACAAAACCATGGGGACAGAAAGAGTTTTCTATGCTCGATCCGGATAACAATTTACTTACTTTCGGGCAGGGGGCTTAGGATTTATTGGTTCAATAGTTCAATAGTCATTAGTTCATTGGTCAATGGTTTAATAGTTAATGGTTTAACAGTCAACGGTCCATTAGTCATGGATTTATTAGCCGATAATTCATAGTTTATGGTTATTTGTAATGTAAATTGACACAAAAGATAATAGACCTAGTACGGTTGATCTGGTTTTTTGCCGGACCATTTAAATGTTTTATAGTATTAAGGTCAAATATTGTTATGCCCTGCACTTTGGGGCAGTTGAATTTTGTAGGAATATGCTTTTTAGTGTCGGGTAATGCAGCGTTGGTTCTAAGTGTGTGCGCAAGAACTGTATTGCTGGCTATAATTACAATACAATTGCCCATTCTACTTTCAGCTTTCCGCCTTTTTTCCATACCTTTGGCTAATTAAAATACTCAAGAAATTATGCAATACGATGTCGTTGTTATCGGTTCAGGGCCGGGCGGTTATGTAGGCGCAATCCGTTGTGCTCAGTTAGGTTTAAAAACTGCGGTAGTAGAAAAATATAAAACTTTTGGAGGTACTTGTTTAAACGTAGGTTGTATTCCGTCAAAAGCATTGTTGGATTCATCGGAACATTTTCACAACGCTGCCCATACATTTACTACTCACGGTATCGATTTAAAAAACCTTAAAGTAAATATGCCACAAATGATCGCGCGTAAAGACGATGTTGTTGCTCAAAATACTGCTGGGATCACTTATTTGTTCAAAAAAAATAAAATCGATTCATTCGAAGGTGTAGGTTCTTTTGTAGACAAAAATACCATCCTGATAACCAAAGCCGATGGTACCACTGAAACTTTATCTGCTAAAAATGTAATTATTGCTACGGGTTCTAAACCAACTGCTTTACCATTTTTGCCAATTGATAAAAAACGCATTATTACCTCAACCGAAGCTTTAAATATTAAAGAAGTTCCAAAGTCGATGGTTGTGATTGGCGGCGGTGTAATTGGCCTGGAATTGGGTTCTGTTTATGCCCGTTTAGGTACAAAAGTTTCAGTAATTGAGTTTTTGCCATCCATCATTGCAACAATGGATGCAAGTTTAGGTAAAGAACTTCAACGTGTATTAAAGAAAAACCTGGGCATGGAGTTTTTTATGAATCATAAAGTTACCGGTGCTACCAATAATGGTAAAACGGTAACGGTTACGGCGGATACGCCTAAAGGGGAATCTATCTCTTTAGAAGCTGATTATTGCATTGTTGCTGTTGGCCGTACTGCTTACAGCGAAGGTTTAGGTTTAGATAAAATTGGTATCACCGTTGAGGAGAGAGGTAAAAAAATTCCGGTTAACGAGCATTTAGAAACTTCGGTTAAAGGTGTTTATGCCATCGGAGATGTGATTACCGGAGCCATGTTGGCACACAAAGCGGAAGATGAGGGTATTTACGTTGCCGAAACCATTGCCGGCCAGAAGCCACATATCAATTACAATTTAATCCCCGGCGTAGTTTATACCTGGCCGGAAGTTGCTTCTGTAGGTTTAACAGAAGAGCAATTAAAAGAAAAAGGTGTAAAATATAAAGCAGGTTCATTTCCTTTCAAAGCCAGCGGACGTGCAAAAGCAAGTATGGATACCGATGGTTTCATAAAAGTTTTGGCCGATGCGGCAACCGACGAAGTTCTAGGTGTACACATGATTGGACCACGTGCTGCAGACATGATTGCTGAAGCTGTTATCGCCATGGAATTCCGTGCATCTGCTGAAGATATTGCACGTACCTGCCATGCGCATCCAACTTATACAGAAGCACTGAAAGAGGCGGCACTGGCTGCAACGGAGAACAGAGCGATACATATTTAATATAAATTTTTCTCAACTTCTACTCTAACAGAGGGAAGCATGAATAGATATCCAGAGCCGATAAGCAATTGTCGGCTTTTTTTATTTCAGAGTTGTCAACTTTCTGGCAAACCGGCTATCAAAGTTGACAACTCTTTAGCGATAACATTTCTTAAATCCTTTAATCAGGTAAAACTGCATTTTGATTACAACAGTTCCTTATTTCTTTACATTTTTTTAATAAAATGATAATAGTTAGCGCATAAAGAATAACGTTATGCGCTTCTATTTTTGCGGCTCAGATATTTAACAAACCATGAACTGTAAAAAACTATTTGGTGCAATTTTTATTGCTTCACTGGCATTTGCTGCCTGCAAAAAAGATTCAAAAGATGATCTGATTGTAGATCCTCCGGCAGAAACTGTTGTTCCGGAAAAAACAGACAGCTTTAAAGAAACTGCAGCTATTGATTTAGGTGGTGAATTCGCTTCCGAAATTTCGGCTTACGATCCCTTAACCAAAAGATTATTTGTGGCAAGCAATGATGGTGGTGCCAAAGTTGATGTAGTGGATATGAGTAAATACCCAACGGTTACAAAATTGCAAACCTTAACCTATGCAGCTAATGCGGGGATCAATAGTGTGGCCGTGAATAATGGTTTATTGGCTATCGCCTTAGACGGGGCCGATAAACAGGGCAATGGAGATGTTTTGGTACTGAAGACTTCAGATTTATCAGAAGTGAAAAAAATTACGGTGGGTGCCATGCCTGATATGGTCACTTTTAGTCCGGATGGAAATTATATTTTATCGGCAAACGAAGGCGAGCCCAATCCGGCCTATACGGTTGATCCAAAAGGAACGATTTCCATCATCAGCATAAAGGATAATTATTCAATAAAAACAGTAGATTTCTCGGCTTTTGAATCGCAAAAGGCAACCTTGCTGGCCGGTGGTTTCAGGATTTACGGTTATAATGCCAGTTTTACCCAGGACATTGAGCCGGAATACATCACGGTAAGCAGCGATTCCAGGAAAGCCTATGTTACACTCCAGGAGAACAATGGTGTTGCCGAAGTAGATATTTTGGCCGGAACCATTACAAGGATTATTCCGTTAGGTACAAGAGACATTAGCCTGACCGAAAATGCTTTTGATGTTAGTGATAAAGATGGTAAAAAAGTATTGGGTACATGGCCAATTAAAGCCTATTACCTGCCAGATGCGATCTCTTATTTTATGGCCGGTGGCACAGCTTATTTGGCTCTGGCCAATGAAGGCGATACCCGTCAGGATTATACTCCGAAAGAATCAAAAGAAGAGGTGCGTGTAAAAGACCTCATTTTGGATCCGGTTAAATTTCCTAACGCTGCAACCCTGCAGTTAGATGCTAATTTGGGCAGACTTACGGTAACCAACACCGCAGGTTTTACTATGGTTGGTACCAATAAAATATACCAGGAATTATTTTCGACCGGAGGAAGAAGTGTAAGTATTCTGAATGCAAATACGGGAGCTTTGGTGGCTAACATTGGTAAAGATCTCGAACAGCACGTAATTGATGCCGGAAAATATGACGACGATCGCTCAGATAATAAAGGGGTTGAAGTAGAAAGTGTAACGGTTGCGCAGGTAAACGGACAAACTCTTGCTTTTATTGGCCTGGAACGTGCAGATGCGATTGCTATTTATGATGTAACCAATCCGGCAGCACCAAAATTTGTGCAACTATTCTCTACGGGCGATGCACCCGAAGGTTTGCTATTTGTTAAACCAAAAGATAGCCCTAATGGTAGAAGCTTATTAATTGTTTCAAATGAAGGAGATGGTACCGTTCGGTTCTACCAACCTGATAAAATATAGTCTTACCATCCCTTTATTGATTATGATGTTAATCCCGGTATTTTTATCGGGATTTTTTGTTGATTTAGGAGTTTTTAACGTATAAGTATATTTGCTATTAAAGTTGACAACTCTTTGTTTTTTTCTATTTCTCACAATCTGGAAATAAAAATTTAAGCCTATATTGCATCACAAAATAAAACTTTAGGGGTGCCTTCAAATAAGTTGGCTGAGAATATACCCTTTTTGAGGTTAAAGGTAGATGGTAAAAGGTAGAGGGTAATTCTTTCAGCCTTAAAACCCTCCAGCCATCAACCTCGAATGGACCTGATCCGGATCATGCCGGCGTAGGAAATTAGTTTGTCTGCAGTAATTGCATAAATGCTTTCGGCATTTGAAGACTCCTGAAGTTGTATAACAAAATGAAGTCTTTAGCAATGAATTATATTCAGGTATTAACAATAGCAGGATCAGATAGTGGAGGCGGTGCAGGAATTCAGGCTGATTTAAAGACCTTTTCGGCTCTGGGCTGTTTCGGTACATCTGTAATTACGGCCGTCACAGCGCAGAATACATTAGGAGTGCGTTCCGTTCATGGTATTCCCGCAGCAATTATTAAAGATCAACTACAGGCAGTACTGGATGATATCAAACCCGTGGCTATTAAAATCGGTATGATTAACAGGGCAGAAGCAGTTGATGTAATAGAAGCAGAACTTCAAAAATACAATGCGGATGTACCTGTTATTTTAGATCCGGTAATGGTAGCTACCAGTGGACATAAATTGATAGCGCCTGATACTGTTGAGCAGCTAATTAATAAGTTGTTCCCATTGGTAAGCCTGGTTACCCCAAATATTGATGAAGCGGTTATCCTTGCCGGGCAGCCTATTCATGACCTTAACGACATGATTGCTGCGGCTAAGAAAATTATTGAAAAAGGGGCAAAAGCTGTTTTGGTTAAAGGAGGACATTTAATCGGACCCGTAATTTATGATGTGTTTATTTGTGGAAGCTATGCGCCGGTTATACTCGAAAGTACATTTATTGCTTCTGAAAATCTGCATGGCACTGGTTGTACACTTTCATCAGCTATAGCCGCCGAAATGGCTAAAGGTAAAATGTTGCTTGATGCCGTTAAAATTGCAAAAAGTTACATCAGCCAGGCCTTAAAAGCCGGAAGTGAAGTAAAAACAGGTAAAGGTAACGGACCTTTAAATCATTTTTTCAAACCTTTAAACTTAATTATCCAATGAAGTGGAGCGAACAGGCATGGGAAAGAATTGTACCCATCTATAAGAAAATTTTAACGCTGCCTTTTAATAAAGAACTGAGCAATGGTACCTTACCGAAAGAAAAATTTATTTTCTATTTAGCACAGGATGCTTATTATCTCTTATCATTTGGGCGGACACTAAGCACTATCAGCGGGCGTATGCAAAATGCAGATTGGGTAATGGCTTTTGCCGGCTTTTCTACAGGCGCTATTTTTGCCGAGCGTACTTTACATGAAAGTTATTTTACCGAATTTGGTTTAGCCAGCGAAGTGCAACCCACTCCATCTACGCTTTTGTATACCAATTATATCCTTAGTCAGGCAGCCTATGCCAATGTAGAAGTAGCTGTAGCAGCTGTTTTGCCCTGTTTTTGGATTTACAAGGCAGTGGGAGACCATATTTTTGCCCAGCAAAAGGGAGAAAAAAATCCTTATAAGAGATGGATCGATATGTATGCGGGCGTTGAGTTTGCTGCTGCAGTAGAAAAAGCTATTGATATTGCAGATGAACTGGCAGCACAAGCGAATGCTACAACCCAACAAAAAATGCTGGAAGCTTTTGAAATGGCAACGCGTTTAGAATGGATGTTCTGGAATAGCGCTTATGAATTGGAAAAATGGAAAATTTAATATTTTAACCTGATAAACAGCAAAATATTTTGATAAAATGTTAAAAACATGTCGGTATTTCCAATAGATTTAAAGAACTTTGCCTTTCTATAATTTTAAAGCATTACATTGGAAGGAAGCAAGCAAGAACAGGAAATTTTAATTAAACAAGAAGATAAACCTGCATTAACGCAAAGCTCTCCAAAACAAGTACGTTTAGCCATATCAGCCTTTTACTTTATGCAAGGGGTTTGCTTTGCCAGTTGGGCCAGCAGGATCCCAACCTTTAAAGCCTCGATGGGTTTAAACGATGCGGAATTAGGTTCTATACTTTTTGCATTACCTGCAGGACAGATTATAACCATGTTTTTTTCTGCAAAACTGACTACACATTTTGGCAGCAAAAAAATGTTGAGGGCGACGGCACCTCTTTATGCCATCGCCTTAACTTTTCTAGCATTAGCTAATACAGGTTGGCAGCTAGCTGCTTTTTTGGTCTTATTCGGTATTACCGGTAACTTATGCAATATTGCCTTAAATACTCAGGGTGTTGCCGGCGAAAACTATTATGGCAAGCCTATTATGAGTTCTTTTCATGGCGCCTGGAGTATTGGCAATTTAACAGGCGCATTAATTGCGCTTGGTTTGGTCAACTTAAAATTAGGTATGTATACCCATTTTTGGATCATAGCCCTAATATCTTTAACCAACGTGTTGTTTAACGCTAAAAAACTACTTAATCATAATAAACCAAATATCGTAGTAGAGAAAACGAAGTTTTTCACCATGCCTCAAGGCATTTTAGTGTTATTGGGTGTTATCGCATTTTGCAGTATGGCCACCGAAGGTACCATGTTCGATTGGAGTGCAATTTATTTTGAGGATGTAGTAAAGTTGCCTCACAATAAGGCCATTATCGGTTACTCATCATTCATGTTTATGATGGCCAGCGGGAGGTTTATGGGTGTATTTTTAATTGGTAAGTTCGGGCGGAAAAATCTTCTGCAAATTAGCGGCGCCATTATATCAATAGGTATGGCGCTTGCCGTAATATTCCCGAATCTTCTTGTCGCTATTTTTGGTTTTATGCTTATAGGCCTGGGTGTTTCGAGTATAGTACCTATGGTATATAGCATAGCGGGCAATAATAAAAAGGTACCAGCCGGTAAAGCCATTACCATGGTTTCGAGTATCGGTTATTTTGCCTTTTTATTTGGTCCACCGTTAATAGGTTATATTTCCCAGCTATCCAGCTTACGCTATTCTTTCGGGATTATTTCCGTGTTTGGTATGCTGATTATCTTTTTGGTAACAAAGATTAAGGAGATAAACTAGGTTTCATTTCATAGCGAAACATAGCTGTTATTTGTAGCGCAGTGCCTGAGCGCAAAATAGCGTTTCTTCCCGCTTTTTGCTTGTACGCTTCGCTTCCTCGTACCTCGTTGCTGCAGGGTACCGCTGCAACCGCCCACCCAATGTCGTTAAGTTAAGCTATATCCCTTTGTACATCAGAGGTTTTCTCTTTTCTTTATAGACCTTAATTCTTTTGAAGCTTCTATTGGATCTAACTATATCCGTGCAATTCTTTAATAACTTTA